>NZ_CP025113.1:4943040-5555050 GCF_002831585.1 Bradyrhizobium sp. SK17 | reverse complement strand
CGGCGCGCGGCATCGGGCTTGCGCAGGCGCTGCCGATCTTCGCCGAGATCCGCTCGTCGCTCGGGCTTTCGGTGCTGACCGACGTGCACGAAGCCAGCCAGTGCGCCGAGGTGGCGCAGGCGGTCGACGTGCTGCAAATCCCGGCCTTCCTGTGCCGGCAGACCGACCTGCTGCTGGCTGCGGCTGCGACCGGCAAGGTCGTCAACGTCAAGAAGGGCCAGTTCCTGGCGCCGTGGGATATGGCCAATGTGGTCAGCAAGATCACCGGCGCCGGCAATGCCAACGTGCTGGTCACCGAGCGCGGCGCGTCGTTCGGCTACAACACGCTGGTCTCCGACATGCGCGCGCTGCCGATCCTTGCGCGCACCACCGGTGCGCCCGTGATCTTCGACGCCACCCATTCGGTGCAGCAGCCGGGCGGCAAGGGCACCTCGTCGGGCGGCGAGCGTGAGTTCGTGCCGGTGCTGGCGCGCGCCGCGGTCGCAGTCGGCGTCGCCGGCGTGTTCATCGAGACCCATCCCGATCCGGATCACGCGCCGTCGGACGGTCCGAACATGGTGCCGCTGCGCGACTTCGAAGCCCTCGTCAGGCGGCTGATGCAGTTCGACGCGCTCGCCAAGACCGCAACCTGACAGACGGACCGCGACATGACCGCAAAGAGCGGCATGCCGCCGGTTCTCAACGTGATCACGCTGGCGACCTTCGCGGCGAGCCTGTCGGTGCGCGCGCTCGATCCGGTGCTGCCGCATGTCGCCGACGATTTCGGCGTCAGCATCGCGACTGCGGCGAGCTTTGCCGCGGTGTTCGCCTTCACTTTCGCAATCATCCAGCCGGCGATCGGCGCCGCCGCCGATCTGTTCGGCAAGGCGCGCCTGATGACGATCTGCCTCGGACTGCTCGGCGTCGCCAGCATTCTCGGCGCGCTGTCGACCTCGTTCCCGATGCTGTTCGTGACCCGCATCCTGGCCGGCATCGGCTCGGGCGGGGTGTTTCCGGTGGCGCTGTCGCTGACCAGCGACCTGGTCGGGCCGGACAAGCGGCAGCTTGCGATCGGGCGGACTCTCGCAGGCTCGATGACCGGCAATCTGCTGGGCGCCACGGCCTCCGGCCTGATCGGTGACTTCCTCGGCTGGCGCGGCGTACTCGCGGTGCTCGGCGGCCTTGTGATCATCGTCGCGCTCGCGGTCGCAGCCGGCTTCCGCGGCGCCGCGCTGAACCGTCCGCCGCGCACCAGCCTGAAGGCGCTGCGCCACGGCTATCGCACCATCTTCACCAATCCGAACGCGCGCATCTGCTACTCGGCTGTCTTCATCGAAGGCTGCTGCGTCCTTGGGCTGTTTCCCTTCATCGCCTCGTTCCTGTTCGAGCTCGGCGAGACCTCGCTGTCGATCGCCGGCATCGTGATCGCGGGCTTTGCGATCGGCGGACTGCTCTACACGCTGACGGTGGCGCGGATGCTGCCGCTGATCGGGGTGAGGGGGATGATGATCGCGGGTGCGACGCTGGTGGCAATTCAATTAGTCGGCGTCGCTTTCGGGCCGCACTGGAAATTGCAGATGGCGGGCCTCATGGTGATGGGCCTCGGCTTCTACATGATCCACGGCTGCTTGCAGGTGTTCGCCAGCGAGCTCTCGGTCGAGGCGCGCGCCACCGCGCTGTCGCTGCACTCGTTCTTCTTCTTCATGGGCCAGACCGTCGGCCCGATCGCCTACGGTTTTGGGCTGCAACATGCCGGCAAGACCGCAACGCTGGTCTCGGCCGCGGCGGTGATGGTGGTGCTCGGATTTATCTGCGCGAGATTTTTGAAGCAGACGCGACCGACGGATGCGGCGGCGCGGCCGGATGTCGAGGCTTAGATCAGGACGACGGCGACGAACTGTCGGATTGCTGAGTGCGCATCTCGGCTGCCCATTCCGTCAGACATTGTTCCGCATAGCGCAGGCCGGCCGTGCTTCGCTCTACGCGGACTCGACCAAGGTCGCTGTCCGGACCAAGCGCAAGGGCCTCGATGATGTACTGCCCCGCCATCCGGACGCCCTTGCTGATCTCGTCCAGTGCCAGGACGTAGTCACGCTGCCGAACCAGACCTTCCTCTGTTGCGGGAGTCGTTTTCTTTGCGATGGCGAGTTGGGCCTCTGTTCGAAGGAACAATCGGCTAAAGACACCGCTGAGCTGTCGCACGTGCTCCGGCGCGTCGAATCCCTTGAATAACGCCATTACCTCGGCATTCCAGGAGGCGAGTTCGGTGAGTGCCTTCGTCACTGCATGCGCGCCCAGCTCCGTGAAAGCGTAGGTACTCGCTACGCCCGCGATGGAGAGGTCATCGCCCGCGATCTGTTGCGCCCAACCCGCGCGTTCCATCTGCGACCACAACGCATCATTGGGGCTTCCGATGCTGGTGATCATCAGGCTTCCGGGGTGAGCTGCCGCGCCTTCATTTACAGACAGATCGCCGGGAGAAAGGGTTGCTAGCCAGAAGCGAAGTTGACGAGCGTCAAAGGTGGCCGAATTGGAAGTGTCATTCACGTGTGGCCTGCAGGTTGCATAAGAAAGTCCACACGACCGTAGCGAAGCAGAGTTGAAGCGAAGGTTAAAGGGGGCCGCCCTAGCCCCGCCCGCGATACGTCGCGACGCCCTGGTCCGGGACCCAGATGCCCTTCGGCAACCGGCCGGTCTGGAAGAACACGTCGATCGGGATGCCGCCGCGCGGGTACCAGTAGCCGCCGATCCGCAGCCATTTCGGCTTGATCTCGTCGGCGATCCGCTTGCCGATCATGACGGTGCAATCCTCGTGGAATGCGCCATGGTTGCGGAAGCTCGCGGCAAACAGCTTCAGTGATTTGGATTCCAAGAGCCAGCGGCCCGGCACGAAGTCGATCACCAGATGGGCGAAATCCGGTTGGCCCGTCACCGGGCAGATCGAGGTGAATTCCGGCACCGTGAAGCGTACCAGATAATCGGTACTAGCCTGTGGGTTGGGCACGCGGTCGAGCTGCGCCTTTTCCGGCGCGTCGGGCCATTGCACCGCGCGGCCGAGCTGGAGGTCGGGGGAGGTGGTTGATTTGGTGGATTTCTTTGCCATCAGGGGGTCTCCGTGGCGTCCTCTTATCCAATGCGGGGGCGCCCGTCACCCGGCCTTTTCCCCCTCGATGCATTGCGGTAGAAGCACCGCCATCTGCCCCCCGCACTGCCAAAAGAGGTTCTCATGACTGACATCGTCGACATCATCGGCCGCGAAATCCTGGATAGCCGCGGCAACCCCACGGTCGAGGTCGATGTGGTGCTGGAGGATGGGTCGATTGGCCGCGCGGCGGTGCCGTCGGGGGCTTCCACCGGCGCCCATGAGGCGGTGGAACTGCGCGACGGCGACAAGTCGCGCTATCTCGGCAAGGGTGTCGAGAAGGCGGTCGCCGCCATCAATGGCGAGATCTTCGAGGCACTCAGCGACCAGGCCGTCGAGGAGCAGGTCGCGATCGACCAGATCATGATCGAGCTCGACGGCACGCCGAACAAGAGCCGGCTGGGCGCCAACGCCATCCTCGGCGTCTCGCTGGCCTGCGCCAAGGCTGCCGCGGAATCCTTCGACATGCCGCTGTATCGCTATGTCGGCGGCACCTCGGCGCGGACATTGCCGGTGCCGATGATGAACATCATCAATGGCGGAGTGCATGCCGACAACCCGATCGACTTCCAGGAGTTCATGATCCTGCCGGTCGGCGCCAGCAGCTTCGCCGAAGCGCTGCGCTGCGGCTCGGAAATCTTCCACACGCTGCGCGGCGAGCTGAAGAAGGCCGGCCACAACACCAATGTCGGCGACGAAGGCGGCTTCGCGCCGAACCTGCCGTCGGCCGATGCCGCGCTCGAATTCGTCATGAACGCGATCGGCAAGGCCGGCTACAAGGCGGGCGACGACGTCGTGCTCGGCCTCGACTGCGCCTCCACCGAGTTCTTCAAGGAAGGCTCCTACGTCTATGGCGGCGAGAACAAGACCCGCTCGCGTTCCGAGCAGGTGAAGTATCTCGCCGATCTGGTCGGCCGCTATCCGATCGTCACCATCGAGGACGGCATGTCGGAAGACGACATGGAGGGCTGGAAGGAGCTGACGGACGCGATCGGCAACAAGTGCCAGCTGGTCGGCGACGATCTGTTCGTCACCAACGTCACCCGGCTCGCCGACGGCATCAAGCATGGCCGCGCCAACTCGATCCTGGTCAAGGTCAACCAGATCGGCACGCTGACCGAGACGCTGGCGGCGATCGAGATGGCCTACAAGGCCGGCTACACCGCCGTGATGTCGCACCGCTCCGGCGAGACCGAGGACTCCACGATCGCCGACCTCGCTGTCGCCACCAATTGCGGGCAGATCAAGACCGGCTCGCTGGCGCGCTCCGACCGTACCGCCAAGTACAACCAGCTGCTGCGCATCGAGCAGCAACTCGGTAGCCAGGCGAAATACGCGGGCAGGGCGGCCTTGAAGGCGCTGTCGTAAGGAACGCCAAGCTCACGCGCGGTAACGAGGCTTACCATCGTCCTCGCGCTGTGAGCGGTCGATTGGGCTGGCGACGTGTATGGCGTCGCCAGGTAGCGGGTGATGACTCCGGCGTCCGCGTGCGGAAGCCCCGCATTTCGTGAGGAAGGCAATTCCGGATCATTACTGTCTTACCTTTCGGTTGCCATTGGTCGCTCCTTCGGCCACTGTTTCAGCGTGTTGTCGAACATTTCCGTTGTCGGGGCGAGTAACCGGAAACTCTCTCTCGACGTCCCAACTGTTCTTGATCGGGTTGATGCCGCCCTTATCGGGGCGACGGCATTGGTCGCGCTTTACTTCTTTTTCTACCCGGTCTGGCGATCGCAATTCCTGATCGAAATCTGGTTCACGGAAACCTGGAACGCCTACTTCCAGGACGCTGCGGCGGCCTGGAAAACGATCTATCCGGCCCCGAGCGCTCTCGTCGTCAACAACTATCCGCCGCTCTCGTTCTACGGCGTTGGCTCGCTGGGCAATCTTCTCGCGGACAATCTCTTTGTCGGGCGCTGGCTGTCGCTGGTCGCGTTGATCGCCGTAAGCGTCGAAATCTTCGTCTGCGTTCGGGCACTGGCGGGCGGGATCTTCGGTCCCGCCATCGGGGCATTGTGGTACGTCGCGATCATGTCCCACAACTTCACGAACTATGTTGGGGCGAATGATCCGCAACTTGCCGGCGAGGCGATCATGGGGGCGGCCTCGCATGGCTCCTGACCTCGGAACGATCGGGCGTGCGATCGGCGCTTGGTCCGCTGCTCGTCATGGTCATCGGTGGCTTCTGGAAGCACAGCATGATCGCGATCCCGCTGACTGCGGTGATCTGGCTCCTCGCACGCCGCCGCGCCAGCGCGATCCCCGCGGTCGTCGCCAGCGTGATCGCCGCGACCGCCGGGCTCGCGCTGTGTGGTGCAATCTTCGGATCCGATTTTTTCCGCAACCTGTTCACGGCCCGTGACTACGACATCGCTCACCTGATCGGCAATCTCGGTCATCTGCAGTGGTCCGCGCTTGCCGCGCTGATCTGGCTTTGCTGGGTGTTCACCAGCAGCACGGATGGCGCCAGATTCACGGCCCTTCACGTTCCGATCGCCCTGGCCTCCTGCATCGTGCAATGGTTTGGTGACAAGATATACGGAAATGCCGAGTTCGATCTGATCCTGGCGCTCGGTATCGCGATCGGCGTCACATGTGCATCACTCGAAAGCAGTCCGCTGGCCAAACACCTATCGGGATCCGCCGCCAAGATTACGGTCGTGTCGCTGCTTCTGTTTCGTCTTCTCGCGTCGGATCGTCAGGAAACGCTGCTCGTCCTGTTCGATCCGCAGTTTGCCGAGCAGTTTGCGAAGAGAGAGCGAACCATCGAGCGCGAGGCCGCGCAGGTCACGGCGATTAAGGGAGACGTCTATTGCCCGATCAAGACGATCTGCCGGTCTGCCGGCAAGCCATTCGTGGTCGATGACTTCAGGATCGAAGAGATGCTCGCAACGGGACTGATCGAGCAGAACGAGCTCGACAAGCTTCTTGCGGTCCGCAACATCGCGACGTTCAGGAGCGATCCGGCCGCCATGGGGACGATCGACACGTCGTTGTCGCACGCGGTGCGGCGCGGCCTGATGCCGTAGGCGCAAGATGACCCCGCCGCGCGCGGGCGCGCGCGACACCGCAGCGCTGGGTAAAAATGCCTACGCCGAAGCCGTCGTCTTGAAACTATCCTTTTGAAGTCGCCAATTGCTGGACTTCGTTGTCGACCCGGCCCATATCGGCAGGGCCGAAGGTAACGGGGCCGACCCTGGGGAGCGTCCAACTTCAGGGCAGCAAATGGAAGTCGAGGGAGGATGTGCGATGAGTGACGGCAAGAATGGGCTGCAACTGCGTTCGCTGCTCAAGAAGAATGGCGAACTGGAGCTATCGCTGGTCAATGTCCCGACCGCCGAGCCCGGCCCCGACGAAGTCGTGGTCCGGGTCGAGGCGAGCCCGATCAATCCGTCCGATCTCGGCCTCCTGATCGGCCCGGCCGACATGTCATCGGCCAAGGTTTCCGGCAGCAGGGAATTGCCCGTGGTGACCGCCCGGGTGCCGGAGGCGGCGATGGCCGGCCTCGCCGCGCGGCTCGACGAGTCGATGCCGGTCGGCAATGAAGGCGCCGGCGTCGTGATCAAGACCGGCTCCTCGGACGCCGCGAAAGCGCTGATGGGCAAGACGGTCGCGATGATCGGCGGCGCGATGTATGCGCAATACCGTACGCTGCGTGTCAACGAATGCCTGCCGCTGCCCGAAGGCATCACGCCGGCGGAAGGCGCATCCTGTTTCGTCAATCCTTTGACCGCGCTCGGCATGACCGAGACGATGCGGCGCGAGGGACACAAGGCGCTGGTGCATACCGCGGCGGCGTCGAACCTCGGCCAGATGCTCAACAAGATCTGCCTCAAGGACGGCATCGGCCTCGTCAACATCGTGCGCAACAAGGAGCAGGCCGACATCCTGCACAGGATCGGCGCCAAGCACGTCGTCGATTCCAGCGCACCCAGCTTCATGGACGATCTGACCAGCGCGCTGGTCGAGACCGGCGCGACCATCGCCTTCGACGCGATCGGCGGCGGCAAGCTCGCCGGGCAGATCCTGGTCGCGATGGAGACCGCAATCAACAAGACCGCCAAGGCCTACAGCCGCTACGGCTCGAATGTGCACAAGCAGGTCTATGTCTATGGTAGCCTCGACACCCGCTCGATCGAGCTGCCGCGCGGCTTCGGCATGGCCTGGGGCGTCGGCGGCTGGCTGCTGTTCCCGTTCCTGATGAAGATCGGCCCGGAGGCCGGCAACAAGCTGCGCCAGCGCGTGGTGGCCGAGTTGAAGACCACGTTCGCAAGTCACTACACCAAGGTGGTGTCGTTGCAGGGAACCTTGCAGCTCGACAACATCGCCGTCTATGGCAAGCGCGCAACCGGCGAGAAATTCCTGATCAACCCGAACAAGGGCTGAGGATCGAAGCGAAAGGCTGTCCCCGGGCAGCTCCAAGCTTGGCGCAGAAGCGAACATCCGCGCGCTTCCCAATCGCTGGAAATCGCGGTCATATTCCGTCCGGAGACGCTTGGCGTTTTGAGCCAGCGTCTCGGTCTGCGGAAGGAGAATGCGCGTGAAAGAACTCGCTGGAAAGATTGCGTTCGTGACCGGTGCTGCCTCAGGCATCGGGCTGGGGATCGCGACTGCTCTCGCCCAGGCGGGGGCGAAAGTCATGCTTTGCGATATCGAAGAACAAGCCCTGTCCGCGGCGATCGAGCGATTGAAGAGCACCAACGCCGATGTCGACGGCGTGAAAGCGGACGTCTCACTCAAGTCCGAACTCGTGGCGGCGGCCGAAGCCACGATTGCCCGCTATGGCAAGGTGCATATCCTGGTCAACAATGCGGGCGTCGGTGGCGGTGGGCCCTATGGCGCCTGGACCGATGCGTCCTGGGATTGGACCCTGGGGGTCAACCTGATGGCGACCATCTGGGGGATCGAGATTTTCGGGCCGTTGATCGAGCAGCATGGCGAAGGTGGACACATCGTCTCCACAGCCTCGATTGCTGGGCTTATCTCAGGAGGGAGCACGGCATACAACGTTTCAAAGTACGGCGTCGTCGCGCTGTCCGAGGGCTTGCGGCTCGAGCTGGCGCCCCGCGGGATCGGCGTATCGGTGCTGTGTCCCGGGTTCATCCGCACTCAAATCGTGGACTCAAGGCGCAACCTGCCGCAGCGCTTCGAGGGCGAGCTCCGTGTCTTGCCGACGTCGGGCCCGATTGCCGAACGGATCAATCTGGTCCGGGAACGCATCTCCCAAGGCATCGATCCCATGTATGTCGGTGAGCTGGTCCGCGAAGGCGTCGAGAACGACTGGCCCTATATCTTCACCGACCTCGAATTCGAGCCGATCATCGACGCGCGCTTCGCCGCAATCAAGCAAGGCTTCGACCATATCCGCCGGCGCAACCCGAAACGGTAGGCGCGCAGCGTTCCACCAGACCGATGGGCGTCGTCGGGCGGTCGTGCTGCCCGAGGCAAATTCTACTCGCGCATGAATGCCAGCCCCCTGGAGCGCTTGTGACGCTCGAGGGCATGGCCGATCAGCACATCCATCAGCGCGGGCTGCGGCAGGCCGCTGGCCTCCCACAGCCGCGGATACATGCTGATATTGGTGAAGCCGGGCAGGGTGTTCGCCTCGTTCACGAACGCCTGCTCGCCGTGCAGGAAGAAGTCGATGCGCGCCATGCCTTCGCAGCCGAGCACGCCGAACGTCCTGATCGCGAGCTCCTTGATGCGATCGGCGACGGCGGGCGGGACGTCGGCGGGCACCTGAAGCAGGGCGCCGTCGGCATCGAGATATTTTGCGTCGTATGAGTAGAAGCCGTGCTTGTCGGACGGCACGATCTCTCCGAGCTGGGAGGCCCGGACGCGGCCCTCGGCATCCTCGAGCACGGCGCATTCGACTTCCCGGACCGGCGCGACACAGCGCTCGATCAGGATCTTGCTGTCGAAGCGGAGCGCCAATCGGCAGCCGCTCTCGAACTCCTCCGCATTGCCTGCCCGCGACACGCCGACCGATGATCCCATGTTGGCTGGCTTGACGAACAGTTCGCGCGACCCGAGCGCGCCGACCGCATCGGCATAGCTGATCGGAGCCGCAGCCGACATCACGACAAAGGGGACGATCGGCAATCCCGCCTCGCGCATCAGGCGCTTGGCGACATCCTTGTCCATGCCTGCCGCCGAGCCCATCACGCGCGAGCCGACATAGGCCACGTCGGAGAGTTCGAGCGCACCCTGCACGGTGCCATCCTCGCCGTTCGGGCCGTGCAGGACTGGGAAGACGACATCGAACGCCGGCAATTCCGCAGGTGCCGCCGATCCCTGTAGCACGACGACGCGGCCCTGTCGGCCCGGCAGCAAGGCGAGTTGCGGGCCGTGGTCTGGAATGGTGAGTGATCCGCTACCTGCGCCGGCGCCGTTGCCTGCGTCGGCTGCGATCCAGCGGCCGTCCCGGGTGATGCCGATCGCCGTGGTCTCGTAGCGATCCGGGTCGAGCGAGCGAAGCACGTTCGCTGCCGACGCCCGCGACACGTCATGTTCGGCCGATCGCCCGCCGAACAGGATTGCGACCCGTATCTTGCGCTCTGCCATGGCGTGCTCGTCGGTCAACCGGAAAGGTGCATGGAATCGAGCCACAGTATGGTTCGAGGAACATGTCGACAATTGGCCCCGGGTTGCGTCTGAGCCGGCTTTCAGGCGGAATGGCTTTTAACGGCGCCGGACGGCGCTCGCCCAAGAGGCAGAGGAGCAGGGCTCGTTCGGTCAATTTCGTGAACGCTGCGTTTCCGGAATTGGACGATCCATGCACTTGCATCGTTCTTGGCGCGCCGGTAGGTGAGGTCGACGCTTTCACGCGCAACCCGAGGGGAATTGCTATGGCCTATAACATTGTCACCATCGTCGGCAGCATCCGCAAGGAGAGCCTGTCGCTCAAGATCGCCAATGCGCTGGCCAAGCTCGCGCCCGCCTCGCTCAAGCTCGACGTCACGACGCTGCACGGCATCTCCTTCTTCAACCAGGATCTCGAAGCGGCCCCGCCGGCCGACTGGCTGGCGTTCCGCGAGAAGCTGCAAAAATCGAACGGCGTGCTGTTCGTGACCCCTGAATACAACCGCTCGATCCCGGGCGTGCTGAAGAACGCGATCGACGTTGGCTCGCGGCCCTATGGCAAGAGCTCGTTCGCCGGCAAGCCGGTCGGCCTGATCGGCAATTCGCCCGGACCGCTCGGCGGCGTAAGCGCGGTGAAGCATTTGCAGAACATCCTGCCCGGCATCGCCGGCCCGATCCTCGGCCAGCCGGAGACTTACCTCAATGGCGTCGGCGATGCCTTCGACGACAAGGGCGAACTGACCAAGGAGTCGCTCAAGGGCGTGCTGCAACAGTATCTCGACGCCTTCGCGGCCTTCGTCGAAAAGCAGAACCGCTGAGCTGCTGAAGCGCGCGGCGCTTTCGTGGTCAAATGGTCGCGCCCTTAGCACTCCGTTAACCGCCATGGCCGCATCTTCGCGGCCATGGTTTCCCGCACGCGCCTCAAATCGATCCTGTCCGGTCTCGCCCTCTACACGCTGGCGGCGCTGATGGTCGGCTATTTCGGCGTCAACGCCTACACCGGCAAATACGGCCTGAACGCGCGCCAGGAGCTCGATCAGGAGATCATCGCGCTGACTTCGGAGCTGGCGCGATTGAAGAAGGAGCGGGCCGAAGGCGAGCAGCGGGTGTCGCTGCTGCGGTCGGATCGAGTCGATCCCGACATGCTGGACGAGCGTGCGCGCTTCCAGCTCGACTACGTCAACCCGCGTGATCTGGTTCGGATCAACAAGTCGAACTGACTTGCGTTCTCAAATTTCAAAAACACTCACGCGCTATCACAAAAGTGTCGCGCCGCGCTGCACTGCGGCATAGCAAAATTCCATCCAGCGAACGCAATCCTTCCAAGGCGATTTGAGTTGGGTTAGAGAGGGTTCTCCGACTTCTCTCACCCGGAATTGCCATGGCCGCACCCAAGAAAACCGTCGCAAAAGAATCAGGGCAGGAGAAGGCTGGCTCGCCGCCCGAGTTCACCAGGGAACAAGAGCTCAAGGCTCTGCGCGACATGCTGCTGATCCGGCGCTTCGAGGAGAAGGCCGGTCAGCTCTACGGCATGGGTGCAATCGGCGGTTTCTGCCATCTCTACATCGGCCAGGAAGCCGTCGTGGTCGGCATGCAGATGGCGCTGAAGCCGGGCGATGAGGTCATAACGGGCTACCGTGACCACGGCCACATGCTGGCCTGCGGCATGGAATCCAGGGGTGTGATGGCCGAACTGACTGGCCGCCGCGGCGGCTATTCCCGCGGCAAGGGCGGCTCCATGCACATGTTCAGCAAGGAGAAGCATTTCTACGGCGGTCACGGCATCGTGGGTGCGCAGGTGTCGCTCGGCACCGGCCTTGCATTCGCCAACCGCTATCGCGGCAACGATAACGTCAGCGTGACCTATTTCGGCGACGGCGCGGCCAACCAGGGCCAGGTCTACGAAAGCTTCAACATGGCGGAGCTGTGGAAGCTGCCGGTGATCTATGTGATCGAGAACAACCGCTATGCGATGGGCACTTCGGTGTCGCGCGCGTCTGCCCAGCAGGATTTCTCCAAGCGCGGCGTCTCCTTCAACATTCCCGGCAAGCAGATCGACGGCATGGACGTGCGCGCGGTGAAGGCCGCCGCCGATGAGGCTGCGGCCTGGTGCCGCGGCGGCAATGGTCCGATCATTCTGGAAATGCAGACCTACCGCTACCGTGGTCACTCGATGTCCGATCCCGCCAAGTACCGCACGCGCGAGGAGGTCGAGAAGGTTCGTCACGACCAGGACCCGATCGAGCAGGTGCGCAACCGCTTGCTGGCCTCAGGCGTGAGCGAGCAGGACCTCAAGGCGATCGACGCCGAGGTGCGCGAGATCGTCAACGAAGCCGCCGACTTCGCACAGCACGATCCGGAGCCCGATCCGTCCGAGCTCTACACCGACATCTACCGCTGACCCCACCCGCGCAGACTAATTTCAAGACCGATTTCGGGAGCCGATATGCCCATTCAAGTGCTGATGCCTGCGCTGTCGCCCACCATGGAGAAGGGCAACCTCGCCAAATGGCTGAAGAAGGAAGGCGAGACCATCAAGTCCGGTGACGTCATCGCCGAGATCGAGACAGACAAGGCGACGATGGAGGTCGAGGCCACCGACGAGGGCACGCTCGGCAAGATCCTGATTCCGGAAGGCACCGCCGATGTCGCGGTGAATACGCCGATCGCCACCATCCTGGCCGACGGCGAAAGCGCCGCCGATCTCGCCAAGGCGCCGGCCGCTGCGGCGCCGCAGCCGAAGGCCGCGGAGGCTGCACCTGCTGCCGACGCCAAGTCGGATGCAAAGGCGGAAGCGCCGGCCGCGCCGGTCAGCGAGGCGCTGCCCGATCCGGAAATTCCGGCCGGCACCGAGATGGTCACGCAGACCATCCGCGAGGCGCTGCGCGATGCGATGGCCGAGGAGATGCGCCGCGACGGCGACGTCTTCATCATGGGCGAAGAGGTCGCGGAATATCAGGGCGCCTACAAGGTGACGCAGGGCCTGTTGCAGGAGTTCGGCGCGCGGCGCGTGATCGATACGCCGATCACCGAGCACGGTTTTGCCGGCGTCGGCGTCGGCGCCGCGATGGCCGGGCTGAAGCCGATCGTCGAGTTCATGACCTGGAATTTCGCGATGCAGGCGATCGACCAGATCATCAACTCCGCGGCCAAGACGCTGTATATGTCCGGCGGCCAGATGGGCTGCTCGATCGTGTTCCGCGGCCCGAACGGTGCCGCCGCCCGTGTCGCCGCCCAGCACAGCCAGGACTACGCCGCCTGGTATTCGCAGATCCCGGGCCTCAAGGTGATCGCGCCGTACTCGGCCGCCGACTACAAGGGCCTGCTCAAGGCCGCGATCCGCGATCCCAATCCGGTGGTCTTCCTCGAGAACGAAATGCTGTACGGCCACACCGGCGAGGTGCCGAAGCTGCCCGATTTCGTGGTGCCGATCGGCAAGGCGCGGATTGCGCGCTCCGGCAAGGACGTCACCATCGTCTCCTGGGCGATGGGCATGTCCTATGCGCTGAAGGCCGCCGATGAGCTCGCCAAGGAAGGCATCGAGGCCGAGGTGATCGATCTCCGCACCATCCGTCCGATGGACACCGAGACGATCATCAACTCGGTGAAGAAGACCGGCCGTGCGGTCACGGTCGAGGAGGGCTGGCAGCAGAGCGGCGTCGGCTCCGAGGTCGCCGCGCGCATCATGGAGCATGCGTTCGACTATCTCGACGCTCCCGTTGCGCGCGTCTCCGGCAAGGACGTGCCGATGCCTTACGCAGCCAACCTCGAGAAGCTCGCTCTGCCTTCCGTCGCCGAGGTGGTCGCGGCCGCCAAGGCCGTGTCCTACCGGTAGCGCCGATGGCCGGTCCCAAAGAGCAGCCGCTGCCGCCCGACGTGATGGGGCGCGACGATGCCATCGAGGTGCTGCGCGCCTTCGTCGTCGATGGCGGCCTGTCGATCGCGTTCCAGCGCGCCTTCGAGGAGCCGGACATGTGGGGGCTGATGCTCGTCGACATCGCCCGCCATGCTGCGCGTGCCTATTCGCGCGAGAGCGAATACACCGAGGACGAAGCGCTCGCGCGCATCGTCGAGATGTTCGAAGCCGAAATCGCCCGGCCGACCGACATGGGCCAAACCAAACCGCGGTCGCAACAAGGTCACTGACAATGCCGATCAATATTCTCATGCCCGCGCTGTCGCCGACGATGGAAAAGGGCAACCTCGCCAAGTGGCTCAAGAAAGAGGGCGACAAGGTCAAGTCCGGCGACGTGATCGCGGAGATCGAGACCGACAAGGCGACGATGGAAGTCGAGGCGGTCGATGAAGGCACGATCGCCAAGATCGTGGTGCCCGAGGGCACCCAGGACGTGCCGGTCAACGACGTGATCGCGGTGCTCGCCGGCGACGGCGAGGACGTGAAGGCGGCGGCTAACGCCGGAGGCGGCGCGGCACCGGCGGCCAAGCCTGCCGAGGCACCGAAGCCCGCCGAAGCAGCTAAGCCGGCTCCTGCGGCCGCGCCTGAGCCGAAACCGGCCGCTGCACCGGCGCCACAGCCGGCAGCAGCTCCCGCGGCGCAGGCCAATGGACACGCCCGCATCTTCTCGTCGCCGTTGGCGCGGCGCCTCGCCAAGGAAGCCAATATCGAGATCGCCCGCATCACCGGCACCGGCCCGCACGGCCGCGTGGTCGCGCGTGACGTCGAGGAGGCCAAGTCCGGCAAGGGCCTGAAGGCGCCGGCGGCTGCGCCCGCAGCGGCCGGCCCGAGCATCGCGCCGTCGATGTCGGACAAGCAGATCCTGGCGCTGTACGAGCCGGGCTCCTACGAAATCGTCCCGCATGACGGCATGCGCCGCACCATCGCGCAGCGGCTCACCGCCTCGGTGCAGAATGTCCCGCACTTCTACCTGACCATCGACTGCGACATCGGCAAGCTGCTCGCCGCGCGCGAGGAGATCAACGCGTCAGCGCCGAAGGACAAGGAGAAGAAGCCGCTCTACAAGATCTCGGTCAACGACTTCGTCATCAAGGCGATGGCGGTGGCGTTGCAGAAGATCCCGAACTGCAACGTGAGCTGGACCGAAGGCGGCATGCTCAAGCACAAGCATTCCGACGTCGGCGTCGCGGTGGCGATGCCGGGCGGCCTGATCACCCCGATCATCCGCAAGGCCGAGACCAAGACGCTGTCGACCATCTCCAACGAGATGAAGGATTTCGCCGCGCGCGCCCGCGCCCGCAAGCTGAAGCCGGAGGAATACCAGGGCGGCACCACCGCAGTCTCCAACCTCGGCATGTACGGCATCAACCACTTCACCGCCGTGATCAACCCGCCGCATGCCTCGATCCTCGCGGTCGGCACCTCGGAGGAGCGCCCCGTCGTACGTGGCGGCAAGATCGAGATCGCACAGATGATGAGCGTCACCCTGTCGTGCGACCACCGCGCCATCGACGGCGCGCTCGGTGCCGAGCTGATCGGCGCCTTCAAGCAGTTGATCGAAAACCCCGTGATGATGATGGTCTGACGGGGATCGACCATGTACGCGATCTACGGTCCGTACGTCGTCCTCGCGGCCATCGCCATCGCGTTGCTCGTCGCGGTTAGCCGCGACCTCATTTCCACGATCCAGTTCAGGATCATGATCATCGGGACCGGCGTGCTCGCGCTGGTGTGGGCCGTGCTGCTCGGCACGGTCTGGCAGGAGTACAGGTAATGGCCGACACATCCTTCGACGTCATCATCATCGGCTCCGGCCCCGGCGGCTACGTCACCGCGATCCGCGCCGCCCAGCTCGGCTTCAAGACCGCGATCGTCGAGAAATCCTATCTCGGCGGCATCTGCCTGAACTGGGGCTGCATCCCGACCAAGGCGCTGCTGCGCTCGGCCGAGATCTACCATTACATGCAGCACGCCAAGGATTACGGGCTGTCGGCGGACAACGTCTCGTTCGATCCGAAGGCGGTGGTGCAGCGCTCGCGCGGCGTCTCGAAGCGGCTCAACGACGGCGTCGGCTTCCTGATGAAGAAGAACAAGGTCACGGTGATCTGGGGCGACGCCACGATCGACGCGCCCGGCAAGATCACGGTGAAGAAATCCGCGGTCGAAGCGCCGAAGGGCGCCAGCGGCGAGGGCGTCTATCAGGCCAAGCACATCATCGTCGCGACCGGCGCGCGGCCGCGCGTGCTGCCCGGGCTCGAGCCCGACAAGAAGCTGATCTGGACCTATTTCGAGGCGATGGTGCCGGAGCGGATGCCGAAGTCGCTGCTGGTGGTGGGCTCGGGCGCGATCGGCATCGAATTCGCCTCGTTCTTCCACACCATGGGATCCGACGTCACCGTGGTCGAGGTGTTGCCGCAGATCCTGCCCGTCGAGGACGCGGAGATCGCCGGGCTGGCGCGCAAGCGGTTCGAGAAGATGGGCATCAAGATCATGTCCTCGACCAAGGTGACGAAGCTGGAAAAGAAGGCCGACAGCGTGGTCGCGACCATCGACGACGGCAAGGGCCAGCCCCAGACCAAGGAATTCGAGCGCGTGATCTCGGCGGTCGGCGTGGTCGGCAATATCGAAAATCTCGGGCTGGAGAAGCTCGGCGTCAAGACCGACCGCGGTTGCATCGTGATCGACGGCCTCGGCAAGACCAACGTCCCCGGGATCTATGCGATCGGCGACGTCGCAGGACCCCCGATGCTGGCGCACAAGGCTGAGCATGAGGGCGTGATCTGCATCGAGGCGATCAAGGGCCTGCATCCGCATCCGATGGACAAGCTGCTGATCCCGGGCTGTACCTATTGCAACCCGCAGGTCGCCTCGGTTGGCCTCACGGAAGCCAAGGCCAAGGAGGGCGGCCGCGAGATCCGCATCGGCCGCTTCCCGTTCGTCGGTAACGGCAAGGCGATTGCGCTCGGCGAGGACCAGGGCCTCGTCAAGGTGGTGTTCGACAAGAAGACCGGGCAGTTGCTCGGCGCGCATATGATCGGCGCCGAGGTGACCGAGCTGATCCAGGGCTATGTGGTGGCGATGAACCTGGAGACCACGGAAGAGGAATTGATGCACACCGTGTTCCCGCATCCGACCTTGTCGGAGATGATGAAGGAAGCGGTGCTGGATGCGTACGGAAGGGTGCTGAATATTTGAGAGCCGCGGCTCAAGATTTGCCAGTTCCGTCATCCTGAGGCGCTCGCGAAGTGTGCCTCGAAGGATGAACGGTCCGGATCGAACAGCGGGGCCTGTCGCCCTTCGAGGGCCGCTGAAGAAGCGGCCACCTCAGGGTGACGGGTCTCATAGTGGTGAACCCAAGAACAAGAAAGAGCGCACCTCGTGAAAGACAACGACAACCTGACCATCGAACGCCCGACCTTCGTCACCCATCTCGAATGCGCGATGGAGGGGGATCATTATCCCGCCGACCAGGTGCACAATCTGTCCAAGGCCGGCAAACCGCTGTTGGTGCGTTACGACCTGGCGGGCGTGAAGAAGGCGCTGACCAAGGATGCGCTGGCGCAGCGTCCCGCCGATCTGTGGCGCTATCGCGAGCTGCTGCCGGTGCGCAAATGCCAGGACATCGTCAGCCTCGGCGAAGTCACGACGCCGCTGATCCGGCTGCCGAAGCTCGGCGCGAAGCTCGGCGGCGGCGAGATCATCGTCAAGGACGAGGGACGGCTGCCGACCGGCTCGTTCAAGGCGCGCGGGCTCGTGATGGCGGTGTCGATGGGCAAGGCGCTCGGCATCAAGCACATGGCGATGCCGACCAACGGCAATGCCGGCGCTGCGCTGGCGGCCTATGCGACCTCCTGCGGCATCAAGACCACGATCTTCTGCCCGGCCGACACGCCGGAGGTGAATGTCAGCGAGATCGAGCTCCAGGGCGCCACCGTCTACCGCGTCAACGGCTACATCGACGACTGCGGCAAGATCGTCGGCGAGGGCAAGGCGAAAGTCGGCTGGTTCGATACCTCGACCCTGAAGGAGCCGTACCGGATCGAGGGCAAGAAGACGATGGGCCTCGAGCTCGCCGAGCAACTCGGCTGGGACGTGCCCGACGTGATCTTCTATCCGACCGGCGGCGGCACCGGCCTGATCGGGATGTGGAAGGCGTTCGACGAGCTCGAGAAGATCGGCTTCATCGGCTCGAAGCGCCCGCGCATGGTGGCGGTGCAGGCCGCAGGCTGCGCGCCGATGGTGCGGGCCTATGAGGCCGGCACCGAGCACGCGGCGCGCTGGGAGGACGCCCACACCATCGCCTCCGGCATCCGCGTGCCGCAGGCGATCGGCGACTTCCTGATCCTGCGCGCGGTGCGTGAGAGCAAGGGCTTTGCGATCGCCGTCGATGACGACAAGATTTCTGCCGCGCTCAACGAGGTGGCGCGCGAGGAGGGGCTGCTGCTGTGCCCCGAAGGGGCTGCAACCTACGCCGCCTACAAAGAGAGCCTCGCCGACGGCCGCGTTACCAAGAGCGACCGCGTGATGCTGTTCAATTGCGCCAGCGGCCTGAAATACCCGTTGCCGCCGGTCACCCGCACGCTCGACCGGCACAAGCCGATCGACTTCTCGCAGTTCTGACGCCTCATCCGAAGGGCCATCTTGTCGAAAGGTGGCCCTTCAAAAATGATACGACAACGAAATTCGAGGGGAAGCGTGATGCGGAAGCTGGTGCTGGCCGTGCTGGCGATGGTGGCGTTGACGGGAACCGTCGCGGCAGAAACCTATCCGGCGCACCCGATCACCATCGTGGTGCCGTTCGCGGCCGGTGGTCCATCGGATGCGATGGCGCGTATCCTCGGCGAGCGCATGAAGCAGTCGCTCGGCGAGGTGGTCCTGATCGAGAACGTGACCGGGGCGGGTGGCTCGATCGGCGTCGGCCGCGCGGTGCGCGCCGCGCCGGATGGCTACACCGTCTCGTTCGGTCATCTCGGCACCCACGTCGCGAATGGCGCGATCTACAAGCTCGGCTACGACCTGGTCGACGATCTCGAGCCGGTGGTGCTGCTGCCGAGCAACCCGATGATCATCGTCAGCAAGAACGACGTGCCGGCGAAATCGCTGAAGGAACTGCTGGCGTGGCTGAAGTCGCGGCCATCGCCACCGACCGCGGGCACCGCCGGCGCCGGCAGCGGCAGCCATATCGCCGGGCTCTATTTCGAGAACGTC
Organism: Bradyrhizobium sp. SK17; assembly: GCF_002831585.1. Taxonomy (GTDB): domain Bacteria; phylum Pseudomonadota; class Alphaproteobacteria; order Rhizobiales; family Xanthobacteraceae; genus Bradyrhizobium. Next base: position 5,536,226 of record NZ_CP025113.1, on the reverse strand, counting down.
TCCGGCATCAAGCTGCAATACGTGCCGTATCGCGGCACCGGGCCGGCGCTGAATGACCTCGTCGCCGGTCAGATCGACATCATCGTCGACCAGACCTCGAACTCGATCAACCAGGTCCGCGCCGGAAACATCCGTGCCTATGCCGTCACCGATTCCAAGCGGGTTGCGAACGCGCCGGAGGTGCCGACGGTCGACGAGGCCGGCCTGCCGGGCTTCCACATGACGCTGTGGTCCGGGCTCTGGGTGCCGAAAGGCACGCCGAAGGAGATCGTGGCCAAGCTCAACACCGCGGCGGTGCAGGCGCTGCGCGATCCCGCCGTGAAGAAGCAGCTCGAAAATCTCGGCTTGCAGATGCCGCCGCAAGACCAACTCACGCCGGAAGCGCTCGGTGCCTGGCAGAAGGCGGAAATCGCCAAATGGTGGCCGATGATCAAGGCCGCCAATGTGAAGGTCGATTGAGAGGCCGGTCCACATTTCGGCGCGGGCGCCCATGAAGAATCTCGTTCTTGCTTGGCTTGTCTCCAGCGCCGCCTTTACAGTCGCCTTCGTCGGATGGATGATCTATTGGGCGATGTCGGATGGTGCACCCGTTCCATCCGGAGGCGCCATTCTTCGTTTGTCCTTGATCGCCCTGGCTGCTGCGCTGATCGTCCAGCTCGTTTACGGCGGCCTCGTCTACCTTATTCTGACGCGAAGCGGGCTCTGGAGTATTTGGACAATTGCGTTCGTGTACCTGTTGCCGGTCTTCTTCATCGACTACGGGATCGACACTCAGCGTGAGGCCCGCGGGATGATCGCCTGGATGGTGTTCGCCTGCCTCGTCGCAGGCGTGTCTTGGTTTTTCGCCCGCGCCGAGGTTCGTACGGAGACCGATCTGCTGTAGCGGCCGCAGTTGATCTCACTGCGCCGGCGCGGCGTTGCTCTCCTGCGTCACGACGCGGTCGCTGCTCTTTGCTGCGAGCGCAGTGCCTGCATCCTCGAAGCGCGCCTGATACACCGCGAAATTCTCCATCACGCGCTGCACGTAGTTGCGCGTCTCCGACAATGGAATCCGCTCGACCCAGTCGATCGCATCGACATTGGGGTCGCGCGGATCGCCATAGGCCTTGATCCAGTCGCGGACCCGGCCGCGGCCGGCATTGTAGCCGGCAAAGGTCATGATGTGGCAGCCACGGTATTCCGACAGCAGGGCGCTCAACTCGGCCGCACCCATCTGGGTGTTGTAGACCGGATCGGACACCATCCTGTCCCAGTCGTAGCTGACCTTGAAGCGCTTGGCGGTGTCGCGGCCGGCTTCCGGCGTCACCTGCATCAGGCCGACGGCGTTGGCTGCCGACTTGTCGCGCTGGTCGAACGCGCTCTCGGTACGCGCGATCGAGTAGGTCATGCTGCGCCCGATATCGGGAGCGATCGGGGCGTGCCTGGGAATGCCGATGACCGGGAAGGCGTAGTGGTCGAAGGCAAAGCCGCGGCCGAGCGCGATCTTGCCGAGTTGCAGCATGGTGCGGGCATCGTTGCGACGGCCGGTGAGTTCGCCGAGCGCCTCGAGCATGCCGACGTCGGTGCTTTCCTCGGCGAGGTCGGCGACGAAATAGAGCACGACGTCCGGCTCGCCGATCGCGTAGAGCATGTCGGCGGCCCGCACCCGCTCGTCGGCGGCCATGCTGCCGGCGTTGGCCGCTGATGTCGGCGCGCGCAGCTCGATGCCATCACGGCCGAGCTTGGCCAGCGCGAGCTGGCCGTAATAGGCGGTCGGGTAGCGCGCAGCAGCCTGATAGTCGGCCCGCATCGCCGCGGAGTTGCCGAGCGCCTCGGCGGCCCGGCCGCGCCAATAGGCGGCGCGCGCCAGCACGGTCGGGTTGGTCTGGCCTTCGTCGATGTGAGCGAAATGCGCCGCGGCGGTGCTGGCATCGTCGAGATAGCGCAGCGCGATCCAGCCGCGCATGAAGTGCATGTCGGAACGGTAGTAGGGGTTGTCCGGCGGCGCCGCGCCCCGGATTACGTCATAGGCCGCCTGGTACTCACCCTGGTCGAGCAGCTTGCGGGAGAGGATGCGGCGCTCGCGCCACCATTGATCGGTGTCTTGCAGCGCCATCGTCTCGGGCGCAGCCGCGATCGTCACGCGCGCCGCATCGTCGATCCTGTTCTTCGCGAGCAGCCACTGGATGCGGCAGAGCGTGTAGCCGAGGTCGCTACGGGCATCGGCCGGCACGTCGTTGAGCGTGTCCTCTGCCTTGCTCGATTGTCCGCGGACTGCCCCGCAGGCCTTCACGATGGCCACTGCATCGCTGCCGAGGTGCTGCGCCGCGCGCCTGGCACCGGTTAGATCCTTGGCGCCGATCCGCTTGTCCATGCGGGCGCGGTGATCGTCCGACGTCAGCAGGTCCTTGAACGCGTCGTAGGCGTCGCTCTCGGTCCGGTCCAGCAACTCTTCCGAGCGCCAGGCCTCGCGGACCAGCCGCGCGGCGCCATCGCGATCGCCTTCGACCAGCAAGGTGCGGGCGAGCGCGAACTTGCCCTTGGCGCTGATCGGCTGATCGAGGGTGAAGCCGTGCACCGTGGCCGGATCGCTGCGCTCCTGCCACAACCGCGCCTCGGCCCGCTTGCGCAGCAGCGTGACGCTTGGCCAGTCCGGGTTGGCGGTGACGAACGCGGCGTAACGGCTGAACGGCGCGCTCGATTCCGAATGCCGCAGCAGGTACCACTCGACGAGCTTCCGCCCCACCGGGTCGGTGATCTTCGCCTGGATGTCGGTCGCCTCGTCGGTCTTGCCCCGGCGCGCGGCAAGGATGGCGTCCCTGATCGTGGCGAGGTCGCCCGACAGTTGCGGCCCGGCGGGTTTCTCCGGCTCGGATGCCTTCGCGGTTTCAGCCGGCTTGGACGGAACGGATTTGGCCTTCGCTGACTTGGGTTTGTCGGCGCTGTGTCTGGCATGGCGACGCTTGCCGGAGGCAGCCTCGCGCGCGGACTTGGTGTTCGATTTGGTGTTGGACTTGGCGCTGGGCGCCTTCTTGTCCCCGTGGCCGCTCTTGGCCTGGTGATGCGGCTTGGCGATGGCATGAACGGGACACAGCGCAAGTGCTGCGGCGGTGGCGAAGCACGCCAGCGGACGTAGGCAACGGTTCATTCCCTGGTCCCCCTGAGAAACCATGAGGCACAACAGAACGCGTCATACGGCGGCACAACCGCCGCAGATTACCACCACCCTCGATTCTCGAGTGTTAATGCGGCTGCAACTCAACAGGGAAAACACGGCAAAATATGGAACGCGGCGTGTGGAACCCGCCGGAACCGGGATTCCACGGGCGTCCAGGGGGCCGACATCGCGGTTTGACCGGTCGTGGCCGGCCTGTATGTTCGATGAGAAGGGCCGGGGGCGCGCATGTCGTGGACGGATCAATTGTTGCGGGCCAACGCGCCATGACGGTTGGCCTCACGACCATTGTGGACGGCGGCCGCTATTTCGAAGGCCCGCGCTGGCATCGCGGACGGCTGTGGTTCGTCGATTGCATGGCGCGGACGCTGCTTAGCGTCAGTCCGTCGGGTGACCTGCAAGAGCATGCCGCAGTGATCGATGACACGCCGTGTGGTCTCGGCGTGCTGCCCGACGGGGACATCGTCGTGCTGACGATGTTCAAGAAGCGGCTGCTGCGGTTCTCCGGCGGGACGCTCTCGCTCTATGCCGACCTCTCGAAACTCGCGATCGGCACCATCGACGACATGATCGTCGACGGGCAGGGGCGCGCTTATGTCGGCGATCTCGGCTTCGACTTGCCGCCGCCGGAGGGCCGCGGCGCGGTCGGCCGGATCATCCTGGTGATGCCGGACGGCAACGCGCGCGTCGTCGCGGATGGCTTGCGGTTTCCCAATGGCATTGCCGTCTCCGCCGACCATCAGCGGCTCGTCGTCGCTGAAATGGATGGCGCTTGCCTTGCCGACTACGACATCGCGTCGGACGGCGGCCTGAACCTCCGTGGGCGGCTCGGCCGCGTCAGCGACCCCGATGGCATCTGCCTTGATCGCGATGGAGCGGCCTGGGTCGCGTCATTCACGGAGGACGCCTTCGTCCGGATCGGCCGCGATGGTGCGGAGTGTGGGCGTATCGCCATCCCCGGGCGCCGCGCACTGGCCTGTGCGCTCGGTGGAGCGGATCGCAGGACGTTGTTCTGCCTCAGCGCGGCGACGTCGTATGCGGAGTTGAGGCAGGGCAAATCTGTGTCGCGGATCGACGTGGTCGCGGTCGATGCGCCAGGCGACGGCTATCCCTGATCCGTGCCTCACCGGCAAAGGGCTATTTGGACGAGGGCCGCCTGGAAAGCTGCTTCTTCTCCATCTTCTCCTTCTTTTTCAGGATATCGGCCTGGCTCCTGAAGGCGCGGGCGAGGGAGCGCATCTCGTCGGCGACAACGACATCGGCCGTCGCCGAAGCGACCCGTTCCGCGGTTTGCGCCTGCTTGCGAATTGCCTTGGCCATTTTCATGAAGCAACCAATCGTGTTGCGGCGGTCTGGTTCCGGATGCGGGCCAGTATCTTTCCGTCTTGAGTTTTGTTCCTGTTTCGTTCATAGTGGAGCGCATTCGGGAGAATGCGGCCATGGATGCCGAACGAGACCGCGAAATCATCAGACTATGGAATGAACTGCGCCGGCTACAGCGCGAGGGACGTCCGACGGCGTCGCTGGTCCGCAGGATCGAAACGGCGCTCGCGGCCAGGGAGCAGGAAGCGGCCTGACCCCAAGCCAAACCATCCGAAGCGCGCTCTATCGCCCGCCGTCAGGCCCCATCACCAGATTGGGCAGCCAGGTCGAGATCTCCGGGACGAAACACAGCAGCAGCACGGCGAGCATCATCAGCAGCACGAACGGCAGCGTGCCCCAGATCACCTCGCTCAAGGGGATGTCGGGCGCGACGTTGCGGATGACGAAGATGTTGAGGCCGACCGGGGGGTGGATCAGGCCCATCTCCATCACGATGGTCATGACGACGCCGAACCAGATGATGTCGAACTCGGCCGCGCGCAGCGGCGGCAGGATGATCGGAGCGGTCATCAGGATGATCGAGACCGGCGGCAGGAAGAAGCCGAGCACGATCACCATCACCAGGATCGCAAACAGCAGCTCCCAGCGCGGCAGATGCATCGCGACGATCGCCTCGGCCGCCGACTGCGAGATGTGCAGATAGCTCATCACGTAGGAATAGAGCAGCGACATGCCGATGATCAGCATCAGCATGGTGGATTCCCGGATCGTCGATTTCAGGATCGGCGACAGGTCGCTCGGCTTCCAGACGCTGTAGATCACCGCGATCAGCGCCAGCGCCAACAGGCCGCCGAGGCCCGCGGTTTCCGACGGCGTGGCATAGCCGCCATAGAGCGCGATCATCACGCCCGTCAGCAACAGCACGAACGGGATCACCCGCGGCAGCGCGCTGAAGCGCTCGGCCATGGTGAACTCGTCATGCTGCAAGATCGCTGCGTCCTTGCCGGTCGCGTCATAGACGGCTTTGGCCGTCGCATATTCCTTGCGGAAGCGGAACACGGCGTAGAGCCCGAACAACGTCACCAGCAGCAGGCCGGGGCCGATGCCGGCGAGGAACAGCCGCCCGAGCGATTTCTCGGCGGCGACCGCGAACAGGATCATCGTGATCGAGGGCGGCAGCAGGATGCCGAGCGTACCGCCGGCGGCGATGATCCCCGCGGCAAAGCCGCCGGAATAGCCGCGCTTGCGCATCTCCGGAATGCCGGCCGAGCCGATCGCCGAGCAGGTGGCGGGCGAGGAGCCGGCCATCGCCGCAAACAGCGCGCAGGCGAACACATTGGCGACGCCGAGGCCGCCGGGCACGCGGTGCAGCCAGGCATGCAGCGCCGAATAGAGGTCCTGGCCGGCGCGCGACTTGCCGATCGCCGCGCCCTTCAGGATGAACAGCGGGATCGACAGCAGCGTGATCGAGGCCATCTCCTCGTAGACGTTCTGCGTCACGGTATCGAGCGAGGCCGCCGGCATGTAGATCGCCATGAACACGACCGCGACCGCGCCGAGCGCGAATGCGATCGGCATGCCGGAGAACATCGCAAACAGGGTGGCAAGTCCGTAGGAGATGCCAATACCAAACACGGTCATCGGCGCGCGCCACCGGTCAACGGAATGAGGATTTGCAGCAGCAACTGGACGCAGAGCAGGGTCATGCCGAGCGCCATCAGGCCATAGGGGATCGCAAGCGGGGGCGACCACATCGAGTTGGATACCTGGCCGTCGACGTAAGCCTCGTGCGCGAGTGTCCAGGACTTCCAGGCGAAGAAGGTGCAGAACGCGAAGCTCGCGACGTCGACCAGCCACAGCCTGATGCCGTTGGCGCGGGCCGAGAGCAGGCCGACGAAGGCCTCGATGCTGACATGGCCGCGCTGGCTCTGCACATAGGCCGAGGTCATGAAAGTGGCGCCGACCAGCAGGAACACCGCCGCCTCGTCCTGCCAGTAGTTCGGGCTGTGGAACAGGGCGCGGCCGAGCACGCTGTAGCTCAGGATCACGCAGGCCGCGATCAGGGCGAGGGCTGCGAACACCACGATGACGTTGTTGCAGACGGACAGCGCGCGCCCAAGCATGGCCACGGGTGTATTACCCGTGGCGATGCAGTTGGTTTCGGCTTGATCCGCGACCGGACCATGCATCATGCGGGGACGTCGCTTGCGAGCTTCAGCAGGTTGGCGGCCATCGCCGTCTTGGCACCGTAATCCTTCCAAGCGGTGTCGCGGGCGATGTCGCGCCATTTGCCGACAATGGCGGCGTCGAGCGCACTGACCTTGGCGCCGGCCTTTTCATAGACCTTGGCGACCTCGACGTCGTCGTCCTGCGCGCCCTTGCGGCCGAACGCTTCGAGCTCGGCGCCGACGGCGAGGATGATGTCCTGCTGGTTCTTCGGAAGCTTGTCGAAGATCGCCTTCGACATCATCAGCGGCTCCAGCATGAACCAGTACGACGCGCCGGCACCGGACGTCAGCGACTTCGCGACTTCCTCGAGGCGGAACGAGATCAGGCTGGTCGACGAGGTGATGCCGGCGTCACACGCGCCGGTCTGCATCGCGGCGTAGATCTCGTTGGATGGCACCGACAGCACCGCGGCACCGGCGGTCTGCAACACCATGTCCATCTCGCGCGAGCCGCCGCGCACCTTCATGCCCTTGGCATCTTCCGGCGCGACGATCGCCTTGGAGCGGCTGGCGACGCCGCCGGCCTGCCAGACCCAGGAGATCAGGAGGATGCCCTTGTCGGCGAGAAAGTCGCTCAATGCCTTGCCGACCGGCTCCTTCTTCCAGCGCAGGCCCTGGTCGTAGGTGGTGACGAGGCCCGGCATCAGCCCGATATTGGTCTCCGGCAGTTCGCCGCCGGCATACGGCATCGGATACAGGCTGAGGTCGAGCGCGCCCTTGCGCATCGCCGAGAACTGCGCGTTGGTCTTGATCAGCGACGAGTTCGGATAGACCTCGGCCGTGAGGTCGCCGCCCGAGCGCTTGGCGACCTCGGCTGCGAACATCCGGCACAGCCGGTCGCGGAAGTCGCCCTTGTCGATCGTGCCGCCGGGGAATTGGTGCGAGATCTTCAGCGTGGTCGCGGCGTGAGCGGTCCCGACGCCCATCCGCAAGACGGCGGGCGCGGCGAGGGCGGATGCGAGGACGTGGCGGCGTGTGAGCATGGTTCTTCCCCTGAAGAGCTTCTTGAGTGGCTGTTAGGCCGGCGCGGAGTTCTAGCTTAGCCGGTCTTCGCGTGAGTTTTCTCTAATCTGATAGTTCGAGGCGCCCTGATAGTGCGGGCGGATGCACGACGGCAAGTGCTTGCCTTGCTGCGGCGCACACTGCGGCGTGGCGACGCACGGGGCGCGACTCGGGCGTGCGCCGCGATGGTTCAAGAATTCGTTATTGAGGTAACAGCTGAAGGTGCGGATGCGTCGAGCAGAGAGCGGCAGTCGTCGCGCTCACATTCGAACAAGGAACATCATCATGACCACCAGGACCCGCCTCGGCCTTTCCGCCGCGCTGCTCTCGTTCAGCATCGCGCTGGCGCCGGCCGCCTTCGCTCAGGACAAGATGGGCAAGGACGACGCGATGAAGAAGGAAGACACGATGTCCAAGGATGCGATGAAGAAAGACGGTGGCATGATGAAGAAGGACGACGCCATGAAGAAGGATGGCGGCGCGATGATGAAGAAAGATGACGGCATGAAGAAGAACTGATTGCCGGCACGCCTCGTCGTCAGCAGGCCCGCCGTCGTGGCGGGCCTGGTCACGTCTCAGCGCTTCTTCTTGCCACGCTCCTTGCGCGCCGCGTAGCGGGCGTCGCGCTTGGCCTTCTGCTCGGCGAGCAGCGCCTCCTCGCGGGCGGCTTCCTCTTCCTTCTCGCGCGCGATCCGAGCGGCCTCGGCAGCAGCGGCTTCTTCAGCAAGCCGCTGCTGCTCGGCCTTCTCGGCTTCGCGGGCCTCCTTGGCCTGGGTGCGGCGCGCGGCGATCGCAGCACGCTCCTCGGCCCGCGCCTTCACAGTGGGATCGTCGGCGCCCGGCTGGGCGCGAAACTTGTTGAGGAGGTTTTGCCGCGCCTGCAGGGCCGCCTTTTGGCGGTCGGCAAAACCCGGTTCCTTGAAGCCACTCATAGAGGAAGCCTTGCTGCTTTCTGTTCAGTGATGGGATGGGGTTCGGCGCTTCAATAAGTGAACAGCGGCGAAATTGCCAGTGGCGAACGGCGCGCCGGGGAGCAAGGGAGATATGAGCGCACAGCAATCGATCGATCATGGCCGTTGCAGCCACCCGATCAGGGGCCTGGTGAGTGGTTGGTCACCCGGTGCGCCGGAATTTCAGCCGCGTTGAAATTGTTCGCGCCGGGCGTTGCCCAGCACGCGGGCGACCGTTTCGGCGGTCATCGCGCTCCGGTCCGAGGCGCGCTGGGCTTCCAGCCTGTCGCGGGCCCTTTCGGTGATCAGGAGGCTGATCAGGCGCAACCTGCTGGTCTCGTCGACCGCCTCCGAGAGCAACTGCTTGTAACGCTGATAGTCGTAGGTCGCTTCTTGTTCGCTCACCGGCACGCTCCGCACCACGCGCTCTCGTCGGGGTGCAGCTTTTCGCGAGTCGCCGGCGCCCGCAATGGAATTGCAGCGCCGAGGCGGAGCGTGCGCAATTCATTGTACGAGTGTTGCAAAATTGATCGCACGCAACCGTGCAAACGGTCATGATACGGTCAACGGTAATAGGGGAACCGCAGCGGTCATGAGCGAATCCGACGACGGCGGCAACCGCCGAGGCGCGCTGATCGGATTGCTGATCGCGGTGGTCATGCTCGCGGTCGGCCTGTGGCTTGCACATGACCTGACGGCGGCGAGCAAGATGCAGGACTGCCTGATGTCGGGCCGCACCAACTGCAATGTGATCGAGCCGGCACGCTGATCCGATCTTGCGGCAGTGCAATATCGTTCCCACATCAAAACCAAAGACTCAGCCCGAACTGTCTGGTCCTGATTGTGATTTCAGTCACGCGTGGACAGGCGGGCGGTCTCATCGATTCCCAGAGATCGGCGGGAACCAAGGCCATGATATCCAAGCTGTGGTCCGTAAAGGGCGCGGCGCTGGCTGCCGCGGGGGCGGCGGGTGCCGTTTTGGTGGCGTATCTGTTCGCGGCGCTGGCGTCGCCCGAACCGGTGTCGAGCGCCGGGCTCGGACCGGACTGGCAATGCAGCCGGGTGGCTTTCGTGCTCACCATCTGCACCCGGGCAACCGAGGCCGTGGGCGAGAACCGGGCAATTCCCGTACGGGCGAAGGACGATTGTCCGCCGGAACTCTAGCCGGCTGTGCCGCTGTGGCGCGGCCGTCTTGGGCTACTTCTTGGTGGCGCCGCGCGGCTTGATCGACAGGCCGAGGCGCATCGCCATCTTCTTGATTCGCTCCGGCGAACGGCCGGTCGCCTTGACGACGTCTTCCAGCGACTTCGAGGAACGCGCCAATTCCATCAGTCGCCGGTCCTCCTTGAACGACCACCGCGGCTTTCGGGCCATCTTGTTGGTATCCTTGTGCATTGCAGGGCAACAAGGCCGCCAGGCGGGGTCGCCTGACGGCCTTGCCGGTGTGGGCCCGGACCTTGGGGAAGTGTCCGGTGGATAAGCAATACTGCTTCCGGATAAGGTCGCAATTGAAACCGGAATTTAACCTAACCTATCAAGGTTACTCGGATACAGCGTGGCAGGAGGCCTTATGCGCCAGGTCGCCATTTTGAGTGCCACAGCATTTTTGCTGTCCGGTTGCTGGTCCGACCCGGAGGTCACGGGATCGACCAACAGCTGCGCGTCCAATCTTTATAGCCAGTACAATCCGAAGGTCATGGACCAGTGCGTCAACGCCTGCATCAAATGCGACCACGGCGTTGTCACGACCTGCACGACCTCCTGCACGCTGAAGGGCGCACGATAACGGCGTGCCTTGCGCGGCAAGATGAACGTCTTTATCGCGTCTCGGTCGGCGGCGCCGTTGTTGCGCCGGAAACCGAGAGCGTGGAACAGCGATGAGCGGGCTTACCTATGTCGCGGTCGATTGGGGCACCAGCAGCTTCCGCCTCTGGCTTATGAACGCGAACGGCGAGGTGTTGGGCGAACGCCGGAGCGACCAGGGCATGACGGTCGCGGCCGGCACCGGCTTTGCGTCGGTGCTGCAATCGCATCTCGATGCGCTGGGTGTTGCGGCCGACCTTCCGGTCGTGATCTGCGGCATGGCGGGCGCGCGGCAGGGATGGGTCGAGACCGGCTATGTCGACGCGCCGGCACGTCTGTCCGACATCCTCACCGGCGCTGTCGCGGTACGTGGCTCGGCGCGCGACATTCGGATCCTGCCGGGGATCGCGCAGCGCGATGCCGCGGCACCCGATGTGATGCGTGGGGAAGAAACCCAGCTGCTCGGCGCACTCGGTCTGGACGCGGCAATTGACGCCGATGTCTGCCTGCCGGGAACGCACTCCAAATGGGTGCGGGTACGAAGCGGAACGGTCGAGCGCTTCGCGACCTTCATGACCGGAGAGCTGTTCGGCGCGATCGCGCGCGACACCATCCTGTCGCATGCGGTCGCGGGCGCGGAGGACGCGATCGATCGCGATGCGTTTTGCTCGGCCGTTGCAGCGGTGTTTGCGGCGCCGGCACTGTCGGCCAATCTGCTGTTCCGGGTGCGATCGCGGCAGTTGCTGTTCGGCGGCAGCGCGCAGTCGGCGCGTGAGACGATCTCGGGCACGCTGATCGGCGCCGAGCTCGCCGCTGGCCTTGCGGAGCGTGAGGCAGGCGCGCCGGTCACGCTGATCGCTTCGGGCCGTCTTCGACAACTCTATCAAACGGCACTCGAACGGCTTTCGATCCCGTTCAACGTGATCGATGCGGAGGAGGCGGTTCGCCGTGGCCTCGGCCACGCGGCGGCATCGATCTGGCGCAACTGAAGGATCAACGCATGAGCATTCCATTCCCGCCGATGCAGCGTCCGCTGGTCGCGATCCTTCGCGGGATCAAGCCGGAAGAAACGGCCGGCATCGTCAGTGCGCTGATCGAGGCCGGCATGACCGCGATCGAGATTCCGCTGAATTCACCGGAGCCGTTCCGCTCGATCGAGATCGCGGCGAAGCGCGCGCCTGCCGACGTCCTGATCGGCGCCGGCACGGTGCTGACGGCCGCAGACGTCGATCGCCTCCGTGACACCGGCGGCCGCCTCATGGTGTCGCCCAATGTCGATGTCGACGTGCTGGCTCGCGCCCGCCACCACGGCATGGTCACCATGCCCGGCGTGTTGTCGCCGACCGAAGCATTGCTGGCGGCACGTGTGGGTGCCTCGAGCCTGAAATTCTTTCCGGCGAGCGTGCTCGGCGCCTCCGGCATCACCGCGATCCGCGCGGTGCTGCCGCCGGACGTGATGATCGCAGCGGTCGGCGGCGTGTCGGATCAGAATTTCGCGGAGTATGTGCGAGCGGGCATCCGCGCATTCGGCCTCGGCAGCAGCCTCTACAAGCCGGGCATGACGGCGGCCGATGTTGTCTTCAGGGCCACGGTGACGATCGAGGCTTATGACCGGGCGGTCCTGGGCGTGGGCTAGGCCTGGTCGGCAACTCGATCGCTAATCGTCGCGCTTGCCGCCGTCGATCACCCGGAACAGCGGCGCCGCCTCGCGGGGATGCTCGAGCAATTCATCGACCATGGCGACGGCGGCCGCAACGTATTTCCCGGTCGCGGCGTCCAGCGGTCGTTCGGCTTCGTCGGACAATGCGAGCTTGGCGCCCTCGAGCAGTTTGCGGGTACGGACTGCGGACTCGTCGCCTGCGGTGAGCGAGGCGCGAGCGATCGACCGCAACACGAACAGCTCGCCTTCGAGCCGCAGCAGGCGGTCGTTCAGCTTGCTCAGCACAGTGTTCAGGTTTCGCATGGCGTCCTCCGGCCTTCGACGACCTTTCTTACACCGTCATTCCTGACGAAATTCTTGTGTCGGTCGCGCCAGGTTCAATCGCTGTCCTCTTCGTCGGTGCCTCGTGAGTTCGAGGCCGAGCGGCCGCTGTAATGCCGGGGAGCCGGCTCGGCCCTTCTCGGGCTCGCGCCTTCGCTCTCTCGCAATTCCTTCCGCGCGCGCCGCGCCACTCGCATCGCCCGCTTGATGTTCGGATCGTGCGAGTCCTCGTCGAAGAACAGCACGATCTCGCAGCTCGGGCACTGGCGCGAATATCCGTTCTGCAGCCGCTTGGCCCGGTCGCGAAAGACGTTCTTGCAGCGCGTGCAACGGACTTGGACCGAATCTTCCATGACAATTCCAGTATCGATAGCGAGCGCCGGCGCTCGGAAGGGCTCTTGCTGAAAATGACGATCGATCGAGAAATCACCGAACACGCCGACCTATAATCGCGGCGAGAATGAGGAGCTTCGCCAGCAGCTCGCATCCAGCATCCAAGAAGGAATCGGAACCTGGTTCACGCACGGAGAACTACGGAAACATTCGGTGCGCTGAATGATAAGAACGCCAAGCGAATTCAGGGCAGACCGTGAACATCAGAGCATGGACGCGTCGTGGTCCATGCTGGGAGCAGCCGACACCGAACCCAGCTTCGCTTCGGCTTCGTCTGATAGCCCATTTGGGCCATGCTTCTCGGCCGTGGACGTGCAGACATGGAGCGGTCAGGATTTTGCATCACCTTCCTGGGGCTAGTGCCGGCGCCGTCCGCATGTATTTCAAGCGGGCGGCGTCGTGCATTCGGGGTGATGCGCAAACGACTGGGATCAGTGATCCACCGGTCGGAGTTCGAGGCCCTCGATTTGCACCCGCGGTTTCGAGGTGCCGTCTGGCTCGGTCGGCGGATGCAATGTGATCGGCGCATTGGTGCCGCCGCTGAGAACGTTTGCATCGGCGCCGCCGGCGTGGGCGTAACCGCCGGCCAGTTCATCGACCCCGATCCATGGCACGGTCGCCATCACTTTCCAAGTCAATGATACGTCCTGATCGCCGATGAATACGCCGAAGTTACGAATAGCCGCGACGTAGCGGCTGTCCGGCGCGGCATCGACGTGCAGCACGCAATCGAGATTGGTCACCGGTCCGAGGATGAACCCGGCATCGGGGCCGCCATGACAGTCAAGCGTCCCGGCCTGCACCTGCTGTGCGTCGGCGGTTGCGATCGGTGCAGCGAAGACAACCAGGCTGCACGCGGCAACGAGCAGCGAATGACCGATGATGCGCATGGTGCCGGACAACGCAAATGGATGCAGAGTCGTCCCACGAGCTCTCACGCAGCGCTCGTTTGTGGTTAAGGGAGCGTTAGCTCGGCCTTGGGCGCTGAGGAGCGCGCGGGCACGATCATCGCTAGCCGACGTGAGCGCCGCCGCGGCCACGGCGCGGCAAATGCCAACGTGATCTCTGTGTGATCATCGCAATCGACCAATGACCGTGTGTCCTTGATGCGAGCGGCGATTTCGTCGCCTTGGTTTCGGACGACGTCGTGTGGTGGAACCCTGCTTCGCCATAAGGGATCGGCGTCTGGATCGCTTGTCGCTTATCAGGTGGCGCGCGTATGAATTGTTATTGCGGCAGCTAGGCTGCGGGGAGCGGGTAATTCCGTCAACTGTCGGTTGACTGCCAAACGGACATGTTTAGAAATGGGCTGTTACCAGTTGGGAGTTTGTTAGCAATGAAGGCCGTTTCGTGTTGCGTCGGTGTTCTTGTTTCCGCGCTCTGTTTTTCGACCGCTGCATTTGCGGCGCCAGTAGCCAACATCGGCGATCAGTTCTCCGGAACCCTCACGATCAATCCGTCGGCGTCGTGCTCGAGTTGCACCGCGAATCCCAACTTCGTGTACGAAACTTACTACAATGCCGGTTCGATCTCGTTGAACCTGGATGGAACTCATTGGGCCGGCGGCTCGCTCTATATTGAGGTCTCTTACCAGCCGGGTCTGGCACAATGGGCTGGATCCACCGCGTCAGGCGACGGGATATCCATCATTTTGGATGGATCGACCCGCTCGACGTCGATCTTTCCGCTCGACCTGTCGAACTACCAGGTCCAGCCTGTGGTGAAGCAGATTTCCTTCCATGCCCAGGCCGACAATGGTGACATTTATTCATACGCTGGAGATTTCACGTCGCTGACCCAGCTGGATGGTACAGCCAACTTCTCTTTCGAGGGGTCTATCACTGACTTCAGCATCTTCACGCCGTCCGTGCCGGAGTCATCGACCTGGGCCATGATGCTCCTCGGCTTCGCCGGCGTTGGCTTCATGATGCGCTTTCGCCGTGTATCGGCACTTGCCGTTGCTGATTAGGCTGTAGCGGTCGATCCATGCTGAAGGGGTGCTGCCGAGTCAGGCGCCTTAGTGGCGCGTGCGTTGTCAACGCGAGAATTTGGTCAATCGGCTTTGGAATTTTTTTCGATATTCCCGCCGACGTGACCCACCGGAACAGGCGTTCCAAAAAGTGGGTCAATCAGAGGCAGATTGTAAAGTGATTTCAGCGCGTCATTTTTGCTGGCGATCCCGGCAGGATTCGAACCTGCAACCCGCGGAGTAGAAATCCGCTACTCTATCCAGTTGAGCTACGGGACCGTGGCCGCCTTGTAGCACCGCCATTATGAAAAATCCGCCTTTCCGCCAAGTCCGTCCGAACCGATTTCTGGGGGCGGACGACAAAGGCGAGCAGGGGTCCCGGCCTGCGTTGGCCGGTCCAGCCCCCGAGCCGGCATGACACTGCCGCCGGGGCTGGTCAAAGGAATGTCGGCAATGCGATCTGTGACGTTTCGCCCGTTGATGTCCGCGCCTTCACTCCGTCACCTTTTCGCGCATTTTCTAATCCCAACGCGGCGCTCGACCGCGGGGCGTTCAGGAGCTCCATCATGATCGGATTGGTTCGTGCCGCTGCGATTTGCGCCACGCTGGTGCTTGGCCTGGTGAGCGCCGGGGCCGCGGACAAGGCCTTCAAGCGCGACGACCTCGCCGATTCCGCGATCAAGCTGGAGGCGCAGATCAAGAGCGAGGCGGGCGCGGTCAACAAGTCGGCTGCCACGTTGCGCACCGACGCGGACGCCGCTTTCAGGCGCAATGATTTCCGCGGCGGGTTGCAGATCCTCGGCCAGATCGCAGCGACCGCGCCGGAGGACGGCGCCAATTGGCTGCGGCTCGCCAAAACCGTCTTCCAGATTCGATCGACCAGCTCTACCGAACAGACCTTCTTGATGGAGCGTGCCTCCACGGCGGCCTACATCGCCTATCAGCGTGCCGGCAATCCGGCCGAGGAGGCCGATGCGCTGGCGGTGCTCGGCAAGGCGTTCGCCGAGCGCAAGCTGTGGCGCCCGGCACTCGACAGCCTGCGGCTGTCGCTCGACCTGCGCGAGGTCGCCGATGTCAGGGGCCAATATGAGAAGATGCGCGACGAGCACGGCTTCCGGCTGCTCGATTATACCGTCGATTCCGATTCGGCCTCGCCGCGGGCCTGCTTCCAGTTCTCCGAGGAATTGGCAAAACGGGTCGACTTCGCGCCGTTCCTGGCGCTGGCCGGCACCGACAAGCCGGCCCTGTCGGCGGAAGGCCAGCAGCTCTGCGTCGACGGGCTGAAGCACGGCGAACGCTACAACATCAATTTGCGCGCCGGCCTGCCGTCGACGGTCAAGGAGACCCTGCCGAAATCGGCCGAATTCAACATCTATGTCCGCGACCGCAAGCCGTTCGTGCGCTTCACGGGGCGCGCCTATGTGCTGCCCCGGACCGGACAGCGCGGTATCCCGGTGGTCAGCGTCAACACGCCGGCGGTCACGATCGACGTGTTCCGGATCGGTGACCGTAACCTGATCAACACGGTGATCGACTCTGACTTCCAGAGCACGCTGAGCCGCTACCAGCTCTCCGATCTCGGCGACCAGCGCGGCGTCAAGGTCTGGTCGGGCGAGCTGGCGACCGCCACGACGCTGAACCAGGACGTCGTCACGGCATTTCCGGTCGACCAGGCGCTCGGCGACTTGCAGCCGGGTGTCTATGTGATGACGGCGGCGGCCAAAGGCCCCGGCAGCGACGATGACGGCACGCTGGCGACGCAATGGTTCATCGTCTCCGACATGGGGCTGTCGGCCTTCTCCGGCAACGACGGTATCCACGTCTTCGTCAATTCGCTGGCCTCGACCGAGGCGGTCGCCAACGCCGAAGTGAAGCTGGTCGCCCGCAACAACGAGATCCTGGCCACCCGGAAGACTGACGCCGCCGGCCATGTGCTGTTTGAGCAGGGGCTGGCGCGCGGCGAGGGCGGCTTGTCGCCGGCGCTACTCACGGTGACAGGCGAGAAGGCCGATTACGCCTTCCTGAGCCTGAAGAGCAATGCCTTCGATCTCACCGACCGCGGCGTCGCCGGCCGGGCGATCCCGGTTGGCGCGGACGCGTTCGTCTACGCCGAGCGCGGCGTCTACCGCTCCAACGAGACCGTTTACTTGACGGCTCTGCTGCGCGACGGCCAGGGCAACGCGCTGACCGGCACGCCGCTGACCATGGTGATCGAGCGGCCTGACGGCGTCGAGTTTCGCCGCGCCGTGCTGCCCGATCAAGGCGCCGGCGGCCGGATGCTGGCGGTGGCGTTGAATTCCGCGGTGCCGACCGGCACCTGGCGGGCGCGCGTTTTCACCGATCCGAAGGGCTCGGCCGTCGGTGAGACCACCTTCATGGTCGAGGATTACATCCCCGAGCGGATCGAATTCGATCTCACCAGCAAGGAAAAGACGATCAAAGCTGAAGTTCCAGTGGAACTTCAAGTCAGTGGCCATTTCCTCTACGGCGCGCCGGCTTCGGGCTTGCAGCTCGAAGGCGACATGCTGGTCGCACCGGCGGCAGGCGGGCGACCCGGCTATGCCGGCTACCAGTTCGGTGTCGACGACGAGCAGACCGCGAGCAACGAGCGGACCCCGATCGAGGACCTGCCGGAGGCCGATGCCAACGGCGCCGCGACGTTCCCGGTGAAGCTCGACAAGGTCCCGACCTCGACCCGGCCGCAGGAGGCCCAGATATTCATCCGGATGGCGGAGACCGGCGGCCGCTCGGTCGAGCGGAAGATCGTGCTGCCGGTGGCGCCGGCGGCCTCGCTGATCGGGGTCAAGCCGCTGTTCGGCGACAAGAGCGTGGCCGAGGGCGACAAGGCCGAATTCGACGTCGTGTTCGTCGCGCCCGACGGCAAGCAACTGGCGCGCAACGGGCTGCGCTACGAGCTGTTGAAGCTGGAGTCGCGTTACCAATGGTACCGGCAGAATTCGTCCTGGCAGTATGAGCCAGTCAAGTCGACGCGCCGCGTGGCCGATGGCGACGCGAGCCTGACGGCCGACAAGCCGCTGCGCCTGAGCTTCCAGCCGCAGCCCGGCCGCTACCGCCTCGACGTCAAATCGACCGATGCCGACGGTCCGGTGACCTCGGTGCAGTTCGACGTCGGCTGGTACTCCGACGGCAGTGCCGACACGCCCGACCTGCTGGAAACCTCGATCGACAAGCCGGAATACGCCTCAGGCGACACCATGACGGTGTCGGTCAATGCGCGCACCGCCGGCAAGCTCACGGTCTATGTGCTCGGCGACCGGCTGCTGACGACCCAAAGCGTCGACGTCAAGGAAGGCACCCAGCAGGTCAAGCTGCCGGTCGGCAGGGACTGGGGCACCGGCGCCTATGTGATGACGACGCTGCGCCGTCCGCTCGATGTTGCGGCCGGGCGGATGCCGGGCCGCGCGATCGGGCTGAAATGGTTCGGCATCGACAAGAAGACGCGCACGCTCGCCGTCACGCTGTCGCCGCCCGCCCTGGTGCGGCCGGGCTCCACCTTGAAGATTCCGGTCAAGCTCGGCGGGCTCAATCCCGGCGAGGATGCCAAGGTGGTGCTGGCCGCGGTCGATGTCGGCATTCTCAATCTGACCAACTACAAGCCGCCGGCGCCCGACGATTACTATCTCGGCCAGCGTCGTCTGACCGCCGAGATCCGCGACCTCTATGGCCAACTGATCGACGGCATGCAGGGCACGCGCGGCCAGATCAGGAGCGGCGGCGATTCCGCCGGCGCCGAGCTACAGGGCTCGCCACCGACGCAGAAGCCGCTCGCGCTCTATTCCGGCATCGTCACAGTGGGTCCCGACGGCACCGCCGAAGTGAGCTTCGACATTCCGGAGTTTGCCGGCACCGCGCGCGTGATGGCAGTGGCGTGGAGCGCCACCAAGCTTGGTCGCGCCAATGTCGACGTGACCGTGCGCGATCCCGTGGTGCTGACCGCGACCTTGCCGCGCTTCCTGCTGACCGGTGACAAGGGCACCATCAGCATGGATATCGACAATGTCGAAGGTGCCGCCGGCGATTATGCCGTCAGCATCAAGGCAAGCGGCCCGATCAAAGTCTCGGGCAATCCGACCACGACCGTGAAGCTCGCCGCCAAGCAGCGCACCTCGTTGTCGCTCGGCCTCGAGGCCGGCGGTGCGGGTCGTGCCGATTTCGATGTCGACATCTCCGGGCCGAACGGGCTGACGCTGGCGCGGCACTACGCGCTCGACGTCAAGCCCGCCACGCAAGTGCTGGCGCGCCGTTCGATCCGCACGCTGGCGAAGGGCGAGAGCCTGACGCTGACGTCGGACATGTTCTCCGACCTGGTGCCGGGCACCGGCAGCGTCTCGATCTCGGCGAGCCTGTCGACCGCGCTCGACGCCGCGAGCATCCTGAAGGCGCTCGACCGCTATCCCTATGGCTGCTCCGAGCAGATCACCAGCCGCGCGCTGCCGCTGCTTTATGTCAACGATCTCGCCGCCGGCGCCCATCTCGCGATGGACACCGCGGTCGACCAGCGCATCCGCGATGCGATCGAGCGGCTGTTGGCGCGCCAGGGGTCCAACGGTTCGTTCGGCCTGTGGTCGGCGGGGGGCGACGACGCGTGGCTCGATGCCTATGTGACCGACTTCCTCACCCGGGCCCGCGAAAAGGGCTTTGCGGTGCCGGACGTGCTGTTCAAGAACGCGCTCGACCGCGTCAGGAACTCGGTGGTCAATGCCAACGAGCCGGAGAAGGATGGCGGCCGTGATCTGGCTTATGGGCTCTATGTGCTCGCGCGCAATGGCGCAGCCCCGATCGGCGATCTGCGCTATCTCGCCGATACCAAGCTGAACAATCTGGCGACGCCGATCTCCAAGGCGCAACTCGCGGCGGCGCTGGCGCTGGTCGGTGACAAGGCGCGGGCCGAGCGGGTGTACGGAGCCGCGCTCGACGCGCTGAACCCGAAACCGGTGCTCGAGTTCGGCCGGGTCGATTACGGCTCGGCGCTGCGCGACGCGGCCGCCCTGGTCTCGCTGGCGGGTGAAGGCAATGCGCCGCGCACCACGCTGACGCAGGCCGTGCTGCGGGTGGAAGCGGCGCGGGGTCTGTCGCCCTACACCTCGACGCAGGAGAATGCGTGGATGGTGCTGGCGGCGCGTGCGCTCGCCAAGGAGACGCTGGCGCTCGACATCAACGGCCAGGGCGTCAAGACCGCGGTCTATCGCAGCTACAAGGCCGACGAGATGACCGGCCAGCCGCTCAAGATCACCAACACCGGCGATGCGCCGGTGCAGGCGGTGATCTCGGTGTCGGGCTCGCCGGTGACGCCGGAACCCGCCGCCGCCAACGGCTTCAAGATCGAGCGCAGCTATTTCACGCTCGACGGCAAGCCGGCCGATGTCACCAAGGCGAAACAGAACGACCGCTTCGCGGTTGTCCTGAAGGTCACGGAGGCGAAACCCGAGTTCGGGCACATCATGGTGGCGGACTATCTGCCCGCCGGGCTCGAGATCGACAATCCGAACCTGGTGTCGTCGGGCGATTCCGGGACGCTCGAGTGGATCGAGGACGGCGTCGAGGCGAAGAACACCGAGTTCCGCGATGATCGCTTCACCGCGGCGATCGACCGCGCCGCCAACGACAAGTCGGTGTTCACGGTGGCCTATGTGGTGCGCGCGGTCTCGCCGGGCAAATATGTGCTGCCGCAGGCCTATGTCGAGGACATGTACAACCCCTCGCGCTACGGCCGCAGCGGCACTGGCACGGTCGAGGTGAAGCCGGCGAAATGAGTGAAGTCGTGAACCAGCAACAGTCGTCATGCCGGGACAAGCCCGGCCATGATGGCGGTCGCAAGAGTCTGGTGCTGCGCGCCGCGGCTGCGATAGCGGTCGTGCTTGTTGCGATCACCGGTGCCTTCGCGGCCTGGGTCGTCTCGCTCGGTCCGTTGCCGCTCGACAAGGCGCAGCAGGTTTCGACCACGGTCGTCGATCGCAACGGAAAGCTGTTGCGCGCCTATGCGATGGCGGATGGGCGCTGGCGGTTGCCGGTCGACGCCAAGACGTCGGTCGATCCCGGCTACCTCAAGCTGTTGTTCGCCTATGAGGACAAGCGCTTCTATGAGCACCACGGCGTCGATCCGCTGGCGCTGTCGCGCGCTGGATTCCAGTTGCTCACCCGTGGCCATATCGTGTCCGGCGGTTCGACCATCACGATGCAACTGGCGCGGCTGATCGAGCCGCGGCATCAGCGCTCGTTGTATGCAAAACTGCGGCAGATGGTGCGAGCGGTCGAACTGGAGCGGCAGCTCTCGAAGGACCAGATCCTCGATCTCTATCTCGCGCTGGCGCCCTTCGGCGGCAATCTCGAGGGCGTCCGCGCCGCCTCGATCGCCTATTTCGGCAAGGAGCCGAAGCGACTGTCGCTGGCGGAGGCCGCGTTGCTGGTGGCGTTGCCGCAATCGCCGGAGCGCCGGCGGCTCGACCGTTACCCCGAAGCCGCTCATGCCGCGCGCGATCGCGTGCTCGACCGCATGGTGGAGGACGGCGTGGTGTCGACGGACGATGCCGCGCAGGCCAGGGCCGCGGCAGTGCCGAAGCTGCGCAAGCAGATCCCGATCCTGGCGCCGCACTCGGCTGACCAGGCGGTCGCGACGATGAAGGACGCACCCGTCATCAAGCTGACGCTGGACGCCACGTTGCAGCGTAACCTGGAGGCGCTGGCGCGCGACCGCGCCATCGCGCAGGGGCCTGACGTCTCGGTCGCGATCGTCGCGGTCGACAATGAGACCGGCGACGTGCTCGCACGGGTCGGTTCGGCAGACTATTTCGACGAGCGGCGGGCCGGGCAGGTCGACATGACGCGCGCGGTGCGCTCGCCGGGCTCGACCTTGAAGCCGTTCATCTATGGTCTCGCCTTCGAGGATGGCTTCGTCCATCCCGATAGCCTGATCGAAGACCGGCCGATCCGCTTCGGCAGCTACGCGCCGGAAAATTTCGACATGACGTTCCAGGGCACGGTGCCGATCCGCAAGGCCCTGCAATTGTCGCTCAATGTGCCGGCGATCGCATTGCTCGACCGGGTCGGGGCGAGCCGGCTGTCGTCGCGGCTGAAGCAGGCCGGCACCAGCCTGGTGCTGCCGAAGGACGAGGCGCCGGGTCTTGCGATGGGCCTCGGCGGCGTCGGCATCACGTTGCAGGATCTGGTCCAGCTCTATTCCGGGTTGGCGCGGCTCGGCGTCACCAGGCCGCTGCGCGAGATCGTGCAGGCGAATGATCGCCGCGACACGATGCGGCTGATGGATCAGGCCGCCGCCTGGCAGGTCGGCAATGTCCTGCTCGGCACGCCGCCGCCGGAGAACGGCGTGCACAACCGGATCGCGTTCAAGACCGGTACCAGCTACGGCTATCGCGACGCCTGGTCGGTCGGCTTCGACGGCCACATCACGGTCGGCGTCTGGGTCGGCCGTCCGGACGGCGCACCGGTGCCGGGTCTCGTTGGCCGCACGGCTGCGGCACCGATCCTGTTCGACGCCTTCGCGCGCACCGGGAAGATCCCGGCGGCCTTGCCCAAGCCGCCGCGCGGCGTGCTGGTCGCCTCCAACGCAAAACTGCCGCCGCCGCTGCGCCGGTTCCGGCCGCTCGGCGAACTGGTCCGCAGCGGCAATGATCAGGCGCCGCATATCCAGTTTCCGCTGAACGGCTCGCGCATCGATGTCGATCAATCCGAGGGCGGCCGCAATGCGGCGATGCCGGTCAAGGTCGCCGGCGGGGTGCTGCCCCTAACGGTCCTTGTGAATGGTGTCTCAGCCGGGGACATCGACAGCCGGCGGCAGCGCCTGATCGAGCCGCCCGGGCCGGGTTTTGCGCGGCTGACCGTGATCGACGCCACCGGCGCGGCGGATACCGTTGTGATCCGCGTGCAATGATGGCGCGGGAAAGCGGAATGGTACGGGTGGAAAGGGGAACAGCACGGTTGTTTGCGCTGCGGTTTCATCGTATGCGAAATCCATGGTGGATAGCCTCCAACCCCGGCGCTTTGGAGCAGGGCAACAGTCTGTAAAACCTGCGCATTCGAGCCGCAGGCTATTCATGGCGTTCGAGTTCGCGACGGCCAGCCATTGGCGTTCGATCGCATTCCTGACGCTGACCTGCCTGGTGCTGTTCCTGCCGGGCTTCTTCACCATCCCGCCGATCGACCGTGACGAGGTGCGCTTCGCCCAGGCGACCAAGCAGATGGTCGAGAGCGGCGACTTCGTCGATATCCGGTTCCAGGACGACGTCCGCTACAAGAAGCCGGTCGGCATCTACTGGATGCAGGCCGCGGCGCTCAAGACCATCTCCGCGCTCGGGGTACCGCGTGCCCAGGTCCGCATCTGGGTCTATCGCCTGCCGTCCCTGATCGGCGCGATCGGCGCCGTGCTGTTGACCTATTGGACGGCGCTTGCCTTCGTGACCCGGCAGGGCGCGGCGCTCGCCGCGTTGATGATGGCAAGCTGCGTGCTGCTCGGGGTCGAGGCGCGGCTTGCCAAGACCGACGCGATGCTGCTGCTGACCGTGACCGCGGCGATGGGCGCGATGGCGCGGGTCTATCTGTCCTGGCAACGCGGCGAGGATCCTGCGCATCCGTCATGGGGACCGCCCGCGATCTTCTGGACGGCGCTCGCGGTCGGCATCCTGCTCAAGGGGCCGCTGATCCTGATGTTCGTCGGCCTTGCGATGGCCGGGCTTGCGATCCTCGATCGGTCGGCGGCGTGGTTCTGGCGGATGCGTCCGGTGTGGGGCCTGATGTGGACCCTGGTGCTGGTGCTGCCGTGGTTCGTGCTGATCTTCCTGCGCGCCGGCGAGACCTTCTTTGCCGACTCGGTCGGCGGCGACATGCTGAGCAAGCTCGGTGCCCAAGAGTCCCATGGCGCGCCGCCGGGGCTCTATCTGCTGCTGTTCTGGATCACGTTCTGGCCGGCTGCGCCGCTCGCCGGCATGGCGGCGCCGGCGGTCTGGCGTGCGCGGCGCGAGCCCGGCGCCCAGTTCCTGCTGGCCTGGCTGGTCCCGTCCTGGATCGTGTTCGAGGCGGTGCTGACCAAGCTGCCGCATTACGTGCTGCCGCTCTATCCGGCAATCGCGATCCTGACCGTGGGGGCGCTGGAGCGGCGCGTGCTGTCGCGCTCCTGGCTGATCCGTGGCGCAGCCTGGTGGTTTGCGATCCCTGCATTCGGGTCGGTGCTCGTGATCGTCGGCGCGATCAAGGCGATCCACCAGCCGGTGTTTCCGGCCTGGCCGTTGTTCGCCGTCGCGATGGTGTTCGGCCTGATCGCCTGGTGGATGTTCGAGGACAGCCGCGCCGAGCGCTCGCTGCTCAATGCGGTGATCGCCGCGGCGTTGCTGGCCGGTGGCACCTACGGTGTGGTGCTGCCGCGGCTCACCACGGTGTTTCCGAGTCAGGAGGTCGCGCGGGCGCTGCGCAACGTGACCTGTGTCGGCCCCAAGGCAGCGGCGGCCGGCTTCCATGAGCCAAGCCTCGTCTTCATGACCGATACCTCGACGCTGCTTACCGACGGATCGGGCGCCGCTGACTTCCTCGGGCAGGGCTCGTGTCGGTTCGCGCTGGTCGAGCAGCGCTCGGAGCGCGCCTTCGTGCAACGCGCCGAGGCGATCGGCCTGCGCTACAACGCGCCGGTCCGCGTCGAGGGCTACAACATCTCGCAGGGCAAGGCGGTCTCGATTGCGATCTTCCGTTCCGAAGGGACGGAGTAGCATGCCGGCGCCGCCAGCCCCTGCGGAATCCGCCAATTATTTCGGACGATTGCTGACGCTGCTCTGGCTGTCGCTTGCCCAGCTCGTGCGCCCGCCGTCGCATTCGCGACGGGCCGCAGCGGCGCGGCGCTCGGCGCGCCACGTGCTGCTGCTCGTGGTCATCGTCGGCTGCATCATCGTCACGCTGATGTACGCGATCGATGTTGCTGAAATCAGTATCATGCCGCCGCGCGGCACGCCGAGCCTCTGGTGGGTGAAGATCCTGACCGACTTCGGCAAGGACAAGTATGTGCTGTGGACACTCGGCGTGCTGCTGGTCGCGGTCGCGCTCGCAGCACCCGCGTTGCGCGGCGTGGCGCGGGCGACCTTGCTCGGCTTGGGGACGAGGCTGCAATACCTGTTCCTGTCGGTTGCCTTGTCGGTCGCGGTGGGTGAGGTGATCAAATGGGTCGTTGGCCGCGGACGACCGTTCGTCGGCGGCAAGGCCAATGCCTTCAACTTCCAGCACTTCGCCGGCACCGAGGCCTATTCGAGCTTTCCGTCCGGACATTCGATCACCGCGTTCGCGCTGGCCTTCGCCGTGTCGGCGGTGTGGCCGCGGGCGCGGGTCGCGATGCTGGTCTACGCGCTGATCATCATCGCAACGCGGCTGGTGCTGCTGGCCCATCATCCGAGCGACGTGGTGGCGGGAGCTGCGGTCGGCGTGATCGGCGCGATCGCCGTGCGCTACTGGTTCGCCGCCCGCCGCCTTGGTTTTGCCATCGATCGCGATGGCACTGTGGTGGCGTTGCCGGGCCCCTCGGAAGGGCGCCTCAAAAGGGTTGCGAGGAGCGCCTTCGCCCCATAAAAGCGGTCGCCCGGCGGCCGGATCGGGCGGGTTCCAGCCGCGGACCCCACATTCAACCACGAGTGCCGAATTGCCTGTTTCCGACCCAACGCCGGTCGCCGTTTCCATCGTCGTGCCCGTGCGCAACGAGGCGGACAATGTTGCGCTGCTGGTCGCCGAGATCGCGGCCGCGCTCGACGGGCGTTGGGCTTACGAGATCATCTACGTCAACGACGGCTCGACCGATGCCACCGGCGAACGGCTCGGCGCGATCATGGCGCAGCGGCCCAATCTGCGGCAGCTCCGTCACGCGGTCTCTTCGGGGCAATCGGCGGCGGTGCGCAGCGGCGTTCGTGCCGCGCGCGGTACGATCGTGGCGACGCTCGACGGCGATGGCCAGAATGATCCGGCATTCCTGCCAGACCTGATCACGGCGGTCGCGAGCGGCAACGGGCGCGTCGGCCTCGCCGCGGGCCAACGCGTCGGACGCAAGGATACTGGATTCAAGAAGCTGCAATCGCGGATCGCCAATGCGGTGCGCAGCATCATCTTGAGTGACGGCACGCGCGATACCGGGTGCGGCCTCAAGGCGTTTCCGCGCGACGTGTTCCTGGCGATGCCCTATTTCGACGGGCTGCACCGCTTCCTGCCCGCGCTGGTCCGCCGCGAGGGATATGCGATCGCCTATGTCGACGTCGTCGACCGACCGCGCCATTCCGGCGTGTCGAACTATGGATTTTTCGACCGGCTGTGGATCGGGATCATGGATCTCGCCGGCGTGTGGTGGCTGATCCGCCGCAAGAAGCCGACGCCTGTCGTCACCGAGGTGACGGACGTTACCGAAGTGCCGGGCGTGACCAAGGTGTAATGATGCTGATTCAGTACGGCCAGGCGCTGAGCGCCTATTTCTACGACGTGTTCGTTGCCAAGTTCGACTTCTGGCTGGCGTTCGGCCTCGTCGCGCAATTGCTGTTCACCGCGCGCTTCCTGGTGCAGTGGATTTCCAGCGAGCGTGCCGGGCAGAGCGTGGTGCCGATGGCGTTCTGGTTCTTCTCGATGGGCGGCGGTCTGATGACGCTGATCTATGGGCTTGCCAAGCGCGAGCCGGTCATCATCATCGGGCAGGGCCTCGCCACATTGATCTACATTCGCAACATCATGCTGATCATGAAGAACCGCGGCCGCGCGTCGAAGACGCTCAACAACTGATTCGTGCGGTCGCGAGCCGCGCCAGCGGTATGCCGGGCTTCCACGGGAATTTCGACATCATCCAGCAACCGAATCCGATCGAACGTCAAACAATCGCCTCAAGCGGCATGGCATCTACGGTTCGCCGTGGGCGTGGCGGCATTCCGTGACCGTGCCCCAGGGAATAAGGGGCGTTGATGACTGGCCGCGGCGAAGCGACGAGAACGGATAGACATTCATCGAGCGTTCGCGATGTCGCCTTGCTGGACGAGCCGCCGCTGACCGGCGCAGGCGGCCTGCCGGACCGGCGTGCCGTGAGTGTCCGCTGGATGGCGGCGACGGTCCTGATCGGGACTGCTGCCGTCGCGCTCCTTGGTAGCGCGCTGCGCGGAACGTTCGGCTATCACGCAACATTTGCAGCGTCGCCGGTGGTTTCGGTTCCGCGCGCTACGGGGCAGGTGGTCGATGACGCGCGGCGCGGTGACCGGCTCGACCACAAGCTCAGCTCGCAGGAGACTCCGGTCGCGCTCAAGATCGAGCAGTTGAGCGATGCCGGATCGGTCCGGCCGTTTACCCGCGTGTCGGCACGGCTTGCCGAGATCGATCCCGGACCATCACAGGACGATCACCGCGAATCGGCGGAAGGCAGCAAGAACAACCAGCGAGTTGGCTCGCAACATTCGTTGCTGTCGGAATTGCCATCGATCATCCGGGTAGGCCGATCGCGCGGCGAGTTGCCCGGCGGTACCAGCGCTTATGCCGACGATGGAGAGGGGGCGCATGCGCCATCGCCGATCGGCGAACCAGTCAATGTAACGAGCCTTCCGAAGTCGCCTGCTTCGACCGGTCACCATCGGCACATCGTGATCGCCAGAGCTGGTGACACGCTCGCGGCTATCCTGCACGCCGTGAAGGCGGTCGACGACGCGCCGTCCATCCTGGCTGCCTTTCCGTCATCCGGTGACCGCAAGACACTGTCCGGCGGCGAGAAGATCACGATCATCGAGCAGAACGACGGCGGCGCTTCGTCAAACGCTCATGTCGCGAAGGTGTCGATCGAACAGGTGGACTCGACCGTGTCCGCCGTCGGTCGCACCGACAGCGGTCAATACCAGGCGATCGTGCCGGAGCAGCCGGACCTTGCCGTGCGGAACGAGAAGTTGCTGCGTCAGACCATCGATACGCATTCTGTCCCCGGCGAAACGCTACGTGACGGCCTCAACGCGCTTGCACGGTCCAATCACGTCGACGAGGGCATCGTTGCCGAATTGCTGCGTCTTTGCGGCCGCGACTTCGACCTCGATGGACCGCTCGGCGATGCCGATGTTGCCAAGATCATCTATGCCCCCAACGAGATCGGCCAGCCGGAACTGGTGTTCATCGACCTCGCTGCTGGCGGCCAGACCCGCCGCTACTACCGGTTCACGGCGCCGGATGACGGCAGCTCTGACTTCTACGACGAGGGCGGCCAGTCGATCACCAAGTTCCTGTTGCGCAAGCCGGTGGTCAGCGGTCGCCTCGGCGACGGGTTTGGCTGGCGGATTCATCCGATCCTGGGCGATCGCCGTTTCCATGAGGGCGTCGACTACGCCGCGCCGTATGGGTCGCCGATTGCCGCCGCCGGCGCCGGCGTGGTCGAGACCGAAGGGTACGAACGCGGATATGGCAAATACATCCGGATCCGCCACGATCGCGGTTATGAGACGACGTACGCCCACATCGCGAGCGTCCCGCCCGAGCTGAAGATCGGAGACCGCGTTCGTCAGGGCGAGACGATCGCCTATGTCGGATCGACCGGGCTCTCGACCGGACCGCATCTCTATTATGAGGTGCGGATCAACGGCCGCAACGTCGATCCGCTCCGGATGAAGTTGTCCGGCGGCCGGCTGCTGCAAGGGGAACTGCTTGGCGCTTTCGATCGCCAGCGTGACAGCATCGACCAACTTGCTGCTGCATCCGCGTCTCCACAGCGCCGCCTCGGCTCCGAGAAGCGGCCGCCGACATAGCGCAGCGCGCATTCGGTCGATCAAAGCCGCCCGGGCGCCGGGAGCTCGGCCGCGTCCACGGCTTTCTCGCGATCGGCCGCGGTCTCGCCGGCGGCATCGAGCACGGGATAGGCGACCGAGCAGATGTGCGAATGGATGCGGCGGAGGTCGCGCAGCACGTCGAGATGCAGCGAGGTGGTCTCGATCGTCTCCGGCCGTCCCTCGCGCAGCCGCTCCAGATGGCGTTCGACGGCGGCGAGTTCCGCCGCGCGTAGCGCCGCCTTCTCGGTGAGCAGTTTGCGGGCCTCGGCGGCGTCGCCTGACATGAACACGCCGAATGCGATCCGCAGCGAGTCGATCGTGCGCTTGTGGAACGCCGACAACTCCTCGGCGCCTTCGGCGGAGAATTGCAGGCGGTGCTTGATCTTCTTGGTCGCGAGCTCGCTCAGGTTCTTGTCGACGATATCGCCGATATGCTCGAGGTTGATCGCGAATGCGACGATCTCCATGGCGCGATGGCCCTCGCGCTCATCCAGGCTGCCGCGGGTGAGTTTGGTCACGTAGAGCTTGATCGCCTCGTTCAGCCGGTCGACCGTGTTGTCCATCTTCGACACCTGGTCGACCAGGGCGCGATCGTTGGTCATCATCGCCGCCATGACCTTGCGCAGCATGGCCTCGGTATGGTCGCCCATATGCAGCACCTCGCGCGCGGCATCGGCGAGCGCGAGCGAGGGCGTCTCCAGCGCGCTCTCGTCGAGATAGCGCGGCCGCGACGGATCGGTCTCCTGCGCCCGCTTCGGCAGCAGCCGCTCGAGCAGCCGCGCCATCTGGTCGAGCACGCCGATGAACAGCAGCGCGGTCGCGACGTTGAAGGCGATGTGGAACAACGCGGTCGCCTTGGCGAGATCGGGCTGCCAGGCGTGGACGGCCTCCGTGATCGGGCGCAGGAACGGCACCACCAGCAGGACACCGACGACGCGGTTGACGAGGTTGCCGACCGGCAACCGGTAGCTCGCCGGATTGTCGCGCCGCGCGCCTTCCATCAGCGGATTGATGGCGCTGCCGAGATTGGCGCCGAGCACGAGCGCGAACGTGGCATAGGGCGAAATGAACTGGGAATAGGCCAGCGACATCACCAGCAGCACGCTGGCGACGCTGGAATGGACCAGCCAGGTGACGATCGCGCCGATCAGGATGCAGAGTACCGGATCGCCGGTGATGGCGCCGAGGAACACGCGCACGCCCGGGGCATTCTCGGCCGGCGCCATCGTGTCGAGCAGGATGTGCAGCGCGAGCAGCATCAGGCCGAGACCGATCGAGACCCGGCCGAGATCCTTGATCCGGGAGCGCGGGCCGCTGCGGAACGCGACGAGGCCGGTGATGAACAGCACCGGCGCCACGGCTGCCACGTTGAACGACAGCACCTGCACGATCAGCGTGGTGCCGATATTGGCGCCGAGCATGATCGCGAGCGCCGGCACCAGGCTGACGATCTCCTCGGCGGCGAACGAACTGGTGATCAGGGCGGTGGCAGTCGAGCTTTGGAGCAGGGCGGTCAGGCCGAGGCCGGCGCCAAGCGCGCTGAACCGGTTGTTCAGCGCCCTCGCCAGCAACAGCCGCAAATCCGGCCCGAAGGCACGCAAAATTCCACTGTGGACCATGTGCAGGCCCCACAGCAGGAGCGCGACGCCCCCCATCAGATCGAGCAGAACTAGACTTCCCATACGTCCTGGATATCCCGGCAAATTCGAGTCGAAGGATTCACGCTATCGCCAAATGACTGCGGATCAACCCCTTTTTGTTCCCATCGCAACGGGATTGTCCGGTGAACGAATTCCGAAAATGACCGTTCAATTGCGAGCGGTTCCGCTAGCTAGTTCCCAATCTTTCCCGGCTATGACGGTAGGAACGAGAGAGCTGTCCAGCCAGCGAGCTGTCCAGAAAGGCTTTGGGGATCAGTATGTTTGTGAATCGCCGTAAGAGCGAACGCCGGCCCTGCCGGAGCGTTGCAAAAATTCAGCTGGGCACGGGGTCGTTGCCCCGCGATTGCATGATCACCGATATCTCGGCCGGTGGTGTCAAGGTGATCGCCGAATATCTGGAGATTCCGCCGGAATTCACCATCATCCTGTCGAGCGGGAGCCCGCGTCAGTGCCGTCTGGCCTGGCGGATCGGACACGAATTCGGCGCCCAGTTCGTCGACTGACCCGGCCACCGGCCCACGCCTGCTGAATGTTCGGCACCGCATCTGGGCCAGATGACGGCGACATGATGGCATCCTTAACCGGAACTTAGGGTTAAGCTGTGAGCATTCCGGAACCTTCGCTGTTCCGAGTCTCGTTGATGTCAGAGAAACTATCCCGACCAATTGGCCGCGCGCGCCGGTTCGCTGGCTCGGTGTCCGCCGCAATCCTGCTGATCGGGCTGTGCGCCTGCCAGACTTCTGGCCCGTCAGACATCACTGGGTCACTGGGCGACACCGCGGAGGCCACCCCGGCTCCCGCCGATCCGCGGCGCGATATCGCGACCTATCAGGAACGCGTCCGATCCAATCCGAAGGATGTCGATGCCGCGCTGAAATATGCCCGGGCGTTGCGCGCGACCGGCCAGCGGGCGCAGGCGGTCGCAGTCATGGAGCAGGCGGTGCTGGCGCAGCCGAGCAACAAGGCGCTGCTCGCGGGCTACGGGCGTGCGCTGGCCGACAATGGCAATTTCCAGCAGGCGTTTGACGTGCTCGGGCGCGCGCACACCCCGGAAGATCCGGACTGGCGCATCCTGTCGGCGCAGGGCGCAGTGCTCGACCAACTCGACCGCCACGACGAGGCCAGGCAGTATTACGCGAGCGCGCTCAAGATCGTGCCGGACGATCCGTCGGTGCTCTCCAATCTCGGCCTGTCCTACCTGCTGTCAAAGGATCTGCCGAAGGCCGAGGAGACGTTGCGCCGTGCCCAGGCGCGCGCACCCGGCGACATGCGGGTGCGAACCAATCTTGCCGTCGTGGTCGGCCTGCAAGGCCGCCAGTCCGAGGCCGAGACCATCATGAAGGCCGATTTGCCGCCGGAGCAGGGCTCAGCCAATGTCGCGGCGTTGAAGCGGCTGTTGGCGCGCAGGGATGCGAGCCGGACCGACAAGGACAAGATTCCGGTTGCCGCCAGCCGACGCGACTAAGGCGCGACGGCGTTGCAGGTGACTTGAGACCGATCGCTAGCCGGCGGCGCGGCGCGACTGCAACTTCTTGAGGATCGGCGACAGGAACGACTCGCGCGCCTCGGCGAGATCGGGGCGGCCGGTGAGGCGTTGCGCGATCTGCAGGAAGGTTTTGGTGGTGCGGTGCCGCGCCGAGACTTCCGCGATCATCTGGCCGTTGTTGGCGGCTTCACCGAACAGCCTGCAATCGAACGGGATCGCCGCGATCGGCTGGCTTTCGATCGCCTTGGCGAAATCCTTGACCTCGATCTCGGGACGCTTCGACATGCCGACCTGGTTCAGGCAGTAGAGCGGCGGCCGGTCGTTGGGACGCGCGGTCCGCAGCAGGTTCATCATGTTCTTGGTGTTGCGCATGTTGGCGAGATCAGGCTCGGCGACGATCAGGATATCGTCGGCGCCGACCAGCACGCGCTTGGTCCAGGCGGTCCATTGATGCGGCACGTCCAGCACGATGCAGGACGTGGTCATGCGCATGGTGTCGAAGATGGCGTCGAAGGCTTCGGCGCCGAAATCGTAGACCTGATCGAGGGTGGCGGGCGCCGCCAGCAGGCTGAGGTGATCGCTGCACTTGGCGAGCAGGCGATCCATGAACGCGCTGTCCGGACGTTCCGGTGAGAACACCGCGTTGGCGATGCCCTGGGCCGGATCCTGGTTGTAGTCGAGGCTCGCGGTGCCGAAGGCGAGGTCGAGATCGACGACGACCGAATCGAGCCCGAGGTCGCGTGCGATGGTCCAGGCGACATTGTGCGCGACGGTCGAGGCCCCGACGCCGCCCTTGGCGCCCGCGACCGCGATCAGGCGGCCGACCGAGACTGCTTCGGAGGCCGAGAACAGGCTACAGATCGAGCGCACGATATCGAGCACCTTGACCGGCCCGACGACGTAGTCGTTGACGCCGCGCCGCACCAGTTCGCGATATGGCGCGGTCTCGCCGGGCGTGCCGAGCACGACGACGCGGGTGCCGGGATCGCAGACCGTGGAGAGTTCATCGAGACCGGCGAGGAAGTCGTTGTCCGGCTCGGTCTCCAGCATGATAACGTTGGGCGTCGGCGCCTTGTGATAGGCGTCGATCGCCGCGGCGATGCCGCCCATATGGACGGAGAGGTGCGCCTTGGCGAGCCGGCGGTCTTCGGCGGCGGCGCGCGCCGTCGTGGCGGTCGCGACGCTGGCGCAGAAAGCCTGCACCGAAATCCGCGGCGCCGGCGCGATGTAGTCGTTGGCGGTCTGCGGCTCGTCTTGCTCTTGGGCGGTCATTTCGCGGCGTCGCTCAGCTTGGCTTTCTCGGTTTCCGGATAGGAGGTCGCGGTCGATACGCCCTTGCGGTATTTGTCGAAGGCGATCGAACGACGCGGCGTGTAGGCGGCGGTCTCGCTTCGCGGCTGCTCCAAATCGGACGGATTGGCGACCATCGCGGCAAGGTTGCGCTGGGTGGCGCAGCCGAAATTGTCGTACTGCTTGTTCTGGTTGTAGCTCGGATTGTCGATCGAGGGGCCGAGGTCGGTCGGCCACAATCCGCACGGGCCGGCGACGGCAGCCATTTTCGGGTAGCTGAGGCGAATGGTGGCGAGGGCACGCGGATCGTCGGTTTGGTAGGAGCGCCTGGTGATGGCGTGGCCGGGCACACCCATCGATTCGAGCAGGCCGCGGATCTCGCGATACACCGCCTGCGCCGAACGCGAATTCGGGGTGTCGGCCGGCACGTCGATGGCGATCGCGCCGGTGCCCTCGCGCCGCCAGGTGCGCGCCAGCCCCATCACGTCGTCGCGCTGCGTCTCGGTGAGATTGCCGCGGGCGCGGCCCACGAACACGACGATCGACTGCTCGCCTTCGGTGACCGCGATCGGGTGCCGCAGCCGGTAGTCGTCGGGCAGGGTGCCGGTGACGACGTCATTGTTCGTCAGGTTGCAGCCGCCGAGCGCGATCGCTGACGCGGCGAGGGCGCCGAGCAGCGACAGCGTCCTGAGGTGACCGGCCCGTGTGTTGCGTGTCATCATAGGATCCCCCAATCCCTCAGGTCCGCGTCAGTCGATGATGAAGCCGAAATTGACCGGCGTGGCGCCGATCGGCTCGCCGCGGGCGGCAACGCCGTAGATGCGATTGACGCGCGCCAGCAGCGCCGACTGCGCGTCGGAGGCCGGTGCAAATCCGTCGTCGGGACGCGACAATTCCTTCTGCGCAACGGCGCGCACCACATAGGGCGTCACGATGACCATGAGCTCGGTCTCGTTGTTGACGAAGTCCTGGCTCCTGAACAACTGGCCGAGCACCGGAATCTGATCGACGCCGGGCATGCCGTTGATGGCTTGCTTGGTCTGTTCCTGGATCAATCCCGCCATCGCGATCGAGCCGCCGGACGGCACTTCCAGCGTGGTGTCGGCGCGGCGGGTCTTGATCGAGGGAATGGTCGTGCCGCCCTGGCCACCGGTCAGGGCGTTGTCCATCGAGACCTCGGAAACCTCGGTCATCACCTTCAGGCTGATGCGGCCCTCGGTCAGCACCACCGGGGTGAAGTTGAGCGAGATGCCGAACTTCTTGAAGCTGACGGTCTGGACGCAATTGCCGATCGTGCCCGAGGTCGTCGTCTGGCAGGTCACGCCGGTCGGAATCGGAAACTCGCCGCCCGAGACGAAGGTCGCGGATTCGCCAGAGATCGCGGTGAGGTTGGGTTCGGCGAGCGTCTTCACCACGCCCGCGCTCTCCATCGCGCGCAGCGTCGCGGTGACTGTCGGCACGCCGAGCTTGTTCACGGCCGCGCCGGTCAACGAATTGGCCGCGAGCGGTCCGTTGTTGGCGGTGAAGGCATTCGCGTTGTTGAACACAACCGCGGCGGTGCCGTAGTTCATGTTGGCGCTGAGATCGACACCGAGCTGCTTGACGACGTCGCGGCGCACCTCGGCGACGGTGACCTTGAGCATCACCTGGTCGCGGTCGCGCACGACGATGGAGTTGACGACCTTGTCGGCGCTGCCGACCAGCTTCGCGGCGATGTCGCCGGCCTGCTGGGCTTCCACCGGGCTCGACACCGAGCCGGTCAGCACCACGCTTTCGCCGACGCCCTCGATCTGGACGCCGGGCAGCATCTGCTTCAGCGCCGCCCGCATGCCGTTGAGGTCGCGCTTGATCGCGATGTCGTAGGAGGCGACCTGGTTGCCGTCGGCGTCGAAGAACACCACGTTGGTCTGGCCGACCGCCGCTCCGATGATGTAGGCGCGCTGCGCCGATCGGATCACGGCATTGGCGATCTTGGGGTCGGCGACCAGAACGTCCTTGGCCTCGCGCGGCAGGTCGACCACCACCGACTTGCCGACGCCGAGCGAGACGGAGCGCGTCTTGGCGGCGATGCTGCTGGTTACCGCGACGTCGGCGTTCTTGTCGGGATCGGCCGCGCTGGCGAAGGCCGGGACCAGCATGATCGCTGCAACCGCCGAATAGGACAGCGAACGGGCCAGCATGGTCCGCATCGCCAGTTGTCTTGCACCCGTTGTCATATCGAAGCCCCCATCACTTCTGTGTCGTCTGAGAGCTCAGGATGCCGAAACGCACCACCTTGATGCTCTCGCCCCGCTTCGGGGCATGTTCGCCGGTCTCGTCGACCTTCTCGTTGACGTCCGCGATGCTGCGCAGTGCGAGCGCCAGAGTGCCTGTTTGCCGCGCTCGCGCGAGCGTCTCGGCCTGTTCAGGCTTGAGCTCGAGGGTCACGGTCTTGCCGATCAGGGAGTTATTGCCGTCCTTCTCCTTCGGCGCCTGGTCGATCGCCAGCACGCGGACGTTGGACAGCAGGATTTCGGTGGTGACGATGTCGCGGCCGCTCAGCTGATCGGGGTTCTTGTCGCGTCGCGACAGGATCACGTCGACGCGGTCGTTCGGCAGGATGAAGCCGCCGGCGCCGGTCTCGGGCGAGATTTCCGTGGAGATCGCGCGCATGCCGGAGGGCAGGATCGCGGCCATGAAGCCGCTGCCATTGGCCTTGACCAGTTTCTGCTCGCGGATCGGTTCGCCGATGATGAAGGGGGCGCGCGCGATCGAGCCGATCACTTCGTTCATGGCATCGGCATTGGTGTCGTGGCGCAGGAACGCGCTGCTCGCGGTCTCGGCCGGCCAGCGCTGCCATTGCACGTCTTCGGCCTTGAGTGCCTGTCCGAGACCGATGTCGGACTTCGCCACCAGCACCTCGACCGTCGGAAGCTGCGGCGCGGCCGGCTGCGCGACCTGCGCGGGTTTGTGATCGCCGATGCTCGCGAGATACATCGCCGCGAGGCCTGCGACGCCGGCGATGCCGAGGACCACGATGCGTGCCGTCTTCATGGAATTGTCTGAATGCCCTTACACCGGGCGGTCGCGTCCTTGCGGCAATGACAGCCCTTCCCGGAAGCATCACTACGGCGGCAAAAGTATAAGGGAACTTGCCAGAAGGTCCGGACAATTAAGGGATTGGTGGGGATGGTGAACGGCGAGTTATCGGCGCCGTTACATCTCCGCAGAATCCCGGAGATCGCGCCTGCTCAACGCGCACGACATCGATCGCAGCGCGCGGTCATGCCCGCGTCCGTCGTGGTTAAGTATCGTCTAACGCGCGCGACGCGGAGCGCTCAGGACGCGGCGTTCAACGCTGCAAATCCGCGATCGAGATCGGCCTTGAGGTCGTCGAGGCTCTCGAGCCCGATATGCAGCCGCAATGTCGGGCCGCCCGGCGACCATTTGGTCGCGGTGCGATAGTCGCTAC
Source organism: Bradyrhizobium sp. SK17 (assembly GCF_002831585.1). Taxonomy (GTDB): domain Bacteria; phylum Pseudomonadota; class Alphaproteobacteria; order Rhizobiales; family Xanthobacteraceae; genus Bradyrhizobium. The sequence continues at coordinate 5,499,760 of NZ_CP025113.1, read as the reverse complement.
AGTCGAACGGGATGGCGAGGCTTTCGAAGCCGCCCCAGGAAAAGCCCATGCCGAACAGCTTCAGCGTGTTGAGCATCGCATCGACCGCACTCTGCGGCACCGGCTTCAGCACGATGCTGAACAGGCCCGAGGCACCGCTGAAGTCGCGCTTCCAGATCGCATGTCCCGGATCGGTCTCGAGGGCAGGGTGCAGCACCCGATCGACCTCGGGCCGCGCCGCCAGCCACCGCGCCATGTCGAGCCCGGAGCGGTGGTGCTGGGCAAGCCGCACCGACAGCGTACGGAGCCCGCGCAGTGCGAGATAGACGTCATCGGGACCGGCACAGATGCCGAGCAACCCGATCGCCTCCTGGATCATCGGCCAGGTCTTGGCGTTCGCCGCGATGGTGCCGAACATGATGTCGGAGTGGCCGCCGATATATTTGGTGCCGGCCTGCATGCTGATGTCGACGCCCTGATCGAGTGACCGGCGATAGAGCGCCGTCGCCCAGGTGTTGTCGTCGATCACCAGCGCGCCGCGGGCATGCGCCACGGCCGATATCGCGCGCACGTCGGGCATCTCGAAGGATTGCGAGCCGGGCGCCTCGACCAGCACCGCGCGGGTGTTCGGCCTGAACAGCGGCTCGATGCCGGCGCCGATCAGCGGATCGAAATAGCTGGTCTCGATGCCGTATCGCGTCAGGACCTTCTCGCAGACATTGCGGGTCGGCCGATAGGCGTTGTCGCACACCAGCAGGTGGTCGCCGGCCTTCAGCACCGCGAGCAGCGTGGTGCTGATCGCGGCCAGTCCCGATGGGGTGAGGCCGACGCCGGCGCATTGCGGGCCCTCCAGCGCCATCAGCGCGTCTTGCAGCGCCCGGGTGGTCGGGCTGCCGTGGCGGCCATAGGTAAATTCGGCGCGATGGGCGTGGAGATCCTCGGCGGTCGGATAGAGCACGGTCGAGCCGTGAAACACCGGCGGATTGACAAAGCCCCGCTGGGCCTTGGTGTCGCGGCCGGCCGTGACCAGGCGGGTCGCGGCCTGGAGCTGATGGGAGGGGGGGAGCCGTTGGACGAGGTCATGGATCGCTGCCGTTGGACTTTAGACTTTTTGCCGCAGCCGCAACACGCCGGAAGGACGGGTCGCGCCGGGACCTGTTACTAACAGGAGGCGGAAGACATGCGTCAACCCCTTGACCCGGCTCGTCAGTCGCTATGTGATGCGGCGCAACTACCAGTCGCCGCACGTTGAGGGGCCTGCCGCGACCTGAGATCCGTTGCCTGACCGATTTGCACGTCAAACTGCCGGCCAGATCAGCATCTTTTGCTGCAACGGATCATTGGGATGGCCTATGGACGCGAGGCGATCACAAAGCAAACGTCCAACGGACGACCCTGAAAGGCCTGCCCCATGAAACGCGTATCCCTGGCTGTCATCCTTGCCGCTGCCGCCGCCCTGTCGGTCCAGGCGGCCTCGGCGCAAACCCTCAAGACGGTCAAGGATCGGGGCCAGTTGTCCTGCGGCGTCAGCCAGGGGCTGCCCGGATTTTCGGCACCCGACGACAAGGGGAACTGGACCGGGATCGACGTCGACGTGTGCCGGGCCATCGCCGCCGTGGTGCTCGACGACCCGACCAAGGTCAAGTTCGTGCCGCTGTCGGCCAAGGATCGCTTTACCGCGCTACAGTCGGGCGAGATCGATGTGCTGTCGCGCAATACCACCTGGACGGTGTCGCGCGACACCTCGCTCGGCGCCAACTTCACCGGCGTGACCTATTACGACGGGCAGGGCTTCATGGTGAAGAAGTCGCTCAAGGTCAATTCGGCGCTCGAACTGAACAGCGCGTCGGTCTGTGTGCAGACCGGAACCACCACCGAGCAGAACCTCGCCGACTTCTTCAAGGGCAACAACATGAAGTATGAGGTGATCGCGTTCGGCAGCATCGACGAAGCGGTCAAGGCCTATGAATCCGGACGCTGCGACGTCTTCACCGACGACGCCTCCGGGCTCTATGCCAGCCGGCTGAAGCTTGCCAACCCCGCCGATCACATCGTGCTCCCGGAAATCATTTCCAAGGAGCCGCTGGGGCCGATGGTGCGTCACGGCGACGATCAGTGGTTCGACATCGTGAAGTGGACGCTGTTTGCGATGATCAACGCCGAGGAGCTCGGCATTACCCAGAAGAACGTCGACACGATGCTCAAATCCGACAAGCCGGAGATGAAGCGGGTGCTCGGCACCGACGGCAATCTGGGTGAACAGCTCGGCCTCACCAAGGACTGGGTGGTACGGATCGTGAAGGCGGTCGGCAATTACGGCGAAAGCTTCGAGCGCAATGTCGGCACCGGCTCGCCGCTCGGTATCGCGCGCGGCGTCAACAATCTCTGGAACAAGGGCGGTATCCAGTACGCGCCGCCGATCCGCTGATCGATCCAGCCGACGGCTGCGGCGATGAGTATCGCGCCCCGCAAACCACCGCTGCAACTTGCCCTCAGGCTGAAGCGCACGCTTGGCGGCAAGGCCGGCTGGAACGGGGTGGCCGCCCAGATTGCCTTCGCCGCGATCCTGGCCTGGATCGCCTACGAGATCGTGGCGAACGCGCGCACCAACCTGGAGACCCAGCACATTGCATCGGGCTTCGGCTTCCTCAAATACAACGCAGGCTTTGACGTCAATCAGAGCCTGATCGCCTACAACAACTCCGACACCTACTGGCGCGTGTTCTTCGTCGGTCTGTTGAACACGATCCTGGTCTCGGTGATCGGCATTGTCTTTGCCACGGTGATCGGCTTCATCGTGGCGCTGTGCCGGTTGTCGCCCAATTCCTTGTTGTCGCGGATCGGCGGCATCTATGTCGAGATCGTCAGGAATTTGCCGCTCCTGTTCCAGATTCTGTTCTGGTATCTCGCCGTGCTTGCGGCACTGCCGGCGCCGCGGCAGAGCATCTCGATCTTCAGCACATTCTTCCTTAACAATCGCGGCCTGATCGTGCCGCAGCCGGTCAGCGAGCCGGGGCTGTATCCGTTCCTGGCCGCGCTCGCGATCGGCGTTGCCGCAGCGCTGGGCTTGCGACACGCCGCGCGGCGTGCCCTGTTCCGGCGCGGGCAGATGATCCGGATCTGGCCCTATGTGCTGGGTTGCCTCGTCGGCCTGCCGCTGATCTCGATGCTGATCTTTGGCTGGCCGCTCACGTTCGAACTACCGCAACTGAAGGGATTCAACTTCGCCGGCGGCGCGCGGATCATCCCCGAATTCGTTGCGTTGACGGTCGCGTTGTCGACCTACACGGGGGCATTCATCGCCGAGATCGTCCGCGCCGGCGTCATGTCAGTGCACAAGGGACAGATGGAGGCGGGCGCGTCGCTCGGCCTGAGCCGCGCTGCGACGCTGCGGCTGATCGTGGTGCCGCAGGCGATGCGGGTCATCGTGCCGCCGCTGACCAGCCAGTACCTCAATCTCACCAAGAACTCGTCGCTGGCGGTGGCCATCGGCTATCCGGATCTGGTCTCGGTGTTCGCCGGCACCGCGATCAGCCAGACCGGGCAGGCGATCGAGATCATCGCCATGACGATGGGCGTCTACCTGCTGCTCTCGCTGACGACCAGCGCGCTGATGAGCGCCTATGGCTGGCGCATCAACCGGAGCATGACGGCATGACCGATATTTCAGCCTCGTTTGTCCGGCAGGACCTGGTCGCCGAACGCGCGGCGCCGGCGAAGAGCACCGGCTTCATCGGCTTCCTGCGAACGCGGCTGTTGAATTCGCCGGGCAATATTCTGCTCACGATCGTCGGGCTCTTGCTGGCTGGGTACATCGTGATCCCGGCGGTCAAATTCCTGCTGGTTGACGCGGTGTGGACCGGCAAGGATCGTACCGCGTGCCTCGCCGAACAGGCCGGGCACCAGGTCGGCGCCTGCTGGCCCTATATTCAGGCCAAGTTGACGCAGTTGATCTATGGCTTCTATCCGGAAGCCCAGCGCTGGCGCGTCAACCTGACCTATGGGCTCGGTGCCGCGCTGTTGCTGCCGCTGCTGCTGCCGCGCCTGCCGGCGAAGGGCCTCAATTCGGGCCTGTTCTTCTTCGCGTTCCCGGTGGTGGCGTTCTTCCTGTTGCATGGCGGCGGCATCGCGGGCTTCGGCGTGAGCTGGACCGCAGGCCTGTTGCAACTGTTTGAGCAAAGCATCGGCGGCGCCGGCGACCTGCTGGTCAATCTCAGCAAGAATTCGCCGATCGCGCCGCTGCTGTGGGTCATCGGCAAGCTGCTCGTCCTGGTCGGGTTGCTGATCCATTGGCTGATCTTTCCGCTGACCTGGCTGCGCGATCAGTTACAGCTCTCGTCACTGCCGGTCTGGGGCGATTTCCTTCTCACCACCGTGATCGTCACCGCCGTGCTGTTTGTGCTCGGAGGCGGTGTGCGGACCGGCCGCAGGGCGCTGGTCGGCAGCGTGCTGACGTTTGCCGGAATGGCAATCGGCATCAAGCTGATGGGGCTCGATCGCGGCGGTTTTCCGATCGTCGACACGCGGCTGTGGGGCGGCCTCCTGGTGACGCTGGTGATCGCGATCACCGGCATCGTCGCCTCGATGCCGATCGGGATCGCGCTCGCGCTCGGCCGCCGCTCGACCATCCCGCTGATCCGGATCTTCTCGATCGCCTTCATCGAGTTCTGGCGCGGCGTGCCGTTGATCACGGTGCTGTTCTTCGCGACCTACATGCTGCCGCTGTTCGTGCCGGGCAATTTCGCCGTCGACGGCCTGTTGCGCGCCCTGATCGGCGTGGCGATCTTTACCGGCGCCTATATGGCCGAGGTGATCAGGGGCGGGCTCGCCGCGGTGGCGCGCGGGCAGGCGGAGGCCGCGTCGGCGCTCGGCCTGTCCTGGTGGAAGACGACGTCACTGATCGTGCTACCGCAGGCGCTGCGCTATGTCATTCCCGGCATCGTCAACAGCTTCATCTCGCTGTTCAAGGATACGTCGCTGGTGTCGATCGTGGCGTTGTTCGATCTGTTGGGTTCGCTGCGGGCGTCGTTCTCGGACCCGAACTGGTCGACGCCGACCACGGCCTTCACCGGCTTCGCTTTTGCCGGAATGATCTACTTCGTGTTCTGCTTTGGAATGTCGCGCTACTCGCTGTTCGTCGAAAACCGGCTCAACGCTCATCGCCGCCACTGAACAAGGTCACCATGTCCACAGCCCCGATCGTCAACATTTCCACGCTCAACAAATGGTACGGCGACTTCCACGTGTTGCGCGACATCAATCTTGAGGTCGGCAAGGGCGAGCGGATCGTGATCTGCGGCCCGTCCGGCTCGGGCAAGTCGACGCTGATCCGCTGCATCAACGCGCTGGAGGAATTCCAGGAGGGCGAGATCGTGGTCGACGGCATCGAGCTTGGCCCGAACCTGCGCCGCGTCGACGAGGTTCGCCGCGAGGTCGGCATGGTGTTCCAGAGCTTCAACTTGTTCCCGCATCTCACGGTGCTCGACAATTGCACGCTGGCGCCGATCTGGGTGCGCAACATCCCGAAGAAGGATGCCGAGGCAACTGCGATGAAGTTCCTGGAGCGGGTCAAGATCCCGCACCAGGCCAACAAGTTTCCCGGCCAGATGTCGGGCGGTCAGCAGCAGCGCGTCGCGATCGCCCGCGCACTGACCATGAACCCGAAGGTGATGCTGTTCGACGAGCCGACCTCGGCGCTCGACCCGGAAATGGTCAAGGAGGTGCTCGACACCATGGTCGACCTCGCCAAGGAAGGCATGACCATGCTGGTCGTGACCCATGAAATGGGCTTTGCCCGCGAGGTCGCCAACCGCGTCGTGTTCATGGATGCCGGCCAGATCATTGAATCGAACACGCCGCAGGAATTCTTCGCCAACCCGCAGCACGCGCGGACGAAGCTGTTCCTGAGCCAGATTTTGAGGTGAGCGAATAGGAAGTGGCGAATGGCGAATAGGGATTCTTCTATTCGCGACTCACCATTCGCCATTCGCCCTTTCATTCGAATGGCAGCTCGATCTTGCTGCGCTTCTCGAGCCATTCCGGTACCGGCAGGTTCTTCGAGCGCATGAACTCAGGATTGAACAGCTTCGACAGATAGCGGCTGCCGGAATCGGCCAGGATCGTGACGATGGTCTTGCCGGGACCGAGCTGCTTGGCGAGCTGGATTGCGCCCGCGATGTTGACGCCGGTCGAGCCGCCGAGGCACAGGCCCTCGTGCTGGACCAGATCGTAGATCACCGACACCGCGTCCTCGTCGGAGATCAGGAACGCCGTGTCGACCTTCGCGGTCTCGACCACCGGCGTGACGCGGCCGAGGCCGATGCCTTCGGTGATCGAGTTGCCCGGGGTCATCTTGGGTTCGCCGTTCCGGAACAGTTCGTACATCGCAAAGCCATGCGGGTCGGCGCAGGCGTTCACGATGTTCGGGTTCTTCTCTTTCAGATAGCGGCTGGTGCCGGCCAGCGTGCCGCCGGTGCCGACCGAGCAGATGAAGCCGTCGATCTTGCCGCCGGTCTGCTCCCATATCTCGGGCCCGGTCGACTCGTAATGCGCCTTGGCGTTGTCGAGGTTGTTCCACTGGTCGGCGAACAGCACGCCGTTCGGCTCGGTCTTGCGCAGCCGGTCGGCCAGCCGTCTGCCGAGATGCTGGTAGTTGTTCGGATTGGAGAACGGCAGAGCCGGCGCCTCCACCAGCTCGGCGCCGCACAGCCGCAGGAAGTCCTTCTTCTCCTGGCTCTGGGTCTCGGGGATCACGATGATGGTGCGATAGCCGCGGGCGCTCGCCACGACCGCAAGTCCGATCCCGGTATTGCCCGCGGTCGACTCGACCACCAGGCCACCCGGCTTCAGCGCGCCGCGCTTCTCGGCCTCCAGGATCATCCATTTGCCGGCGCGATCCTTCACCGACTGGCCCGGATTCATGAATTCGGCCTTGCCGAGAATGGTGCAGCCGGTCAGTTCGGATGCGCGCTTCAGTTTGATCAGCGGCGTGTTGCCGATCGCTTGGATGACGTCTTTGTTGAATGCCATGTCGGGGGTAATCTTTTGCCGGTCCGTGTTTTGCCCTGGCCGGAAACTAGTGTGCCGATGGCAAAAGGGGAAGCCTTTTGCAGTGCGGCGAATTTCGTGTGGCGAGCTGTGCCCGGTTGGTGACCGCGCCCCCTCGAACGATCGTTCTAGGGAATGCCGGTGATCCGGCCGAATCTTGCTGCAAATCGTCACGCCGCGCTGGATCCGCGGTGTGGATTCAATTCAGGATGATCGTTCGATCTTGTACAGCCCCACATTGAGGGCGCCGATTTCAAAGCCCAGCCTGCAATAGGCCAAATAGTACTCCCACATTCGCTTGAACCTGAGATCGAAGCCGAGGGCTTCGATCGACGGCCAGGCGTCGAGGAAACGGTCGTGCCAATCGGCCAGCGTTCGTGCATAGCTGTCGGCGAAGAACTCGGTCGAAGCCAGCCGCAATCCGGAATTGCCCACCAGCCGCCTGATGATGCCGACGGTCGGCAGCATCCCGCCGGGAAAGATATGGCGCTGGATGAATTCCGGCCGCCTGCGATAGTTGTCGAAGCGACGCTCGTCGATGGTAATGACCTGCAACACCGCGATGCCGCCGACATTGAGCCGCTCGCGTAGCTTGTCGAAGAACAGCGGCCAATAGGCTTCGCCAACCGCTTCCAACATCTCGATCGAGACGACCCGGTCGTAGCTGCCTTCGGTGTCCCGATAATCCTCGAGCCGCAGATCGGATCTGTCGGCAAGCCGGTGCGCGGCCAGTTGCTCGCGCGCGTAGCCGAGCTGCTCGGTCGACAGGGTCAATCCGGTGACGTGACAGCGGTGGCGTTCGATCAGGTGTCGTGCGAGCGCGCCCCAGCCGCAACCGATTTCGAGGACCCTCTCGCCGCCGTCGAGATCGAGCAGCTCGGTGATCCGATCGAGCTTGGTCTGCTGGGCCTGGGCGAGTGTCTGGCGTGGCAAGGCGTAGATTCCGGATGAATAGGTCATGCTCGGATCGAGCCAGAGCCGGTAGAAATCGTTGCCGAGATCGTAATGGGCGCGGATGTTGCGACGGCTGCCGCGCCTGGTGTTGCGATTGAGCAGGGCGTGGCGAAGCCAGGTGAGGGGCTGCGGCGGCTTCAGCCGCTCGAACGAAGCTTCGTGGGGCGAGCGCGGCGCCGCCGCGTTCAGGAACGCGTGCATGTTGGGCGTCGACCATTCGCCGGCAAGATAGCCTTCGGCAAAGCCCAGATCGCCGTGGGCAAGCAGCCGCAGCAGGCACTTCCAGCTGTGAATCCTGATATGGACCGGTTCTCCGCCACGCGAGCCGGAGATCGCAACACCGCGTCCACCGGGCAATTGCACGAGAATCTCTCCGCAATCGATCCGGCGGAGCATCCGCCGCAGCAGCACGCCAATCGTCGCGCGCAGTACTGGCGGCCATTCGATGGGCATCCAGCCCGGCGCGGCGTGCTGATGATTAGTGCGCATGCAAATTCGTCCGTTGCTCGGGTGATCTGGCAGCGACCGTGATACCGTTCGCGGATGGCTTCGGGCGTTCGCGAATGCGGATGCCCTTCAGCCAAAGTCTGGCCGCCTCCCAATGGATCGCGAGGATGACCTTGGCCGTCACCAGCGGAATCCCGAGGAAGCTGCGCAACAGGCTCCGGTCGCTCAATGCCTGCCGTGAGGCGGCAAGGCACGCGCTGAGCATCGTGTCGCCACCCTCGCTCGCATTGATGCCGAGCGCGAAACGCCGGTGCGGTCGGTTCAGGCGGAAATGATAGGCCTGATTCATGGACATGAACGGCGAAACGTAGAAGGTCTTGTTGCAGTCGTGCCGGATGCTCACCGCGCCGTTCTCGACCGCGGCGACGTAGGCGTGGCGTTCGCCGAACGTGTTGTGAACCTGATAGACGACGGCCGCGAGTTGGCCCGAGTCCCGGTAACAGAAATAGAGGCTGAGGGGATTGAAGCTGTAGCCGAGTGTCCGCGGCATGCAGAACAATCGGATCGGTCCGCCGGCCAGATCGATCCCGGCTTGCCCGAGCGATCGTTCGATCTGGGCACGAAGCGGCGTTGCGCTGCCGTCACCATGATCGCTGTCGTACAGCGCAAACAGGTTGAACCGGTTGTGCGAGAACAGGCGCAGCCGCGAGACGAGCGCCGGAAGCTCGTCGAGATCGAGCAGCAGCCAGAACGCGCGGTAGCGAAAGCGGTGCATTGTCGGTCGCAGCCGCCGGTGCATCACGCTGCCGCGATAGAGGCAGGAGCGCTGCATCATGATTGCAGCTCCGGCTCAGGCAAGGATCTGGCGTTCGCGCCGAGCACGATGCGTCCGGATTCGTTCGGCACGGTCCACGGCCTGCGTACGCCGCCAAGTTGCTCGGCCACCGCCAGCCCCGATTGCAACCCGTCTTCGTGGAAGCCGGCGCCGAAATGCGCGCCGCAGAACCAGACATTGCCGTCGCCTTGCAGCGACCACAGCCGACGTTGCGCGGCGATCGCGGCCGCATCGAAGATCGGGTGCTCGTAGACCTCGGTCTGATGCAACGTGTCCGCGCGCGGTGGACGGGCGGGATTGAGCGTGACGAACAGCGGCAAATGCTTGGGGATACCCTGTAGCCGGTTCATCCAATAGGTCACGCCGACCGGCGCGCCTTGATGGTCGCGCGAACCGACATAATTCCAGCTCGACCAGGCCAGGCGACGCCGCGGCATGAACGCTGGATCGGAGTGGAGGACGGCCAGGTTGCGGCTATAGCGGAACGCACCGAGCAGTCTGGTTTCGTCTGGCGTGGGGTCACCGATCACCGACAGCGCCTCGTTCGCGTGCGTTGCCAGGACGACGTGATCGTATGATCGCGTCTCGCCGCGAATGTCGGTCACCGTCACGCCGTGTGCCGACCGTCGTATCCTAACCACGCCGCAGCCGAGCCTGATCCGGTCTGCAAACGGCCGGACCAGCCGTTGCACATAGGAGCGGCTGCCGCCGGTCACGGTTTCCCATGGTGGCCGGCCGGTCAACTGGAGCAGGCCGTGATTGTGGTGGAAGCGAATGAAGGTCGCCGCGGGAAAGGCGAGAATTTCATCGGGAGGTGCCGACCAGATGGCGCTTGCCATCGGCAGCAGATGATCGTCGCGGAAGGCTGAACCATAGCCGCCTTGCGCAAGATATGCGCCGAGGCTGATCGTCTCGTCAGCGAGCAGCGCAGCATCGCGTGTCGCGCGATCGTAGAACCGGACGAGGTCGCGCAGCATCGACCAGAAGCGCGGACGCAGCAGGTTGCCGTGCTGGGCCAGCAGCCCCGAAAGACCGGTCCCGGAATATTCCAGATCGCCCTCGTCAAGGGAAACCGAGAGCGACATCTCCGATGCCTGCGTAGGAACCTGGAGATGTCGGAACAGGGCGGCAAGGTTGGGGTAGGTCTTCCGGTTGAACACGATGAAGCCGGTGTCCACGGCGACGCGCTCGCCGCCAAGCAATGCGGTCACGGTGTTGGAATGCCCGCCGATCCGATCGGATTTCTCGTAGACGGTCACATCGTGCCGCTGGCCAAGCAGCCAGGCAGCAGACAGGCCGGAGATGCCGGTTCCGACCACGGCGATGTTCAATCTGTCGTCGGTCCTCAACGACTATCCCTCTCTGATCCGATCCGTGCGCCGGTCCACGGCGCGGACGGCGTCATGGATGGAAACGACTGGTCTTGAGGGTTGGATCACCCGCGGTGATCCAACCGCGGATGGATAGCGTTCCTGTTGCATGGCAGCTGCCGCACGACATATCTCCGGAGGTATCGCTCTGGCCAGGCCGGGCGCGATCCGGTACTGCGGTCGCAGAGCCGTTAACGACAGGGAGTGCCCGCGCGGCATGTTGAGTGAAACTCCCGACAATGAGACGTCGGACGCCGCCCGGTGGGCCCGGCTGATCGAAGCCGTCGCGGTTCGCGGAGATCGCGAGGCTTTCGCGGCGCTGTTTCGATATTTTGCACCGCGCATCAAGACGCTCATGCAGCGCTCCGGTGCGAGTGAGCAGCTTGCCGATGAGCTGGCGCAGGAGGCGTTGGTCCTGGTGTGGTCGAAGGCCGCTCTGTTCGATCCCGGCAGCAGCGGTGCCGCAGCCTGGATTTTCACGATCGCGCGAAACCTGCGCATTGACGCGCTCCGTCGCCAGAAACGAACTCCAACCAGCGATACGTCCGAAGCGGAGCTTGAGTTTCAGCACGATGAGGGGCCGTTGCCCGACGCCGGGGTCGTGGCATCTCAGATCGAGGCGCGTGTCCGCGATGCACTGTCGGTGTTGCCGGACGAGCAGATGCGGGTGATCGAGCTCTCGTTCTTTCACGAAACGGCCCACGCGGAGATCGCGAAGGTGCTGGATATCCCGCTCGGCACCGTCAAATCGCGGCTGCGGCTGGCGATGGCCCGGCTGCGCAGCCTACTGGATGATTTCTCATGACCGTCCATCATCATCCCCCGGACGAGCTGCTGGCGGCGTTTGCCGCAGGGGCGCTCGATCTTGGCCAGCACATTGCGGTTGCCACCCATTTGGTCGGCTGTGCCAGCTGCCGCGCAGCGGTACGGGCGATGGAGCATGTTGGCGGCACCGTGCTGGCTGCACTGCCGCCGGCCGCGATGTCGGACGGGTCGTTCGAGGCGTTGGAGCGCAGGCTGAACGAGAGCCGGGAGACTTCCGTTGCTGCGCGGCGCAGGGGGCAGGCGTTCCACGACGTACCAGGCTTGCCGGGCTTTCTGGACAGCTATCCCGACAGTTCTTGGCGATGGATTGCGCCGAAGGTGCATTTGCGGCCGATCCGGCTGCCCGAACCGAGCGAGACGCGCGTGTTTCTGCTGAGGTCCAGCCCCGGGACCAGGATGATCGAGCACACGCATACCGGCTTCGAGATGACCTGCGTGCTGTCAGGAAGCTTCGTTCACGCCGGCGGCCGTTTCGGGCCCGGAGATTTCGATTTCGGCGACGGCGCGGTGGATCACGATATCAGGATCGACTCGACGGACGACTGCATCTGTCTGGTCGCAATGCAGGGAGATCTGAAGCTCAACGGAGTGATCGGCCGCTTGTTGCAACCGTTGATCCGCATGTGACGGCTGCGCACGGAAGGTTGCTCCATGAGCCCGCACCCGCTGATCATCCAATTCATCGTCATGGCGCTGGCGTTGTCCGCGGTCATGGCGACCGCCTGGTCCATTCAGCGACGGACCGGGGCCACCGGGTGGATCGATGTTTGCTGGACATTCGGCACCGGCCTGGTTGCTTGTCTGGCCAGCCTTGTCCCGGTCCCGGATGGCGGGGCGGTCAGCTTACGGCAGGTTATGGTTGCGCTGCTGGTCGCGATCTGGTCGTTCCGGCTCGGCGGTCATCTGTTGCTGCGAACCTGGAGATCCGGCGACGATCCGCGCTACCGCGACCTGATCGATCAATGGGGTGCTACGGCCGACAGGCGGATGTTTCTGCAATTGCAGGCGCAGGCAGCCGTTGGATTGATCCTGGCGGTTTCGGCAGCGGTGGCCGCGCACAATCCGCGCCCCGGGCTTGGCTTCGTGGATCTGCTCGGTGCGCTGTTGCTGCTGACTGCCCTGATTGGCGAAGCGTTGTCCGACTGGCAGCTGCGCAGATTCCGGTCGGATCCCGCCAATCGAGATCGGGTCTGCGAGGCCGGGTTCTGGAAGTGGTCGCGTCATCCGAACTATTTCTTCGAATGGCTGTGCTGGCTGGCTTACCCGCTGATCGCGATCGACGCCTCGTATCCGGCAGGCTGGGTCACGTTGCTGGCGCCGATCTGCATGTACTGGGTGCTGGTCCATGTGTCCGGCGTCCCGCCGCTCGAACAGCACATGCTGCGCTCGCGCGGCCAGCTCTTTCGCGAGGTGCAGGAGAGAACCCGGCCGTTCTTTCCATTTCCAAGGCTGAAATCAGGCCACTAGCCTTGCCGTCACGAGGTACGCCGCCGTCGCGGATATCGCACCAAGCAGCGTTCCCCAACCGACATCGAGCAGCGTGAGCTGAACGGTCCAGTTCCGCAGTGTCGCCTGGTTGGTCAAATCATAGGTCATGTAGCTGAAGAAGCCGAGCAGTGCGCCGTAGAGCGCCGCCGAGCCCAGGCTCGCCGACTTCAGCGCAGGGAGCACGGCAAACACCACGAGCCCGAGCGGGTAGATCAGATAGAAGACGATCGCCGGAGGCAGGTTGACCTCGGCCGAGAGGATGTCTCCGAGTGTCGGACGATACAGTCGGCTCGCCATCGTTCCAAGCCAGACCATGTCGCAGGCCACGAAGACGATCAATGTCGACAGGTAGGCGTACAGATACGTCATGTCGGGTCCCGAAGGTTGAACGCCGTTAGCGGCCGCAACAGGCAACTCTCCTTGGAAGTAACGACGGATCGCAGCGTCTGGATCATCCCGGCATCGGGTGGGCGCCAGAAGTTGCGGATTCGGCGCAACAGCGCGGAGAAATCCCCATGAAATCTTCGTAAGATGAGTGACTTCCGGCATGGGGCCGAAACGCACGGAAATCGCTTAAAAATAGGGAAAAGTCGGCTTTCGGGCTGGCAGCGAATCACTTCGGGTGCGACGTCGCGCAGTCGTGAGAGGGCTGTCCGCCCCATCGTCCCGAGGGTAGGGTGAGACAGGCAGGTTCTATTGAAAGCATCACCCGTGAACGTCACCCAGGCTATCGCTGAACGCGACATTCGTGCGCCGCGGCCGGAGTCTGGCTTCGACGGAGAACGGGTGTGACCCAGCGCGCATCCGTGACGGTGCCTGGGGCCCGGTTCGGCCTCGCCGGCCGCGCGCGACGGCTCGCAGGGCGGTCGATGATAGCCCTTGGCCTGATCGCGGGCTGCACTGGCTGTATCCTGACCCAGGACATCCCCGATCCTGCGCTCGACGTGCCGCAGGGCTACAAGGCCGCGCGGCTCGAGCAGCCTGGTGACGCGCTTCCGACGCTCGACTGGTGGCGCGGCTTCCGTTCCAAGGAGCTGACGCAGCTGATGGAGGAGGCGCAGACCGTCAATCTCGACATTGCGGCCGCGGTGGCGCGGTTTCGCCAGGCCGATGCGCTGGCGCGCCAGGCCGGCGCGGCGCTGTTGCCGAGCGTCAACCTCAACGGATCGGAAAACTATTCACGCACGTCGGGGTCGAGCGCCAGCGGCCTCTCGATCGGCGGCCGCGAGGTGGTCAACTACAGTGCGTCGCTGAGCGCCAGCTATCAGCTCGATTTCTGGGGCCAGAACCGCGATGCCTTGCAGGCGGCGGAGGAGACCTCGGTTGCCAACCGGTTCGACCGCGAAGTGGTGGCGCTGACCACGCTGGTGAGCGTCGCCAACGCCTATTTCACGGTGCTGGCGTCGCAGGACCGGCTGCGCACTGCGCAGCGCAACATCGCCAGCGCCGAGCGCATCCTCAATGCGATCCGGGACCGCTTCAAGGCCGGCACCGGCTCCGATCTCGACGTCGCGCAGCAGGAGAGCGTGCTCGCCAATCAGCGCGCGCTGGTGCCGCCGCTGCGGCAGACGCTCGACCAGAATATCAACGCGCTCGCGGTGCTGGTGTCGCGGCCGCCCGAAAGCGTGCGCATCGCCGGCGGCTCGCTCAATTCGGTTGCCATCCCGCGCGTCACGCCGGGACTGCCGTCCGAATTGCTGACCCAGCGCCCCGACATCCGCCGGCAGGAGGCGCAGCTCGCTTCCGCCACGGCCAATGTCGGCAGCGCGCGGGCGCAATTCTTCCCGAGCATCCAGCTGACCGGGCAGGGCGGCTACCAGAGCCAGGCCCTGGTCTCGCTATTCCAGCCGCACGCGGCCTTTTTCAGCCTGGTCGGCGGCCTGACCCAGCCGATCTTCGACGGCGGCCGGATCCTCGGCAATTTCGAATACAATCAGGCCAAGCAGGACGAACTGCTGCAAACCTATCGCAAGACGGTCGTCCAGTCGTTCACCGATGTCGACAATGCGCTGGTCGCGATCCGCGAGACCACGCGGAAGCTGCAATTGCAGCGTGACGTGCTGTCGTCGTCGCGACGCGCCTTCGATCTCGCCGAGCAGCAGCTCAAGGCCGGCACCGCCGACATCGTAACCGTGCTAAACACGCAGCTGACCCTGTTCCAGGCGGAAGATGCGTATTCCCAGGCCCAGCTTGCCCGGATATTGGCAGTCGTGACCCTGTATCAGGCCCTGGGCGGCGGCTGGGAACCGAAGGTGGAAAGACCGGTCAATGCTCTTTAAGCCCGATGCAAAGGACGACGGGACAAACGCCGCGCCGCGCAAGCGGAGCCTGCTCTCGCGCCTGCTCGGGCGCATGGTGTCGCTGATCGTGACGCTCGTGATCCTGGGCGGGCTCGGCTATCTCGGTTGGCTCGCTTTCCAGCCCAAGCAGGGCGGTGGCGGCGGCCGCGGCGCAGGCGCGCGGCCTGATCTGCCGGTGCCGGTGCTGGCGGCGACACCGCACGTCGCTGATGTGCCGGTCTATCTCGACGGCGTCGGTTCGGTGAAGGCGCTGAACACGGTCACCGTGCGCTCGCAGGTCGACGGCAAGCTGCTCAAGGTGAATTTCGTCGAGGGCCAGGACGTCAAGAAGGACGACGTGCTGGGCGAGATCGACCCCGTGATCTATCAGGCGCAATACGACCAGGCCGTCGCCAAGAAGGCCCAGGACGTCGCCCTGCTCACCAACCAGAAGCTCGACCTCGCGCGCTACGAGCAGCTCGCCGCCAGCAATGCCGGCTCCAAGCAGCAGGCCGACACGCAGCGCGCGCTGGTCGCGCAGCAGGAGGCGCTGATCAAGGCCGACCAGGCCGCGATCGACAATGCCGCAGCGACGCTCGGCTACACCAAGATCGTCGCGCCGATTGCCGGGCGCGCCGGCCTGCGTCAGGTCGACCAGGGCAATATCATCCACGCCTCCGACACCACCGGGCTCGTGATCCTGACCCAACTGCAACCGATCGCGGTGTGGTTCAGCCTGCCGCAGCAGCAGATCATGCGGGTGAACGCGGCGGCGGCGAAGGGGGCGCTTGCGGTCGATGTGTTCGGCAATGACGGCGTTACCGTGATCGACACCGGCAAGCTGACCGGCATCGACAACCAGGTCGACCCGACCACCGGCACGCTGAAGCTGAAGGCCGAATTCCCCAATGCCAGCTACCAGCTGTGGCCGGGCCAGTTCGTCAATGTCCGCCTCAAGGTCGAGACCCTGCCGCACGCCATCGTGGTGCCGACCTCGGCGGTGCAGCGCGGTCCCGCCGGCACGTTCAGCTACGTGATCGGCGAGGGTAACGTCGTCACCGCCAAGCCGGTCACGGTGACGCAGCAGAACGAGCACGAGGCCGTCATTGCGAGCGGCCTGACCACGTCGGACCGCGTCGTGACGACCGGCTTTGCCAACCTCGCCGACGGCTCGAAGGTCGTGGTCGGCACGGACGACGGTGCACCGACTGCCGATCTGGCGCCGCGCAAGCGCAGCCGCAATCCGGACGGCAAGCGCGGCGGCCAAGGGGCAGGGCAAGCGACAGGGCAAGGGGCGGCGTCGGGCGAAGCTCAGGGCAAGGACGGCAAGAGGGACTGGCAGGGCAAGAACGGCGAGCATCGCGGCCGGCACGAGCACGGCGATGGCGATCAGAAGGGACAGACCGGACCGGCGCCGGCAGCGGGGGGCGAACAGTCGGGCAGCGCGCCGAAGGCGCAGCCATGACCGGCATCCCGACCTCGTAATGTCCGACCTTACAGCGAGCACGCAGCCATGAGCGTCTCCGAACCGTTCATCCGCCGGCCGATCGCCACCTCGCTGCTCGGCATCGCGCTGATGATCGGCGGCGCGCTCGGCTATTGGGCGCTGCCGGTGTCGGCGCTGCCGCAGGTCGATTTCCCGACCGTGCAGGTGACGACCCAATTGCCCGGCGCCAGCCCCGACGTGGTGGCTTCGCTGATCACCGCGCCGCTGGAGCGGCAGCTCGGGCAAATCCCGTCGCTGTCGTCGATGAACTCGACGAGTTCGTTCGGCGTCAGCCAGATCTCGCTGCAATTCGACCTCAACCGCGACATCGACGGCGCCACCCAGGACGTCCAGGCGGCGATCAACGCCGCAGCCGGCATCCTGCCGAAGACGCTGCCCTATCCACCGGTCTACGCCAAGGTGAACCCGGCGGACGCGCCGGTCATGACCCTGGCGCTGACCTCGGACACGATCTCGCTGCGGGCGATGAGCGATCTCGCCGACACCATCCTCGGGCAACGGCTGAGCCAGATTTCCGGCGTCGGCCGGGTCTCGATCCTCGGCGGATTGAAGCCGGCGGTGCGCGTGCAGGCCGATCTGGCCCGGCTTGCGGCCTACGGCATCGCGATGGAGGATTTGCGCAACGCGATCGCCGGGGCCAACGTGTCGGGCCCGAAAGGATCGCTCGACGGCGCCCAGCAGTCCTACACCATCGCCGCGAACGACCAGATCGCGGCCGCCGACGCCTACCGGCCGATCATCATCGCCTATCGCAACGGCTCACCGGTCACGATTGGCGATGTCGCGCAGATCGTCGACGGGCTGGAGAACGATCGCACCGGCGGCTGGTATCAGGGCACGCCGGCCGTCATCATCGACATCCAGCGTCAGCCCGGCGCCAATGTCATCGACGTCGTCAAGCAGATCCGGGCCGAGATCCCGCGGTTGCAACGCGCGGTGCCGGCCGGCGTCAAGCTGACCGTCGTCTCCGACCGCACCGTGACGATCCGCGCCTCGGTCCGCGATGTGCAGTTCACGCTGATCCTGAGCGTCGTGCTGGTGACGCTGGTGGTGCTGCTGTTCCTGCGGTCGCTGCGCGCGACGCTGATCGCCGGCGTCGCGCTGCCGCTGTCGCTGATCACGAGCTTCGGCATCATGTATTTCGCCGGCTTCAGCCTCGACAATCTGTCGCTGATGGCGCTGACCATCGGAACCGGCTTCGTGGTCGACGACGCCATCGTGATGATCGAGAACATCGTCCGCCATATGGAAGAGGGCGAGACGGTGATGGAGGCTTCGCTGAAGGGCGCCAGCGAAATCGGCTTCACCGTGATCTCGCTGACGGTGTCGCTGATCGCGGTGTTCATCCCGCTGCTGTTCATGTCCGGTCTGGTCGGCCGCATGTTCCGCGAATTCGCACTGACCCTGACCATCGCGGTCGTGACCTCGGCGATCGTCTCGCTGACGCTGACGCCGATGATGTGCTCGCGGCTGCTCAAGAACATCCACGAGGAGATGGCGGTGCCGGGCCTGGCCGCGGTCAGCCGCTTCATCGACCGGATGGTGGCTTTCTACCATCGCACGCTGCTCTGGGTGTTGCAGCGGCAGCGCGCGACACTGCTGGTGACGTTTGCGACCATCGCGCTGACGCTGATCATGTATGTGCTGGCGCCGAAGGGCTTCCTGCCGTTGCAGGACACCTCGTCGATCACGGCGGTGACCGAGGCCGGTCCCGACGTCTCGTTCGCCGAGATGCAACGGCGGCAAGCCGCGGTGTCCGACATCATCAAGGCCGATCCCGACGTGGTCGGCGTGGTTTCGGTGATCGGCTCGGGCTCGGTCAATCCGACCACCAATGTCGGCCGCCTGGTGCTGACACTGAAGCCGCTCGACGAGCGGCGCGACGGCGTCGTCAAGGTGATCGAGCGCCTCAAGCAGAAGATCGCGACGGTGCCCGGCATGACCGTCTACTTCCAGCCGGTGCAGGACGTGCAGATCTCGACCCAGTCGAGCCGTTCGCAATACCAGTACACGCTGACCGCGACCGACGCCGCCGAAGTCACCCAATGGGCGCAAAAGCTGGTCGCCGAGATGCGGCGCGATCCGATCTTCCGCGACGTCTCCTCGGAGGCGCAGGAAGGCGGCTTGCGCGCGGCGCTCGACATCAACCGGCAGCGCGCGGGACAACTCGGCGTCAATCTGCAGGGTGTCACCGACACCCTGAACGACGCCTTCGCGCAGCGCCAGATCTCGACGATCTACGGCCAGGCCAACCAGTATCGCGTCGTGCTCGAGGCGCTGCCGATGTACCAGCGCGACCCGTCGGTCCTCGACAAGCTGTATCTGCCCGGCGCCAACGGCGCGCAGGTGCCACTGTCGGCGGTCGCAACCCTGGTCCGCACCACCGCGCCGCTCGCGATCTCGCACCAGGCCCAATTCCCGTCAGTCTCGCTCAGCTTCAACCTGGCGCCGGGCGAGGCGCTCGGCGACGCGGTCGAGGCGGTGAAGGCGATCGAGACACGGATCGGGATGCCCGGCAGCATTGTCGGCATCTATTCCGGCGACGCCGCCGAGTTCGCGCGCTCGCTGGCCGGCCAGCCCTGGCTGATCCTGGCCGCGATCATCACGATCTACATCGTGCTCGGCGTGCTCTATGAGAGCTACATCCATCCGATCACGATCCTGTCGACGCTGCCCTCGGCCGGTGTCGGCGCCATCCTGGCGCTGATGTTGTGCGGGCAGGACCTCTCGGTGATCGGCCTGATCGGCATCATCCTGTTGATGGGCATCGTCAAGAAGAACGCGATCATGATGATCGACTTCGCGCTCGAGGCCGAACGGCATCAGGGCATGTCGTCCTATGACGCGATCGTGCAGGCCTGCCTGCTGCGTTTCCGCCCGATCATGATGACGACGCTGGCGGCGCTATTCGGCGCGCTGCCGCTTGCGATCGAAAGCGGGACGGGCGCCGAGCTGCGCTTCCCGCTCGGCATCTCGATCATCGGCGGCCTGCTGCTGAGCCAGTTGCTGACGCTTTACACCACGCCCGTGATCTATCTGGCACTCGACCGGCTCAATCGCCGGATCGAGCGGGCAGTGCCGGAGCCGGGTCCCGGCGGCCCGCCGGTCGCAGGCGCCACCGAGGGCATGCAGTGATCTCGATCTCGGAACCGTTCATCCGCAGGCCGGTGGGCACCACCTTGCTTGCGATCGGGCTGTTCCTGGTCGGCATCGTGGCTTACGGATTCCTGCCGGTGTCGTCGGTCCCCAATGTCGACTTCCCGATGATCCGGGTGTCGGCATCGCGGCCCGGCGCCGATCCTTCCGTGATGGCCGCCACCGTTGCAGCGCCGCTTGAGCGCAAGCTCGGCACCATCTCGGGCGTCGACCAGATCACCTCGACGAGCTCGCTCGGCTCGACCAGCATCCAGGTGCAGTTCGCGATCGGCCGCGACATCGACCGCGCCGCGCGCGACGTGCAGGCCGCGATCAACGCCTCGCTCGCCGACCTGCCGAGCGATCTGCCGTCGCTGCCCAAGTTCCGCAAGTCCAATCCGGCCGCGGCGCCGGTGTTCGTGCTGGCGCTGACCTCGAAGACGATCTCGACCAGCGCGATGTACGACGTCGCCGACACCGTGCTGGCGCAGCGCATCTCGCAGGTGCCGGGGGTCGGCGAGGTCACGGTCAGCGGCGCCGACCAGCCGGCGGTGCGGATCGCGCTCAATCCGGTGTCGCTGGCCAATGCCGGGATCGCGACCGACGACGTCCGTACTGCGATCATCAACGCCAATCCGCTCGGCCCGGTCGGCATCTTCAACGGCGACCGGCAGAGCGAGACGCTCTCGATCAACAAGCAGATGCGCACCGCGGCCGAGTTCCGCGACATCGTCATCAAGAGCTCGAACGGCAATTTCGTGCGGCTGTCCGACGTCGCCGAAGTCGAGGATTCCGTGCGCAATTCGCGCTCGATCGCCTGGTTCAACAAGCAGCCGGCGGTGCTGATCCAGATCACCAAGCAGGGCGACGCCAACGTCATCGACACCGTCGACGGCGTTCGCAAACTGTTGCCGGAACTGAAGAAGTGGATCCCGGCCGGCGTCGAGATCTCGACCCTGGTCGACCGCACCGGAACCATCCGCGCCAGCGTCGAGGACATGCAGTTCACGCTGCTGGCGACCGCCGTGCTGGTCATGGTCGTGGTGTTCGTGTTCCTGCGCCGGATCGTGCCGACGATCGCCGCCGGCGTCTCGGTGCCGCTGGCGCTGGCCGGCACCTGCGCCGGGATGTGGCTCGCCGGCTTCTCGATCGACAATCTGTCGCTGATGGCGCTCGCGATCTCGGTCGGTTTCGTGGTCGACGATGCCATCGTCATGATCGAGAACATGTACCGCAACCTCGAGCAGGGCATGGCGCCATATCCGGCCGCGGTCGAGGGCGCCAAGCAGATCGGCTTCACGGTGCTGTCGATCTCGCTGTCGCTGATCGCAGCCTTCACGCCACTCATCTTCATGGACGGGATCGTCGGCCGGCTGCTGCGCGAGTTCTCGCTGACGCTGGTGTTCGCGATCGCGGTCTCGACCGTGGTGTCGCTGACGATCACGCCGATGATCTGCGCGCACTACATCAAGGAGACGACCTCCGATCACGCCACCTGGTACGACCGCGCCATCGAGGGCACGCTGTCGCGGGTGGTGGCGTTCTATGCCGCGACGCTGCGGATCGTGCTCGGCTATCCCGTCCTGACGCTGATCGTGTTCTTCGCGACCGTCACGCTGACGGTCGTGCTCTACGTCAAGACGCCGAAGGGCTATTTCCCGACCGACGACAGCGGGTTCGTGATCGGTTCGACCCGCGCCTCCGCCGATATCTCGTTCCAGGCGATGCTGGGGTTGCAGCAGCGGCTCGCCGATATCGTGATGGCCGATCCCGCGGTCGCCGGCATCGGCTCGTCGGTCGGTGGCAGCACGTCCAACCGCGGCTTCATGTTCATCAGCCTGAAGCCGCCGGAGCAGCGGGACGGCCTGTCGACCACGCAGGTGATCGACCGGCTGCGCCGCAACCTGTTCATGGTGCCGGGCATCCGCCTGTTCATGTTCGCGGCGCAGGATATCCGCACCGGCGGCCGGCAGAGCGATTCCGACTACCAGTACACGCTGTCCTCGACCGATCTCGATCTGTTGCAGAAATGGGCGCCGATCGTCTCCAAGCGCATGGAGACGGTGGAGGGGATCACCGACATCTCCGCCGATCGCGATCCGGGCGGCCTGCAGCTCAATCTCGTGATCGACCGCAAGACCGCCTCGAGCCTCGGCGTCCGTGTGCAGGACATCGACAACGCGCTCAACAACGCCTTCTCGCAGCGCCAGATCTCGATCGTCTACACCCAGCGCAACCAGTACATGGTGGTGCTCGAGATCGATCCGAAATTCCAGAGTGACCCCGCGAACCTGGAGCGGATCTATGTCGCCGGTGCCAACGACGTGCAGGTGCCGCTGTCGGCGCTGGTGCATTATCAGAAGGGGTTGTCAGCGCTCGCGGTGTTTCACTCCGGCGGCGTCCCCTCGACCACCGTCTCGTTCAACATGCTGCCGGATGTGCCGCTCGAGGTCGCGACGACCAACATCCAGCAGGCGGTCAACGAGTTGCACATGCCCGAAGGCATTCGCGGCAGCTTCGACGGCAATGCCGGCGACTTCAACAAGACCAGCGGCCGGCAGCCGCTCTTGATCCTCGGCGCGCTGGTCGCGATGTATATCGTGCTCGGCGTGCTCTATGAGAGCCTGGCGCATCCGATCACGATCATCTCGACGCTGCCGTCGGCCGGCCTCGGCGCCTTGCTCGCGCTCCAGATCACCAACACGCCGCTGACGGTGATCGCCTTCGTCGGCATCATCCTGTTGATCGGCATCGTCAAGAAGAACGGCATCATGATGGTCGACTTCGCGCTCGAGGCCGAACGGCATCAGGGCCTGGCGTCGCGCGATGCGATCTTCGAGGCCTGCCGGGCACGCTTCCGCCCGATCCTGATGACGACGATGGCGGCGCTGTTCGCCGGCATCCCGCTGGTCATTGCCACCGGCCCCGGCACCGAGCTGCGCCGGCCGCTCGGCATCACCATCATCGGGGGCCTGTTCGTGTCGCAGATCCTCACCCTCTACACCACACCGGTGATCTATCTCCTGATCGACCAGTTCAAGGACTTGCCGTGGCGGGAGAAACTGAAGTGGCTCGGCGCCGCCGTCGCGATGATTGGCACGTTCTCCGGCGTTCTCAGATTGGTCCTGCATTGATGTTGCGGACGGGGCCGTCCACGACGTATAGCCGTTGAATGTCAGACCCAGTTGCCGAGACCGACCTGGTGGAGGATTGCGCGCATTGCGGCAAGCCATTGCCGCTGTGCATCTGCGACAGCATCACGCCGATCGAAAGCCGCACCCAGCTGCTGATCCTGGTCCATCCGCAGGAGCAGGACAGGGCGCTCGGCACCGCGCGGCTATTGGCGCGGCATTTCGAGGACGCAGTGGTGCGGATCGGACTGTCCTGGCCGAGCCTGTCGAAGGCGCTCGGCCGGCCGGTGCCCGACCCGTCGCGCTGGGCGGTGCTCTATCTCGGCTCGGCCAAGGTCGAGGATCTCGACACCGATGCCGAGATCGTCGCGATCAACCGCAAGGGCGAGCTCGAGCCGCATCAGCGCGCCATCCTGGCCGATATCGAGGGCATCGTGCTGCTCGATGGCACCTGGAGCCAGGCCAAGGCGCTGTGGTGGCGCAATGCCTGGATGCTGAAGTGCCAGCGGGTGATTCTCGGACCGAAACGGCCTTCGCGCTACGGCCAGCTGCGCCGGGAACCGCGCCGCGACGGTTTGTCCACCATCGAGGCGGCCGCGCTCCTGCTGGCCGCGCTGGAGAAGCGACCGGACATCGCCACAGCGTTAACGGACAGTTTCGAGCGGATGCTGGCAAGATTCCGCGAAGTACAGGCCAAAATGCCGGAATTGGCGCCAAAGCCGAAGAAGAAGGATTACCGGAAGCGCCGGCGCTAGCTCTGCGCCTTGGTTGCCTATCGGGCGGAGGGCGTATATGAAATGCGCCGCAAGGGGCCACGTGGCGGAGTGGTTACGCAACGGTCTGCAAAACCGTGTACACCAGTTCAATTCTGGTCGTGGCCTCCACTCATCTCATCAATGGCTTGCAGCCAACAAATGAGAAGCCGCATTAGCTCGCGGCGTACCAACCTTCAGGAAACGGAATCAGCGGCCACGGCGCC
The DNA here is from genome assembly GCF_002831585.1 of Bradyrhizobium sp. SK17. Classification (GTDB taxonomy): domain Bacteria; phylum Pseudomonadota; class Alphaproteobacteria; order Rhizobiales; family Xanthobacteraceae; genus Bradyrhizobium. The sequence goes on along the minus strand of NZ_CP025113.1, from coordinate 5,475,784 downwards.
TGGTTGTCATTGGCCGCGCGCGGCGGCGGCTGAATGCGAGGCGAGGGTTGGGCCACGAAATCCTCCTGGGCAATGGGCGCGATCGCCGTTCGCACGGCGTCCAGCAGCAGATCAAATTCGACTTCGCTCATCGCGCTCTCCGAGGTTCGAGAGCGCAATGGTCGCAAAACTGTCTTCGGTCCGGATTGAGCGATTCGTTCGAATTTTAGGAAAAGAACGATGGCGCCCGGTTTGGTTAATAAATCAATGATCCGTTCGGGAACCTAGGTCGGCCCGGCCGCACCTCGTGTGAGACAAATCACATCTGTCGAAAAACTCTTCCCGGAATTCCCGGCAGTATAGATAGCCATCAATTAACGCGGGAATTTTAGGGTGGCGTGACAATGAAGGCAAGCACGCACGGGTTTTGCCGGTCGAACGTTGCATCGGATCGCTCGCCGGCGGCACGGTGGCGCGCCCGGACTTCATCGTTTCCGCGCGAGCAAATTCCCGATGGCCGTACGATTGCAGTCATGCCAGCTTGGCGAGGTCGCACGGCAGCAGGGTCTTGAATTGAGCCAGCGCCTGTCGCGCCTTCTTCGGCGGCAGTGCGATCGCGTGACGCACGGCGGCCGCGATCAGCGTCATGGTCAGCGCTGAGAAGATGGCGAGGGTGGCCGCCGGCATATCGGGTGCGACCCGTCTCACCGCATCAGACAGCAGGCCGGAGAGCGCGGCCATGTCGTCAGCGTCGAGCTTTTGCAGGGCGCGGTCGGCTTGCGTCGCCTGCCAGATGTCGCGCATCACCGGTTCGCGCATGAACATCTCGTAGTAGCTGTCGACGATCCGGCACAGCGCCGGATGCAGGTCGCGCGCAGCCGTCACGGCGGCCAGATCACGCCTGACGCATTCACGCCCGATCGCATTGTGCCGTTCCGCCAGCGTGCCGATGATCGCGGCCTTGTCCGGAAAATACTGGTAGAGCGAGCCGAATGCGACGCCGCTGCGCGTGACGATGTCGCTCATGCGGAGAGCCTCGCTGCCCCTTTCCGCCATGATCTCCGTCGCGCAGGCCAGGATATGCTCGAAGCGCTCGCGGCTGCGCTGCTGCGCCGGGGCAAGCCGTGCCAGCCCGGGCAGGGGCACTCCCGCCGCCGGTGCGGCCTTTCGTCTTGCCATCGCGCTCCTCCGCATTCCGGCTTGACGTCATTAATACGAGAGTTTATCGCATTCTACAAATACGAGTACTACTCGCATTTTGAGATGGAACGATGCGCCAGATCCTGACCTCGGGCCTGCTGTGGTTTTCCGCACTCGGCTGCGGCCTGCTTGCCGGGCTCTATTTCGCATTCTCGGCCTTCGTCATGACCGCGCTCGGCCGGATCGATCAGGCCGCCGGCATCTCGGCGATGAACGCTATCAATGGCGACATTGTCCGCTCGCCGTTCATGCCGGTCTTCCTCGGCACCACGCTGTCCTGCGCCGTGCTGATCGTGCTCGGCGGACTGCGATGGCAGGAGCCCGGCGCCGCAGCGATGATTGGCGGCGGTATCGTCTATGTCGTCGGCATGTTCATCGTCACAATCATCTGCAACGTCCCGCTGAACGATCAACTCGCGGCAGCCGACCCCGCGAGCGCCGCCGCCGCGCCGCTTTGGGCGCGTTATCTGGCCGACTGGACCTTCTGGAACCATGTGCGGACCGTCGCCTCGCTTGCAGCGACCGCGTTGTTCATCGCAGCCATCGCTGCACGCTGATCCCAAATGGCGGAAGGCTCCGGGCTGCTTGGCGACCCCGGTACCAAGGCCGCCTCGTTCATCGCGCAATGATCTCGGGCGCGCGACTGGCGCCCGAGCCAGAATCACAGCCGCGGCGGAATGGCCGCGCCCGGCAGGATGTCCGGGCGCCTGGCGCGGCAATAGCCGGACATCCGGAACGGGCCTATATCGCCTGGGATGCCGGCAAACCCTTGCAATGCAGAGGTTTACCGTCCCGCGCTAAAGTTTCGGCGGAGGCCCATTTGGTTCTTTGCAAGGCCGAAAGGCTTTGTTATACGCTGCCCGCTCGCGAACGGATGTTCGCTTATTCCTCGGTAGCTCAGCGGTAGAGCATTCGACTGTTAATCGAATGGTCGCTGGTTCGAATCCAGCCCGGGGAGCCAGCTCTGCTGGCCCCATCAATCCCTCCCATTGGCAATCACAAGCACGTGGTCCGCAACATGCAGACCAAAATCGTCGTCAAATCGACTCAATAGCCATCGAGACTGCTCTCGCCGGGTGTTGAGAGGTGATTCTGATGGCGATTAACCTGATCGACCTGTCGATGCCGCAGCCGACGCTCGTTCCCAATGATGCGCCCGACATCAGCGACGATGAGTGCGTCCGCCGCCTCGCCAAGGCCGTCGAGGCACACGATTCCGAGCATCTCGATGAAGTAGCACGCCTGATCGGCCGGCTCGCCGTCACGATCGAGTAGACGGTACCGCCGGGCACGTTCTGCACGCCAACGCCGTGTTGCGTTTTGGCGGAGCTTGTTCCAAAAGATGGCCCTGTTCTAGCTTCTCCAGCGGCAATGCCGCGACTTGCAGGGTCCCGCCAATGACCGGTTTTTCGACCGCGCGCCAGTACATGGTGGATGGTCAGGTGCGTCCGAGCGACGTGACCGACGATCGAATTCTCGAAGCCATGCTGACGGTGCCGCGCGAGGTCTTCGTGCCGGCCAGCAAGCAGGCTCTGGCCTATCTCGACCTCGATCTCGATGTGACCGAGGGCGGCACGGCCAAGCGCTATCTGATCACGCCGGCACTGCTTGCGCGGATGCTGCAGGCCGCCGAGATCAAGGCCACCGACCGCGTCCTGGTGGTCGGCTGCGCCACCGGCTACGCCGCGGCCGTCGTCGCGCGCTTCGCCGCCGAGGTCAGCGCGACCGAGAGCGATCCGACGCTGGTTGCCAAGGCGACCGCCGCGGTCGCCCAGCTCGGCATCCAGAATGTGACCGTCAAGACCGCAGCCGCTGCCGATGGGGATGCCACCGGCGCACCGTTTGATGTCATCGTTCTCAATGGAGCAACCGAGATTGTCCCGACCGGGCTGTTCGGCCAGCTCAAGGAGGGAGGCCGGCTGGTCGGGGTGTTCGGCCTGACGCCGCCGCCGCGCGCCACCCTCGTGACGCATTCACACGGGGATTTCGGACATCGCGAATTGTTCGATGCGACGGCCCCCGTGCTGCCTGGATTCGAACAGCTTCCCGCCTTCGTCTTCTGACGCTACCGCGCTGCACCGGTTGATAAAATCCCGTTCTGAATCAGAAGTGTGGCCCGTTTGCCCCACGTGAAGAGTTTCCACCATGTTCCGTTGCGGGGTAGTTCCGTTGCCCTTACCTGCGGACTAAGGTGAGGCCGGACTCACTTCGTCTGAAGCGACGCCGGACTCTCGTGCTTGTGGAGACGGCGACTAAAAAATGAATGGATTACCGGGGATGCGTGGGGTGAAGGTTGTCACCGCGGCTGCTATTGCGGTCCTTCTGCTGGCTGAGTTGGGCCCGGTGCCCGCTCTGGCCGATACAATCGAGGCCGCACTGGTGCGGTCCTACCAAAACAATCCCCAGCTGAACGCACAGCGTGCGTTGGTGCGGTCGACCGACGAAAACGTGCCGCAAGCACTCTCGGGTTACCGCCCCAAGGTCTCGCTGACCGCAAGTGCCGGGTATCAGTACACTGACCAGGAGCTGACGGGGTCCAAGACCGCGATCAACAGCCCGCAAAATCCGGCCAGTGCGGGGCTGACGGTCAACCAGTCGCTGTTCAACGCCCAGACCCCGCAGCGGGTCCGTGCCGCCGAAAGCCAGGTCTCGTCCGCGCGCGAAGGTTTGCGCGTGCTCGAGCAGACCGTGATCCTGAGCGCGGCCACGATCTACATGGACTATCTCCGCGACGCCGCGATCGTCGAGGTTCAGCGCAGCAATACCCGCGTGCTTGAGCAGACGCTGAAGCAGACCCAGGATCGCTTCAATGTGGGCGAAGTGACGCGCACCGACGTCGCGCAGTCCGAGGCGCAGCTTGCGGCCGGCCGCACCCAGCAGCTGACGGCCGAATCGAATCTCACCACGACGCGCTCGAATTTCCGCCGCATCATCGGCAACGAGCCGGAGAATCTTGCTCCGGGTTCGCCGGTCGACCGCTTTCTGCCGGGGACACTGGCCGCAGCCGTGGAGCTTGCGCTGACCCAGAACCCGAACGTCACCGCCGCGATGTACGGCGTCGACGTCAACTTCCTGCAGACCAAGGTGGCCGAGGGGGCGTTGCTTCCGACGGTTGCGTTGCAGGCGACGGTGACCGAAGGCTACCAGCAGCAATTGTCGGTCAACCGGCTGTTCAACGCAGCGGCGAACGTCCAGGTGTCGGTGCCGCTCTATCAGGGCGGCGCGGAGTACTCGCTGATCCGGCAGTCCAAGGAATCGCTGGCGCAGCAGCGCCTCGTCCTGGAACAGACCCGCGATCAGGCCCGTGCCAATGTCGTCACCGCGTGGGGCCAGCTGGTCGCCGGCAAGTCGCAGGTGGCGTCGGCGCAGGCGCAGGTCACCGCGTCTGAAATCGCCTTGAACGGCGTCCGCGAGGAAGCCAAGGCCGGTCAGCGCACGACGCTCGACGTGCTCAACGCGCAGCAGGCGCTGGTCAACGCCCGCAACGCGCTGGTCACCGCACAGCACGACCGCGTCGTCGCGTCCTACAACGTGCTGAACGCGATCGGCCGGCTGTCGCCACAGGTGATGGGCCTGAAGACCAACGTCTACGATCCGAGCGTGCACTACCACCAGATTCGGGATAGCTGGGCCGGCGTGCGCACGCCTGACGGCCGCTAAGCAGCTTCGCGTCCAAACGCATTCACTTCATCACCATCTGTCGCGCCTTGTTTGTGGTTCTGAGTTAATCAGGACCACAAGCAAGCGCGTTTGCTTGCAATCGATAATTGGCCTGACATACCGTTTTGTCGGGCAGCAAGGCGATTCGCGGCGAGCCGGCGTTGCGTGACGACAGGTGCGACGCCACCTGTGATCACGCTGCATTGGGCGACACGAAGCTTGCACTGGGCCGCGGGTGGGCTTGATCTGGGGACAAGTCGGGCAGGGAGCCGTGAAAATCTCCGCCCGCATCATCGGAACCGGCGAATCCTCTCGGGCTTGATGTAAAATAGTTTCGATGTGGAGTCGGAGATGACGCAACCTGCGAAGGTCCAAGAGCCCTCGATGGAGGAGATTCTGGCGTCGATCCGTCGCATCATCGCCGACGACGAGGCGAAGCCTGCCGCGGCAGAGAAGCCTGCTGTTGCCGCCGCCCCACCGGCGCCTCCGAAGGCTGAGCCGGTGTCACCTCCAGCCGCAGCCAAGCCCGCGATGAAGAGCCCGCCGCCCGCAGCACCCCCGGCCGCGAAGGCCGCCGCGCCTGCGCCGAAGTCGTCGCCGCCTGCGCCCGCGCCGGCCGCGAGCAACAGTCAGGACGATATCGACTCGCTGCTGGCCAGCCTCGACGAGGCGACGCCCGCGGCCGAGATCAGGCCGGCACAGCCCGAAGCCGACGTGTTCGAGCTTACCGACGACATGGCGCTGCCGGATCCGGCACCGGCGCAAGCCGCCAAGCCATCGTTCCGCAAGGTTGAGCCGCAGGACGACGTCGAGTTTACGGATCCCTCGGCGCGAAGCCGCCCGCCGGTCCAGGAACCCGTCCGGGAGCCGGTTCGAGAGCCGCCGGCGATCGAGACCGCGCAGCCGATGCAGCAGATCATATCGGGAACCACGATGCGGGCGGTGGAATCCGCCTTCAACTCGTTGGCCAACACCGTGCTGAGCAACAATGCTCGGACGCTGGAGGATCTGGTCAAGGAGATGCTGCGGCCGATGTTGAAGTCCTGGCTGGACGACAATCTGCCGGGTCTGGTCGAGCGGATCGTCAAGGCCGAGATCGAGCGGGTATCCCGCGGGCGCTAGCTCCCCCGGTCGCGAGGGCCTTGGCGGCCCTTATTCACCCCCAAATCCCCAAAGTTTCGGTTCGGATAGGATCAGGACCGAAACTCCAGTTCCCTGGTTTGGCGCGTTTTCTTCACGCGAACCGGTGTCCACTTCGCTCTAAAACGCTCCGAACGCCGTCACTGCGCGCAAGTCCGGTTGACTTGGTGCGCTCCGGCGGCTTTCTACCCTTTCCCCATGGTCCACAGCGCATTGTCATGATCGAGAAAAACTACCAGCCCGCCGATATCGAGCACCGGATGGCCCAGATCTGGGAGGACAGCGGAGCGTTCAAGGCCGGCCGGCCGGAACGCAAGGACGCCGCGCCTTTCACCATCGTGATCCCGCCGCCGAACGTAACCGGCTCGCTACACATGGGTCACGCGCTCAACAACACGCTGCAAGACATCCTGTGCCGCTTCGAGCGGATGCGCGGCCGCGACGTGCTGTGGCAGCCCGGCACCGACCACGCCGGCATCGCCACCCAGATGGTGGTCGAGCGCCAACTGATGGAACGGCAGCAGCCGGGCCGGCGCGATATGGGCCGCGCCAAATTCCTCGAGCGGGTCTGGCAGTGGAAGGCCGAGAGCGGCGGTACCATCGTCAACCAGCTCAAGCGCCTTGGCGCGTCCTGCGACTGGTCGCGCGAGCGCTTCACCATGGACGAGGGGCTGTCGCGCGCCGTCGTCAAGGTGTTCGTCGAGTTGCACCGCGAGGGGCTGATCTACAAGGACAAGCGGCTGGTCAACTGGGACCCCAAGCTGCTCACCGCGATCTCCGATCTCGAGGTGGTGCAGAGGGAAATCAAGGGCCATCTCTGGTACCTGCGCTATCCGATCGAGGGCCGCAGCTTCAGCCCCGACGATCCCAAATCGTTCATCGTGGTCGCGACGACACGTCCCGAGACGATGCTCGGCGACACCGCGGTCGCGGTCCATCCCGACGACGAGCGCTATACCGATCTGGTCGGCAAGCATGCCATCCTGCCGCTGGTCGGCCGCAGGATTCCGATCGTCGCCGACGACTATTCCGATCCCGAAAAGGGCTCGGGCGCGGTCAAGGTGACGCCGGCGCACGACTTCAACGACTTCGAGATCGGCAAGCGCCACGGCCTGCCGCAGATCAGCGTGCTCGACCAGGAAGGCTGCCTCAGCCTTTCCGGCAACGAGGATTATCTGCGCGATTTGCCTGTTGGCGCCGACGAGTTCGCCGCCGAGTTCGACAAGATCGAGCGCTTCGCCGCGCGCAAGAAGATTGTCGCACGACTGGAGGAGTTCGGCTTCCTCGAGCGGATCGAGCCAAACACCCACATGGTGCCGCATGGCGACCGCTCCGACGTCGTGATCGAGCCCTATCTGACCGACCAGTGGTACGTTGACGCCCATACGCTGGCGCAGCCGGCGATGGCGGCGGTGCGCTCGGGCGAGACCACCTTCGTGCCGAAGAACTGGGAAAAGACCTATTTCGAGTGGATGGAGAACATCCAGCCCTGGTGCATCTCGCGCCAGCTCTGGTGGGGCCATCAGATTCCGGCGTGGTACGGGCCCGACGGCAAGGTGTTCGTTGCCGAGACCGAGGAAGAGGCCGTCGGCAACGCGCTCGGCTACTACGTCGAGCAGGAGGTCATCACGCCGGAGCAGGGCCACGACATGGCCACCGATCCTGCCAAGCGCGAGGGCTTCATCACGCGCGACGAGGACGTGCTGGACACCTGGTTCTCCTCGGCGCTGTGGCCGTTCTCGACGCTCGGCTGGCCGGACGATACGGCCGAGATGAAACGCTACTACCCGACCAATACGCTCGTTACGGGTTTCGACATCATCTTCTTCTGGGTCGCCCGGATGATGATGATGGGTCTGCATTTCACGAAGCAGGCGCCGTTCTCGACCGTCTACATCCACCGTCTCGTCCTTGACGAGAAGGGCTCCAAGATGTCGAAGTCGAAGGGCAACGTCATCGACCCGCTCGGCGTGATCGACGAATACGGCGCCGACGCGCTGCGTTTCGCGCTGACCCGCGAGGCGGCGCAGGGCCATAACATCCGTATGTCGCCGCACCTGGTCGAGACCAACCGCAATTTCGCGACCAAGTTCTGGAATGCCTGCCGCTTCGCCGAGATGAACGGCTGCGTGAAGCCGGACGATTTCGATCCGAAGACCGCCAAGGAAACCCTGAATCGCTGGATCGCGCACGAGACCTCGCGCGTTACCCGCGAGGTGACCGAGACGATCGAGGATCATCGTTTCAACGATGCGGCCGGCGCAATCTACCGCTTCGTCTGGAACGTGTTCTGCGACTGGTATCTCGAGCTCGCCAAGCCGGTGCTGATGGGCGAGGAGGGGGCGGCGAAGACCGAGACCCGCGCCATGATCGCCTGGGCGCGTGACGAGATCCTCAAGCTGCTGCATCCGTTCATGCCCTTCATCACCGAGGAGCTGTGGGCGGTGACCGCGAAGCGCGACGGCCTGCTGGTGCTGGCGGCCTGGCCGCGCAAGTCGGGCGTCACCGGCGAGCAGCTGGCGGCGATCGCGACCGCAGGGCCAATGGTCGACCCGATCATTCCGCCGGTCATTGCCGCGCTCGATGCCGATGAGTTCAGCGATCCCGCGGCCGAGGCCGAGATCGGCTGGGTGGTCGATCTCGTCACCGCGATGCGCTCGGTGAAGGCGGAGATGAACATCCCGCCGTCGACGCTGACGCCGCTGGTGATCGTGACCACATCCGACGAGACGCGGGATCGCGCGCAGCGTTGGAACGACACCATCAAGCGCCTCGCGCGACTGTCGGACATCTCGTTCGCGGACGCCGCGCCGGAAGGCGCCGTGCAGCTTCTGGTGCGCGGTGAAGTCGTCGCGCTACCGCTGAAGGGCGTGATCGATCTTGCCGCCGAACGGGCCCGGCTGGAGAAGGAGCTCGGCAAGGCCGACGCCGACATCAAGCGGGTCGACGCGAAACTCTCCAACGAGAAGTTCGTCGCCAACGCGCCGGAAGAGCTCGTCGAGGAAGAGAAGGAAAAGCGCGCGGCGGCGCAGGAGCGCCGGGCCAAGATCCTCGAGGCGATCGAGCGGCTGAAGAAGGCGTCGTAGCGGACGCCTTCCTCATCGACATCTTGGCGCTCAGAACCGCTTGCTGAGGAATTTCGATCCCCTCAGCCCGTAGCGCCACGGCAGCTCGACGGCCTTGGTGATGCCGATCCGGATCCCGGTGACGATCTCGGGCGTCTCCAGCCGCGCATGCAGTGCAATCGGGGGACGGTCGAGCGGCAATTCGCTATGGGCGATGGTGATGCCCATCGCCTCGCACAGCTTGCCCGGCCCCGAGCACAGCGCGCGCTCATCCTCGATCCCGCGCCGCCGGCGCATCGCGGCGAGGCCGTGGGTCGGCTCGATCGCGCGGATCAGCACCGCGCTGGCCGAGCCGGCTTCCTCGCAGACGAAATTGACGCACCAATGGATGCCGTAGGAGCGGTAGACATAAGAGAAGCCCGGCGGCCCGAACATCACCTGGTTGCGCGGGGTCGGGCCGTTGTACGAGTGGGCCGCCGGTTCGGTGTGATGGTAGGCCTCGACCTCGGTGATGATGCCGCCGACGTCACCAACCAGGAAGGTCACGCCGATCAGGTCGGGCGCGACCTCGAGGACGCTGCGATCGAAGAAGCCGCGTTTCAGCGCCTTGCCGAGGCGCGGCGCGGTCGCACGGGTCGTTCGCGGTTTTTGAGCCATTTTGAGGTGGGAATCGGCATGGAACGGACTGCAACACTGCCAATATCCGGGCTGATCTGCTAGGGTCGCGGCGCGGGTTGCGAGCCGCGTCTACACCGATTAGCTATGGTTTCTCGCGACTTGCAGGCACCTATGGTCACCATCGTCGACACCATCTCCTCAACCCAGCTCCGCCCGCGTCACCCTGAAAAGGTGAACCGGCCCGACGCCGTGTCGCCGCCGAAGCCGGACTGGATCCGGGTTCGTGCGCCGAACACCCGCGGCTATGCGGATACGCGCAAGATCGTGAAGGAGAACGGCCTCGTCACGGTTTGCGAGGAGGCGGGTTGCCCCAACATCGGTGAGTGCTGGGACAAGAAGCACGCCACCTTCATGATCATGGGCGACACCTGCACGCGCGCCTGTGCGTTCTGCAACGTCAAGACCGGCATGCCCGGCGCGCTCGATGCCGATGAGCCCGAGCACGTCGCCGAGGCGGTGTCCAAGCTGGGACTGGCCCACGTCGTCATCACCTCGGTCGACCGTGACGACCTCGCCGATGGCGGAGCCGAGCATTTCGCGCAAGTGATCCGCGCGATCCGCGCGCGCTGCCCGACCACCACGATCGAGATCCTGACGCCGGACTTCCTGCGCAAGGACGGTGCGCTGGAGCGCGTGGTCGCGGCCAAGCCCGACGTCTTCAACCACAATCTGGAGACCGTGCCGTCGCGCTACCTGACGGTCCGTCCCGGTGCGCGCTATTTCCATTCGATCCGACTCTTGCAGCGGGTCAAGGAGATCGATCCGACCATCTTCACCAAGTCCGGCATCATGGTCGGCCTCGGCGAGGAGCGGCACGAGGTGTTGCAGGTGATGGACGATCTGCGCTCGGCCGAGGTCGATTTCCTGACCATCGGCCAGTATCTCCAGCCGACCCGCAAGCATCACGCCGTGATGCGCTATGTGACCCCGGACGAATTCGCCGGCTACGAGCGCGTCGCCTATACCAAGGGTTTCCTGATGGTGTCGGCGAGCCCGCTGACGCGCTCGTCGCATCATGCCGGCGAGGACTTTGCCAAATTGCAGGCGGCGCGCACGGCCCGCGGTCGCTAGATATTGCAGACGGCGGCGAGCCGGCGCCAGCGCGCGCCATTGCGCGATCGAGCCTCGACCGAACCTTGGACTGGACCAATGCAGCGCGTTCTGGTGATGGGATCGTCGGGATCCGGCAAGTCGACCTTTGCCCGGCGGCTGTCCGGGATCACGGGCATCCCGACCGTGTCGATCGATGCGCTGTTCTGGAAGCCGGGTTGGGTCGAGTCCAACAGGGACGAATTCCAGCGCCGCATGACCGAGGCCGCGCGCGAGCCGCGCTGGATCATGGACGGGAACTACACCAGGAACGGTGCGGGTGAGCTGCGCCGGCAGCTCTCCGATACGATCATCTGGTTCGACTTGCCGCGATCGACCTGCATGCTCGGGATTTTCCGGCGCATCGCCGGAAGCTACGGCCGGGTTCGCGCCGAGATGGCGGAGGGTTGCCCGGAGAAGATCGACCTTGAATTCTTCCGCTATGTCTGGACCTATCGCCAACAGCAGCGGCCGAAGCTGATCGAATATTTCCAAGGTTTGCGCCCTGATCAGTCGCTGGTCTGCTTCACCCACCGGGCGCAGGCGGACGACTATCTGAAGGGCCTCGCGCTCACGCTAAACCGTGCAAGAAACCTCACAAGTATCCACTGATGCCTCGATTCTCCAGCAAGCGGCGGGTCCACCATTCCGCCCCGCAAATGTTCGATCTGGTCGCCGACGTCGAGCGCTATCCGGAATTCGTGCCGCTGTGCCAGGCGCTCAAGATCCGCCAGCGCACGCCAAAGGACGACGGCACCGAGATCGTGGTGGCCGACATGACGGTCTCCTTCAAGCTGGTGCGCGAGACATTCACCAGCAAGGTGACGCTCGACCGGCCCAATCTGAAGATCCTGGTCGAATATCTGCGCGGGCCGTTCAGCAATCTGGAGAACCGCTGGACTTTTGAACCGAAGTCCGAGACCGAATGCGATGTCGGCTTCTTCCTGAACTACGAGTTCAAGAGCCGGATGCTGGCGATCCTGATGGGCTCGATGTTCGACGCCGCCTTCTCGCGCTTCGCCGCGGCGTTCGAGAAGCGCGCGGACCAGGTCTACGGCAAGCCTCAACTGTCGACCTAGCGAAGCCGGCTCGTCTTGTTCCGAAACGGAAATGCCCGGCACAAGGCCGGGCATCACAAATGATCTGTGTGGGGGGCGCCGACTTACGGACAGGAACGGCGCACGCCACCTTTCGCGATGTAGGTGCCCGAAGCCGGGTCGTAGGAACGGAAGCGCTGAGAGCAATAGGCGTCGTTGTTGGCCTTGGCCTGGCTCGCCGCGATCGCGCCGCCAATGATGGCACCGGCCGCAAGACCGCCGATGATCGCCGCGCCGTTTCCGCCGCCGTGGTGATGGTGGTATCCGCCGCGATAACCACCGCGATAGCCATAGCGCGGGCCGCCGCCATGCCAGTGACGATACTGCACATGCTCGACGGAGGTGGGCTGGTCCTGCAACCGGGCGGGCGCGAGCGGCGCGGCGACCGAAGGGGCAATCGTGGTCAACGTCATGGCACCGGCAGTGATTGCGGTCACGACCAAAGTTCCCAACTTCATCATTTTCTCCTTGTTGTGGGATTTTGCCGTTCGAAGAACGGTTGAAACGGCAGAGTTGGAACAGGAAAAAACGGCGAAGCGGCGTCAGGGTTCCACCTGAAATGGTGTCACTAAGTCGCAATTGACACGGCCGGCGCATGCCTGATCTGGCGTGACCGGGATTCGCGCGATGGGACGGCACTGCCAGAAATCCTGCGAAGAATTTCGCGCAGCGTGTCGGATTCTCCCGATCCACGTCGTCCTGGGGGCATCTCGATGATGATCACCCAGGGAGCTTGAAGTGAGAAAGATTGTTGTTGGCGCCTTCATCAGCCTGGACGGCGTCATGCAGTCCCCGGGCGGCCCGCAGGAAGATCCGATCGGCGGCTTCAGCTTCGGCGGCTGGTTCGCGCCGCTGTTCGATGAGAAGACCGGCGAGGTCATCGGCGAAATGCTCGCCAGTCCGTTCGACCTGCTGCTTGGCCGCAAGACCTACGACATCTTTGCCGCGCACTGGCCCTATGTCGACAAGAGCGATCCGATCGGCCCGTTGTTCGATCGCATCACAAAATATGTCGCCACGCGCGATGCCACCCGCAAGCTGAGCTGGCAGAACAGCGAGACGCTGGGGACCGACGCCGTCGGCGCCTTGAAGGAGCTGAAGCAGTCCGACGGACCGAATCTCCTCACTCAGGGATCGAGCGATTTCCTCAAGACATTGCTCGCCGCGGGCCTCGTGGATGAGCTCAATCTCTTCATCGCGCCGCTCATCCTCGGCAAGGGCAAGCGCCTGTTCGCCGACAGCGGCAAGCCAGGCAATCTGAAGCTGGTGTCTTCGCAGGTCATGCCGTCCGGCATCATCCACGCCAAATACGTCCCAGACGGCGAGGTGAAGACCGGCTCGTTCGAATTCGAAACGCCAACTGAGGCAGAGCTCGAGCGTCGCAAGAACCTGACGTGAATCAAGAGCGGGTCAGCATGCCGAGGCCGGTCCCGCGGCCGGTCTCAGCCGCGCGGCGGCCGCCGCCGCTTCGCGGCATGGCTGCGTGGCGACCGGGCCACCCGCGGCCGCAGCCTACTGGCGGCTTCGCGACGGGGCTTGGCGGCCTGTGGGGGGCGGGCAAGCTCCATCAGCATGCGCAACGCTTCCACGACCGAGCGCTGGCGGACGGTGCTGCGGCCGATCGCGCCAAAGCGCTGTTCGCGGTGAATGATGCGGCCGTCACGCGCGGCGACCGCGAAATGCACCAGGCCGACCGGCTTGCCCGGCGTCGCGCCGCCCGGACCCGCAATGCCGGTGATCGAGACCGCAAGGTCGACGCCGGCTTTCTCCAGCGCGCCGATCGCCATCGCGGTCGCGGTTTCCTTGCTGACCGCGCCAAATGTTTCCAGCGTCGCCGCCTTGACGCCGAGCATCGCCCGCTTGGCCTCGTTCGAATAGGTCACGAAGCCGCGGTCGATCACGTCGGAAGAGCCGGGGATGTCGGTGAGCGCACCGGCGACCAGGCCGCCGGTGCAGGACTCGGCGGTCGCGATCGTCAGCTTGCGCATCCGGCACAGGTCGAGCAGCGCGCGGGAGAGGGCACGAGCGTCGCTGCCGCCCATGTCACGCACCCCAGCTCTTGTCGTCCCAACCTTGATCATTCCAGGGCAGGCGGACCGTGGCGCTCGCGGTCGCCGCGATGCCTTCCTCGCGGCCGGTGAAGCCGAGCCGTTCGCTGGTGGTCGCCTTGACTGCGACGCGCGAGATGTGGACGCCGGAGATCTCGGCGATCTTGGCTCGCATGGTGTCACGCAGCGGGCCGATCTTCGGCCGCTCGCAGATCAGGGTCACTTCGAGATTGGCGATCCGGCCGCCGCGCGCGGTGACGCGCTCGACGGCGTATTTCAGGAACTGGTCGGAGGAGGCGCCCTTCCACCTGGCGTCGCTCGGCGGGAAGTGCGAGCCGATGTCGCCGTCCGCCAGCGCGCCGAGGATCGCGTCGACTAGCGCATGCAGCCCGACGTCGCCGTCGGAATGCGCCAGGAAACCCTTGCTGTGCGGCACGCGCACGCCGCAGATCATAACGTGATCGCCTTCGCCGAAGGCGTGCACGTCGTAGCCGGTGCCGGTCCTGATGTCGCCGAGCTGGCTGGCGAGCCGGGCTTCCTCGCGCACGAAATCTTCCGGTGTAGTGAGCTTCATATTGGCAGGATCACCTTCAAATGTCGCAACCGTCAATCCCGCCCATTCAGCGAGCGCCGCATCGTCGGTGAAATCGCTGCGGCCCTCGCGTGCCGCGCGACGATGCGCTTCCAATATCACGTCAAAGCGAAAGGCCTGTGGCGTCTGCGCGATCCGCAGGCGCGCGCGCTCCGGCGTGCCTTCGACATCGCCGGTATCGCCGGTGAGCTTGATCGTGTCTGTCACCGGCACCACCGGGATCGCGGCACCGGTACGGCCGGCGGCTGCGATCGCGCGCGCGATCACCGCCTCCGTGACGAAGGGGCGGGCGGCATCGTGGATCAGCACGATGTCGGGCTTCGCGCTGGCCAGTGCCTCGAGCCCGGCATGGACCGAGGCCTGCCGGGTCGCACCGCCCGGTGTCGGCGGCTGATGGCGCAGGCCGGCGACCGCCTCGCTGAACAGCGCCGCGTCGTCGGGATTGACCACGGGCTGCACCGCGAAGACATCAGGATGTGCGGAGAACGCCTGCATGGCGCGGTAGATCACCGTCTGTCCGCCGATCGTCCGGTATTGCTTCGGACCGCCAGCGCCGGCGCGCAGTCCACGGCCGGCTGCGACAAGGATGGCTGCGGTACGCTCAGGCTTCGGCATTTTGAACCAATGACAGACGAATCGGGGATGAGGGGGACGGCTGATGTCGCCGCGCACAGCCCTTAGCATGACCGCTGCGCAAAAACAGAGCGTTTGCCGATGACTGTGGGAAAAGCAGATTTTGTTGCAGTGCACTTGCGCAAGTGGTAGAAATGTCTAAACCGTAGGCATGAACCTTGACTGCACAAGAATTGTGCGCAGAATAGGCCTCGTCAGCCGCAATGGCGTGGCTGACAAAACGATGAGACGGCTGTGACCGGCGTGCAAAGTACCGCTCGTAACCCCTTGAAGATAGGTGATATTGCCGTCGCCAATCGGGTTCTCCTCGCGCCCATGTCCGGCATCACCGATGCGCCTTTCCGGCGACTCGCCGCCCGCCTCGGTGCCGGCTTGGTGGTCTCCGAGATGACCGCCAGCGACGACCTGGTGAACGGCAAGCCGATGTCGAAGCTGCGTTGCGAGGCAGCGGGGATCGGACCGCATGTGGTCCAGCTCGCCGGCTGCCAGGCGCATTGGATGGCGGAGGGCGCGCGGATCGCCGAGGGCGCCGGCGCGGACATCATCGACATCAATATGGGCTGCCCGGCGCGCCACGTCACCGGCGGCCAGTCCGGCTCGGCGCTGATGCGCAATCTCGACCACGCCGTCACGCTGATCGAGGCGACGCTGTCGGCGGTCAAGGTGCCGGTAACGCTGAAGATGCGGCTCGGCTGGGACGACAACTCGCTCAATGCGCCCGAACTGGCGCGCCGCGCCGAGGCGTCGGGCGTGCAGATGATCACCGTGCATGGCCGCACCCGCTGCCAGTTCTACAAGGGCGAGGCGAACTGGAATGCGGTGCGCGCAGTCAAGGATGCCGTGACCATCCCGCTCGTGGTCAATGGCGACATCACCTCGTTCGACAAGGCCGTCGCCGCGCTGGAGCTGTCCGGCGCCGACGCCGTGATGATCGGCCGCGGCGCCCAGGGGCAGCCTTGGTTGCCGGGCCAGATCGGCCGGCGCCTCGAGACCGGCATCGCAGAGGCCGCACCGTCGCTCGCCGAGCAGCTCAAGCATGTACGCGCGCTCTATGACGAGGTGTGCAGCCACTATGGCCTGCGCATCGGGCTCAAGCATGCGCGCAAGCATCTCGGCTGGGCGCTGGAGACCGCGGCGGCCTATAGCTGTGCGCCGGCGGCGACGCTGAAGAGCTGGCGGCAGACCATCCTGACCTCGGAGGAGCCATCCAGCGTGCATCGCGCGCTCGAGGAAGCCTACGACGACTTTGCCTGGAGTGCTGCCGCATGACGTCAGCCATGGAGTTTCGCCGGCCCGTGCCGACCGACGGAGAGGCCATCCTCAACGCGCTGCCCAATCCGGTGCTGCTGGTCGCGCCCGACGGGCGGATCGTCGACGCCAACATCGCCGCCGAATCCTTCTTCGAGATCTCGACCCAGTTCCTGCGGCGGCAATCGCTCAAGGAGCTGGTGCCGTTCGGCAGCCCGCTGCTGGCGCTGATCGAGCAGGTGCGGGCGAGCGGCTCGCCGGTCAACGAATACAAGGTCGATCTCGGCACGCCGCGGATCGGCGGCGATCGCCAGGTCGACCTCCATGTCGCGCCGCTGACCGAGCGGCCCGGCCACATCGTGGTGATGCTGCAGGAGCGCACCATCGCCGACAAGATGGACCGCCAGCTCACCCACCGCAGCGCGGCGCGCTCGGTGATCGCGCTGGCGGCGATGCTCGCCCATGAGATCAAGAACCCGCTGTCCGGCATCCGCGGCGCGGCCCAGCTGCTGGAGCAGCAGGCCTCGTCCGAGGACCGGCTGCTGACACGGCTGATCTGCGACGAGGCCGATCGCATCGTCACCCTGGTCGATCGCATGGAGGTGTTCGGCGACGACCGTCCGGTGGCTCGCGGGCCGGTCAACATCCATTCGGTGCTCGATCATGTGAAGCGGCTGGCGCAGTCCGGCTTCGCCCGCAACGTCCGTTTCATCGAGGATTACGATCCGTCGCTACCGCCGGTGCTCGCCAACCAGGACCAGCTGATCCAGGTCTTCCTCAATCTGGTGAAGAACGCGGCCGAGGCGGTTGCCGATCTCGGGACCGATGCGGAGATCCAGCTCACCACCGCGTTCCGGCCGGGCGTACGGCTGTCGGTACCCGGCAAGAAATCGCGAGTCTCGCTGCCGCTCGAATTCTGCGTCAAGGACAACGGCTCGGGCGTGCCGGAAGACCTGCTGCCGAACCTGTTCGATCCGTTCGTCACCACCAAGCAGACCGGCAGCGGGCTCGGCCTCGCGCTGGTCGCCAAGATCATCGGCGATCACGGCGGCATCATCGAATGCGAGTCGCAGCCGCGCAAGACCACTTTCCGCGTACTGCTGCCGGTGTACAGCGCCGCCAAGCAACTCGACCAAAGCAACCGCGATGACGTTCCGGGTACGCCGTCGCCTGCCTCTCAGGATGCACGATGAGGAACACCAATGCCCGCAGGTAGCATACTTGTCGCTGACGACGACACCGCCATCCGGACCGTCCTGAACCAGGCGCTCTCGCGCGCCGGCTACGAGGTGCGGCTGACCGGCAACGCCGCCACGCTGTGGCGCTGGGTCAGCCAGGGCGAGGGCGATCTCGTCATCACCGACGTGGTGATGCCCGACGAGAACGCGTTCGATCTGCTGCCGCGGATCAAGAAGATGCGGCCCAACCTGCCGGTCATCGTGATGAGCGCGCAGAACACCTTCATGACCGCGATCCGCGCCTCCGAGCGCGGCGCCTATGAATACCTGCCGAAGCCGTTCGACCTGAAGGAGCTGATCACCATCGTCGGCCGCGCCCTGGCCGAGCCGAAGGAGCGGGTCGCCAGCCCCGCCGACGACGGCGAATTCGATTCGATCCCGCTGGTCGGCCGTTCGCCGGCGATGCAGGAAATCTACCGTGTGCTGGCGCGGCTGATGCAGACCGACCTCACCGTGATGATCTCCGGCGAGTCCGGCACCGGCAAGGAGCTGGTCGCCCGTGCGCTGCACGACTATGGCAGGCGCCGCAACGGCCCGTTCGTCGCGGTCAACATGGCGGCGATCCCGCGCGACCTGATCGAATCGGAGCTGTTCGGTCATGAGCGCGGCGCGTTCACCGGCGCCAACACCCGCGCCTCCGGCCGCTTCGAGCAGGCCGAGGGCGGCACGCTGTTCCTCGACGAGATCGGTGATATGCCGATGGAGGCGCAAACCCGTCTGCTCCGCGTGCTGCAGCAGGGCGAATACACCACCGTCGGCGGCCGCACCCCGATCAAGACCGACGTCCGCATCGTCGCGGCCTCCAACAAGGACCTGCGCATCCTGATCCAGCAGGGCCTGTTCCGCGAGGACCTGTTCTTCCGCCTCAACGTGGTGCCGCTGCGGCTGCCGCCACTGCGCGAGCGGATCGAGGACCTGCCCGACCTGATCCGGCATTTCTTCTCGCTGGCCGAGAAGGACGGCCTGCCACCGAAGAAGCTCGACGCCCAGGCCCTGGAGCGGCTCAAGCAGCACCGCTGGCCGGGCAATGTCCGCGAGCTGGAAAACCTCGCCCGCCGGCTTGCCGCGCTCTATCCGCAGGACGTCATCACTTCCTCGGTGATCGACGGCGAACTGGCGCCGCCGGCGGTGACCTCGGGCAGCACGGCAACCGTCGGCGTCGACAATCTCGGCGGCGCCGTCGAGGCCTATCTGTCCTCGCACTTCTCCGGCTTCCCGAACGGGGTACCGCCGCCGGGCCTCTACCACCGCATCCTCAAGGAGATCGAGATCCCCTTGCTGACCGCCGCGCTGGCGGCGACCCGCGGCAACCAGATCCGGGCCGCCGACCTGCTGGGATTGAACCGCAACACGCTGCGCAAGAAGATTCGCGACCTCGATATCCAGGTCTACCGCAGCGGCGGGTAGGGCAGACGCGGCGGCAAGAGTGGCTCCGCCACCTGCCGTTATCGATCGGTCACAAATGGTTTTGCGGACACGGCGCCGCAGTGCGGTTTGCGCCGCGGAAATGTCGTAATTCGGCAACAATGTGATATGATTGCATCAGTCCGCAATTCCCGCGGGCGATCGCCATCAGCTCAATTGCCGGTATGACCAGCGCAGAGACCACCGCTTCGACGTTACATGCGTCCGCACCGGCCGAGCCCAATAAAGCGGCGAGGGGCTTCCCCTTGCGTCGTTGGCTGGCGCCGTTCGCCGTCGCGATCGCGCTGTTGTCCGCCTTCCTGACCTTCCTGGTGCTGACCGGGCTGACCCCGATCGAACCGACCTCCGAGGTGGTCCGCTCCTTCCTGATGATCAACGCCGGCACGATCCTGCTGCTGGTCGGCATCATCGTCCGGGAAGTCTGGCAAATGGTGCAGGCGAGGCGGCGCGGCCGGGCGGCTGCGCGGCTGCACGTCCAGATCGTTGGCCTGTTCTCGGTGATCGCGGTGCTGCCGGCCGTGCTGGTGTCGATCGTCGCCAACGTCACCATCGAGCGTGGCCTCGACCGGGTGTTCTCGGGCCCGACGAAGCTGGTGATCCAGAACTCGCTGACGATCGCCAGCGCCTACATGCAGGAGCATGCGCAGCTCATCAACGGCGACACGCTGGCGATGGCCAATGACCTCGCCCATGCGCGGCCGCTCTATGACCAGGATCGCATGTCGTTTTTGCAGCTCCTGACCGCCGGTGCCGTGGCGCGCAATCTGCCGATCGCCGTGCTGATGGACAAGAACGGAAACGTCGTCGAGGAAGCCAACACCGGCGCTCACCTGAAATACGAACCTCCACCGTCCGAAATCCTCAAGGAGGTCAACGAAACCGAGCCGAAAATCTCGGTTTTTCCCGAAAACTACGTCGCTTCCGTGGTCCGCCTGCGCGCCTATGACGACATGTTTCTTTATGTGGCGCGCCTGCTGGATCCCACTGTCGTCGCCCAGCTCAAGCAGACCCAGACCAGCGCGGCCCAGTATGCCGAACTCGAGACCCGCAGGCTCGGCATCCAGGTGGCGTTGGGGCTGATGTTCGCGGTGATCGCGCTCACCGTGCTGATGGCCTCGGTCCTGATCGGGCTTAACTTCGCCAACGGATTGGTGTCACCGATTCGTCAGCTGATGGGCGCGGCTAGCGAGGTGTCGACCGGCAATCTCAACGTCCAGGTGCCGGTGCACAAATCCGCCAGCGACCTCGCGCTGCTCGGTGAAATCTTCAACAAGATGACCCAGGAGCTGCGCACCCAGCGCAACGAGCTGGTCGATGCCTCCGAGACCATCGACAGCCGCCGCCGCTTCATCGAGGCGGTGCTGTCCTCGGCCTCTGCCGGTATCATCGGGGTCGATGGCTCCGGCAGCGTCGGCATCCTCAACCGCTCGGCCGAGAAGCTGATCGGGCATGCCGAGTCGGAGACGCTCGGTCATCCGCTCTCGGACGTGCTGCCCGAGCTCGACGAGATGATGAAGACCGCCCGCGAGGGCACGCAGCGCCTGGTGCAGGGGCAGGTCACGATCCTGCGCGACGGCAACGAGCGCAATCTGTCGGTTCGGGTCTCCGCCGAGCAGACCAGCCAGTCGCGCGACAGCTACATCATCACGCTCGACGACATTACTGAACTGGTCTCCGCGCAGCGCACCTCGGCCTGGGGCGACGTCGCCCGCCGCATCGCTCACGAGATCAAGAACCCGTTGACCCCGATCCAGCTCTCGGCCGAGCGCATCCGCCGCAAATTCGGCAAGACCATCACCGAAGAGAAGGACAAGTCGATCTTCGAGCAATGCACCGACACCATTGTCCGCCAGGTGGACGATATCAGGCGCATGGTCGACGAGTTCTCGCGCTTCGCGCGGATGCCGAAGCCGGTGATGGAAGGCGAGGATGTCGCCGACGTCGTGCGTCAGGCGGTGTTCCTGATGAAGGTCGCGCATCCCGATCTCGACATCGAGGCCGACATCAAGCAGTCGCCGTTGCCCGCGCAATTCGATCGCCGGCTGATCTCGCAAGCGCTGACCAACATCATCAAGAACGCCACCGAGGCGATCGAGCAGGTCCCGCGAGAGGAGCTCGGCAAGGGCCGCATCGATGTCGTCGCACAGCGTGAGAACGACGACATCCTGATCGACGTCGTCGACAACGGCATCGGCCTGCCCAAGGTCGCCCGTTCCCGGCTGCTCGAACCCTATGTCACGACGCGGGCCAAGGGCACCGGCCTGGGGCTGGCGATCGTCGGCCGCGTTCTGGAGGACCATGGTGGCCGCATCGAGCTCAAGGACGCTTCCGATTTCCGCGAGGGCCAGCGCGGTGCCTGGATGCGGTTGCGCTTCTCAGTCACGGGCCAGCCAGCCAAGCCCGAAAGCAAGGAACAGAAGCCGGACGTGAAACCGGAAGCGACCGCTCCCACCAGTGAAAAAAATCCGCCGGAGCAGCCGACCAACGGCCCGGCAGAGGCGACCAACAATGAACCAAAAATCCAAGAGCCGGATCGAGAGCCGGGCGCTCAAGAGCCAACAATCCACGAACCCAGATCCAAAGCCGCGACGGGCGACTGACAAGGCAGGTGTAACCCATGGCAAGTGACATTCTGATTGTCGACGACGAAGCTGACATTCGCGACCTTGTTGCGGGCATTCTGGACGACGAGGGCTTCTCCACCCGCACCGCGCGCGACAGCGATTCGGCGCTGGCCGAGATCGCCAACCGCCGCCCGAACCTGGTCTTCCTCGACATCTGGCTGCAAGGCTCCAAGCTCGACGGCCTGCAACTGCTGGAGCAGATCAAGAAGGACAATGCCGATCTGCCGGTCGTGATG
This sequence comes from Bradyrhizobium sp. SK17, assembly GCF_002831585.1. Taxonomy (GTDB): domain Bacteria; phylum Pseudomonadota; class Alphaproteobacteria; order Rhizobiales; family Xanthobacteraceae; genus Bradyrhizobium. The sequence continues at coordinate 5,453,832 of NZ_CP025113.1, read as the reverse complement.
ATCTCCGGCCACGGCAACATCGAAACCGCAGTCGCCGCGATCAAGCGCGGCGCCTACGACTTCATCGAGAAGCCGTTCAAGTCGGACCGGCTGATCCTGGTCGCGACGCGAGCGCTGGAGACATCGCGGCTGAGGCGCGAGGTGAAGGAGCTCAAGCAACTGGCGCCGGCGGCGAGCGTGCTGACCGGCCGTTCGGCCTGCATGAACCAGCTCCGCCAGACCATCGACCGCGCCGCCAAGGCCAACAGCCGCATCCTGATCGTCGGTCCCTCCGGCGCCGGCAAGGAGCTCGCCGCGCGCACGCTGCATCACGCCTCGGGGCGTGCCGAGGGGCCGTTCGTGGTGATCAACGCCGCCGCGATCACGCCGGAGCGCATGGAGCTCGAACTGTTCGGCATCGAGGGATCGAACGGCGAGCAGCAGCGTAAGGCGGGTGCGCTCGAGGAAGCGCATGGCGGCACGCTGTTCATCGACGAGATCGCGGACATGCCGCGCGAGACCCAGAACAAGATCCTGCGCGTGCTGGTCGATCAGACCTTCCAGCGCCAGGGCGGCACCAGCAAGGTCCATGTCGACGTCCGCATCATCTCCTCGACCGCGCGCAATTTGGAGGAAGAGATCGCCGCGGGCCGTTTCCGCGAGGACCTCTACCATCGGCTCTCGGTGGTGCCGATCCGGGTGCCGCCGCTGTCGGAGCGCCGTGAGGACATCCCGGAGCTGATCGACTATTTCATGGACCAGATCTCGGTCACGACCGGCCTGCCGAAGCGGCAGATCGGGCAGGACGCGATGGCGGTGCTGCAATCGCATGTCTGGCCGGGCAACGTCCGCCAGCTCCGCAACAATGTCGAGCGCGTGATGATCCTGGCCGGCGGCGGCCCCGAGGCGATCATCACCGCCGACATGCTGCCGCAGGACGTCGGCTCGATGGTGCCGGCGATGCCGACCTCCAACAATGGCGAGCACATCATGGGGCTGCCGTTGCGCGAGGCGCGCGAGGTGTTCGAGCGGGACTATTTGATCGCCCAGATCAGCCGCTTCTCGGGCAATATCTCGCGCACCGCGGAGTTCGTCGGCATGGAGCGCTCGGCGCTGCATCGCAAGCTGAAGGCGCTCGGGGTCGGCTGACCCCGGCATCGCCGGGCCGGTCGCCGACCGGTGGCCCGGTGCGCAGTCCCGGCAATCGGCTCCCGGCGAGCCGGTTGCCCGATCTGGGGCCCGGGACGGGGGACGAGGCGAGAGCGGGGCCGGCACAACCGGGGATTTATCCACTCTCCACGAGAATATTCGTCTCTTTCCCCGCCCTTTCTTAGAAATGCCACCGTGTTCCTACCGACTGTTACGCGAACCGGCTTGCCTTAAAACCGCGCGTAGCCTCTAATCCTACCGCTACGCCTGCCAGAGGGGGATCTCAGGGCAGGCGGGCAGCCGGAGGAGGCTCCGTCAGAGAGCAGCAACCGGTTCAATAAAAAGAAGCACAAGCTTGCGGGACAAAAACAATGGCGGCAGACCGCGCACAAAATCTACAAGACACCTTCCTTAATCACGTTCGTAAGACAAAAACGCCACTGACGATATTTCTGGTCAACGGAGTCAAGCTGCAGGGCATTGTCACTTGGTTCGACAATTTCTGCTTGCTGTTGCGGCGCGATGGTCATTCGCAGCTGGTCTACAAGCACGCAATCTCGACCATCATGCCTGGGGCTCCGATTCAGCTGTTCGAGGGTGGTGAGGACGCACCGGCTTGAGAGTGAAGTGATTGGAACCCTTCGATCGTGAAGGGGACGCCGAGCGGACCAAGTCTAGGCCCGGGTCGGCGGGGGACACTGGCACCGGGCGGGTGATCGTCATCGGCCCGTACCTGCGCACCCGCCGCGGCGACGGCGATGCGCAAACGGAGTCCTCTGTCCGCGACTATGAAGCGCGAATCGAGGAGGCCGCCGGCCTTGCCGGTGCGATCGATCTCACCGTGGTGGAATCGGTCATCGCGCCGATCAGCCAGATCCGGCCTGCCACCTATCTCGGCAAGGGCAAGGTCGAGGAGATCAACGGCCTCGTCGCCAGCAACAAGGTCGAGCTCGTGGTGATGGATTGCGCGCTGTCGCCGATCCAGCAGCGCAATCTCGAGAAGGCCTGGAGCACCAAGGTGCTCGACCGCACCGGCCTGATCCTGGAAATCTTCGGCCGCCGCGCCAAGACCAAGGAGGGCGCGCTGCAGGTCGAGCTCGCCCATCTCAACTACCAGCGCAGCCGTCTGGTGCGGTCCTGGACCCATCTCGAGCGCCAGCGCGGCGGCTTCGGCTTCATGGGTGGTCCCGGCGAGACCCAGATCGAGGCCGACCGCCGCCTGATCAGCGAGCGCATCACCAAGCTCGAGGGCGAGTTGAAGAAGGTGCAGGCGACGCGACGGCTGCACCGCGCCGGCCGCCAGCGCGTGCCTTACCGTGTGGTGGCGCTGGTCGGCTACACCAATGCCGGCAAGTCGACCCTGTTCAATCGGCTGACCCGGGCCGACGTGCAGGCAGCCGACATGCTGTTCGCCACGCTCGACCCGACGCTCCGCGCGCTCAGCCTGCCGCATGGCGGCAAGGCGATGCTGTCGGACACCGTCGGCTTCATCTCCAATCTGCCGACCCAGCTGGTGGCCGCGTTTCGCGCCACGCTGGAGGAGGTGCTGGAAGCCGACATCATCCTGCATGTCCGCGACATCTCGCACGAGGATGCCGAGGCGCAGGAGCGCGATGTCGAGGGCGTGCTGCGCCAGCTCGGCATCGATGCCGACGCCGATGGCGGCCAGCGCATCATCGAGGTCTGGAACAAGATCGACCGTTTCGATCCCGAGGAGCGGGACAACCTCCGCAACATCGCCGCCCGCCGTCCGCCGGAGCGGCCGTGCTTCCTGGTCTCGGCCGTGACCGGCGAGGGGATCGACGCATTGCTGACCGCGATCGAGGATCGCCTCGCGGCCAAGCGCATCACGCTCGATCTGTCGATCGACGCTGCCGATGGCGCCGGGATCAGCTGGCTGCACCGCAATGCCGAGGTCCTGAGCAAGGAGCTGCGTGGCGAGCGGTTCGACATGACCGTGCGCGTCGACGAGACCAAGCGCGACATCGTCATGTCACGATTCGATGCTCTGCCGCACGGGACGTAGCGTCCCGGAAGTCCGCTGCGGCAAGGGGGATCGATGTTCAATCGTCGAAGGTTTCTCGGCGGCGGCCTGGTGAGCGCCGCTGTCGCTGGGATTTCAACACGTGGGGCCGCCGACAACGCTGGGTTCGTCGACGCCCCCGCGCTCCGGCCGGTCCTTGCGCGGCCGGACCGCATGTTCCGCGTCACCGTGTGCCTGCGCCCCTTCCGCGCCGCCGGACCGCGCATCGAGGCGGAATGGATCGACACGAAATATGTCGTCCACAACTATGGCCACGGTGGCAGCGGTTGGTCGCTATCCTGGGGCGCCGCACAGGAGGCGGTGCCGCTCGCTTTGCAATTGAGCACGCGCAACATCGCGGTTCTCGGCGCCGGCGCGATCGGTCTGACCACCGCGATCACGGCCCAGCGGATGGGCGCCACCGTCACGATCTACGCCAAGGAGCGTTTCCCTCAGGTGCGCTCGGCGCGCGCGACCGGGGACTGGTCGCCGGATTCGCGCATCGCGATGGAGGCCGACGTCGCGCCGGACTTCGCCGACCGCTGGGAGCGGATGGCGCGCACCACCTTTGCCAGCCATCAAAGCTATCTCGGTCTTGCCGGCAATCCGATCGAATGGACGGACCGCTATCTGCTGTCCGACGATGCTCCCGATGCCGACGGCCGTCCGCACCGGCGTCAGCATGCCGCGGCTGACGGCCAGAAGAAATTCCTCGAATTGCGCGGCCGCATCCGGTCGCTCACGCCGCGCTGGGACCTGCTGGCCCCCGGGTCGAACCCGTTTCCCGCGCCATATGCCTGGAAGAGCGCCTCGCTCACCTACAACGTCACGGATCTCTACCGTGAGCTCGAGGCGGAGTTTCAACGCGCCGGGGGACTGTTCTGCCGATCGAGTTGCACGCGCCCTCCGATCTTTCGAAGATCCGCGAGACCGTCATTGTCAATTGCACCGGCTACGGTGCCCGTGCGTTGTTTCGCGACGAGAGCATCGTTCCGGTGCGCGGCCAGATAGCCTGGCTGATCCCTCAGCCGGATGTCGGTTACGGCGTCTTCTACCGTAACCTCAGCGTCCTCGGCCGGCGCGACGGCATCGTCGTTCAGCCGGTCGGCGAAAACGACTATTTCGGCTTCAACGACGACAACGAAACGCCTGACTACGCCGCCGCGCGCCAGGCGGTGGAAGACGCGGCGAAACTGTTCAGCCGGGCCTGACACCGGCCCCTCCGGCGCGCGACCCGGCACCCCCTGCAATGTGACGGTGCCGTGACATGGCCTCACTGCGGTGGGCCTGCGACGTGCCGCCGCACTTTCCGTTTGAAATCTGCGCCGCCTTGGTTCATTGCGCTGCTGGACGCAAAGGCGAGGGCAATCGATGCAGGACTCCAGCGAAATCAACACGAAGGAGATGCTCGCCGGCCAGAACGGGGATCTTGCCCATACGCGAGCCCCCGAGATCGTCGATGCCCTCAACGCCCGGGAACCGGCGGACGCCGCCAAGTTGCTGCGCTCGCTGCCCGCGGAGAAGGCAATCGAGGTGCTCGACCTGCCCGGGCTCGACAACACCTGCGAGATCCTCGCCGAGCTGCCGCAGGACGCCGCCGTTTCCTTGCTATCCGGCGTCTCCGACGACCGCGCAGCCGACATCTTCAAGGAACTGGTCGAGCCGCTGCGCACCACGCTGCTGAACGGCCTCAATCCGGAGACCCGCAACGTCATCTCGGGGCTCTTGGCCTATCCCGAGCGCAGCGCCGGCAGCATCATGACGACCGAGTTCGTCAGCGTGCCCGCGAACTGGACCATCGCCGAGGTGCTGCATCACATCCGGATGGTCGAGCGTACCCGCGAGACGGTCTATTCGATCTTCGTGGTCGATCCGGTCAAGAAGACCCTGATCCAGGCCGTGCCGCTGCGCCGCCTGATCTCGGCCGACCCGCACGCCAACGTCCTGACCGCGGCGCCGGCGCGGAAGCCTCTGATGATCTCACCCGAGGCCGACCGCATGGAAGCGGCGCGGCTGATCTCGCGCTACGATCTGCTGGCCGTCGCGGTGGTCGATGGCCCAGGCCATATCCTCGGCATCGTCACGGTCGACGACGTGATCGATGCCATCGTCGAGGAATCGACCGAGGACGCCCAGAAGTTCGGCGGCATGGAAGCGATCGACGAGCCGTATTTGCGGATCGGCTTTGGCGAGATGATCAAGAAGCGCGCCGGCTGGCTGTGCGCGCTGTTCCTGTCGGAAATGCTGACCGCGACCGCGATGCAGTCGTACCAGAGCGAGCTCGAGAAGGCGATCGTGCTGACGCTTTTCATCCCGCTGATCATGAGCTCCGGCGGCAACTCCGGCTCGCAAGCGACCTCGCTTCTGATCCGCTCGCTGGCGCTGCACGAGGTGCGGCTGCGCGACTGGTGGCGCGTCGCGGTGCGCGAACTGCCGACCGGCATCGTGCTCGGCTCCATCCTGGGCCTGATCGGCATTGTCAGGATCACGGTGTGGCAGACGATGGGCCTGTTCGACTACGGCCCGCATTGGGTGCTGGTGGCCGCCACCGTCGGCGCAGCCCTTGTCGGAATCGTCACCTTCGGCTCGCTGTGCGGATCGATGCTGCCGTTCATCCTCAAGCGCATCGGCTTCGATCCGGCGAGCGCATCCGCGCCGTTCGTCGCGACGCTGGTCGACGTGACGGGGCTCGTGATCTATTTCGGCGTTGCCGCTGTGATCCTGCGTGGGACGCTGTTGTAGGCGCCCTCACGCCGCGAACAGCCTGCTGGCCGCAAAATCGATGAACGCGCGCAGCCGCGCCGAACCGTAGCGGCCGGCCGGCCAAAGCAGCCAGAATGCGGCTTGGATCGCCTCGGCCGGCAACACGCTGCGCAGCCGCCCGGCGTCCACCGCATCGCGCATCAGGAAATCGGGAGCCCAGGCGAGGCCGAGGCCCGCGATCGTCGCCGCGCGCACCGCTTCGATATTCGAGCAGATGACATGCGGCGGCGTGTCTTCGACCGCAGCATGCATGCCGCTGGCGAAATGCCATGGTTGCAGCACGTCCGTATCGGGATGGCGAAAGCGGATCAGGCGATGCGCCGACAGCGCGGCGCGATCGCGAGGTTCTCCGTATGCGGCGAGGTATGACGGCGCGGCATAAACCGACAGCAGGAACGGCGGCAGCTTGCGCGACATCATGCCGGAATCAGGCTGGGCGCCGCTGCGGATCGCGAGGTCAAAGCCCTCCGACACCAGGTCCCTGATCCGGTCATCGAAATCCAGATCGAGCCGGATTTTCGGATGCGCCCGTGTGAAATCCTCGAGATGCGGCGACAGGAAACGATAGCCGACGGCCGGAAGGCTGATGCGCAGCAGGCCCTGCGGCTCGCCGGCCGATGCGGACAGCAATTCGGTGATCTCGCGCCAGTCGTCTTGCAGCCGTCGGGCGCGGGCGAGCAGCAACTCGCCCTCGGGCGTCAGGCTGACCCGCCGCGTCGTGCGCGTGAACAGGCGCACGCCGAGCTGCGCCTCGAGCGCGGCGATGGCCTTTCCGGTTGCGGATGGCGACAGCCCGAGCTTTCGCGCGGCGGCCGCGAAGCTCAGCGTCTCGGCGACGGTGACGAAGGTGGCGAGTGACGGAGGATCTTCCATGGCGGCAGATTAGCGAATTCCGGTCGCTGATGTCGCGAGTTTCCGCCCGATGATCGGCGGCCACCGGTTTTCTATGCTCGTTTCCATTGAATTCACCGAGGCGCGAACGATGGCACGAGAGTCCTACATGGATCATGCAAGCTACCAACTGAGCGGATTTGTCGACGGCGTATGGCATCCAGAGGACCTGGTCGAGCTGCCGGGAACGTCTTGGATCATCGTCAGCTGCATGCGATCTGCGGACCATGCCGGCGGCCTTTTCAAGGTCGATACCGCGCGGCCTTCACACGCCACGGAGCTGCATTGGGCGCCTGCCGCACAGCAGGCGCGGCTCGGACCTGACGTCTTCGATCCGCACGGAATCGCGGTGTGGCGCCTGGCCGATGATGCGTTCGAGCTGTTGGTGGTCGATCACGGTGGCGGCGAAGCAATCGACCGGCTGGTGCTCGAGCTCGACGCGGAGGGGCCTTTCGTTGCAGCGGGGGAGCGGCTGGTGCAGCCGCCGCGGACGTCGGCGAACGCAGTGGCGCATCTGCCGGATGGCTGCTTCGTCATGACCAGCATGTTCGATCCGACCGACCGCGAGTTGCTGTCGCGGTTTGCCCGCGCCGAGCCGACCGGTCAGGTATGGCGCTGGTCGCAGGCCAATGGCTGGAGTCGCTTCGGCGATCAGCCGATGTCCGGCGCCAACGGCATTGCCGTGTCGCACGATGGTTTCGTCATCGTCTGCGAATGGGCCGCGCGTCGGATCTGGCGGCTCGACCGCGACGGTCGGGCGGTCACGAGCGCCGCGATGGATTTCCTGCCGGACAATTTGCGCTGGACGGCCGATCGGCGTCTTCTGCTCGCGGGGCAATCCACGCGGCCGGAGGTCCTGTTCGGCTGCGAAGCGCGCGGCGATCGCTGCCCGCTGGCATTCAGGGTCGGTCGGCTCGATCCGGTCAGCCTCGCGTTCGAGTCCCTGATCACGATGGACGAGGCAGGCGCGGCAGCCGAGGGCTTTGGCGGCGCGACCGGAGCCATGCTGGTTGGCGAGCAAATCTGGGTCGGAAGCTTCACCGGTCAGCGGATCGGCGTGTTCAGCCCACGATCATCGTGAAGCGTTATCGGCCGGCCGTGTCGCGGACTTGGCCTCGTTCCACAACGCATCCATCTCCTCCAGCGTTGCGTCGTCGAGCGAACGGCCCTTCGCCGCCAGCGCCTTCTCGATATAGGCAAACCGACGCTCGAACTTGGCGTTGGTCGCGCGCAACGCCGTCTCCGGGTCGGCGTCGACGTGGCGGGCGAGGTTGACCAGCGCGAACATCAGGTCGCCGGTCTCCTCGGCGATCTCCTGCCTGTCGTTGCGGTCGAGCGCGGCTTCGATCTCGTCGGCTTCCTCGCGGATCTTGGCGAGCACGGCGCGCGGGTCGTTCCAGTCGAAGCCGACGGTGGACGCCTTGCGCTGCAACTCGATCGCGCGGGCGAGGGGAGGAAGGCCCGCCTTCACGCTGGCCAGCAGCGATTTGTGGGCGGTCTCCTCCGGCGGCCGCCGCGCGGCGCGTTCGGCCTTCTCCTCGGCCTTGATGCGCTCCCAGGCGCTCTTGACGCCGGCGGGCTGGATGTTGCCGTCCTTGTCGGCAAACACATGCGGATGGCGGCGGATCATCTTTTTCGTGATCGCCTCGACGACGTCGCCGAACGCGAACGCGTTCCGCTCCTCGGCCATCTGCGCGTGATAGACCACCTGGAGCAGGAGATCGCCGAGCTCGTCGCGCAGGTCCTCGAAATCGCCGCGCGTGATGGCGTCCGCGACCTCGTAGGCCTCCTCGATCGTGTAGGGGGCGATGGTCTCGAAGTTCTGGATGAGATCCCAGGGGCAGCCGGTCACCGGCGTCCGCAGCGCGGCCATGATCTCGATCAGGCGGGAAATGTCGCGGGAAGGGGTCATGGGACACCGGACTGTGAAGGGTAGACGCGTTATGCCAAATCGGCCCCGCCGATCCCAGAAAAACGCGCCGGAATCACGGCGCTGTCCACCGATTGGCCGTGGCTTCCAGGAGTGGTAAAGCCCGTTCCATGACCCATCAGAACAATTCCGAGACGGCGCTGGTGCTGTTTTCCGGCGGCCAGGATTCCACCACCTGCCTTGCCTGGGCGTTGGACCGCTTCGCGCGCGTCGAAATGCTCGGCTTCACCTATGGCCAGCGCCATGCGATCGAGCTCGACTGCCGCGACCGCCTGCTGGACGGTATCAGGTCTGTACGGCCGGATTGGGCGGCAAAACTCGGCGGCAGCCACACGCTCGCGATCCCGACGCTGTCGGAGATATCCGATACCGCGCTGACCCGCGACGTCGCCATCGAAATGGGCGCGGATGGTCTGCCCAACACCTTCGTGCCCGGCCGCAATCTGGTGTTCCTGACCTTCGCCGCGGCGCTGGCCTACCGGCGCGGCATCCGCCACATCATCGGCGGCATGTGCGAGACCGACTATTCCGGCTATCCGGACTGCCGCGACGAGACCATCAAGGCGCTGCGATCGGCGCTCAACCTCGGCATGGCCAAAGACTTCGAGCTGCACACGCCGCTGATGTGGCTCGACAAGGCCGCGACCTGGCGGCTGGCGCACGAACTCGGCGGGGCAGGGCTGGTCGATCTGATCCGAGAACACTCCCACACCTGCTACCTCGGCGAACGCGGCGCGCAGCATGAGTGGGGCTATGGCTGCGGCGAATGCCCGGCCTGTAGCCTGCGGGCGAAAGGCTGGCGGGAGTATGTCGCACAGGGCGGCGGCGCCGATCGTTGATTTGCTCGACGGTTGCAGGGGCGCTCTGCCAAAATATCGAAAACAACCCCATGCAAAGCAGCCGTCCGCTGTCGGCGGCCCGACACGGACCGCTTGACACGTCGGGCAAATCAGCCGTACTTTTCCATTATTCCGAAATCGTGCGACTATGTCCCCAGCTACGGCTGTCATCGCCCGGCTCGAACCGGGCGATCCAGTACGCCGCGGCGTCTCGGCTCAAACACTGCTGCCTCCGGAATGCCGGATCACCCGCTTTCGCGGGTGATGACATCAAGGTCGCGAGGAACGAAGCGACGAAACGATCCATCGCCCAACATCCGCTGAGCGATGGATTGCTTCGCTCGCAATGACGGTGAAAGAAGGAGTCCGCCGCTAAGCGAAATCCCCGGCCGTCAGCTCGATCGGCTTGCCGTGTGGGGTGCGGTCGGCGGCGCGGTCCCAGGCGTCGCGGTAGCGATGCAGCATGTCCTGCGTCGCGACGCCCTTGGCGGCGACGAGGTGTTCGAGTGTCGCCAGCCAATGCTGGTAATAGGTCTCGCCGGTGTCGGGATCGCCGGCCGCCTGCGCGCGCTTGATCTGGTAGGCAAGCGCTGCGGCCCACTCGGTCCAGGTGAACACGCCGCGGTCATGCAGCGTCAACGCCATCGCGAACGCCTGCGCTTCCCAGGGCGCACGAAACACCGGGCCGTCCTGGTCGCGGGGAATGCTGGAGACGGCACTGGTCGCGCGTGCCGCGGCACCGGCCTCCATCAGACCGCCTCCAGATACGGTTCGAAGGCGTCGATCGAGACCTTGATGGTCGGATCGGAATCCGGTCCCCACAGCTCGCGTCCGTCGAACACGACGGTGTACAGCCATTGCGGATGCTCGCCGGCGTCGTTGGCCACCGTGTCGGGGAACACGTGACAGCCGTGATCACGCTCGACAATCCCGACATGACCTCGCACATAGCGCGGCAGCCGTGTGTGGGTCGCTGGATGAATGTTCTTGGCCCGTACGCGGTCGCCGGCCTTGAACTTCGCGGCCGCCGGTGCGGTGCGGCCGAACTTGCCGCGCACCATGATGCGCTCGATATCGGCAGTCGAGAACTTGCCGTGCTTGAGCGACTTCGCCGGCGCGACGGCATGCCCGGCGTCGACGTCGTCCTTGGAGATATAGCCCTTGTCGAGCAGCAGGGCTTCGAGCCCAAGCAGCCACTTCTTGTAATAGGAGCTCGACAGATAGACCTGCGGGGGCAGGGTTTCACGATAGAACCGCGAGGCGTCGATGTTGAAGGCGCCGGCCGCGCCCATCGCGCGGACCATGGCCAGCACCCGCGATTCCCATTCCTCATGGAACATCGGCTCGTTCGGCTCGGGCTCGACCTTGCCGAACCCGTCCATGCCGCCCATGTCGTGGACGCCGTTCACGATGGCGCTCCCGGCGTCTTCGGAAATCCAGTGCCGATCATGGAATCACGCGTCACGAGCTCGGCGAGTTGCTCCTCACTCCAGCCCTCGGTCCCTGCGGGCCGCATCGGGAGCACCAGGAAGCGCGTCTCGGCGGTCGAGTCCCAGACCCGGATTTCCGTGTCCTTTGGCAGGCTGACGCCGAAATCGGCGAGCACGCCGCGCGGATCCTTGACCGCGCGTGAGCGATACGGCGAGGCCTTGTACCAGACCGGCGGCAGCCCGAGCATTTCCCAGGGGTAGCAGGAGCAAAGTGTGCAGACGACCATGTTGTGACGGCCAGGCGTGTTCTCGATCGCGACCAGATGGTCGCCGACCCGGCTGACATGGCCGAGGGTGCCGACCGCCTTGGTGGCGTCCTCGAGCAGGGCCTGTTTGAACCCAGGATCGCTCCAGGCCTTGGCGACGACGCGGGCGCCGTTATGCGGGCCGATCTTGGTCTCATAGGCCTGCACGATGGCATCGAGCGCCGCGGGCTCGATATAGCCCTTTTCGGTCAGGATCGATTCCAGCGCGCGGACGCGCAGTTCGGTCTCCGACAGCTCGGAATGGTCGTGATCGTGGTGGTGGTGATCATGTTCGCTCATGCCCAGAGAATAGGCGAAACGGCCGTGTTATGTCGAGGCAAGCAGTACACAACAATGCGAGCAGGGAGGTATGCATGACTGACTATGTAACGATCGAGAAGGGCCTCGGACCGGAGGGCCGCATCGCGGTGGTGCGGTTCGACCGCGGCGACGGTATCAACGCCCTTTCGCCCGACGCGCTGCGGCAATTGACCGATGCGGCGCGCAGCTTCGAGGATGACGGCGGGACCTCGGTGGTGGTGCTGACCGGCGGCAGCAAATCGTTCAGCGCCGGCTTCGACCTCAAGGATGCCGAGGGACGTTCGCGCCAGACCATGGACATCGGCGCGCTGCGCCGGCACCTGAAACTCGGGCCGCGGCTGACGCGAGCCTGGCAGGACATGGAGCAGGTCACGATCGGCGCCATCGAAGGCTTCTGCGTCGGCGGCGGCGTGGCGCTGGCGGTGGCGCTGGATTTCCGGGTGATGGCGCGCGACGCGCATATGCGGGTGCCGGAGATCGCGCTCGGCATGAACATGAGCTGGCAAAGCGTACCGCGCATGCTGCACCTGATGGGACCGGCCCGCACCAAGCAGGCGGTGATCCTGGCCGACGACCGGATATCGGCCGACGAGGCCTGTCAATGGGGCCTGGTGGAGCAGCTGGCCGATCCCGGCAAGTCCTTCGAGGCCGCGATGGCGCTGGCGGCCAAGGTCGCCGCGCAGCCGCCGATCTCGGTCGCGATGACCAAGCTGACCGTCAACCGGCTGGCGCATGCGCTGGACGATCTCGCCAGCCACATGGACCTCGACCAGTTTGCGCTGGCGAGCCTGACCGAAGACCACAAGGAGGGCGTCGCGGCCTTCCTCGGACGGCGGCCGCCGCATTTCAGGGGGCGCTAGAGCATGATCCGGGAAAGCGCGAAGCGGTTTTCCGAAAAGATCATGCGCAAACAAGAAGCTAAAGCGAGATGACGATTCGACCTCATCGCATCTCGCTTTAGCCGATGCCGCGCTCAGCAGCCCCGGCAGATCGATCCCTTCACCAGTTTTGCGACCGCGGCGTCCTCACGGGCGATCGCGGGGTTGGTGCCAAGCGATACGCCCCGGGTAGAACTGCCGATGCCCGAGGCGGACAAGGCGGTGCCCGACGAGTTGGTTCCCGGCGTATCGACGTGAAGGGCGGCAGTCATGGCCGCGTGGTGCATTCCGCCACCTCCGCCGCGGCCGAAGCTCGCGGGCATGGTGACGGTGATGCCGACGGCGACGCAAACAATGGAGATCAGTCGGATCATGACATCCTCCGTCTGTGAGACCGACTCAAAGCTAGCGCAGATGCCGGATCATGGCCACGCACGACTGCATGAACGACCCCGGACCCACACTGTCGTATGATTGTTGCGCCAGTATCGGACAACCACAGGACGCTCCAGAAGTTGCGAGGTCGCGCGATGTTGAGAATGGTCGTTGCCTTGGGGTGGCTGCTCGGCTCGCTGGTCCCGGTCGCGCTATGGCCGACCGGTGCGTCGGCTTGGGGCTATGAGGGCCATCGCGTCGTCGGCGCGATCGCCGACCATCTGCTGAAGCCCGCCGCGAAGGCTCAGGTCGAGAGGCTCCTCAATGAGGGCGACACGCATGGCATCGACCTGCGCAAGGCCGCCCCATGGCTCGACTGCGTCAAAAGCGTCGCCCGGCACGATGACGGCCGGTTTCACTACGAGGTGGACCCCGAACATCTGGAATATGAGGTGCCCTGCACGCCGTTCAATTCGGCGCGGGAGAGGGCACGCATGGTGGACTATGTCGCGCGCAACTGGTCGACCTGCTCCTACAAGCCCGACGGCTTCGAGCGCGGTTGCCACAACACCTTCCATTTCGTCGACGTCGCGATCCAGCGCAACAGCTTCGACCGCGCCCTCCAGGGCACCAATCCGCACGATCTGGTCGCGGCGATCAGCGCTGCCATCGCGGTGCTCCAGGACCGGCCGATCCCGCCGCCGTTCCCGTTCTCGATCCGGGACAAGAAGGAAGCCCTCTTGCTGCTCGCGCACCTGATCGGCGATCTGCACCAGCCGCTGCATGTCGGCGCGGTCTATCTCGATCCCGGCGGTCAGCCGGTCGATCCTGACGCCACCCATCAGGTCGATCCGCTCACCGATACGATCGGCGGGAACGCGATCCAGGACGGCGTCGCGGTGCCATTCCAGACCATCAATCTGCACCGCGAATGGGATGACATCCCGACCGACCTCGGCGATGCCGCCACCGGTGAACTGATGGATGCTGCGAGACTGGTCCCGCCAAGCCCGGGCGCCCCGGATGGCTGGCCGGTGGCCTGGGCGACCGACACGCTGCTGGTCGCGCATGACGCCTTCAAGGGGCTCAGCTTCGGGCCGACAGTGCCGCCGGCGCAGTCCAAATGGGTCGTCGCGTTCGACAATCACATGGACTATCTGCACGCCGTCGACGCCATCAAGCGCAGGCAACTCGCCAAGGGTGGCGCAAGGCTGGCCGAACTGCTGAACGCGATCTGGCCGTGACCGATTGTCGGTCGATGGGGAGAGCGTTGTCGAGCGAAGTGGAGACCGGTTCGCGTGAAGAAAACGCGTCACGGACAAGAACCTGGAGCCCCGTTCCGATTCCGTCGGAACGGGAAAGGCTCTAACGCGGCCGCCCGGACCTTGCGCCCGCTACAGGAATCGCGCGCCGGACACGAGCCGAATGCTATTTGCTTGGAAGGACCATGCCGGCTGGCTTCGCGCCCCACATGCAGAAGCTGGTGGGCTCGAAGCCGAACTGCCGCGGCCGGTGCGTCGCCTCGTCCTCGATCTCGTCGACACCGACGGAATACTCGAAGATCATCCCGTCAGGTCCCTTGAAGTAGAGGAACCTCGCGCCCGATGTCGGATGTCTCCCCGGGCCGAACACGATCGGCACGCGCTTCTCATTGAGGAAGTAGTACGACCGAAGCACATCATCGCTGCTTCCGACTTGGTGATTGATGTGCTGGATGCCGGCGTTCGGAGCCCGCACCAGCGCGATGGTGTGGTGGATGGCGTTGACGCGCATGAGGGGGATGTCGCCGATCCGGTCGCTGACGCGGGCGTTGCAAACCTGCGTCCAGAATTGCTCGTCGCGCACCGGATCGGTCGAATTGAGCCCGATATGGCTGAACCCGGTGATCCCGGCATCGCGGCTTGCAAAGTACCGCCGTCCGCTGCGCTCGGGGCGGACGACGAGCTCGATGTGGTTTCCCGTCGGATCACGGAACCCGATGAATGCCTTGACCCTGCGCTGTTCGACCTCGTGGGCGGTGCCGGTATGAACGGCATGTCCGAGCGACTCCAGGGTTGACGCAGCGTCCTGTAGGCTTGCCTCATCCTCCACCTCGAAGCCGACAGTCTGGCTGCGTGGGTCGCCTTCCGAATAGCACAGCGTGTGGGCGCGATCGTCCGACCGAAGGTAGAGGTCCTTCCTGCCGCGTTCGCCGACTTGCAGCCCGAGGCAGGTCGTGGCGAAGCGCTCGGCGGATTCGAGGTCCGGTGAGCCAAGACGGACGTAACTCACGTCCTTGAGCTGAATCATGTCTTAGCCCTCCTGGTCGGTTGGTGGAGTCAACTCCGGTACGTCCTTGCACTCGCTGCCCCAATCGCAGAGGGACGTCGCCGTCAGCGGGAATTGCCGCGCCGGCCGCGGCCTGTCGCCGTATCTCGCCATGCCGTTGACATAGGAAAAGACCAGGCCGCCTGGTCCTTCGACGTGCAGGAAGATCTGGCGGGAAGCCGCCTGCCGACCGGGGCCCTGCAATATCCTGATCTGGTGGTCCTGCATGAAGTAGCTGTTCTGCATGATCTGATCGAGGCCCTCGACCTCGAATGCCGCGTAGAGAAGTCCGTTGCGCTTGGACGGGTGAAGCGCAACGCGGTGATGCAGATCGTCGATCCGCAAATAGGCGATGTCGCCGACCCAGTCGGAGACGTCGGCGCCGAGCAGGCGCCAAAAGGCGAGATCGCGGACGGGCTGCGTGCTGCACAGGCCGACACCGTGGAATTGCACGATGCCGGCGTCGCGGGTCGGGAAATATCGCCTGCCGCTGCGGGTCGGGCGGGTCACGAGATCGATGCGATTGCCGGATGCGTCGGTGGCGAGGAGCGCCGATTGGACGTACCGTCGGCGGCACTGCTCGGGGCTTGCGGCTATCGCGGCGAACCCTTGCGCGCGCAGCCGCTCGCCGATCTCCAGCAATGCGGCATCGTCCCAGACCTCGACGCCGATGCTGCCGCCATCTTCATCGCAGCCGAGACTCACGGTGCGATAGCGATCGTCGGAGCGGAAGGCAAATTCACCGTCGTGGGTCGGAACCGGCTGCAAGCCGAAGATCTCGGAGACGAAACGGACGCCGGCCTGCGGTTCGCCAACCGCGGCCCTGACGTAGCAGACCGACGTGATCGGCGCCGTTGCCTCCCTCGCAGTGCTCCTCATCGCAACCGTCCACGCTTTTGTTCCGCCTCGAGGAAGATCTTGATCATCCGCCGCCAGAGCCCGAACAACTGATCGAACCAGTTCGGATCGTTGTCCCAGAGCGTGCGCAGCGCCATGCCGCGGACGACGCCGAGCGTGAGCGCCACGATGTCGCCGGCGACCGCCGCCGGGACGCCGCCTGCGACCAGCGCCTCGGCCCAGGCGCCTTCGACCGGACGGCGCGCCTTACGGGAAATGTCGAGGATCTGCTTGCGGACGGCCTGGTCCGTGGAGGTCGAAAGGACGATGTCGATCGCCACCATGAAGTGCTGGCTGAAGAAGAACTCCTTGGCGTCCTCGATGACTGCCTCGACCAGATCGCGCGGCCGATTGATCGCGGCGGCGCGGCGCCGGCTGACGATCTGGGCTTGCTCGAACACATATTCGAGCGTGGCGACCACCAGGGAATCCTTGGTCGGGAAATGATGCAGCTGTGCGCCGCGCGAGACGCCGGCCTCGGCGGCGACCTCAGCCGTCCGGAACCGCGCATAGCCGCGGCGCCGGATCAGATGGGCGGCAGCCTTGAGGATGCGCAGGCGCGTCTCGGCGGTCCGTTCGGCCTGGGTGCGGCGGCGCGGCGGCGCCAGCGCTCGCCGGGCGGATTTGAGCGGCGCGGGAGCGCGATCGGGACGGGGGCCATGTCACACCTCGATCTGGACCTGCCCATCCACGACCGTGACGGGATAGGTCTTCAAGGGAATCTCGCAGGGCATGCCGGTCGGCTCGCCGGTGGTGACGTCGAAGGTTCCGAAGTGGAAGGTGCATTCGACGATCTTGCCGCTGATGATGCCTTCCTCCGCCAGCGAGGCCTCGCCATGGGTGCACATGTCCGCCGTGGCGTAGATCGTGCCGGCGATGCGGTACAGAGCGACGTTGGTGCCGTCGGGCAGCGGCGCCTGCTTGATCTCGCCTTCGACAACCTGATCGGCGGCGCAGAGGACGACTGTTTCAGCCATGGCAAACCTCACAGCATGGTGCTGCCGCCGTTGACGCTGATGACCTGTCCGGTCACGAACGACGCTTCGGCGGAAGCGAGATAGGAGACCATCGAGGCGACTTCCTCCATTTCGGCCGGCCGGCCCATCGGGATGACGCTGACGAATTTGGCGGCAAGGGCCGGGTCGCTCTTGGTGATGGCGACCATCTGCGGCGTGTTCACCGCGCAAGGCGCCACCGTATTCACGGTGATGCCGTCCTTGGCGAGCTCGCGCGCCATTCCGGTGGTGAGGCCATGCACGCCGCCCTTGGCCGCATTGTAGGCGGCATGGTCCCACAATCCGTTGCGCACGGAATCTGCGCCGAGATTGATGATACGCCCGTAGGCCTGCTGTCGCATCTGCGGCACCGCATACCAGGAGCACCACAGCACGGTCCACAGATTGCGGTCGATCGTGGTCTTCAGCGTCTGCGGGGTGTGCTCCGCAAACGGCTTGATGATGCCGCCGCCGGCATTGTTGACGAGGATGTCGAGACGGCCAAACCGGTCACTGGCGAGCTTGATGGTCTTGCCGGCGATCTCCTGATCGGCGAGGTCGCCAGACTGGGTTGCGACTTCGGTGTCGAAACGACTGGCGAGGTCGGCCGCCGCCTGATCCAGCCCGGCCTGATCGAGATCGGCCAGCACCAGCCTGGCGCCGTCGCTTGCCAGCCGCTCGGCGATCGCAAGGCCGATGCCCTTCGCGGCGCCCGTCACCACAGCGACGTTGTTCTTCAGCTTGTTGTCCACGACCGGATGTTTCCTAAAGGATGATACTGACGCGGCCCTGCGTGCGCAGGCCGTCGCTGTCGAGCAGGCAGCGCTTCTCCTTGATCCGCAGCCGGCCACCCTCGACCACCAGCCGGTAGCGGTTGCTGCCGAAATAGGTGTCCGTGACGCCGTCCTTGGTGCGGTAGGTGATGAAGGCGGCGGCGACCTCGATCTCGTCGTCGCTGCGGCCGCGGATCCGGACATTGCTGACGAGATGGCGGGTCCGCGAATGCGGGAACTCGGCATGCGCCGTGCGCTTCATCAAGCGCTTGACGCGCTCGCTGAGGCGGAAGCGGTCGTCTGCGACATAGAACAGGTTCTTGTCGGGCGAGGAGTCCGCGGGGACGTCGGTGGATGGTACGTAGTAGATCGCGTCTTCCGTGAACAGCTCGAGCCATTCGGGCAGGCGCCACTCATCGAGCAGCTCGGCCTCGGCGAACAGGAAATCCTCGACATCGGCGCGCGCGATATTCTCCATCGTCGTCTCCCTTACGCCGATGCCGCGAACACGTGCCTGTTCCAGTTCGACCAGAACGCCCGCATTTGCAGCTCGTCGTCATAGGCCGGTGTCTCCTTGCCCATGCCCTTGGAGATGTCGTTCCACTGCGCTTCGGTCGCGTTGCGGAAGCCGCGCTGGCACTGCTCGAGGGCCTCGACGTCGTCGGGCGTGGCGAAGCCGCCGGGGCCGAGGAATTCGAGGAAGTTGAACAGGCGATACTTGCGCGCCCAGTCGGTCTCTTCCTTCGGTGCGAGCGCCCAGGCGCTGACGGTCATGAAGTCGGGCGCATGCGGATAATAGGTGCGGATCGTCACCGCCATGATGTCGTTGACGACAAGGTTGGGGAATACGAACAAATTGCGGTTGTAGAGCGCGATGCGTTTGGCGCGCTCCTCGCCGTAGCGCGCGACCAGGCCCTGATAGAGCCGGTCGATCTCGCGCTTGCCGTCTTCGCCCCACATCGGGACCCACTGGGCGACCGGGCGTCCCCACGGCGCCTTGTACTCCAGCACCGCATGTCCGTTGCCGAGATCGCGCGCGGCCCCCTCGAGCGGCACCGGCGCAAGGCCGCCATTGGTGGCCTTCAGGTAGTCGAAGTAGGTCGCATGGGTGGTGAGCGCGTGATAGCCGTCGATCGAGTTCTCGGTGAGCAGCTTCCAGTTGGCGCGCATCGAATATTCCTGCGTGCCGCCGACGATGGTCATGCCCATCTCGGCCTGGTCGGCGATCACGTCGAGATATTCCTTGACCGCGCCGAGATAGCTGTCGAGCGGCTCGGCGTTGCGATCGAAACAGACGAAGCAGAAATCGCGAAACGTCTCGAACCGCGGCACAGGCTGCATGTTGGAGGTGCTGCGCTCCTTGAAATCGGGCGCGTACGAGGCTTCGCCCGGCTGGCTGCGCAGCGCGCCGTCGAGCCCGAACACCCAGCCGTGATAGAAGCACTGGAAGGACTTGGCGTTGCCGTGTTTTTCGCGGCACACCTGGGCGCCGCGGTGCGGGCAGGTGTTGAACATCGCGCGCAGGGTCCCCTTGGCGTCGCGCGCGAACAGGATGTTGCGGCCGCCGACCTGGCGGGTGACGAAGTCGCCGGGCTTCTGCAACTCCGAGGCATGGCCGAGATAGAGCCAGCATTTGTCGAAGATGCGCGTCCGCTCGGCTTCGAGAATGTCCGGATCGACGAAGGCCTGGCGCGAGACCTTGAAGATCTGCCTGGATTCGTCGACCATCAGCGCGGTGTTCATTCGCCGGAACGCGTTCATTGCAGTCCCTCCCTCGAATTCATTGTGGCTTCAACGCGGCGCGCAGGTCGTAGCGCGGTGACTCCAGATCGGCGCGCAGCGGTGTTGCGCCCGCCGCAATGATCCGGCGCAGCATGGCCATGTCCTTGGCCGCGTTCACCGATAAGGCGCCGACCAGCTCATTGCCGCGCAAGGCGATGATAGAGAACCGTCCGCCAGTCGGATCGCCGCGTGCGATGTGGTCGGCGTCGCGCATATCGCCGGTCACCTGGATGTTGAGGTCGTACTGGTCGGTCCAGAACCACGGCGGGTCGCTGTATTCCCTGGTCTCGCCGATCATGTTGGCGGCGACCGCGATCGCCTGGTTCTGGGCATTCGCCCAGGTCTCGACGCGAATGGCGCGGCCGTGACAGCGGCTCCATTGCAGGGCGGCATCGCCGGCGCAGAAGACATCGGGGACCGCGGTGCGACCGCTTGCATCCACGGCGACGCCGTCCGCGCATGGCAAGCCGAGCCGCGCGGCGAGATCGCCCGACGGGGCAACGCCGATGCCGACCAGCACCAGATCGGCGGCGATCGTCGCGCCATTGCTCAGCCGGACGGAGCCGGGAGCGCTGCCGGCGACCGTCGCGCCGAACACGAAGGTCACGCCGTGATTGCGGTGCCTCGTGGCGACGAGATCGCTGACCAGGGCAGGGAAGGCGCGCGACAGCAGCCGCTCGTCGCTTTCGATCACCGTGACACGGCAGCCGCCCTTGGCCGCGGCGCAAGCGGCTTCCAGGCCGATGACCCCGCCGCCGACGATCGCGATGCGCGAGCGTGCCTCGATGTGACGGCGGAAGCCGAGCGCATCGTCAACGTTGCGGAGATACTGGACGTCGATCTCGGCGTCCTCCAGCACGGAAAGACGCCGCGGCCGGGTGCCGGTCGCGAGCAGGAGGCGGTCGAACGCAAAGCTCCGCCCGTCCGCGGTCGACACCGTCCGGCGATCGGCATCGCAATCGATCACCGCGGCACCGGTCTCGATCCTGACATCCAGAGTCTGGGTCCAGTCGCGGGACGGCTTGATGTAGGCGACGGGCGTGTCAGACGATTGCAGCAGGGCCTTGGACAGTTGCGGGCGTTCGTAGGGGAGGTGAGGTTCCTCGCCGATCATCGTGATCGAGCCCTTGAAGCCGCGCGCCCGCATCGCTTCCGCGGCCCGTGCGCCGGCTTGTCCGGCTCCCGCGATCACGATGTCATTGATCGTTTCCGCCACGCGTCTTCCGCTCCCTGGTACGATGCTGATCGCCGCATCGATTGGATCGTGCACTAGCATACGAATACGGGATTGCATAGAAAATAAAAACAGTCCAACCTGCTTGTAAGTTGGAAAGTTGCATTCATGCCAGTGCGGTCGAGGGTGCAGCGCAAAAATCCGTCGAGGAAACGTCGTGGTCGAAGCGATCGACATCCATACCCATTTCGTTCCACAGCACATTCCGGCCGAACCGGGTCGCAATCCGCTGTGGCCGTCGGTCGAGCTGCGGGACCAATCCGCGGCCGTCATGGTCGGCGGCAAGGTGTTCCGGGTGATCGACTCCCGGAGCTGGGACCCGCGCCGCCGGCTTGACGATATGTCGCAGGATGACGTCGACGTGCAGGTGGTCTCGCCGATGCCGGAACTGCTGTCGCATTGGTTTCCGGCCGACGACGCCGATGTGCTCTGTGGTCACGTCAACGAGGGCATTGCTGCGCTCTGCGCAGGCGATCCCCGGCGCTTCATCGGCGTCGGCATGATCCCGATGCAGGATGTCGCGCGGGCCGCGCGCCGCATCGAGGACGTCAAGTCGCTGGGCCTGCGCGGAATCGAGATCGGCACGCACATCAACGGTGTGCCATTGGGCGATGCGCGACTGGACGACGTCTATGCCGCGGCGGAGCAGGCCGGACTGATGGTCATGGTTCACCCACTGCATCCGCTCGGGCTCGACCGGATGGGCGGCCGTCCCGAGCTTGCGGCCGTGGCGGCATTTCCGCTGGAGACGGCGTTTGCCGCCGTGTCGCTGATGACCCACGGCGTGCTCGAGCGATTTCCCAGGCTGCGGATCCTGCTCAGCCATGGCGGCGGCGCGCTGTCCTGGTTGCTGCCGAGGCTGTCCCACGCGCAC
Organism: Bradyrhizobium sp. SK17; assembly: GCF_002831585.1. Lineage (GTDB taxonomy): Bacteria > Pseudomonadota > Alphaproteobacteria > Rhizobiales > Xanthobacteraceae > Bradyrhizobium. The sequence goes on along the minus strand of NZ_CP025113.1, from coordinate 5,432,087 downwards.
GGACTAGGGCCTCCGCTGCATGGCCTGTTTGCGCGGGAGCCTGCCGAGATCGTGCGATCCTTCTACTACGACACCATCGTCTATGACGGCGCGGCGCTGCGCTACCTGGCGGACAAGGTCGGGACGGAACGGCTGGTGGCCGGATCGGACTACCCGTTCACGATCAAGCAGGACAAGCCGGCGCAATTCGCCGAGCAGGCCTTGTCGATTGCGCGTGCGACACTGTCCGCCAATACCAGGCGATTGCTCGGGATCGGCTAGGGAGGGGACATTGGGACGCTGTTATTCCTATCGCCAGTTCTGCTCGCTCGGCCCGCTGCCGCCGCGGACGCCGGCCCGCCCGGATCCGCAGGTGCCGAAGGATGCCAAGCTCGGCCCATGCGCGCACGGCAAGATCGGCGCGTTCTATTTCTATGCTGAAGGCTCCAGCGACGATCCCGCGTTCGGCTTCTGCGAGATCGAGCTCTCCGTCCAACGCGTGGCCGAGGGCACGACGCGGCTCGAACTCTATTGCGTGGCCGACGGCTATCAGAGCGCGCGTGGCGTCGGCGCAAGACATCCGCTGAGGATCGCGATGCTTGCCGGCGAGACCGTGTTGGGCGAGGCGAGCTGGCATTTTCCCGACGTGATTTGCGGCCACGCCGATCCCATGCATTTCGCGGTCGATATTCGGCTCGATGATGCGCTGTTCGCAAAGATCGATCGTGTCGAGCTCAGCCGGACGAGCGGCGAGTCCCTACCATGCGGCTGATTGGCGTGCCGGTCCAGCCACCTGCGACGCAAAGTCCCGAAGCAAGCGAACCGCGACCTGCGAACGGATGTTCTCATATATCGTAAGGTAGAGTACGATTAGAACAAATCGGGATTGCGGGCCGCGCGAGCCGCGGTGTGGGAACGTCAGACGCCTTTGATCTCAGGGAGACTTGATGCGGCTTCGAGCAGCGATCGTCGTGTGGCTGATTGCGATGTCGGCCTGCGTTGCCGGCTGGCAGCCCGCTTCCGCGGAGCTCTACCCGTTGCGGCGCGTCAACCTCATCGTGCCGTTCCCGGCAGGGAGCGCGACCGACGCAGTGACGCGGCGGCTGGCCGAAAGCATTCGTGTCGCGACCGGCACGACCGTGCTGGTCGAGAACAAGCCGGGCGCTGACGGTAATCTGGCGGCGCTGGCAGTTTTGAAGGCGGAGGCTGACGGCTATACCGTGTTCGTCACCACGAACTCGACGCAGGCGGCGAATGCCAGCCTGTTCAACACGATGCCCTACGATCCCGCGGCGGACTTTGCGCCGGTCGCGGGCGTCATGACCATCCCGATGATGCTCGCGGTGAAGCCCGAGTTTCCGGCAAGGACGGTCGCGGAGTTCATCGCTCTGGCGAAGTCACGGCAGAAGCCGTTGGCGTTCGGCAGTGGCAATACGTCGAGCCGGGGCGCTGCCGAACTGTTCCGCGCCAGGGCCGGGATCGAGATGCAGCATGTGCCGTATCGCGGCATGCCGCAGGCGCTGACCGATGTGCTGGCCGGTGAGATCGATTGCGTCTTCACCGATCCCGCCAGCGCGCAGGGCCTGATCGAGGACGGCAAGTTGCGGGTTCTCGCGGTGACGAGCAGCGACCGGCTGGCCGGCGCGCCCGATGTCCCGACGCTCGCGCAAGCCGGACTGCCCGGTGCGGAGATGACCGCCTGGGTCGGCGTGTTTGTCCGGGCGGGCACGGCTGCCGACGTCGTCGCAAGGCTCAGCCAACTCGTGCTGGCCTTCGTCAACGACAAGGATACGGCCGGCTATCTGCAATCCGTCGGCGCGAAACCGTTTCCTGCCGGGCCTGAGGCGCTGAAGGCCTTCGAGGAGGCCGACACGCGGCGTTGGGCGGAGATCGTCGCGATCGCCAGGATCGAGAAGAAGTAACGCGCACCGCGCTACGGCCCGCGATCGCAGTTGCCAAATAGTATAGTAGTGTACTAATTGGGTGATCCGGCCGGGATAGAGCGGCCGCGCGGAGGGACGTTGCGTGCTCTGGCGAGCAACAAATTGGAGGTTGCGACGGATGGTCTTCGGCAGACAGGGAAGCGGCCGGGTCGCCGCGCTGCTGCTTGCCGCGCTGCTCGCAGCTCCGGCGCTCGCCGCTGAGAAGAAATATGGTCCCGGCGTCAGCGACACCGAGATCAGGATCGGCAACACCTCTCCCTATAGCGGCCCGGCATCGGCCTTCAGCATGGTCGCCAAGACCGAGGAAGCGTATTTCCGCATGATCAATGCGGAGGGCGGCATCAACGGGCGGCGCATCGTCTTCGTGTCCTATGACGACGGCTACTCGCCAGCGAAGACGGTCGAGCAGACCCGGCGGCTGGTCGAGAGCGACGAGGTCCTTCTGGTCTTCAATGCACTCGGCACCGCGGCCAACTCGGCGGTCCAGAAATATCTGAACGGCAGGAAGGTGCCGCAACTGTTCGTCTCGAGCGGCGCGGCCAAGTGGAACGACCCGAAGAACTATCCATGGACGATGGGATTCACCCCGAGCTACGAGACCGAGGGCTATATCTACGCCAGACATGTGCTTCGCGAGCGGCCCGCGGCGAAGATCGCGATCCTGTTCCAGAACGACGATTTTGGAAAGGACTACCTCAAGGGAATCAAGCGGGGCCTCGGCGAAAACAGTGCCTCGATGATCGTCGCCGAAGAGGCCTTCGATGTCTCCGAGCCAACGATCGACTCCCATCTGGTGAAGCTGAAGGCGACCGGCGCTGACGTGCTGTTCGACATTGCGACCCCGAAATTTGCCGCGCAGGCGATCAGGAAGGTGGCAGAACTCGGCTGGAAGCCGCTCCACGTCCTCAGCTACACGTCGGCATCGATCGGCAGTGTCATCAAGCCGGCGGGGTTCGAGAATGCGCAGGGCCTGATCTCGGCAGCCTATTTCAAGGACCCGAACGATCCAGCCTGGCAGGACGATGCCGGTCTCAGGCAGCTCAACGGATTCCTCGACGGTTATTTTCCCGGTTCCGACCGCAGCGATACGTTGATCGTCAACGGCTACAACACGGCGCAGGCGCTCGTCTATCTGCTGAAGCAGTGCGGCGACGATCTCACGCGCGAGAACGTGATGCGCCAGGCGGCCAATCTGAAGGACGTCGAACTCGGCATGCTGCTTCCAGGCATCCGCCTGAACACGTCGCCGAGTGATTTCGCGCCGGTCAAGCAGTGGCGATTGATGCGCTTCGAGGGAACGACGTGGCACCTGTTTGGCGACGTCATGAGCGGACAGGACTAGGGAAGGAGACCACGAATGGGAGGACTATGTGCAGGCCGGGTCGCGATCGTGACCGGAGCCGGTCGCGGGCTCGGACGCGAATACGCGCTGATGCTGGCGGAGCAGGGCGCCAAGGTCGTCGTCAACGATCTCGGCAGCACGGCGGCCGGCGAAGGCGCCGACATCTCGCCCGCCCAGGAGGTCGTCAACGAGATCAGGCGTGCCGGCGGCGAGGCCATCGTGAACGGCAACGATGTCAGCGATTGGGCTGCCGCCAAGGCCATGATCGACGACGCCGTCAATACGTTCGGCCGGCTCGACGTCCTCATCAACAACGCCGGCATCCTGCGAGACCGTATGATGGTCAACATGAGCGAGGCGGAATGGGATGCCGTGATCAAGGTGCATCTGAAGGGCACGTTCGCGCCGTCGCACCATGCCGCGCAATATTGGCGGCAGCAGACCAAGGCGCGGGGCGCGCCGGTCAGCGCGCGCCTGATCAACACGTCGTCGGCCTCGGGATTGTTCGGCAATGTCGGCCAAAGCAATTACGGTGCGGCCAAGGCGGGCATCGCCGCCTTCACCGTCATCAGCGCCATGGAGCTTCGCCAGTACGGCATCACGGTGAACGCGATCGCGCCGCGCGCGCAGACCCGCATGACCGAGGGCTTGCGCGAGCGCACCGAGGAAGAGATCAGGCGGCGGGATCCGCGCTGGGTGGCGCCGATCGCGGTCTGGCTCGCCAGCGAGCAGTCCGCGGAGGTGACTGGGCGGGTATTCGAGGCCGGCGACGGGATACTGAAGGTCGCCGAGGGCTGGCATGCCGGTCCGGGGATCGATCCGGTCGAGGATCCGGCCGAACTCGGCCCTCAGGTGCTGGAGATGGTGCGGAAGGCGCGCCCCAACGCCGACATCTGGGGACGCGACATCGTCTCATGAGGTCTTGGTCTCATGAAGTCTTGGTCTCATGAGGTCTTGCCATACTCCCTCCCGGAGTAGGACTGAGACGGGCGGTTCGGCCTCAGGCCGCCGCCCGTCGCTTTTTCCGGGTCTTGGCGGGTTGAACCTCGTCCTCGTCGTCATCGGCCTTGTTGGGCACCGTACCGTCCGACATTGCGAGCAGATTGTGCTTCATCGCAAGCAGCGCCTCGGACGCGGCTTCGAGCTGCTTGCGGTCGATGCCATGGACGATCTGGGCGTTGAACTTGTCGGTCTCCTTGCGCAGTTTCTCGAGAAAGCCGCGCGCCTGCTTGGTGACATAGACGCGCTTGACGCGCCGATCGACCGGATCGGCCTGGCGGAGCACGAAGCCGGACGCTTCCAGGCGGTCGATCAAGGCGCCGACGGCGACCTTGCCGACATCGAGCTCGTTGGCGAGTTGGGTCTGGGGCAGGCCGTCCTTGCGCGAGATGAACGCCAGCACCCACCATTGCGAACGGGTGATGCCGAGCGGCGCCAGCGCACGGTCGAACATCATCCTCCTGAGTCGCGAGACGTCATGGATCAGATATCCAAGCCGAAGATCCCAATCGGGCTGATCAACCATCGATGTTTCCCTTTGCGGCCCGAGTCGGCCTAGCGGTTCACCAATACCATACACCAGCGTATTTTAAATGGAAGACCGCCGAATGGACGACTGGCGCATCGACGGCCGCGCCAAGCGATTTACAGAACAAGTACGCTAGTGTATTAATATGCCGATGTCGCGGGCCTGGCCCATTGGCCGAGCCGGCAGCAACCTGTGTCCAGGGAAGGAAGCCATCCATGTTCGATGCTGCCGTACTGAAGGGAAAGCGCATCCTGATCACCGGCGGAGGGACCGGGCTCGGCAAGGAGATGGCGGTCGGCTTCGCCGCACATGGCGCTCACGTCTACGTCTGCGGGCGACGCAAGGAGGTCCTCGACCAGGCGGCGCAAGACATCCGCACGCGATCGGGCGGGCAGGCGTCGGCATTGCTCGCCAATGTGCGGGACCCCGACAGCATCGAAGCGATGATGGACAGCATCTGGGCGGAGGGACCGCTGACCGGCCTCGTCAACAATGCCGGCGCGAATTTTCTGGCACCGACCGAAACGTTGTCGCCGCGTGGCTATGAGGCTGTCCGCTCCACGGTGATGGATGGCTCGTTCTACGCCTCGCTGGCCTGTGGCAAGCGGTGGATCGCCGCGGGTCTGCCGGGCGTCATCATCAGCAATCTCGTGACCTGGGTGTGGACCGGCTCGGCCTATGTGGTGCCGGCAGCCATGGCAAAGGCGGCGGTGCACGCCATGACCATGTCGCTTGCCGTCGAGTGGGGGCCGAAGAACATCCGCGTCAATGCCATCGCGCCAGGACCATTCCCGACGGAGGGCGCCTGGGACAAGCTCAATCCATTGGCGGAAACCGGCGTCGGCGCCACCCAGGCCGACGAGGTGCCGCTGCGGCGGTTCGGCAAGATGGACGAGCTGCGCAATCTGCTGATCTTCCTGATGTCGGATGGCTGCGGCTACATCACCGGCGACACCATCAGCATCGATGGCGGACACCATCTGGCAGCGCCGAGCACGTTCGCCGGACTCTCGAAATTGTCGACGGCTGACTGGCAGCGGGCCCGCGAGGCGATCCAGGCATCTGTGCAGAAAGAAAAGCAGGCGCGCTCGATCTGAGTATCGGCGCCCGGACGTTCGAAGGAGACAGTCGATGGGACTGGCGATAGCAACCAAGAGCTTCGAATGCAGCGTCGATGACGGGCTGGTTCATATCATCCTGAATCAGCCTGACCGGGGCAATCCGATCGACGGCGTTTTCTGTCGCGAGTTCGGCCAGGCGATCGCCGAACTGAGCGAGCGCGCCGACGCCCGTGCGATGCTGCTCTCCGCGCGCGGACGGCTGTTCAGCGTCGGCGGCGACCTGATGTCGCTGGTCAAGCAGGGCGACGCGTTACCGGGCACGATCAGGGCCTGGACCGCCGATCTTCATGTCGCGATCGCCAGGATGGTCCGCATGCGTGCCCCCGTCGTCGCGGCGGTGCATGGCAATGTCGCGGGCGGCAGCGTATCGCTGATGGCCGCGGCCGATCTCATCGTGATGGCGGAATCGGCGCGGATCTCGGCGGCATTCTCCAAGATCGGCTTCAGTCCGGACAGCGGATCGACGACCACGGTGACCCGCCGGATCGGAGTGGCGCGCGCAAGACGGTTCTTCCTGCTCGGCGAGACGCTCGATGCCGCAACCGCATTGTCGCTCGGGCTGGTCGACATCGTGGTCGCGGATGGCGCCGTGCAGGCCGAGGCCGCGCGGATCGCAAGGGAGCTCGCCGCCGGCCCGACCGAGGCATTCGGCGCCATCAAGCGGCTGTTCTCCCAGACCAGCGATCGATCATTCGAGAGCCAGCTCGAAGAGGAGGCAGTGACACTCGCTGCGATCTCGCGAACCGCCGATGCGCAGGAGGGCGTCAGGGCCTTCGTCGAAAAGCGCAAACCGGTGTTCTCAGGGAAATGAGCCGCATCGGACGCGACAATCCGGACCATTGGCAGGCAATCGTACTCTGCAATAACGTACACACATAAACAAAATAATCCGGACGCCAGAGCCGGAATACGGACACATCAGGAGAGGAACATGACCGTGGCCGCCGCGATGCGGGATACGTCTCACGCGAACTTTCGCCAAGCCGGCTATTGGCTCGACAAGACCGTCGATCAGCTTCTGACCGAAGCCGTCGCCAGAACGCCGGACAAGATCGCGATCGTCGCCGACCGCGCGGATCGCGACCAGGCGCCGCGCTTCACCTATCGGCAGGTGAACGACCTCGCCGATCGGGCGGCGAACTCGCTGCTGCGGCTCGGCGTCGGGCGCGGCGACGTCGTCACGGTGCAATTGCCGAACTGGTGGGAGTTCGTCGTCACGGCCTTCGCTTGCAGCAAGATCGGCGCGGTGATGAACCCGGTGATGCCGATCCTGCGCGAGCGCGAGCTGCTCTACATCCTGAATTTCTGCGAGGCGAAGGTCTTCATCGTGCCGCAGACCTATCGCGGGTTCGACTATGCTGCGATGGCACAGGGCATGCGTGCCGAGCTGCCGCATCTCAAGCACGTCATCGTCGCAGATGGCGGGGGCGAAAACGGCTTCGAACGGATGTTGTTGTCGTCGGAACCGTTGGCGCATGCGCAGGGCTCGGATCCGGACGACATGGCGGTGTTGATGTTCACCTCGGGCACGACAGGTGAGCCCAAGGGCGTCATGCACACCTCGAATTCGCTGATCGCTTGCTGCAAGGCGCTGTCCGGACGCTTCGGGCTGGATTGCAGCGATGTGCTGCTGGTGGCGTCCCCGGTCGGGCACATGACGGGCTATGCCGCGATCGTCCTGCTGTCGGTCTACCTCGGCGGCACGATGATCCTTCAGGATGTCTGGGAAGCCAGGCGCGGCGTCGGTCTGATGGCACGCGAGGGCGTCACCTATACCGCGGCCTCGACGCCGTTCCTCGGCGATATCTGCGAGGCCGTGAAGGCGGGCGCGCCCGAGCCGAGTAGCCTGCGCTCGTTCCTCTGTGGCGGCGCACCGATCCCGTCGGTGTTGATCGAGCGCGCAGCCGATGAGCTCGACCTGAAGGTCTGCTCGCTCTGGGGCATGACCGAGGTCCTGTCGGGCACGCTCACCGAGCCGGCGCGCGCGGCGGACAAATCGGCGAATACGGACGGACGGCCGCTGGAGGGCATGGACGTCAGGATTGCAGATGTTGATGGCGGGCCGGTGGCTGCCGGCGAGTCGGGGCGGTTGCTGGTTCGCGGCGCCCAGATGTTCAAGGGCTACTACAAGCGGCCGGAGCTGCCCACCTTCGACGGCGACGGCTGGTTCGATTCCGGCGATCTCGCCTATATGGACGAGGACGGCTACATCCGCATCTCGGGCCGGGTCAAGGATATCCTGATCCGCGGCGGAGAGAACGTGCCGGTCGTCGAAATCGAGAACCTGCTCTACAAGCATCCGGCCGTGTCCGCAGTGGCGGTGGTCGGAATTCCCGATGCGCGGTTGGGCGAGCGGGGCTGCGCCTTCATCGTTCCACGCAGCGGGAGCACGATCGACCTGACCGCCGTGCAGGCCTATCTGGGCGAGGCGAGGATGGCGAAACAGTTCTGGCCCGAACGCATCGAGCTGGTCGCCGAGTTGCCGCGCACGGCGAGCGGCAAGATCCAGAAATTCAAACTGCGCGAGATCGCGGCTGCGTTTGCAGGCTGAAGCTGGTTCACTGATCAGAGTAGGTCGGCTCCCGCCGTTCGCGGAACGCGGCGACGGCCTCGGCATGATCAGCCGTCTCCAGCAGGATGACCTGCTGCCTGTCCTCGATCATCAGTGCCGCGTCCAGGCTCGGCGCGTCGATCAGCGTGTTGAGCGCCTGCTTGGTCATCCGCAGTCCCATCGGTGACACCCGCAGCATCTCCTCGGCGAAGGCGATCCCGCGCGCGAGCAGCGCATCCGGCGCAACGATGTCGCTCACCAGGCCGATCGCCTGGGCGCGCTCGGCCTTGATGAACCGCCCCGTCAGCAGGAACTCGGAGGCGACGGACAGGCCGACGAGGCGCGGCAGCAGATAGCCCGATCCCATATCGCAACCACCGACACCGATCTTGATATAGGCGGCATTCATCCGCGCATCGGGCGCGGCGAAGCGGACGTCGCAGGCGAGCAGGAAGGAGAAGCCGGCGCCGCAGGCCGCGCCGTGGGCCAGGCCGACGATCGGTTGCGGACAGGACCGCATCAGGCGGATCACGCCGGAGTAGTTCTGCTGCATCTTGAGCTGGCGCTGTGGCCGACCGTTGCCAGGCGCGGCGAATGCATCCGTCCCGAGGTCGGCGCCTGCGGAAAAATGCGGCCCGTTGCCGCGCAGGATCACGACGCGTGTTGCCGGACGGTCGTGCAATGCGGAGAAGTAGCCGGTGAGCTCCGCGATCATGGCAGGCGAAACGGCATTGAGCTCGGCGGGGCGGTTCAGGGTCAGGAGGTCGATCGGACCCCGGGTCTCGACGGTGATGGTGGTCGGCTCTGTCACGGGTGTGCTCCCATTGTCGTTGATCGCCAGTTGATCGTTATTCGTAATATAGTGTACGATAATCGGATGCAATCCGCACCGGCGCCCTGGCGGGCCAGGCGACGACAAGAGTTGAGGGAGCCTCGAAATGCCATACCAGTCCGTGTTCAGGCCGGACCTGTTCCAGGGCCAGACCATCATCGTGACCGGCGGCGGCAGCGGGATCGGACGCTGCACCGCGCACGAACTCGCGGCGCTCGGCGCCAATGTCGCGATCCTCGGGCGGACGATCGAGAAGCTCGTCGAAGTGCAACACGAGATCGAGGAGGATGGCGGGCAGGCGATGAGTCATGCTTGCGACATCCGCGATGAGACCATGGTGGTCGGCGCCGTCGACGCGGTGCTCGCGCGCTACGGCCGGATCGACGGGCTGGTCAACAATGCCGGCGGACAGTTTCGCGCACCGTTGAAGACGATTTCGACCAAGGGGTTCGAGGCCGTGGTGCGCAACAATCTGACCGGCGGATTCATCTTCATGCGTGAGGTCTATAACCGCTGGATGGAGGCCAATGGCGGCGCCATCGTGAACATCATCGCCGACATCTGGCACGGCTGGCCCGAATTCGGCCATTCGGCCGCGGCCCGTGGCGGCATGCTGACGCTGACCGAGACGGCGGCGTGCGAATGGTCCGGTTCCGGCGTGCGGGTGAATGCGGTGGCGCCCGGCGGCATCGTCTCGAGCGGCTTCGATACCTACACGCCGGAGATGCAGAAGAAGCTGCACGACTTCACCGAGCGGGTGCCGCTACAGCGGTTCGGCACGGAAGCCGAGGTTTCCGCCGCGATCGCCTATCTGCTGTCGCCGGCGGCTGCCTACATCACCGGCTCCTGCCTTCGCGTCGATGGCGGAACGCCGAACGCGCGTACCACCTGGAAGCTGGAACCGCACAGCCGCAGCGTTCCCTTCGAAGGCTTTCATCGCGTCAAGCTGCCGGAGGTGATGAAACGCAAGGCCAGCGCGTAGCCGGCCTCAGTCGACCGCGATGATCAGCTTGCCGTGGTTCTCGCCGCGGTAGAGCTGGGCAATGGCGCCCGGCGCATGGTCGAGGCCGGGCAGGATCTCCTCGCCGTGAACGATCTTGCCGGCCAGCGCCAGCTCGGCCAGCTGCGCCGCCGCGTCGGCGAACTCGGCGAGGTGATCGAAGATGATGAAGCCCGACCAACGCAAACGGCGGGTGAGAATTTCGCGTTCGGGTCGAGGCCCCGCAGGAGTGGGGGTCCAGGATGTGTTCGCCGCCGTGCCGCACTGGATCACGCGTCCGCGCAGGCGCATGGTGCGGATTGCCGCATCAGCAATCGCGCCACCGGTGTTATCGAAGAAGATATCGTTGCCATCGGGGCAGGCGGCGCGGATCGCCGCGGCGAGGTCGGCCGCCTCGCGATAGTTGATCATGTCCTGATAGCCGTAGCGTGCCTTTGCGTGCGCGGCCTTGTCGGCGGAACTGGTGAGGCCGACCGCACGGCAGCCGGCGATCGTCGCGAGCTGACCGACAAAGCTGCCAACACTGCCTGCCGCGGTTGACACCAACACATGCTCGCCGGGCTTGGGATTGCCGAGGCCATGAAAGGCGAGATAGGCGGTGATGCCATTCATGCCGAGCACGCTGAGATTGGCGGCGAGCGGAAGGCGCGACGGCATGACGCGGCGCAGCACGGCGTCCGGCGTCGTGACGCAATAACGCTGCCAGCCGAACCATCCATAGACGTGCTCGCCGGCGCGATAATCGGGAACGTTGCTCTCCAGGATTTCACCGACCGCGAGCGCGCGCATCGGCGCGTCGAGCGGCACCGGCGCGCTGTAGTTCCCTTCGTCATTGGCCCAGCCGCGCTGCGCCGGATCGACCGAGAGGTAGCGATTGCGGATCAGCATTTCGCCCTGGCCGGGCGCGGCCGCGGGCGCCGTCACGATCGAGAAATGCTCCGGCTGCGGGATGCCGCGCGGCCGCGCCGTCAGGCGGACCTGTCGATTTTCGCGAACGGACATGCGTGGCCCTCACAATTAGTACGCTTGTGTACGATATGACTATACGGTAGAAAACCGGCGGGAGACAAGGAAATCCGGACGGCAGCGCCGTCCGCGACGCCTGCAACAAAGCGCAAGAGGAAAAGACATGGCAGGGCTCTATTTCGAGCAATTTTCGGTCGGGCAAACCTTCGTCCATGAAATCCGGCGCACGGTGACCGACATGGACAACATCCTGTTCTCGTCGCTGACCTACAACCCCGCGGCAGTGCACATCGACCATGAGTATGCGAAGGGCACCGAGTTCGGCAAACCGCTGATGAATTCGATCTTCACCCTCGGCCTGATCATCGGACTGTCGGTGCAGGATACGACGCTTGGAACCACGGTTGGCAATCTCGGCATGGAGGATACCAGGTTTCCGAAGCCGGTGTTTGCCGGCGACACGCTGCGTGCCGAGACCAAGGTCGTCGCGGTGCGCGAGAGCAAGTCGCGGCCGACCCAGGGCATCGTGACCTTCGAGCATCGCGGCTTCAACCAGCGCGACGAGGAGGTGATGTATTGCCGCCGCAACGGGTTGATGATGCGGAGGCCGGCATGAAGCTGCGCTCGCTTCTGTTCGTGCCGGCCGACAGCGAACGCAAATTCGCCAAGGCTGACGGGATCGGCGCCGATGCCCTGATCCTGGATCTCGAGGATTCCGTCGCGCCCGGCCGCAAGGCGCTTGCGCGTGACGCCGTCAAGACCTTGCTCGGCGGCGGCCCGAGAAACTGGTCCTTTCTGGTGCGGATCAATCCGTTCGGCACCGGGCTGACGCTCGAGGATCTGGCGGCCGTCGTCCGCCCCGGGCTTGACGGCCTGCTGCTGCCCAAGGTCAACGGCATCGAGGACGTCGATCTGATCTCGCACTATGTCGACGTGCTCGAAGTTGCGGCCGGCGTTCCGGCCGGTCACGTCAAGCTGCTGACGGTTGCCACCGAAACCCCGGCTGCGATGATCGGCTTCAGCGGCTATGCGCGCAAGAACAAGCGGCTGGTCGGCGTGACCTGGGGCGGCGAGGATCTGAGCGCGGCGCTCGGTGCGCTGACGCCGCGGGAAGCCGATGGAAGCTGGACCTTCCCGTATCAGGTGGCGCGCGCGCAATGCCTGTTTGCCGCCGGCGCCGCCGGCGCGGCCGCGCTCGAAACCCTCTATGTCGATTTCAGGGATCAGCAGGGGCTCGCCGAGAGTTGCAAGATCGCCCGGCGCGACGGCTTCGTCGGCCGCATCGCGATCCATCCGGATCAGGTCGCGACCATCAACACCTGCTTCACGCCGTCTGATGAAGACCTGGCGCATGCGCGGCGCGTCGTTGCGGCGTTTGCGGCTGCGCCCGATGTCGGCACCGTCGGGATCGACGGCAAGATGTACGACATTCCGCATCTGGTTGCCGCGAAACGCACCTTGGCGTCGGTCGGAGAGGGCAATTCGAATGGATAGATCGTTTGCCAATCAGCTTGATGTACCGGAGGACCACGCCGCAATTCGCGAAGGTGTTCGAGGGGTCGTGTCGCGCTTCGACGACGAGTATTGGCTGGCCCGCGATGACGACGGCGAGTTTCCCCGCGAATTCCATCGCGCGATGGCGGATGCCGGCTGGCTCGGCATCACGATGCCGGAAGAGTACGGCGGCGCGGGCCTCGGCGTCACCGAAGCCGCGATCATGATGCATGAGGTGGCGAGCCATGGCGGCGGCATGACGTCGGCGTCGGCCGTGCATATCAATCTCTTCGGTCCGCATCCGATCGTGGTGAAGGGCACCGACGACCAGAAGCGGCGCTGGGTGCCGCGGCTGGTGTCCGGCGAGGACCAGTGCTGCTTCGGCTTCACCGAGCCGGATGCCGGGCTCAACACCACACGCATCAAGACCTTTGCGGAGAAGGTGCCGGGCGGCTATGTCGTCCACGGCCAGAAGGTCTGGACCTCAACGGCGCAGGTCGCCAACAAGATCATGCTGCTGACGCGGACCACGAAGTTCGAGGACTGCAAGCGGCCGACCGACGGCATCACCATCTTCTATACCGATCTCGACCGTTCGAAGATCGAGGTGCGCCGGATTCCGAAGATGGGGCGCAAGGCGGTCGATTCCAACGCCATCTTCATCGACGGCCTGTTCATTCCGGAAGCCGACCGGATCGGCGAGGAGGGCAAGGGCTTCTCCTACATCCTGCACAGCCTCAATCCCGAGCGCATCCTGATCGCGGTCGAGGCCATCGGGATCGGACAGGATGCGCTGCGCCGCGCCACTCGCTATGCCAGGGAGCGCGTGGTGTTCGATCGTCCGATCGGGCAGAACCAGGCGATCCAGCATCCGCTCGCCGAAAAGTGGATGTATCTGGAGTCAGCCTGGCTGATGGCGATGCGCGCGGCCTGGCTCTACGATTCGGGCAAGGCCTGCGGTGCCGAGGCCAACAGCGCGAAACTGCTCGGGGCGCGTGCCGGCCACGACGCCGCTTGGCAGGCGATCATGACCCATGGCGGCTTTGGCTATGCCAAGGAGTATCACGTCGAGCGGCTGTTCCGCGAGGTCTCGATCACCCGCCTGGCGCCGATCACCGAGCAGTTGATCCTGAGCTTCATTGCCGAGAAGGTGCTCGACCTGCCGAAGAGCTATTGACGTGCCGAGACGCGGACGCAGAAGCCGCCCGCGTCAGAGGTTGCGCGAGATCAGCTCGCGCATGATCTCCGAGGTGCCGCCGTAGATACGCAGCACGCGCGCATCGGCAAACAGGCGGCAGATCTCGTATTCGCGCATGAAGCCGTAGCCGCCGAAGAATTGCAGGCACTGGTCGACGAGGCGGCCATGCATCTCGGTGGTCCAGAGCTTCGCGGTCGAAGCCGCGTAGGTAGTGAGCTCGCCGCGGATATGCTGGCTCAGGCACTGGTCGACATAGGCCCAGCCGACCTGGAGGTCCGATTTCAGATCGGCCAGCTTGAAGCGGGTGTTCTGGAAGGTTCCGACCGCCTGACCGAACGCCTTTCGTTCCAGGACGTAGGTCTTGGTGATGTCGAACGCTTTCTGCGCCGACGCGATCGAGTGAAGCGCGATCGTCAGCCGCTCCTGCGGCAGCTCGCTCATCAGGGCCGCCATCGCGCCGCCTTCGGACCCGAGCAGGTTGCTGACGGGAACGCGCACCTGGTCGAAGAACAGCTCCGACGTGTCGGAGGAGAGATGGCCGAGCTTGTCGAGATTGCGACCGTGCCGGAAACCCGGACGATCGGTCTCGACCAGGACCAGGCTCATGGCGCGCGAGCCGCCATCCGGATTGGTGCGGGTCACCACGATCACGAGGTCGCACATCTGGCCGTTGGAGATGAAGGTCTTCTGTCCTGAGATGACGTACTCGTCGCCCTCGCGGACCGCACGGGTTCGAACGCCTTGCAGATCGCTGCCGGTGCCGGGCTCGGTCATGGCGATGGCGCAGACGGTCTGGCCGGCGATCATGCGCGGCAGCCATTTCGCCTTCTGCTCCTCGGTGCCGTAGCTCAGCAGGTAACCGCAGCAGACGTCGTTATGAACCGAGAAGTCGGTCGCGGGACCGGCGAAGCCGGAATAGGCGAGCTCCTCGATGACGACGGCGTTGTGGCGGAAGTCACCGCCGATGCCGCCATACTGCTCGGGAACCTGGGGGCAGAGCAGGCCGGCTTCGCCGGCTGCCGGCCACAGCGCGCGGTCGATGATGCCGGCCTTCTCCCATTCCTGGAATCGCGGTTCGATCCTGGCCGCAGCAAAACGGCGGACACTGTCGCGCAGCAGCGCGTGCTCTTCGTCATAGACCGGGCGATTTGGCAGCATGTCCGTCGAACCGTCTGTTGGAACTAGAAGGCGACCTGGTCGCCGCCCTTGAGTTGGAGAATGTCGCGCGCCTCGTCGGGGCTCGCGATCTCGAGGCCGAGGCCCTCGATGATCTTGCGCACCTGGGTCACCTGGGCGGCGTTGGTTTCGGCGAGCCGGCCGGCGCCGAGCCACAGGCTGTCTTCAAGGCCGACCCGGACATGACCGCCCATCGCCGCCGCCATCGCCGCGACCTGCATCTGGGCGCGGCCGGCGCCTAGCACGGACCAGCGATAATTGTTGCCGAACAGGCGATCGGCGGTCCGCTTCATGTGCATGACATCGTCCGGATGCGAACCGATGCCGCCGAGCAGGCCGAAACAGGTCTGGATGAACAGCGGCGCCTTCACCAGGCCTTCGGTCCAGAAGTAGTGCAGATTGTAGAGATGGCTGGTGTCGTAGCACTCGAACTCGTAGCGCGCGCCGGAGCTGTTGAGCGTCTCCAGCGCGTAGCGGATGTCCTTGAAGGAATTGCGGAACACGAGGTCGTGGGAGCCCTCCAGCATCTGCGGCTCCCAGTCATGCTTGAACTCCTTGTAGCGCTTCAGCATCGGAAACAGGCCGAAGTTCATCGAGCCCATATTGAGGCTCGCGACCTCCGGCCTCCATGTCGCTGCCGGACGCACGCGTTCCTCGACCGTCATGTAAGGCGAGCCGCCGGTCGTGAGATTGACGACGACGTTGGAGCTCTGCTTGATCACGCGCAGGAAGGGCTCGAACGCTTCAGGCGATTGATCGGGACGTCCGTCGACCGGGTTGCGTGCGTGCAGATGCACGATCGCAGCCCCGGCCTCGGCGGCCCCGAGCGCGGCCGCGGCGATCTCCGCCGGCGTCACCGGCAGATGCGGTGACATCGAGGGCGTGTGGATCGATCCGGTGACCGCGCAGGAGATGATGACCTTGGGTGACGCCATTGCTCTATTTCTTGGCTTGCCGTCAACGCGCGAATTTGTGGAAGTCCGGGTCGCGCTTCTCGTTGAAGGCATTGACGCCTTCCTTCGATTCCGCCGTGTCGTAGAACAGCTTCACGGCATGGAGCGCGAAGTTGCTGATGCCGCGGATGTTGTCGGAATCGGCGTTGAAGGAGCGCTTGGCCAGCGCGATCGCGGTGGGCGAGCGCTGTGCGAGCTTGTCGGTCCAGTCCTTCACGGCAGCATCCAGCTCCGCCATCGGAACGACCTTGTTGACGAGGCCCATCTCGCAGGCCTGCTTGGCGCTGTAGCGTTCGTTGAGGAACCAGATCTCGCGCGCCTTCTTGTCGCCGACGTGACGCGCCAGGAACGCCGTGCCCCAGCCGGCGTCAACCGAGCCGACCTTGGGGCCGACCTGCCCGAACTGGGCGTGCTCGGCCGCGATGGTCAGGTCGCACAGCGTAGCGAGCACGTTGCCGCCGCCGATCGCAAAGCCGTTGACCCGGGCGATCACCGGTTTCGGCACATCGCGGATCAGGCCCTGGATCTCATCGATCGGCAATCCAACCACGCCACGGCCGTCATACTGGCCCTCATGCGCGGATTGGTCGCCGCCGGTGCAGAATGCCTTCTCACCTGCGCCAGTCAGCACGATGCTTGCGATATCGCGATCATTGCCGGCGATCTGGAACGCATGGATGAGCTCATCCAGCGTGCGCGCGCGGAATGCGTTGTAGACCTTCGGCCGGTTGATGATGATCCAGGCGGCGCGATCGCGCACGTCATAGACGACGTCGGTGAATTGTTTCGGATCGGTCATGGCGTTTCCTTCCGCTGATTAGATCATGTTCATTCCGCCGGAGACGGAAATGGTTTGCCCGGTGATGAATTTGCCGTCGTCGGATGCCAGCATGGCGACGATCCCGCCGTAATCGTCCGGCTCGCCCATCCGCTTGAGCGGAATGCCCCGCACCATCGCGTCCTTCCACTTCACGGCATGCTCGCCTTCGCCGAGCACCGCCGCCATCATTGGCGTGTTGGTCGGGCCCGGACAAACGGCGTTGCAAAGGACGTTCTTGCGCGCCAGCTCCCGCGCCAGCGACTTGGTGAAGGAGATCAGGCCGCCCTTGCAGGCGGAGTAGACGGCCTCGTCGCTGGTGCCGACCCGCGCGGCATCGGAGGCGATGTTGACGATCCGTCCGCCGCCGCGTTCGGCCATCAGGGGCGCGATCGCCTTGTGGGTGTTGAGCGGCCCGTAGAGATTGATCCGGATGATCTTGTCCCAGAGCTCCCGGTCGGTCTTCAGGAACGGCATCGGACGGTCCCAGCCGGCGTTGTTGACCAGCAGCCAGATCGGGCCAAGCTCGGCTTCGACCTTGGCGACGGCCGCCTCGACCGATCCGGCATCGCCGACATCGACCGCATAGGTCTTGATGACGGCCTGCGGCGCGAGCTTCGCGGTCTCTTCACCACCCTGCGGGTTGATGTCGAAGATCGCGACCTTGCAGCCTTCTTCCGCCAGCCGCAGCGTCAATCCCCGTCCGATGCCCTGTCCGCCGCCGGTCACGACGGCAACCTTTCCCGATAGGCCCTTCAACGCTGATCTCCCTTGTCGTTTGTCGTTCTGTCGCTTCGTGCGATTTCGGTGGTTCAGGAGGCCGCTATGAGGCCGACCCGTTCTTCTGAATGTCGAAGCCGCGCTGTGAATACATCTGCCGGGCGATGATCGTCTTCATGATCTCGATCGAGCCGCCGGCGATCTTCACCACCCGCGCGTCGGCATAGGCGCGGGCGATCGGATACTCCCACATATAACCCCAACCGCCGAACAGTTGCAGGCACTCGTCGACGGTTTCGCAGTGCAGCTCCGAGGTGAACATCTTGGCCATCGCGGCGTCCACCGGATCGAGCTTGCCCTCCATGAACAGCGCGATGCACTTGTCGGTGAACACCCGCGCCACGGCCGCCTTGGTCTTCAGTTCGGCAAGTTTGAACTGGGTGTTCTGGAAGTCGGCGAGCTTCTGGCCGAAAGCGCTGCGCTCGGCGGTGTATTGCAGGGTCCACTCGATCACGGTTTCGGTCACCGTCGCCGAGCGGATCGCCTGCGCCAGTCGTTCCTGGGCCAGCTTGGTCATCATCTGGGCAAAGCCGCGGCCTTCCGCGCCGAGCATGTTGCTGGCTGGAATGCGGACATGGTCGAAGAACAGCTCGGAGGTGTCCTGCGCCCGCATGCCGAGCTTTTCGAGATTGCGGCCGCGCTTGAAGCCCTCGCGGTTGCTCTCGACGATGAACAGCGTGACGCCCTTGGCGCCAGCCTGGCTGTCGGTCTTGGTCGCCAGCACGACGAAGTCGCAGAGCTGGCCGTTGGAGATGAAGACCTTCTGGCCGTTGATGACGAAATCGTCGCCGTCGCGCGTTGCGCGGGTCCGGATCGCCTTGAGATCGCTGCCGGCATGCGGTTCCGTCATGCCGAGCGAGCCGATGGCTTCACCCGACACCATCTTCGGCAGCCATTTGCGCTTCTGCGCCTCGCTGCCGAACGACAGCAGATACGTGGCGACGAGATCGGTGTGGATCAGAAAGCCTGGGCCGCTCGCGCCGGCGCGCCAGAGTTCCTCGAACACGACGACGTCGAAGAGGTAGTCGAGGCCCATGCCGCCGTATTCTTCGGGGACCGTGCAGCAGAGCAGGCCGGCAGCGCCCGCCTTCAGCCAAAGCTCCCGCGGCACGATACCGTCCTCTTCCCATTGGGCGTGGAACGGCACGATCTCGCGGTCGACGAAGCGACGGACCGTTTGCCGGAATATTTCGTGCTCTTCGCGAAAGATCGTCCGCTCGATCATTGTCAAACTGCGTCCCGTCTGATTTAGTTTGCTAGTGTACAGTATTCGGTTTGGGTATACAACCGAAGGCGGGATCAGCGCAAGCCTGATCGTACACCAATGAACTTTAATCGGGGGGCCAGGGATGCCGATCGGACCGGAGCTGAAGCAGTTTCGCATGGAGCTGGCAGGAAACGGCGTCCTGCACCTGATCTTTGACATGCCCGGCCGCTCGATGAACGTGTTCTCGAACGCGGCGATCGAGGAACTCGGCGTGTTTGCGGACTGGCTCAGGCAGAGCGACGTCGCGGGCGTCGTGATCAGCTCCGGCAAGTCTTCCGCGTTCTGCGCCGGCGCCGATCTGGCCGAGCTCGAGACCGCCTACGACATGATCATGGCCGCACCGCCGGGCGAACGCGATCGCCTGGCCTTCGACCATTTCTTTCGGTTGAGCCATGGTTTGCGCCGGCTGGAGACCGCCGGCAAACCGATTGCGGTGGCGGTTGCCGGCCTCGCATTGGGCGGTGGTTGTGAGTTCACGCTCGCGGCCCATCACCGGGTCCTCGCCGACCACCCGCAGGCGACCTTCGGCCTGCCGGAATCGCTGGTCGGATTGCTGCCGGGCGGCGGCGGAACCCAGCGGCTGCCGCGCCTGATCGGAATAGCGGCCGCGCTTCCGGTGCTGCTCGATGGCGCCAGGATCAACGGACAGGCGGCGATCGCCGCGGGCCTTGCGCATGAGTTGGCGGCACCGGGCGAGGAAATCGCGGCGGCAGAACGATGGGTCCTGTCGCGTCCGGCTGCCACGCAGCCCTGGGATCGTCCCGATTGGCGATCGGCCACCGCGCAGCGCGTCGCAGGCGAGATCGACGGGTCGCGGACCAAAATGCTGGCCGACACCCTCGGGCACTATCCGGCCCCGGTCGCGATCCTCGATTGCGTCGCGCAGGGATTGCCGCAGGACTTCGACACGGCGATCAGGACCGAGATGCAGATCTTCGCGAGACTGATCCAGCGCCGCGAGCCGCGCAACATGATCAGGACGTTGTTTCTCGGCAGGCTCGACTATGAGCGGCTGAAGAAGAAGGGGCTCGATCCAAAACTCACGCAAGCCGTAACGGCGGTCTCCGACGCGCTGGCGGCGCAGTCGGAGCCTGGACAAGAGCTTGCGGAGGCGTTCGCCCGGGCCGGCTTCCGTGCCGACGGGCAGCGCAAAGCCAGCTTCGACGGCCGGATCGCGGGCGGCGCCTATTGGCACGACGATGAGCCGAAGAGCTGGGGCAAGGAGCTGCTGCGCGCACGCCTCGTGGCCGCCGACTCCGCTGCCGCGCGCTGGCGCTCTGAACTCGATGAACCGGAACGTCGCGCCGCCGACTACGTCCTGGTCACGCAGCAAGGTTTTCCGGCCTATCTCGGCGGCTTGTTTGCCGTCGGGCTGCATTGAACCGGATTCAGAAGGAGAGATGATCGTGTCAAGACCGCTCGATGGCATCAAGGTGCTGGATCTCTCGAAGGTGCTGGCCGGGCCGCTCTGCGCGCAATATCTCGGCGACCTCGGCGCCGAGGTCATCAAGGTCGAGGCGGTGGGGCAGGGTGATGAGACGCGAGGATGGCCGCCGTTTCCGGCGCCCGGGCTGGGCACCGTGTTCCTGAGCGCCAACCGCAACAAGCGCAGCATTGCGATCAACATGAAGTCGGACAAGGGACGCAAGCTGGTGCATACCCTGGCGAAGTCCGCCGATGTCGCCATCGAGAGCTTTGGCACCGGTGTGGCCGAGCGGCTCGGCATCGACGCGGCGACGCTTTGCGCACTCAACGACCGACTGGTCCATTGCAGCATCTCCGGCTTCGGCCGGACCGGTCCACTCAAGAATTCGCCTGGCTACGATGTGATCCTGCAAGCCTTCGGAGGCATCATGTCGATGACCGGCGATGAGGGCGGCGGCTATATCCGCAGCCCGATCTCGCCGATCGACCAGATGACCGGCGTGCATGCCTTCAGCGGCATCCTGGCCAGCCTGCTTGCGCGGCAGAAATCGGGCAAGGGCGGGGCGATCCAGGTCTCGCTGTTCGATACCGCGCTCGGACTGCTCGGCTACAATTTGCAGACATATTGGCAGCGCGGCACGCAGCCCGCCAAATGCGGTTCGAGCCACGAGTCGCTGTGTCCCTACCAGGCGTTCGAGGCCGCGGACGGGCCGATCATGATCGGCGTGGCCAACGACAATCTCTGGCGCAAGTTCTGCGCGATCGCGAGCCTCGGCGCGATCGTGGACGATCCGAAGTTCCGGACCAATGCGGAGCGGGTCAAGCACCGCGCCGAAACGCTGCATCATGTGCAGGCCATCATCGGGACGCGAACGGTTGCGGATTGGAACGATGCGCTGAACGAGGTCGGCATTCCCTGCTCGCCGATCAACACGCTCGCCCAGTTGCTGGACCATCCGCATACCAAGGCAGATGAGTTGATCATGCAATATGATCATCCGGCCGCGGGTCGCCTGAACTGCGTCGGTCATCCCGTCACATTCGTCGGCGAAGCGCGTGCGCCGGGCCTGCCGCCGCCGATGCTCGGACAGCATACCGACGATGTCCTGAAAGAGATGGGCCTTTCGGACGCGAGCATCGCGGAACTACGCCGCGACGAAGTCGTCAGCTGACCAACGCGACCCTTGCCGGCCCTGTCGGGCGGGTGAGGTCTGCCGTAGGGCAATCGCATATGACAGTGAACGGCTTTGCGCAGTTGTTACCACATTCGTCATGGCCGGGCTTGTCCCGGCCATCCACGTCTTTGTCACGCGGAAGCCATGACGTGGATGCCCGGCACAAGGCCGGGCATGACGAAATTTATGGCGAGATCGAGCACATATGCGATTGCCCTGGGGGCTGCCGGGAAGCTCCGGCAGACACTGGGCTCAGGGCTACTCTTCGAGAAGCTTCCATGACGTTTTCTCGAAGATGGCCATCCGCAAGCTGCGATAGGGGGCATAGTTCTCCTTCGAATTGGAGAGCTCGATGCCCGGCAGCAGCATGCCGACCCGCTCCTTGTTGAAGCTCGTCGCCTGGGCCAGCAGGCTTTCGCGTGTCAGATTGTCGCCGCATCGTTGCAGGCCCTTCGCGATCGCCTGCGCATTGATGTAGCCGGACAGCGCGATGAAATCGTTCGGACTGTCATTCGGCGCCCATTTCTTCATGAAGGCGACATAGTCCTTCACCTCCTGGTCGTCTGCCCAGGCCGGATCGCCGGCCTGCTTGGTGAACTGGGTCGTGTAGGCGCCCTGAACGTTGTCGAGCCCGGCCGGCATCAACACGCCCTGGATCGAGTTGACGGGGCTGGCCAGGAATTGCGCCGGCTTCCAGTTCAGCTCGTTCAATTTCTTGATCGCCTGCGCGGCAAACTTCGGAGTCGCAAAGTAAATGATCGTATCGGCGCCCGATGCCTTGAGCTTGAGGATCTCGGAATCGACGGTCGGATAGCTCAGTTCGTAGGGCGCTTCCGCCACGATCTTCGCCGTGCCATCGGCGCCCAGACCCGCCTTGAAGCCGGTGAGGTAATCCTTGCCGTAGTCGTCGTTCTGATAGAGCACCGCGACCTTCGCGTTCGGCATCTTCCTGGCGATGAACTTGCCGAAGGTCGCGCCTTCCATCTCGAATGGCGGATAGAACGGTACGGTCCAGGGGAAATTCTGCGGATCGTTGAAACGGCGGCCACCGGCGGAGATGAAGACTTGCGGGACCTTGTTCTGGTTCAGGTACTTCTGAACGGCAACGTTGGGGACGGTGCCAACCGTGCCGACTTCGGCAAGCACGCCGTCATCATCGACCAGCTTGCGGGTTTGCTCGATGGCCTTCGGCGGACTGAATGCGTTGTCCAGCGAGATCAGGTTCACCTTCCTGCCGTTGATGCCGCCGCGCTCGTTCAACATCTGGAAGTAGCCGGTCATGACGCGGCCATAGCTCGAGAAGGCCGATGCGGGCCCGCTATAGGGCACGGTCTGGCCGATCTTGATTTCGGTATCGGAGACGCCCGGGCCATACTGTTTGTCGGCAGCACCGGCCGCGCTGGCGAAAACGAGCGCGGACACCCCGAGCAGAATCGCAATTCTCATGGTTTCTTCCCTGCC
Organism: Bradyrhizobium sp. SK17; assembly: GCF_002831585.1. Taxonomy (GTDB): domain Bacteria; phylum Pseudomonadota; class Alphaproteobacteria; order Rhizobiales; family Xanthobacteraceae; genus Bradyrhizobium. Next base: position 5,409,079 of record NZ_CP025113.1, on the reverse strand, counting down.
ATTCGAGCCGTGTTTTCCGGCTTCAATATGTACGCACATATACCATATGGTAGAAAACTAAAATATGCGACGGCGCGTCGCGTCCGACTTTGTCCCGGAAGCCGACGTCGCCGAGCGATATGGTCACTATCGTCGCGCGATGCGGCACAGCCATGCCTTGAATGCGGTCGCGATTGTGCTAGAGATGGTACGTAAGTGTACGAATTATGGAATGCCGCGGTCGACAGCGGCGCAGGGAGGGGATCATGGCTGCCTCGGGTGCAACGGCGCTGGCTGCGCTCAGGATCGGCGGACGGGTCGCCTTCGAGCGTCTGGTCCGGCCGAAGGCCCGTCGGGCGGAGGATGTCCCGTGCTCGCCCGAGGCCATTACGCCGGAATGGCTGACTGCGGTCCTTTGCCAGCAGACTCCGGGAGCCGTTGTCACCGACGTCGTGGTGAAGGCATCGAGTGCGGGGACGCACGAGCGTCATCAGTTGATCGTGAGCTACAATGACGCCGGCCAGCGTGCGGGCCTGCCAAGGTCGATGTTCACCAAGTCGCTGCCCAGCATCGTGACCCGGATGATTGGCGGCTTCAACGGCACCGCGCGCGTCGAAGGCCGCTTCTACACGCAACTGCGGCCGCAGCTCGAGATCGAGGCGCCGATCGGCTATCACGCTGCTTTCGATCGCCAGACCTATGCCTCGATGCTCCTGCTCGAAGACATGGTGGCGACCAAATCAGCGACCTTCTGCAACTACAAGACCTACGTCGATCGCGAGATGGCGGAGGACATGGTCGACGTTCTCGCTGCGCTGCACGCCCGCTTCTACGGCAATGACGAACTCGCGGCGCGCTATCGATGGGTGGCCGGCTATCCGCGTTGGTTCACCATCGGCGCGGAGAAGATGAGCCTGGAACATTATACGCGGAAGGCCTTCGATGCCGCCGCGCATGTGATTCCCGCGAGCGTGCTGGCGCAGCGCGATGCGGTCTGGCCTGCGGCGATCCGGGCGCTTGCAGTTCATGACAGCGAGCCGCAGGGGCTGATCCATTCCGATGTGCATATCGGTAACTGGTATCGCACCGGGGCAGGCAAGATGGGGCTGTGCGATTGGCAATGCCTCGCCCGTGGTCACTGGACGCGGGATTTTTCCTATGCGGTGACAGCGGCGCTGACGCCAGACGACCGCCGCAACTGGGAGAAGGATCTACTCCGCCGCTATCTCGACCGGTTCGCCGGATTGACGGGGACCAGGCCGGATTTCGACCAGAGTTTCCTGCACTACCGGCAGCAGATGGTGCATGCGCTCCTGATGTGGACGATCACCCTGTGCCATTCGCCCCTGTTGCCGGCGATGCAGTCGGAGCAGACGACATTGGCGATGATCGGACGAATTTCGACGGCGATGGCCGATCTGGACTCACTGCGCAGCTGATCGGTCGCGCTGACCGAAAATCAAGGGATCAGCCGCTCCCGAGGCGCTGAACAGGCGCCGGGTGCCGGCTCAGGCCGACGAGACCGCCATCGTCGTCTTGAGCGTTGGCTCGTCAATTTGCCCGATCGTTTCGCGCGCAACCGCGACGAAGCGCTCGACAACGCAGTTGATCGGATCGTTCCGCCAGACCAACGAGAACGGGATGGTCAGAGGCGGACTGGCAAACGGTCGGACGCTCACGCCCTTTGGCACCAGACCGACCAGGGACAGCGGGATGAAGCCAATTCCTGCTTCAGCCGCGACAAGCGTCAGGATCGCTGACGCACGGGACATGCGGGCAGCGATCCTCGGCTTGATGTCTGCACGTGCGAAAGCGGACAGGATCCGGTCACCGAAGCGGCTCCCGTCCTCGGGCAGGATGATGGGCTGCTCCCGGAACTGTTCGGGGCAGACGGAAGGGCTGTCGAGCAGCGGAGAGGACTCAGGCATGCATGCAAGCACGGCGTCATCGCCGATGCCGAGGCTCGAGATCTTCGGGTGGGCTTGCAGGTCCGGCACGAACAGGCAATCGAAGGTGCCGTGCAGCAAGGCCCGTTCGGAACCATTGGACGATTGTTCGAGCAGAATGGTGTCGGCATCCGGATAGCGATGCCGAAAATTCTGGATGATCCGCGGCATCGGCGAACTGAGCGCCATCTCGGAGTAGCCGATCCGCAATCGTTCCCTTGAAATGCCACCGGCTGCCCGGGTCTTCTCGGTGAGGGCTTCGATCTGCTCGAGCAGGCCCTGGCCTTCCTGCCGCAACACGCTTCCGGCAGGCGTCAGCCGAACGTTGCGCCGGTTCCGATCGACAAGGCGCACGCCCAGGACATCCTCGAGCCGCTGCAACTGATCCGTCATCGACGATTGGGAAATATTCGCCTTCCGCGCTGCTCGACTGAAGCTCAGCTCGTCCGCCAGATGCAGGAAATAGCGAAGTTGACGCAACTCGATGGGTGGCATCCTCACCTTGCAAACGTCTTATCGGATTGACCGATAAGTCTATCACCGCAGATTCGAAAGCGTCAACGTTGAGCGGCATGCTAGGCGTGACGACAAGAAAGCTATTTGCAGGAGGGCGAATTGCATCGTCGCCTGCGGGAGGAACGATGAAGGCTGCCTTTCCTGTCTCGCCGGGGGAAGTCGATCCAGCGTGGTTGACCGACGTGCTGCGAGCGAACCGGCTGATCGCGCAAGGCGAAAAGGTCGATGGTTTCGAGGCCACCCCGATCGGATTAGGTTTCGGGCAAACCGGCGAGTCCGCGCGCCTGACCTTGCGTTACGCACGATCGGAAACGTCGACAAAAGCGCCGGCCAGCCTGTTCGCGAAATTTGCCACCACCGATCCGGTGAGGCGGAAAGCGTCCAAGGCGATCGGCCTCTACCAGAGAGAGGTCAACTTCTACAACGTCCTGGTGAAGGCCGCGAGCGTCCGGGCGCCGGCCTGTTACTTCGCCGAAACGACCGGCGAGGGCGAGTTCTTCGCGCTGCTGCTCGAGGATTTTCCAAACCACCGCCCGGGTGACGAGACGGTCGGCCTCAAGGTCGAGGAAGCCCGCCTTGCGATCGACCTGATGGCTCAGTTGCATGGCCCGTACTGGGGCAAGATGGCGAAGGTGGATCTCGCGCCGCTGGTGATGCCGGCGCGCGACAGGTATGTCGTCGCCTGGAACGAGATGGAGGCGCGGTTCGGGGAGCACGTTCCGGATCGCTTCCGCGAGGCACGCGAAGCCTATCTCGACGCGATCGTGCCGCTTCAGCAATGGCTCACTTCCCAGCCGTCGACGCTGGGGCACGGTGATCTTCGCCTCGACAATCTGTTGTTCGGGCGGGACGGCAACGACCCGATCGTCGCGGTCGATTGGCAGGCCGTGCGCCCGTCCAAGGGGATGAGGGATTTCGCGTATCTGGTCAGCCACAGCATGAACGTCGACGACCGGCGCGCCCATGAACTCGAGTTGCTGCGGCGCTACGTCGAGCGGATCGGATCGTTCGGCATCCGCTACTCGTTCTAGGACGCACGCGAAGACTATCGCAAGGCGATGTTGTTCGATTTCTGCACGGTGCTCTACATCGTCGGCATCAACATCAACACCCACGAGCGGGCGCTTCGGCGCAAGCACGCCTTGATGACCCGTGCCGTCACCGCGATGCTCGACTGGAATGTGCTCGATCTGCTGCCGGCATTCCGCTGAATGCGAGCCGCAGACGCCGGTCTGACACGTCCGCATGCCGGCTTTCACAGGGGAGCGAGCCAACCAGCGTGGCGCATTGCCAGGCGAGAGGGCCGCGTGGGGGAATATCAATGACGACAGTAACTGCCGTAGGTCCAGTCGTAACCGTGGACCGGCTCTACACCAAGATCGCGTGGCGGATCGTTCCGATCCTCATCCTGATCTTCTTCTTTGCCAATCTCGACCGGGCCAATGTCGGATTTGCCGCCTTGCAGATGCGGCAGGAGTTGGGTTTCAGCAATGCCGCCTATGGCCTTGGCGCCGGCATCTTCTTCATCGGCTATTTCCTGTTCGAGATTCCAAGCAATGTTGCCTTGCAGAAGGTGGGCGCCAAGATCTGGTTTGCCCGCATCGTCCTGACCTGGGGCATGGCCACGATCGCGTTGGCTTTCGTGACGGACACGACCTGGTTCTATGTCCTGCGCTTCGTGATCGGCGCGGCCGAGGCGGGGACTGCGCCGGGTGTCATGCTGTATCTGTCGCAATGGGTTCCGGATAGCCAGCGCGGCCGCTTCAACTCGCTCTACTGGGTCTCGGTGCCGATCGCCTTTGTCGCGGCGGGGCCGCTCTCCGGCCTGATCATGACGCTGTTCCACGGCGTGGCCGGATGCTCCGGCTGGCAATGGTTGTTCGCGATCGAAGGTGCGCTGACCGTCCTTGTCGCGCCGTTGATCGTGTTCGGCCTGGCGAACGATATCGGGGATGCCAAGTGGTTGACCGACGATGAGAAGCGGGTCGCGCAGGATGCGGTCGCCGCGCTCGCGAAGACGGCGGGTGCGCACACTTACAAGGATGCGCTGCGCAAGCCGGAAACGCTGCTGGCGTGCCTGGCCTATTTCTGCCTGCTGATCGGCTATTACGGCATCGCGTTCTGGCTGCCGCAATTGATCAAGCAGGCGGGGATCTCCGACACCATGACGATCGGCTGGCTGTCGGCTTTGCCCTGGCTCGCCGCCGGTCTCGCAGTCGTCTTCGTCGGACCGTTTTCCGATGCCCCGGGCGCAGGGGCGCGGTGCGGACGATCGCCATCCTGATGACCGCGATCGGGTTCGCGATGAGTGCATATTTCAGCGCGAGCGTTCCGCTGTCGCTGTTCGGCCTGACAATGGCGGCGGTCGGTATCCTGGCTGCATCGACCGTGTTCTGGGCCAACCTTGCCCGCATCTACATCGGGGGCGCCGCGGCGGTCGGCTTCGCAACCATCAATTCGATCGGGAATCTCGGCGGCTTTGTCAGCCCCTACATGCTGGGCCTGATCACCGACGCGACCGGTTCGACCGTCCTTGGCATGTACGTCATCGCGGCCAGTGTCGCGATCTCGGGTGTCCTCATGTCGGTCTGCTTCAAGAAATCCGATGCATGAAACCGTGCCGGGCGACGGAGCCGGCCGAAGCGAAGGGAAAATCCAATGATCACTGCGCAGGATCTCGAATATCACTTCACCGACAAGGATGATTACACCTGGGGAGAGACGTACTACCTGCCGGTGTCAATTCCCGAAGAACGCATCTTTGGTCACATCTATGTCTGCGTGCGTCCCGTTCTTGGCTGCATGCAGAACGACGTGCGCTTCATCGGCGCCGTCAGCGAGACCGAGTTCGAGGCGTTGTATGTCGACACCCGCTTCCACCTTCCGGCGCCGGAACGATTCTCGCACATTCACGGTCCAAACGGGCTGAGCGTGAAGGCCGTCAAGCCGCCCCGCGATTATCGCATCGACTATGTCGGCCGCGAGGGCACCGAGTTGCACATGGATATCGTCGGGATCATGGATCCGTTCGATATCCACGATCCCGACCAGAACCCGCTCGCCGGCAAGACCGAGCAGGAACGGCTGGCGCGGACGTCGATGGGGAGCGGCTACAAGGGCCATTACGACATGCACGGCCGCTTCAAAGGCACGCTGAAGCTGCGCGGCAGGGAATACTCGATCGATATCGTCGACAGGATGAACCATAGCTGGGGTCCGCGGCCGGAACTGGAGATCCCGCCGATGAATTCGCTTTGGGCCCAGTTTGGCGAATCCCTCGGGTTTCGTTTCCACATGCATCTGGATCCCGAGAAGCCGGCCGGCGAGGACCAGCGCTTTGCCCATGGCTATCTGCTCGACAACGGCGAGGTGATGGCGATCATGAATGTCGAGATGACGATGACGCGGCTCGGCATCACGCCGATCGTGATCGATGCCCTGGTGACGGACCAGCGTGGCCGCAAGCATCAACTGCGCGGTGTTCCGCTCGCCGGCGCACCCTGGCGCGCTTATGGAAATGCGATCTGCTGGATCGGCTTGATCAGATGGGAGCTCGACGGACGGATCGGTCATGGCTCCGCCCAGGAAAACCATTCGCTTGCCGTCGATGCCCGCTTGCGCGGCCGCCGCTGGACTGACCGCATCCCCGCGATCACCAGCTGACGGAAGGCGGTCGATCCGGTCTCGCCGATCGCTGGAGCGTTTTCGAGCGAAGTGGGTACCGGTTCGCGTGAAGAAAACGCGTCAAGACAAGGACCTAGAGCCCCGTTCCGATTCTATCAGAACGGGGCTCTAGGATGCGCGAGGTGAAATCAGTGTCTCGTTGACGCTTTCGATCCGCAGCGCGTCGATCGACTCACCGGTCACCCTCGTCACGGAGCAATGCCCGATGGTGAATTTCACGGCCGTGGTGAGGCCGAGAATGTGGAGCAGCACGGTCTTGATCGGCATTCCGTGGCTGAAGACCGCGATCGTCGACTGTTTCGGATCGGCCAGGATCGCCGCGAATCCCCGCAACACTCCGTCGCGGAATTCATCGTCGTCTCGTCCAAAGAAACGTGCCGGAGAGATCTGAAATTCTTCCCAGCGTCCGGGATTCTCTTTCCTGATCGTCTCCGGCGAGCGGTAGCGGTCCGTGTAAAGGTCGACTTCTGCGAGGCCATCCATCGTCTCGATTGCGAGGTCGAGCCGTTGCGCGAGTGGTGACGCGGTGTCCTGCGCGCGCATCTGAGGACTGCTGACGATGCGGCCGACGCCTTCGTTCGCCAGCCGGTCCGCGAGCTGCGCCGCCTGGTTCTTGCCCACTTCGTTCAGCGGCGGATCGTGTGGTCGTAGCGGATGGCCTTCGTCGGGCATTCCATGTCGGATCAGGATCAGCTTTGTCATGATTGCTCCGCGGCTGCGCGAGATGCCGCAGCGCACGGCCCGGATTAGGATTTGCGGCGAATACCAGTATATGATAAGCCAGTGTACTAATCGAGTGTCAAACTCGAGTACGTCCACCAGGACGGGGAAATGCTGAAGGCCGGTGCCGGGCGCGATCAAGTATCCGCCGCGCGGTGCCGAGCAATGGCAGGAGGGCCCTTTGCGAGGTCAAGCGCGCAGGCTGGCGGCGCATCGGACAGGCATGTGCCGTCCGGTGATGCATCGTGACAAGGAAGCGCGGTCGTGATCGCGCTGTTGATCGCGAATTCGCTGGCGCTGGCCTCGCTGCTGATCATGCTGTCGAGCGGACTTGCCCTGATCTACGGCCTGCGCGACGTGATCAATTTCGGCCACGGCGCGATCTACATGCTCGGCGCCTATCTCGGCTACACGATCGCCCTCGTTGGCGGGTTCTGGCTGGCGCTGCTGCTCGTTCCGGTCCTGCTGGCGCTGCTCGGGATCGCATTCGAGTATCTGGCGTTGCGGCCGCTGCAGCGCCGCTCGCACATCGAGGTAGCGCTGGTCACGCTCGGGCTCGGCATCATCGTCGGCCAGATCATCATCTACGTCTATGGCGGGGAGGCGCGTAGCGTCGAAGCGCCGAACATCCTGTCCGGTTCGGTAACGATCCTGAACCTGTCTTACCCGGTCTATCGGCTCTTCCTGATCGTGATGGGGCTCGGCTCGTGCGCGTTGCTGGCCCTGTGGCTTCGCTACACGTCGTCGGGCCTGTATGTGCGCGCGGTCAGCCAGGATCCGTCGGTGGCGCGCATGATGGGGATCAATGCCGATCGCCTGAGCCTGCTGGTGACCAGCCTCAGCACCGCATTTGCCGGCATCGCCGGCGTGCTGGCCGGGCCGTATCTGTCGGTCGATCCCGGCATGGACGTCGTGATGATCGTGAACTGCCTGATCATCGTGGTGATCGGCGGCACCGGCAGCATCGGCGGCGCGATCATCGCGGCCTTGCTGTTCGGATTCGTCCAGGTCGCGGGATCGGTATTCCTGCCCAATCTTGCATCGCTCGTACCTTACATCCTGCTCATGGTGGTGCTGTTGATTGCGCCGGGCGGCATCGGACGCGGGAGGGTGCTGGGTTGAGCAACGGCACGATGACCGACGACCTGCACGAAGCTGCGACCACGCTTGGCGGCCCGCTGCCGCGACGATCGCTCGCCATCCTTGGCGGCCTGATCGGGCTCGGCGTGGGCGCCGTCGTGCCGACCTATCTCGCCAGCGATTTCGTTCTGCGTTTGGGCGGCGAGGGTCTGCTGCTGGGGTTACTCGCGCTCAGCGTCGCCTTCCTGATGAACCAGGCCGGGCTGGTGGCGCTCGGCGCAGCCAGCGTCTATGGCGGCGCCGGATATCTGTTCGCGATCGGCATGAGCGACGGGGGGCTGACACCGACCATCGCGTTGTGCGTCGCATTCCTGATCCTGGTCGTCTACGCCATCATGCTCGGGGCACTGATCGTGCGGACCAAGCCTCTCGCCTTCATGATGCTGACGCTCGCCGCCGGCGAGATGATCAGCCACGCCGTGTTGCTCGAGGGATTGCGCGACTACACCGGGGGAGCGGACGGGCTGGTCGTACGGATTAACGGATCCGTGCTCGGCATTGAGGCTGCGCGTTTTGCCGATCCCGCTCAATTCTGGTCACTCGCCTGGATCGTGACCGTGCTGATCGGACTGGCGTTCTGGGGGATCGCACGGTCCCGTCTCGGGTCCGTGCTGCGTGCCATCCGGGAGAACGAAGAACGCATGCGGTTCTCGGGCTTCAACACATTCCTCCCACGGCTGACCGGATATGTGCTGGTCAACGTCGTGGCCGCCATTGCGGGTTTCCTCCACGTGCTCAATGCCGGTTTCGTCTCGCCCGAGAGCCTTGGCCTGTCGGTGAGCACAAACACGCTGGTGGCCGCGCTGATCGGCGGCATCGCCGGTTCGCTCGGGCCAATCCTCGGCGGATTGATCTTCTCCTTTGCGCAGGACGAGTTCGGGGCGCGCGGGCTCACGCAACTGCTGACCGGGATTGCGATCGTGCTCTTCATCGTCGTGTTCCCGCGCGGCGTCGTCGGCGGATTGTCCGGCCTGTCGAAACGGCTCGGCCGGCGGCGGGAGGCGTCCTGACATGCTCGCGATCGAGAAACTGTCGGTGAGCTATGGTTCGGTGCAGGCCTTGACCGACGTCGATCTCGCGGTGCGCGGCGATGGTGTGCTGCACGGGATCATCGGCCCGAACGGCGCCGGCAAGTCCACGCTGCTCGACGCGATCTGCGGCCGGCGGCGGCCGACATCGGGGCGCGTTCGATATTGCGGCGAGGACATCACGCATCGGTCGATCAGTTGGCGCCGCCGGCAGGGCATGGCACGGTCGTTCCAGCGCACCAGCATCTTCCAGGACCTAGCCGTGCGTGACCAGCTCGAACTCGTCGCACAGAATCTCGGCGACGACCAGCTCGATGACGTCATCGAGGTTATGGATCTGGGCGGCTTTCTCGATCAGAAGGCCGGACGCATCGCTTACGGCGTGCAGCGCCGGGTCGACGTCGCCTTGGCGCTGATTGGCCGTCCGCGGCTTCTGTTAATGGATGAGCCGGGCGCCGGTCTCTCCGCCGTGGAGACGCTGCGGCTGTTCGAGCATGTGCGCGACCTCGTTCGCGAACGCAGGATTGCTGCCGTGGTGGTCGAGCACGATGTCGACGCGGTGTTCGCCTGCTGCGGCATGGTCACCGTGCTCGATCTCGGACGGCACCTCGCGACGGGGACGCCGGAGGCGATCCGGGCCGACCATCGCGTCATCGCTGCGTATCTGGGGACCGCGGCATGAGCGCGCTGCGGATCCAGTCGCTGTTTGCCGGCTATGGCGCGTCGACCGTGCTGCGTGGCATCGACTTGACGGTCGAGGAGGGCGAGTCGGTGGCCCTGGTCGGCCGCAACGGGGCCGGCAAGTCGACGCTACTGCTCTCCGTGTTTCGCGAGACCAATATCCGATCCGGCGAGATCTGGGTTCGTGATCGTCGGATCGACGGCCTGCCGGGTTACACCGCCGCGAAGCTCGGCGTCTCGATCGCGCCGCAGGGACGACGCATCCTGCCGAACCTCACCGTCAAGGAGAACCTGCTGCTGGGCCGGTCGACCGGTCGGGCCGGGCACTGGACCTTGAAGACCATCTACCAGTTGTTTCCGGTGCTCGAGGAGCGGGCCGATCGGCTCGGCACCATGCTGAGCGGCGGCCAGCAGCAGATGTTGGCGATCGGGCGGGCCTTGATGGCCAACCCGAGCCTCATCCTGCTCGACGAGCCTTCGGAGGGTCTTTCACCGGTTCTGATCGACGGTCTTGTCGACACCCTCAACACCATCCGCGGCGCCGGGACCGGCGTGCTCGTGGTCGAGCAGCACCTCAGCCTCGTCAAGCGCGCCACCGATCGCTTCGTCATCCTGGCAAAGGGCGAGGTCGTCGGGACAGGCGCGATCGCCGCCATCGGCGCACCGGAGAATCAGGCGCTCATGGCGCTCTAAAAAACGAAGGAGGGGAGCAATGAGGACATCATCGGTGGGGTCGGTTTTCGGAATCCTGCGTGCGGCGACGATCGGCGCCGCGATCGCGCTGGCCGTCGGCAGCGCGGCGCTGGCTGAGGACACGGTCAAGATCGGCGTGCTGCTGATCGACAGCGGACCGCTCGCCGGCCTGAAAGACACCCAGGTCAAGGCGGTCAACCTCGCGATCGAACAGATCAACGCCGCCGGCGGCGCGGCCGGCAAGAAGCTCGAAGCGACCTTCATCTCCTACCCCGGCACGCCCGATACCGCGGTGGACGGTGCCACCCGCGCGGTCCAGAAGGATGGCGCGATGTTCATCACCGGTATGGACACGTCGGCGGTGACGCCGGCCCTCCAGGCCAAGCTTCCGACGTTGAAGGCCATCATGCTGGAAGTGATGGCGAATGCCGACGGACTGACCGGTAAGAACTGCACGCCGAACTATTTCCGGGTCAATGCCAACGACTCCATGATCATGGGCACGTTCAGGGAGTTCCTGAAGGACCTGGGCATCAAGAAATGGGACATCATCGCGGTCGACTATGCCGCCGGGCGCGATTCCGCCGACAAGTTCAAGGCGCTGGTGACGTCGCAGGGCGGAACGATCGGAAAGACCCTGTTTTCACCCAATGGCACGCCGGATTTCGGCGCCAAGATTTCCGAGCTCGGGGCTGATCCCGCCGAGGGCCTGTTCGTCACGATCTTTGGCAGCGACGCCATCAATCTCGCCAAGCAGCAGCACCAATTCGGCCTGTTCAAGAAATACAAGATGGTGCTGGGCAACTCCTTCGTGATCCCGCAAACCTTGCCGGCGCAAGGCGAGACGGTGCTCGGCGTCTACCAGAACATCGGCTTCGTGGCTGGCTTCCCTGGCGCGCAGGCCGAAGCCTTCGTGAAGGCGTACAAAGAGAAATACAATGGCGAGCTGCCGCCTTACACCAGTGCGGACCAGTATGCCGCGATCCAACTGATCGCAGCCGGGCTCCAGAAGGCGAATTCGACCGACATCAACGCGGTGCGCGCGGCGCTGTCCGGCCTCAAGACCGAAACGGTGCTGGGCGATGTCGAGATCCGCGCGGGCGATCATCAGACGGCGCGGCGGATGGCGATCAGCCAGATCGTGATGGGCCCGGAGGGCAAGCCGACCTATCAGATCAAGAAGATCGAGCCGGGAGCGGACATCATTGCGCCCGTCGATCCAGCCTGCAAGATGTGACGTCGGGCTCGTTTCGCCCGTGGCGCCTCGCTACGCCACGAGCGACACCTTTCCGAACTGCGCTCCCGAAGCGAGACGCGCCAGCGCCGAAGGGGCGTCCGACATCTTGAATGAGCAATCGATCACCGGCTTGACTAGGCCGCGATTGAATACGTCGAGCAATTGACGGAATTCACCGATGCTGCCGCCGGTCGAGCCATAGATTTCAAGCTGGCGGATGAACACCCGTTGCAGATCGGCCGGTGGATTGGAGCCGGTGGTGGCGCCACAGGTGACGAGACGGCCGCCGCGTCGCAGGGAACGCAGCGATTGTCCCCAACTCGCTTCGCCGACGCTGTCGATCACCATGTCGACCCCGCCGCCGCTCATCTGCTGGATGGCGGCCGAAACCTCGTCGCGTCGATAATTGACCCCGCCGTCCGCTCCCAATGCTGCGGCTCTGGCGAGCTTCTCGTCGCTGGAGGAGGTGACGAAGGCGCGGGCGCCGACCAGCTTGGCAAGTTGCAGGCAGGCGACCGCGACGCCGCCGCCGATGCCGACGATCATGACGCTTTCGCCGGGTTGCAGCGCGCGTTTGCCGAACAGCATGCGCCAGGCGGTGAGATGGCCGGTCATCAGTGCACCCGCGGCCACGAGATCGGCGTCGTCGGGGAGGGGAACGAAGCAACGGCTGGGCATCGCGATGTAGTCGGCGAAGCCGCCATGGCGATGCTCACCCATGATCCTGACGTTCTCGCAGAGCGGCTGGTCGCCAGCCAGGCAATAGCGGCACTTGCCGCAAAAGGCTTCGGAGAACAGCACGGCCTTCATGCCCGGCCTCAAGCCGCTGCCCGGAGCCGCCTCGACGACCTCGCCGGCGGCCTCGACCCCCATCACCTGCGGCAGAACGTGGGTGATGCCGCTGCCATTATCGCGCATGTAGAGATCGACACGATTGACCGACGCGGCTGCGACTTTCAGCACGGACTCGCCGGCCGCCGGCACGGGATCGGGGAAATCCCGCCAGACCACGCCGTCCGCGCCGCGCCGTTCCAGGACTGCCGCCTTCATGCCTGCCTCCCTTGTGATTCCGCTGTGAGCCAAACTAATGCACTAGCTCACGAAGCAACAATCGGCGTGTTCCAACTGATACTCGAACTATCATCCAAATAGCTGTTGCAGTCCATTTCAAATATAATACACTAGCGCACGAAAATGCCGTCAAGTGCATCGATCAATCGTCATGGAGGCAGCGTCATGAGCGAGCGTCGTTTCGATCCCGTGGCGCATGCGCGCGCGATGCGTGCGAGCGGTTTCTGGGTCGACAAGAGTTTTGACGAGTTCCTGCAGCAGACGATCGCTGCTGCGCCCGACAAGCTCGCGCTGATGGCGGACCGCGCCGATCGCGACGCGCCCAAGCGGTTGAGCTACGCGGAACTCGGCGATCTGATCTCGCGTGCGGCCGCCTCACTCCGTCGTCTCGGTGTCGGTGCAGGCGATGTCGTATCGGTTCAGCTGCCGAACTGGTGGGAGTTCGCGGTGATTGCCCTGGCAGCGTTCCGGGTCGGCGCGGTCGTCAATCCCCTGATGCCGATCTTCCGCGAGCATGAGCTCAACTACATGCTCGGCTTCGCCGAGACCAAGCTCCTGGTCGTGCCAAAGCTGTTCCGTGGCTTCGATCACGAGGCGATGGCGCGCGCGTTGAAACCGGGCCTGCCGAAGCTCGCGCAGGTCATCGTGGTGGACGGCGAGGGGCCCGGCAGCTTCGAACAGGCGTTGCTGTCCGGCAGCGAACGCCTCGGCCCGCCACCGCTGGGCGAGATCGGCGCGATGCCGGCCGACCGGATGGCGGTGCTGATGTTCACGTCGGGAACCACGGGCTCTCCGAAGGGCGTGATGCATTGCCTCAACACGCTGATGGGCTGCTGCATCGGGCTCGGTGGACGGTTCGGCCTCAATGCCACCGATACCATGCTGGTCTGCTCGCCGCTCGGCCACATGACCGGCTTTGCCGCCGGCATGCTGCTTGGCCTGAAGATCGGCGCCACGGTGATCTTCCAGGACATCTGGGAGCCGAAACGCGGCGTCTCGATCATGGCCAAGGAGGGCGTGACCTATTCGGCCGGCGCCGCGACGTTCCTGGCCGATATGTGCGAGGCGGTGGCGGCGGGCGCGGCGAAGCCGGCCGAACTGCGCAAATTCCTCTGCGCCGGTGCGCCGATTCCGCCGGCGCTGATCGATCGCGCCTATCGCGAGCTCGACCTCAAGGTCTGCTCGCTCTGGGGCATGACCGAGTCGCTCGCCAGCACGCTGACTGAACCGGAGCGCGCGCTGGAAAAATCGTCGAAAACCGACGGCCGTCCGGTTGAAGGCGTCGCGGTCAAGGTGTTGCGCATGGACGGTTCGCCGGCCGCAGTCGGCGAGCGCGGGCTGCTCAAGGTCCGCGGTGCGCAGATGTTCCTCGGCTACTACAAGCGGGAGGACATGGAGCCATTCGATGCCGAAGGTTGGTTCGATACCGGCGACATGGCCTATATGGACGACGAGGGCTACATCCGGATCGACGGCCGCATCAAGGACATCATCATTCGCGGCGGGGAAAACGTCCCGGTCTTCGACATCGAAAACCTGATGTTCAAGCTGCCTGCCGTGCTCTCGGTCGCCATCGTCGGCTATCCGGACGCGCGGCTTGGGGAGCGCGCTTGCGCATTCGTGGTGCTGCGGCCGGGCGCGACGCTCGATCTCGCCACCGTGCAGGCGCACATGGCCGAGCACAAGGTCGCCAAGCAGTATTGGCCGGAACGCATCGAGATCGTCGACGACCTGCCGAAGACGCCGGCTGGCAAGGTGCAGAAGTATCAGCTCCGCGAAATCGCCAAGGCGTTCGCTGAACCCGCCAAGGCCAGCGCATGAACGCGCGCCTCAAGGATCGCGTTTGCGTCGTCACCGGCGCCGCGCGCGGGATCGGTTTCGCTATCGCCGAGCGGTTCGGCCGGGAGGGCGGGCGACTTGCCTGTGTCGATATCAGCGCGCGCCGCCTGGAGCCCGCCGTCGGCCGGCTCAATGACATGGGCTTCGATGCGAGAGGATACGAGGTCGATATCGGGCGGCGCGAGGACGTTCACACGCTGTTTGCGCGCGTCGAGAGCGAGTTCAATGCGCCGGTCGCCGTGCTGGTCAACAATGCGGTGTTCGCACGCTTCGAACCCCTGGCGGACATCGCGGTCGATACGCTGGAGCGGATGTTTGCCGTCGGCGTGCATGGTCTGATCTGGAGTACGCAGGCCGTGGTGCCGCAGATGGTACGGCGTGGCGGCGGCTCGATCGTCAATCTGAGTTCGGTATCGGCGTTCCATCCAGCCAAGGATTCCATCGCCTATTCTGCGCTGAAGGCCGGCGTGGTCGGGCTCTCGCGTGCCTCGGCGACCGAACTGGCTGCGAGCAAGATCCGCGTCAACGTGATTGCGCCCGGCATGATCGGAACGCCGGCATCGATCGCGCAGTTCGACGAGGCGACGATCGCAACCCGTCAGGGCGAGATGCCCGCCGGGCGCTTCGGCGCGCCCGAGGAGATCGCGGCGCTTGCGGCGTTCCTTGCGAGCGATGACGCCAGCTACATCCAGGGCGCGGTCATCACCGCCGACGGCGGTTGGACCGTTCCGGCAAAATAGGAGAAAGCGCATGAAGCGGCTCGAGGGCAGGCGCGCGGTGGTCACCGGCGGTGGCAGTGGAATCGGTCGCGCCAGCGCCATCCGCTTCGCGCGCGAAGGTGCGTCGGTCCTGGTGGTCGGTCGCGCCGGCAATGCCGAAGAGGTCGCTGCTGCGATCCGGGCCGAGGGCGGGGTCGCGTCCGCCATGATCACGGATGCCGCGGTCGAGGTGAATGTGGCCGCGATCGTAACGCGTTGCGTCGACGAATTCGGCGGGCTCGAGGTCTTCTTCGCCAATATCGGCGTCACCGGGACCAATACGCCGCTGCTCGAGCAGACCGTCGACGAATGGTCCGAGGTCTATCGCATCAACACGATCAGTTGCTTCCTCGCCATCAAATATGCCGGCCGCCACATGACGGCGCAGGGCCGTGGCTCGATCATCCTGACATCATCCGCCGCTTCGCTCCGCGCCAATGCCGGCGCGATCTCCTACAGCGCGAGCAAGGCCGCCGTGAACAATCTGGCGCAGACGGCCGCCAACGCCTTTGCCGGTACCGGCGTCCGCGTCAACGCGGTGCTCCCCGGATTGGTCGAGACGCAACTGACGCGCAAGGTGTTCGAGGACGCGCGGGCGCGCGGCGTCGAAGCCAAGCTCGGGCATGTCACGCCGCTGAAGCGTCCGGGACGTTCCGAGGAAATCGCCGCGGCCGCGGCCTTCCTGGCGAGCGATGATTCGTCCTACGTGGACGGCCAACTGCTGTCGGTCGATGGTGGCGTCAGCAGCACCCATCCCTTTGGCCGGATCGCGCTCTAGCAGGCCAGGCAGCTCAACAAGAACAGAAACAGGAGAGGCGCCGTGGATTTCGAACTTCCGAAGGAGATCACCGACAAGCTCGCCGAGCTCGATGCCTTCATCGAGGCCGAGATCAAGCCGCTCGAACGCAACAATATCAGGTTCTTCGACCACCGGCGTGAGAACGCCCGCACCGATTGGGACAATGACGGCCGCCCCCGCGATGACTGGCGGGCATTGATCGGCGAAATGGAGCG
Source organism: Bradyrhizobium sp. SK17 (assembly GCF_002831585.1). Taxonomy (GTDB): domain Bacteria; phylum Pseudomonadota; class Alphaproteobacteria; order Rhizobiales; family Xanthobacteraceae; genus Bradyrhizobium. Next base: position 5,392,773 of record NZ_CP025113.1, on the reverse strand, counting down.
CCGCGCCGACAAGGCCGGGCATCTTCGCTACGGGCTGCCGAAATCGTGTGGCGGTCAGGGCGCGTCGAACCTCGCGATCGCCGCGATCCGCGAGCATCTCGCGGCCAAGGGGCTCGGTCTGCACAACGATCTCCAGGACGAGTCCTCCATCGTTGGCAATTTCCCGATCATCCCGGCATTGGCCGATTATGGAACCGAGGAGCAGAAGACCTACATCGAGGGGATCATCACGGGGAAAAAGCATCTCTCGTTCGGCCTGACCGAGCCGGGACATGGCAGCGACGCGACCTGGCTCGAGACCACGGGCGTGCGCGACGGCAATCACTGGGTCATCAACGGCCGCAAGCGCTGGAACAGCCAGGTGGCTCGGGCACACGCCAACCTGGTGTTCGCGCGCACCTCGGGCAAGCCGGGCGAGGCCAAGGGCATCACCGCGTTTATCGTGCCGACCGATACCAGCGGTCACAATGTGCTGTACAACCACTGGACCTTCAACATGCCGAGCGATCACGCGGAGACGGAGCTCGTCAATGTACGGGTGCCCGACAGCGCGATCCTGCACCGGGAAGGCGAGGGTCTCGTCGTCGCGCAACGCTTTGTCCACGAGAACCGCATCCGGCAGGCGGCCGCCAGCGCCGGCGCGGCGCGCTACTGCATCCAGGAGGCCGTCAACTACGCCAGATCGCGCGTCGCCTTCGGCGAGCCGCTGGCCAAGAAGCAGGCGGTGCAGTTTCCGCTGGTCGAGCTTTGGGCGGAGTATCAGATGCTCCGCAACTTCATCTTCCGCACCGCATGGCAGATGGATCGCCAGAACCCGCTCACGATCAGCGACATGGTGTCGATCTGTAATTTCCGCGCCAACCGCTTGTGCTGCGAGGCCGCCGATCGCGCCATGCAGGTGCATGGCGGCATGGGCTACAGCCGTGCCATGCCGTTCGAACACATCTACCGCCATCATCGCCGCTACCGCATCACGGAAGGGACCGAAGAGGTGCAGATGCGTCGGGTCGCACAATACCTGTTCGGCTTCAGCGGCAAGAGCGCGAGCTAGTCGCGATGAGCGTGCAGGCGCGTGATGGCGGCCCCGACTTCGACCTTCGCCGGCTCGATGCCTACCTGCGGGAGTGGCTGGGCGGACGCGGCACGACGGTCGTCGCGCGCACCAGCGGCGGGATGTCGAACCCGACCTATTTTGTGACGCGTGGCGACTGGCGCGCGGTGCTGCGCAAGCAGCCGAACAACATCCTGATGCCGTCGGCGCACGCCATCGATCGCGAATATCGGGTGCTGGTGGCGCTTCAGGGCAGCGCCGTCCCGACGCCCAGGCCCTATCGCTATTGCGAGGATCCGGAGATCCTTGGCACGCCGTTCTATCTGATGGAATGGCTGGAGGGGCGGGTGGTCTACGACTACGGCTTGCGCGGCTTTGCGTGCGAGGAGCGGGCCGCCTGCTATCGCTCGATGTGCGCAACCCTCGCAGGCATCCACCAGCTCGACTACAAAGCGGTCGGGCTCGGCGACTTCGGCCGGCCGGGAAACTATTTCGCCCGCCAGCTCAATCGTTGGTCCAGGCTCTGGGCTGAGTACCGCCGCGGCGACGACGACAACCCGGCGCTGGACAGAATGGTGCGTTGGCTGGCCGAGCGCGTGCCGACCAGCGAGACCCTGGCGCTATGTCATGGCGATTTCCGCATGGCGAATGTGATCTTCCATCAAACCGAGCCGCGCGTGATCGGGGTGCTCGATTGGGAATTGTCGACGCTCGGGCATCCGCTTGTCGACCTTGCCTTCAACAGCCAGGCCTGGCGCATGGCACCGGACGAGAACGGAGGGCTGCTTGGCTGCACGCTTGCGGAGATGGGCATTCCCACTGAAGCGGAATATCTCGATCGCTATTACGAGCTCACCTGTGCGAGCGAGCGCCTGACCGCGTTTCACCAGGTCTTCGCGATGTTTCGCGGGGCGGTCGGAAGCGCCGGCGTGGCGGCCCGAGGCGATCTCGGCAACAGCGTCCTGCCGGATGCCGCGAATGTGGGGCGGCGTCTCGCCCACGCCTATGCGACGCGCGGCATGGCGCTGATCGCGAACGATCCCTGAGCATGGCGGAGCAGCCGATGATGAATGTCGATGAGGCGATCCGCCGTCGGCGCTCGGTGCGCGGCTTTCTTGCGCGCGAAGTGCCCGAGGCGGATTTGCAGGAGATCTTTGCGATCGCCCAATACGCACCCTCCAACTGCAACGTGCAGCCCTGGACGCCCCATGTGGTGTCGGGGACGAAGCTCATGCGCCTTCGTGAAGCCCTGGTCGCGGCGGGAATGCGCGACGAGCCGATCAAGCCGGACTGGCCGGCCGACGGCAAGTATTCCGGCGTTTATCGCGAACGCCAGGTCGGCGCGGCGCAGGCGCTGTATGGTGCGATGGGCGTGGCGCGGAGCGACAAGGCGGGACGCAAGCTGGCCTACGTTCGCAATCATGCATTCTTCGATGCGCCGCATGCCGTCTTCATTTTCATGCCGGAGCCGTTCGATACGCGCGAGGCGACCGATATCGGCATGTATGCGCAGACCCTGATGCTGGCATTGACGGCGCGGGGCATCGGCTCCTGCGCGCAGGGTGCACTCGGCCTGTTTCCGGATATCGTCCGCGAACAGCTCGACATTCCCGGCAGCTACAAACTGCTGTTCGGCATCTCGTTCGGCTATGAGGACGACGGCGTCAGCGCCAACGCGGCGCGCGTCGAGCGGGCGCGGATCGATGACGTCGTGCGCTTTCACCGCTGATAGCGACGCCAAGTGTGACGAAAGGAGTTCGCCTTGACGGGACCTTTGCAAGGCTTTCGCGTCGTGGAGATGGGCGGCATCGGACCCGCACCGTTCGCCGGCGCGCTGCTCGGCGACCTCGGCGCCGATGTTGTGCGGATCGATCGAATAGCGAAACCGGGCGTCGAACCCGACCTGCCGGCCCGGTTCGACTTCTATAATCGCAACAAGCGCTCGGTGGCGCTCGATCTGAAGCGGCCGCAAGCAATCGCCACGGCATTGAAACTCATCGCCGAGGCGGATGCCTTGATCGAGGGGTTTCGTCCAACGGTGATGGAGCGGCTCGGGCTCGGGCCCGACGTGTGCCACGCCGCGAACCCGCGGTTGACCTATGCGCGCATGACGGGTTGGGGGCAGGAGGGGCCGCTGGCACAGGAGGCGGGGCACGATATCAACTACCTCGCGCTCACCGGCGCGCTGCATTGCCTCGGCGATGCCGATCGGCCTCCGCCGCCTCCGCTCAATCTCGTGGCCGATCTCGGCGGCGGCGCCCTCTATCTGGTGGTCGGGGTCTTGTCGGCGGCCATGGAAGCGCGACGATCGGGACGGGGGCAAACTGTCGACGTTGCCATGATCGACGGCGTCACCCACCTGATGTCGGCATTTCAAGCCTTCCGGCAGCAGGGCAGTTGGACCGGACGGCGGACCGATAACATCGTCGATGGCGGTGCACCGTTCTACCGCACCTATCAGACCAAGGACGAGAGGTTTGTCGCGGTCGGGGCGATCGAGCCGCATTTCTACGCCAACCTGCTGACCGTCATGGGACTTGGCATCGAGGGACTGCCTGCCCAGAACGATCGTTCGGCATGGCCGCAGATGCGGCAACGGTTCGCCGCGATATTTGCTGAACGAACGCGCGATGAATGGGTGGCCGCCGCGATGGGCTGCGATGCCTGCCTGGCGCCGGTGCTGTCGATCGACGAGGCGCCGTCCCATCCGCAGATGACGGCGCGAAGCGCGTATGCCGTGTTTGACGGCTTACGGCACCCACAGCCGGCTCCACGCTTCTCGCGTACACATTCCGAGCTCAGCCGGACGCCGCCGATGCCGGGGCGCGACAGCCGAGCAGCGCTTGTCGATTGGGGCATTGCGCCGGATGAGATCGATCGGCTTTTGGCAGCCGGAGCGTTAGCGGAGGCGTAGATCCCCACATAGGATCGACGCAAAGTGCGAAATTCTCCAGCTTTTCTTGGAGCGGCGCGAATATGTGAGCGCGCTTCGGCGCTCATCCGGCCAGGAAACCGCCGTCCACCGCAACGACCGTTCCGGTCGCATAACGGGATGCCGGCATGCAGAGAAATGCCACGGCGCCGGCGATGTCCTCCGGCTGTCCCCATCGTTTGAAAGCCGTGCGGTCGGCGATGCGCAGGTAATGCGCGCGGTCGGTTCGGCCCGCCGCGTTGATCGCGGTTTCGATGTAGCCGGGCGCCACCGCGTTGACGCGAATGCCTTGCTCGGCCCAGGCGAGCGCCAGCGCCTTGGTCAGCATCACGACGCCACCTTTGCTCGCGCAATAGGCGGGAATGCGCGGCAGCGCCAGCGTCGCGTTCATCGAGGCGATGTTGACGATCGAACCTTTACTCTCGGCCAGCAGGGACCGAAACGCCATGCAGGTCCGGAAGCTACCGGTCAGGTTGACGTCGAGCACCTTCATGAAGGTCTCGATCTCGAACTCCTTGTCGCGGGCGAGAATGCCGGCGCAGTTGACCAGTGCGTCGACGCGCCGGTGTTGCCGGGCGAATGACATGACGGCGTCGTCGTTCGTCACGTCGAGCGTCGCGAGCGCGAGGCCGGCGCGCGGCTCGAGCAGCGTACGAGCGAGGTCGGCTTCATTGGCGCCCGTTGCGGTCACCGTCGCCCCGAGATCGCAGAACTGGTTGCTGATGGCCGCGCCGATGTCACCGGCGCCGCCGATCACGACGGCGTGGAAGCCGGGGGCGAGAGTGAAATTGGAACTCATCGGCAGGATCTCATTTCAGGGCTTGGAGGGCGCGGCCGTCGATTCCCGGACCACGAGCGAAAAGTCGATTTCGCGATGCATGATCGCCTGTTCGCCGGCGAGGCTGCGGACCAAATATTCACCGGCGCGCTGCCAGGTTTCCCCGGTCGGAACGTGGATCGTGGTCAGGCTCGGCCGCAAATGGCGGCTCCAGTCGAGGTCGTCGAAACCGACCACGGAGAGATCGCGCGGCACCGAAAATCCGCTGCGCTCCGCCTCGAGCAACACGCCATAGGCAATGACGTCGTTGCCGCACACCACCGCTGTCGGGCGGTCTTCCAGATTGAGGAGGTGGCGCGCCGCTTCGCGTGCGTCGTCCAGCGTATAGGGCACTTCGACATGCCATCGTGCAGGCAATTCGAGATGATTCTCGGCCAGCGCTCGTCGGAACCCGGCGACGCGCGCGCTGGCGCGGTCGTTGTTGCGCTGAAGCGCCGAGACGATCCCGATGCGGCGGTGGCCGAGTTCGATGACATGGGTGGCCGCACGGTGGGCCGCGGCTTCGTTGTTGGTTCCGACGCAAGGGTAGGGCCGGTCCGGCTGGTAGATGCCGACATTGATGAAGGGTACCGCGTTGTCAGCGAGCAGCTTGCGCAATCCGTCGTGATGGCAATCGCCGCGCAGCACGAGGCCGTCGACGCCGCGGCTGATCAGGTTGCGCGCCTGCTGCAATTCGACATCCAGATCGTATCCGCTGGTGGTGAGGAACAGCATATATCCGACCGACGAGAGATATTGTTGGAGCGAAGCGATGCCGCGCGCGAACATCGTGTTGTCGATGGTCGGCACGATCGCGCCGAGGGTGCGGGAACGGCGTGACGACAGGATGCGCGCCGGCGCATGCGGGATGTAGCCCAGCGCCTCGATGGCCTGCTCGATGCGCGCCCGCAGGGAGGGGCTGACAGCATCGGGATTGTTGAGGGCGCGCGAGACCGAGGCCGTCGATACGCCGGCGCGGGCGGCGACGGCGCGGATCCCCTGCTTGGCAGATGTGGCGTTTGTCAGTCTCATAAATGTAACGTTACATCTTGCTTTGTCGCCGACTGGTAGCGGCGGCGGTACAAATCTGCCGCAGATTGCGACGGTTGTCCATTGCTTGACACGGCCGACGTGAAGCTTAGGATGTAACCGTTTTCAAGAATGAGCGTAAAAAAGGGCCCGCCAACCAAAGGCGGCCAGCCGGGAGGAGAGTTCGATGAAGGCCAGGATGTTCGCGACGCACGTCGCGTTGCCGGTTCTTGTGGCGGCCTCGGTCGGTGCGCAGGCGCATGCGGCTGATTTCGACTGGATGAAGTTCAAGGGCAAGACCGTCACCTTTCTCGCCAATAACAATCCCGTCTCGCAAGCGCTGCTGACCTACAAGGCCGATTTCGAGAAGCTGACCGGCATGACGCTGAAGGTCGATGGCTATCAGGAACAGCAGATGCGTCAGCGGCTGGTCACGGTCATGAACGCCAACAGCGACGAGGTCGACGTGTTCATGACGCTGCCCTCGCGCGAGGGCGAGCAGTTCTCTGCCGCAGGCTGGTATGCCGATCTCAGCGCAATGGCCAGGAACGAGGTCGCCAAGGAATACGATCCGGCCGGGCTCAGCCAGGCGCTGCTGAAGGCTGCCACCTTCGGCGGCAAGCTGACCAGCATGCCGATGAACATCGAAGGGCCGATCTTCTATTACCGCACCGACATCTTCAAGAAGTGCGGCATCGAGGCGCCGAACACCATCAAGGACGTCGAGGCGGCCGCCGCGAAGATCAAGACCTGCGACAGCGCGGTCACGCCGTTCGTCTCGCGCGGTCTGAAACCCGCGGTCGCCTATACGTTCAGCAATATGCTGCACAATGTCGGCGGCAGCTACATCGCCAATGGCAAGTCGAACCTGTGCTCCGCCAAGGGCAAGGAAGCTCTCGACACCTACAGCCGCCTGCTGCGCGACTTCGGCCCGCCCGGTGTCGTCAACTACAGCTTCCAGCAGATCTCCGCACTGTATCGCAGCGGTCGCGCCGCGATGGCATTCGAATCCTCCAACGAACTGCGCACGGTGATGGACGGCGGCGCGCGCCTCAAGGATACCGGCCTGCTTCCGTTCCCGGCCGGTGAGGCAGGGCAGGTGCCGACGACGATCGGCTGGGGCATGGCCGTGTCCTCGCACAGCAAGCAGCCGGATGCGGCCTGGTACTTCGTGCAATGGGCAACCAGTCCCGAGGTGCAAAAGAAGATGGCGCTCCAGGGCATCGCTCCGCCGCGTCCGTCGGTCGCCAAGGATCCTGAATACCGCAAGTGGATCGACGAAGAGCCGGTTCGCAAGGAGTGGCAGGCTGCGCTCGACGTGCTGGCCACCAAGGGCTCCTCCGAGGTCGGCTATCCGATCGTCGCCAATCCCGAGTCGCGCGAGTTCATCGGCCAGGCGGTGCAGGACCTGATCCTGAAGCAGAAGCCGGTCGAGCAGGCTTGTGCGGACGCGGACAAAGCCCTCGATGCGCTGATCGCCCAGAAGTAATCGCCCGGTGCTGTCCGGCTTCGCGCTGGCCGGCACCTCATCCTGATCCCAAGGAAGCGGACGCATGTCGGACACGGCAGCGACATTCACGCAGGACCGGCAGAGACTGGAGATGGCGGCGCTGTCGGCGCCGGCCGTGATCTTCACGGTCGCGATGATCGCATTTCCCGTCGTCTACACGCTCTGGCTCGGATTCCAGACGTTCTCCTCGACGGGAAAGCAATCCTTCGCGGGGTGGCGAACTATGCGAAGCTGGTGTCCGACCAGGAGTTCTGGCACGGGCTGTGGGTCACGATCGCGCTCTTCGTGCTCTCGCTGCTGTTGCAGCTCGTCTTCGGTGTCTGGCTCGCGCTCGTGCTGTTTCATGCCAAGCGATTGCCGGGAATCGTGCGCTCGCTGTTCATCTCGCCCTTCATGATGCCGCCGGTGGTGGCAGGCATGATGTGGCTCGTGATCCTCGATCCCTCGCTGGGCGCGGCCAACTACATTCTCCAGTCGGTCGGGCTGCCGCCGTCGGACTGGCTGGCTTCGCCGACATGGGTGATCCCGACCGTGGCACTGATCGACAGCTGGCAGTGGACGCCCTATGTCGCCCTGATCGTGCTGGGCGGCCTGCAATCGCTGCCGCCGAGCGTCTACGAAGCCGCGCAGATCGACGGCGCATCTCCGTTCAAGACCTTCCAGCGCATCACGCTGCCGCTGCTGCTGCCGACCATCGTCACCGCGGCGATCCTGCGCAGCGTCGATCTCCTGCGCTTCTTCGACATCATCTACATCACGACCCAGGGCGGTCCAGGCAACGCCTCGAACACGCTCAACATCTACGGCTTCCGGGTCGGTTTCGAATTCTTCAACATCGGCTATGCCAGCGCGCTGATGCTGACGCTGACTGCGATCGTGTTCGGCGCCGTGCTCGCCTTCAACCGCTTGCGCGGCGCAGTGGCATGGTGATGTCATGACGGACGCGGCCAACACCGATCGCTGGATCCGCTGGCTCAACACGGTGCAGCTCGTGCTCGCCGGCGTGCTGATCATGGCGCCGACGGTCTGGATGGTGCTGTCGTCGTTCAAGCCGTCCTTTGAGGTCACGGCCTATCCGCCGACGCTGATCTTCACGCCGACGCTCGAGAATTATGTCGAGCTGACCAGGACCACGCCTTTCCTGAGCTACGCGCTCAACAGCCTGATCGTCACGGTCGGCTCGACCGCGCTCGGATTGCTGTTTGGAATCCCTGCGGCGTTTGCTGTCTCCTGGACCCGGATTTCCTGGCCGGCGATCCTGACGCTGGCGGCGCGGATGGCGCCGGGCACGCTGTTCCTGCTGCCGTGGTACGTCATGTTCCGGCAGATCGGCATGATCGGCTCATACACCGCCCTGATCCTCAGCCATGCGGTGATCACTCTGCCGATCGTGATCTGGGTCTTGCTGCCGTCGTTCGACGGCATCCCGCGCAGCGTGTTCGAGGCCGCCCAGGTCGATGGATGCAGCGTCACGCGCATCCTCTGGCGCATCGCGCTGCCGCTGGTGGCGTCGGGTGTCGCGGTTTCGGCGATCCTCGCCTTCGTCTTCTCGTGGAACTACTTCCTGTTTGCGCTGGTGCTCTCCAATGGCGACACCAAAACGCTGATCGCGGCGGCCTTCAACTTCATCGGCGAAGGCTCGACGCAATGGGGTGCCCTGATGGCCGCGGCGACGCTGATCGCATTGCCGCCGCTGGTGCTGGCTGCTCTGGTTCAGCGCTGGCTGGTGTCCGGTCTGACGCTCGGCGCCGTGAAAGGCTAGGTATCCGATGACTCCATCATTCCGTCCGAACTCGATCATGCAGGCCGCGGTCTTCCACGGCGATGACCGCATCACCATCGAGCGCGTGGCGATGCCCGAGGTCGGGGCGGGCGAAGTGCTGGTGCGCGTCTCGCGCACCGCGCTGTGCGGTTCGGACTTCAAGCTGTGGCACAAGGGCGCCGAGTTCACCGCTGGCCACGAGATCTTCGGCGTCGTCGAGCAACCCGGCCATCGCCTGCATGGCCGGCGTTGCGCCGTCTACATACCGTTGCACTGTGGCCATTGCGCCGCCTGCAAGCGCGGCGACACCCAGATGTGCCTCGAGGTGTCCAGCCTGATCGGCTGGAACAGGCCGGGCGGCTATGCCGAATACGTGCCGGTGCCGGAAAATTGCCTGCTGCCGGTGCCCGACGATATCGAGGACAGTCTTGCGCCGCTGTTGCTCGACACCATCGGGACGTCGGGTCACGCGGTGCGCTTCGTCAGTCGCGTGGTGCCGCCCAGCGACGCCGGCCCGGTTCTCGTGATGGGTGCGGGGCCGGTCGGCCTCGGCGTCGTGCTGGCGCTCCGCGCGCTCGGCTATGACGATGTCCATGTGGCGGATCCCAACGCGGCGCGGTTACAGATCGCGCAATCCTTCGGCGCCAGGGCGCATCCAGTTGGCGATACGTCGAAGCGCTTCGCCCTCATCATGGAATGCTCCGGTGCGCATGCGGCGCGCAACCTCGGCATCGAGCTGGTGCTGCCGCGCGGCGCGCTGGTGCTCGTCGGCGAAAACGCCGCACCCTGGACCATCGAGGAAGGCAAGGTGTTCCGTCGCAAGGATTTCTACATGATCCGCACCTTCTACTTCCCGGTCTCGGATTTCGAGCCGAATGTCGAGCTGCTGCGCAGGTACAAGAACGAATATCGCGTCCTGGTCGACGGCGAGTTCGGCCTGTCGGCTCTGCCCGAGAATTTCGCGCGCTTCGCCAGGGGCGAGCTGATCAAGCCGGTACTGGCGCTGGACTGAGCGATCATGGCCTCGATCTCGATCCGCAACCTGGTCAAGCGCTACGGCAATTTCACCGTGATCCCCGACCTCAATCTGGAGATCGCAGACCACGAATTCGTCGTCTTCGTCGGCCCGTCCGGCTGCGGCAAGTCGACCTTGCTGCGGATCATTGCCGGCCTCGAGCCAATCACGTCCGGCGAGCTCTATATCGGCGACAAACGCGTCAACGGCGTGCAGGCCGCGCAGCGCGATATCGCGATGGTGTTCCAGGACTATGCGCTCTATCCGCACATGCGGGTCTACGACAACATGTCGTTTGCACTCGAACTGCGCGGCACGCCGAAAGCGGAGATCGACGCGCGGGTCAAGCGCGCCGCAGCGCTCCTGCATATCGAGCCCTATCTTAACCGCAAGCCGAAGGAGCTCTCGGGCGGCCAGCGCCAGCGCGTTGCGATGGGTCGCGCGATCGTACGCAATCCCAAGGCGTTCCTGTTCGACGAGCCGTTGTCCAACCTCGATGCCAAGCTGCGTGGCCAGGTGCGCGCCGAGATCAAGGCGCTGTCGCAGGAGTTGAAGACCACGATGGTCTTCGTGACCCACGACCAGATCGAGGCCATGACCATGGCCGACCGGATCGTGGTGCTCCAAAGCGGCATGATCCAGCAATACGATACGCCGGAGACGGTCTATGAGCGGCCGGCGAACCAGTTCGTCGCCGGCTTCATCGGTTCGCCCGCGATGAACTTCTTTCCTGTCGAGTGGCGCGACGGACGCGTCGTTCTCTCGCAAGGCGGCGTTGCGGTGCCGCTGGAAGGCGAGGCCGCGGGCGGCCTGCAACGTGCCGGCAACGCCGTGCTCGGCATTCGTCCCGAACATTTTGCAATCGCGACGGACGCGGCCGAAGGCATGTCCATCAACGTCAAGCTGGTCGAGCCGCTCGGCTCGGACACGCTGATCCATTTCGACCTCGCCGGCGTCTCCGCCATCGCGCGGGTCGATCCGGCCTTGCGGCCGAAGGTGGGCGATCGGCTCAGCCTGCGCCCGCAGCAAGGCAAGACGCATCTGTTCGATGCCGCCAACGGACAGGTCCTGCGGTGAGCGCATTTTCCGATATCGGGGATCTCGCAACGCTGACGGACGTCGCCGCCGGAGCCAGGCCCGTGCATGTGATCTGCCTCGGGCTGTCGGCGCTCGACCAGGTCTGGCGGGTCGATCGGTCGTTCGTGGGCCGCAGCGAGAAGATCAAGGCCGTCGAATACGGCACGATTGGCGGCGGCATGGCCGCCAATGCGGCGGTTGCGGTGGCACGGCTTGGTGCGTCCGCCGCATTCTGGGGGCGGGCAGGCCATGATGCCGCGGGCCACGAGATGCGGTCGGCGTTCGCCGCCGAAGGCGTCGATGTCAAGAATTTCCGGCTGTTTCCCGATGGCCGTTCCTCGGTCTCCGGAATCATCGTCGACAGGTCGGGCGAGCGGCAAATCGTGAACTACCGCGGGCTCTATCCCGAGGCCGCCGACTGGCTCCCGCTAGAGGCCGTGGCCCGCGCATCGTCGGTGCTGGCCGACCCGCGCTGGATCGAGGGCGCCGCGACGCTGTTCCACGAGGCGCGTTCGCGCGGCGTGCCGACGGTGCTCGACGGCGACATGGCCGACGCCGAGGTGTTCGAACGGCTGCTGCCGCTGACCGATCACGCCATCTTCTCCGAACCCGCCCTCGGCGCATTCGCAGGCTCTGCCAACGACGAATCGCTCGCAGCGCTTGCGCGCTTCGGCTGCCGTGTCATTGCCGTCACGCGCGGCGAGGGAGGTGTGAGCTGGTACGAGAACGGCCAACTGCATCGCCAGGCCGCCTATGTCGTCGACGTCGTCGACACCACCGGCGCGGGTGACGTCTTCCACGGCGCCTATGCGTTTGCGGTCGGCGCCGGTCTCGACGTGCGCGACGCCATGACGTTCTCGGCAGCGACCGCCGCGATGAAATGCCGCCACGCCGGTGGCCGCAACGGAATCCCCACCATCAACGAGTGTCTTGCATTCATGAGGACGAAGCCATGAGAACGATTGGAAAGAACCGCGGCCTCGCACGGCTTGCCGACGCGGACGGCCACTTCCGCATGGTTGCTCTGGACCAGCGGCCGCCACTGTTCGATGCCATCGCAAAGGCGAGGGGCATCACGCGGGATCAGGTCGCCTATGGCGACGTGACCGCGGCCAAGCGTCTCCTCGTCGAGAACCTCGCGCCGCATTGCAGTTCGATGCTGTTCGATCCGAACTTTGCGGTGCCTGCCGCGATCGATCTGCTGCCGCCGCGCTGCGGCCTGATCATGACGCTGGAGGAACATCGCGTCGAGGAGACGTCGGGCGGTCGCAAGTCGCGCGCGATCACCAATTGGAGCGTGGAGAAGATCCGCGCCATGGGCGGCGACGCCGTCAAGGTGCTGGCCTGGTACCGGCCCGATGCCGATCCTGCCGTGATCGCGCATCAGAAGCGTTTCGTGCGGGACATCGGGCAGGACTGCGCGCGCCATGACATTCCCTATGTGCTGGAGCTGCTGGTCTATCCGTTTCTCGGCAGCGCCGACCATACGGCGGACTACGTGGAGTCGCCGGGCAAGCTGCCTAGTCTCGTGATCGAGAGTGTACGCGAGTTCGCCAAGCCGGAATACGGCGTCGATCTCTTGAAGCTGGAAAGTCCGCTCGCTGCCAATAGCTTACCGGCCCGGGATGGCAGCGCGGCGGCACAGGCTGCACAGAAGGAGTTCGATGCGATCGGAGAGATCTGCGGCGCATGCAGCATCCCCTGGGTGTTGCTATCGGGCGGCGCGGCGCCGGAAAAGTTCGAGCGCGTGCTGGAGTTCGCCTATGCCGCCGGTGCCGGCGGGTTCCTGGCCGGCCGAACGATTTGGCTTGATGCGGTGCTGAAGAACTTCCCCGACCGTGCGGCGGTTGCGGCGAGCCTACGCAAAGATGGTCTCGGGGTACTGGAACGGCTGAATGAGCTGACTACGGCCAAAGGGACGCAATGGAAGGCGCGCTTTCCGGCATTCGGCGAGATCAAGCAGGAGGGCGACTTCGCACGCGCCTACTGACGCCGGCGGCCGAATGGCCGCCCAATGGAGCGCTTGGGATTCGGCGAGCGGGCCTGGTGCCTGAAGGACATGCGGCCACCGGTGGTGTTCGCAGCTGCTGAGATCGTCTCTGGCTTTCGCCGGTCCTGACGAGGGATGAAATGCAGCTTAGGGGGATCCACGCAGGCGTGAGAAGTTCGCGCCGGCGCCCATATCCGTAATTCGCATAAGGTATATTATGGAATATTTATATCTACAATTGGATCAGTAATTTAGTGGGAAATCTTCGCATCTGCTCGCATGTTTGCGGCTGCGTCTAGGTACCCGAGCGGTCGTGCGACCCGTCCTGATGCCACGGACCAGCCGCGCAACGGCGTCTCGTCTTAAAGCCGATATTGCCGCGGCCTACGGACGCTGCAATAAGCCGAGGCTGTGTAGAGATCGCTGGTGACCCCGCGGCGTCAGGTCCGTATAGGATTGGCATCTCAGAACAACAACAAGCCTCTCGAGGGAGAAACCGATGAGCTTTTCACGACGCACGCTACTGAAGGTCTCGGCCGCTTCCGCCGTCATGGGCGGGATTGGCGCGCCGTATGTCGCGCGCGCCCAGTCGGCCGAGTTCTCTTACAAATTCGCCAACAACCTGCCGGAATCGCACCCGCTGGTGGCTCGCGCCCGGGAGATGTCCGCGGCGATCAAGACCGAGACCAACGGCCGTTTCGACCTTCAGGTGTTCCCGAACAACCAGCTCGGCTCGGATACCGACGTGCTGAGCCAGGTGCGCTCCGGCGGCGTCGAGTTCTTCACGCTGTCCGGCCTGATCCTGGCGACCCTGGTGCCGGCGGCCTCGATCAACGGTATCGGTTTCGCATTCCCGGACTATCCCACGGTCTGGAAGGCCATGGATGGCGACCTCGGCGCCTATGTCCGCGGCGAGATCAAGAAGGCCGGCCTCGAGGTCATGGACAAGATCTGGGACAACGGCTTCCGCCAGACCACGTCGTCGACCAAGCCGATCAACGGACCGGACGACTTCAAGGGCTTCAAGATCCGCGTGCCGGTGTCGCCGCTGTGGACCTCGATGTTCAAGGCGTTCGACGCCTCGCCGGCCTCGATCAATTTCAGCGAGGTCTATTCGGCGCTGCAGACCAAGATCGTCGAGGGTCAGGAGAACCCGCTGGCTTTGATCTCGACCGCGAAGCTCTATGAGGTCCAGAAGTATTGCTCGCTGACCAACCACATGTGGGACGGCTTCTGGTTCTTGATGAACCGTCGTGCCTGGGCTGCCTTGCCTGACGATATCAAGACCATCGTCGCCAAGCACGTCAACGCGGCGGCCGTGAAGGAACGCGAAGACACCGAGAAGCTGAACGCGACCGTGAAGCAGGAACTGACTGGCAAGGGTCTCCTGTTCAACCAGCCCGCGGTCGGGCCGTTCCGCGACAAGCTGCGTACCGCCGGTTTCTACGCCGAATGGAAGGGCAAGTACGGCGACAAGGCCTGGGAACTGCTCGAGAAGTCCGTCGGCAAACTGTCCTGATCGCTCAAGCGGGAGGCTCGCCAGCGGGAGATTTGCTATGGCTCATGTCGAGATGACGCCGGCCGTGGCCGGCGAGGCGGCGTCACAGCCCCCTCGCCGCCGCTCCGTTCTCGGTTCCATCGACGCCGCGCTCGGCTGGCTGGTCGAAATCCCGGCGGCGATCCTCGTCGTCGCCGAGGTCGTCATCCTGTTCGCGGGCGTGGTGGCGCGCTACGTGCTCCATACGCCGCTGATCTGGTCCGACGAACTGGCGTCGATCCTGTTCCTGTGGCTTGCCATGCTGGGATCGGTGGTCGCACTCCGCCGCGGCGAGCACATGCGGATGACGGCCCTGGTCGCAAGCGCCGGACCGCGGCTCTGGGCCTATCTCGACGTCGTCGCGACCTGCGCCGCGCTGGCGTTCCTGGTCCTGATCGTGCATCCGGCCTATGAATACGCCTACGAGGAAAGCTTCATCACGACGCCGGCGTTGCAGATCTCCAATACCTGGCGCGCCGCGGCGCTGCCGGTCGGGATTTGCCTGATGGCGCTGTTCGCGCTGCTGCGACTGGCCCGCGTCGGCGATTTCAAGACCTTCCTGCTGGCTGCGCTGACGGTGGTTGCCTTGATCGGCGTGTTCTGGCTGGCGCAGCCGCTGTTGCGGCCTCTCGGCAACCTCAACCTGATCATCTTCTTCGTTGGCGTGGTCGGCTTCTGCGTGTTCGCTGGCGTGCCGATCGGCTTTGCCTTTGGCATGGCGATCTTCGGCTACCTGGCACTGACGACGCGGACGCCGCTGATGGTGCTGGTCGGCCGGATGGACGAGGGCATGAGCCACCTGATCCTGCTGTCGGTGCCGCTGTTCGTTTTCCTCGGCCTGTTGATCGAGATGACCGGTATGGCACGCGCGATGGTGGCGTTCCTGGCGAGCCTGCTCGGGCACGTTCGTGGCGGCCTGCATTACGTGCTGGTCGGCGCCATGTACCTAGTGTCCGGTATCTCCGGGTCGAAGGCAGCCGACATGGCCGCCGTCGCACCCGTGCTGTTTCCCGAGATGAAGGAGCGCGGCGCCAAGCCCGGCGATCTGGTCGCCCTGCTCGCTGCGACCGGCGCGCAGACCGAAACCATTCCGCCGAGCCTGGTGCTGATCACGATCGGTTCGGTTACCGGCGTCTCGATCTCGGCGCTGTTCACCGGCGGCCTGCTGCCGGGCGTCGTGCTGGCGATCACGCTGTCGGCGCTGGTGTGGTGGCGCTACCGCGGCGAGAACCTCAGCCACGTCCAGCGCGCCACGGGGAGCGAGATCGGCAAGGCCTTCATCTACGCCCTGCCCGCATTGGCGCTGCCGTTCGTGATCCGCTACGCGGTGGTCGAAGGCATTGCGACGGCGACCGAGGTCTCGACCATCGGCATCGTCTATGCGTTCGTCATCGGGCTCCTGATCTACCGCAAGTTCAACTGGCGGCGGCTGTTGCCGATGCTGATCGACACGGCATGCCTGTCGGGCGCGATCCTGTTCATCATCGGGACAGCCACCGGCATGGCCTGGGGCCTGACCCAGTCGGGCTTCTCGCGGGCGCTGGCGGCGTCGATGGCGGGACTGCCTGGCGGTTCGGCGACCTTCATCGCGGTCTCGATCCTGGCCTTCGTGATCCTCGGCAGCGTGCTCGAGGGCATTCCGGCGATCGTGCTGTTCGGGCCGCTGCTGTTTCCGATCGCACACCAGGTCGGCGTCCACGAGGTGCACTACGCCATGATCATCATCCTGGCGATGGGCATCGGATTGTTCGCGCCGCCATTCGGCGTCGGCTATTATGCCGCCTGCGCCATCGGGCGCGTCGATCCGGCCGAGGGTATCCGGCCGATCTGGGGTTACATGCTGGCGCTGTTGATCGGCCTGATCATCGTTGCCGTCTTCCCCTGGATATCGATCGGTTTCCTCTAAGCACCTTGCGGATGGGTGAGAGCCATGAGTGCAGCGCCAAATCAGTACGCGACGGGGCTCGACAAGACGCCCGCCAACTATGTGCCGCTGACGCCGCTGAGTTTCCTGGCGCGCTCGGCCGCCATCTATCCCGACCATGTCAGCGCAGTCTATGAGGGCCGCAGCTTCACCTGGAAGCAGACCTACCAGCGCTGCAAGCGCTTTGCGTCCTATCTCGCGGGCCATGGCATCGGCCATGGCGATACGGTCGCGGCGATGCTGCCGAACATCCCGGCGATGAACGAACTGCATTTCGCGGTGCCGATGACCGGCGCGGTGCTTAACGCGTTGAACATCCGCCTCGACGCCGCGTCGATCGCGTTCCAGCTCGATCACGGTGGCGCCAGGATTATCCTGGTCGATCCTGAATTCTCCGGCGTGATCGCGGAAGCTTTGACGCTGATGAAGGGCACAAAGCCGTTCGTGATCGACGTGGACGACGCTGCGTTCGGCAGCGGCAAGCGGATCGGCGCCATCGAATACGAGGCAGCAGTCGCGGCCGGCGATCCGGATTTCGTTGAGCGGCCGCCAGCCGACGAATGGGATGCGATTGCGCTGAGTTATACGTCCGGGACGACGGGCAATCCGAAAGGCGTGGTGACGCATCATCGCGGCGCCTATCTCAACGCGGTCAGCAACATCCTCGCCGGCAATCTCGGCCAGCATCCGGTCTATCTCTGGACGCTGCCGATGTTTCACTGCAACGGCTGGTGCTTCCCCTGGACCATCGCGGCAACCGCCGGCGTCAATGTCTGCTTGCGCAAGGTCGATCCGGCGAAAATCTTCGAGCTGATCCCGCAACACGGCGTCACCCACATGTGCGGCGCGCCGATCGTGTACAACACGCTGATCAATGCGCCTGATGCGCCGAAGGGCGGCCAGGCGAAGTCCGTGGTCGGCCTGATCGCGGGCGCGGCGCCGCCGGTTGCGGTGCTCGAGGGTGCCGAGCGTATCGGCATCAAGTTGACCCATGTCTACGGGCTGACTGAGGTCTATGGCCCCGCCTCCGTCTGCGCCGAGCAGCCGGGCTGGGATGAACTGCCGGCCGACCAGCGCGCGCAGCTGAAGCGGCGTCAGGGCGTCTCTTATCCGTTGCAGGAAGGCGTCACGGTGCTCGATCCCGAGACCATGCGCGAGGTGCCGCGCGATGGCGAGACCATTGGCGAAGTCATGTTCCGCGGCAACATCGTAATGAAGGGCTATCTGAAGAACGAGAAGGCGACGCAGGAAGCCTTCGCCGGCGGCTGGTTTCACACCGGCGATCTCGGCGTGCTCGATGCCCACGGCTACGTCATCATCAAGGACCGCTCCAAGGACATCATCATCTCCGGCGGCGAGAACGTCTCCTCCGTCGAGGTCGAGGACATCCTCTACAAGCACCCTGCCGTGCTGTTCGCGGCGGTGGTGGCAAAACCCGATCCGAAATGGGGTGAAGTCCCCTGCGCCTTCATCGAGCTGAAGGATGGCGCCAAGGCGACCGAGGCCGAGATCATCGCCTATTGCCGCGAGCACATGTCGGGCTTCAAGACGCCGAAGTCCGTCGTGTTCGGCGTGATCCCGAAGACCTCGACCGGCAAGATCCAGAAGTTCCTGCTGCGCAACGAGGTTGGCTCGGCCAAGGCGATCTCTGCCTGACGTAGAGCGCTCAGCCCTCTGCGAGGCGGCCGAGCAGATCATACAGCAATCGCCGCTCGTCCGCCTTGAGCGGCGCGAGCGTGGTCGCGGTGCACGCGATCTCGATCGGGATCAATTGCTCGACCAGCGCCACGCCGGCCGCGGTCAGATCGATCAGGATCAGCCGCTTGTCGGTCGGGTCGCGCCGCGTCGTCACCAGCCGCCGCTTCTTCAGCCGCAACACGACGTCGCGGATGTTGGCAGGCTCCATCGCGACCAGCCGGCCGAGCAGGTTCTGCGACAGCGCCCCGCGCTCGTAAAGCCGGGCCAGCGTCGCGTATTGCGGCGCCGTCAGCTCGTAGGACCCGATCCGGTCGACCAGGTTGGACGAAGCGCGCTGATAAGCCCGCCGCAGCAGGAAGCCGACCTGGTCCTCCAGCCGATAATCCGGCGCTTGGCGCCGGACCGGCGCTGCGGTGTCAGTCGACGTTCTCGGCATCCCGGTACATCACCTTGTGGCGCGTGGTTGCGACCCATTCGTCGATGTCGGCTTCCGTCATGACGTGCGAGGCATCGAACCTGTTCCAGTTGCTGATGTCAGCGAGACTCTTCTTCCAGCGCTTGTACGGCGGCTTCGCCGGCGGACCGAAGCACATGATGTCGAGCACGGACAATTCGTCGGGGATTCCGAGCAGCGGCTTCATCGCCTGCTGGGCCTTCTCCTGCCCGATCGCCGTCACCCACCAGACATTATAGCCGAGGGCTGCGGCCGCCAGATGCGCCGACATCGTTGCCGCCGCCACGCTCTGCAACAGGATGCGCTCGGCATTCTCCTTGTACATCTTGTCGAGCTCGGAGCCGTCATTGAGCACCGGAAACGCCTTGACCCAGCGGAAGTCGCTGGCGACCACGATGAAGCCTGGGGCCGAGGCGAGCCCACGATAGTCCGGTGTCGGAAACTTCATCTTGAGCCGGGCGCGGGCGACCTGCTCCTCGCGGAAATACTCCGTGATCCGGTTCTTCAGCTCCTGATCGGTGACCGCAATGAAATGCCAGGGCTGCGCATTGGCCCCTGACGGTGCGTGCCGCGCCGCCTCCAGGATCATGTCGTAATGCTCTGATGGCATCACGTAGCTGGAATCGAAGGCGCGTGTGGTCAGCCGGTTCTTCACGACGTCCATCAGCGCGTCATATCGCGTGCGGTCCGTATAGTCCCGCGCGGCCAAAGCTTCTGCCATTGGGTCCTCCCGATATTGTTATGATCATAACGATATCCGAAGCGCGCGAAAGGTCAATGCCCGGCGGCGAAGCTGTGCGGCCGGCCTGCCATGCGGAACCTCGCGCGATGAACGCGCGAGGTCCGTCGTCCACGGTAGTTGAAGTCTTTAGCCGGCCCGCTCGAGCGTCAGCCGCATGCCGTCATAGGCCGGGATCACGCCCGCCGGCAGGCTCTGCCGCAGGACCTCGTAGTCGAGGTCGGAATGCATGTTGGTGATCACAGCACGCTTCGGCTTGAAGCGCTCGATCCATGACAGCGCGTCAGCAACGCTGAAATGGCTGGGATGCGGTGCGTAGCGCAAGCCGTCGACGATCCAGAGCTCGAGCCCTTCGAGGGCCGGCCAGCTCTCCTCGGGGATGTCGTGCAGGTCGGGTGTGTAGGCGGCATCACCGATGCGATAGCCGAGCGCTGGGATATTGCCATGCCGGACCAGGAACGCCGTGAGTTCGAGCGGACCGCCCTTCCCCTCGATCGTCCGCACCTCGCCGGCCTTGATCGAATGCCGCGTCAGGATCGGCGGATAGTCGCTGCCCTCCGGTGAGATGAAGCAGTAGGAGAACCTCGCCATGATGTCCTTGGCGGTCGACTGGTTGAAGTAGACCGGGATACGGCGGCGCTGGTGCAGCACCACCGAGCGCAGATCGTCGATGCCATGGGTCTGGTCGGCGTGCTCATGCGTGAGGAACACCGCATCGATATGTTCGACGTTGCCGTCGATCAGCTGTTCGCGCAGATCCGGCGAGGTATCGATCACGACCCGCGTGGTGCCGTGCTCCATGGTGCGCTCGGCCATGATCGAGCAGCGGCGGCGACGATTCCTGGGATTGTTGGGATCGCAGGCGCCCCAGCCGAGCGCCGGACGCGGCACGCCGGCGGAAGAGCCGCAGCCCAGAATGGTCAATGTCAGCGTCATGCAGCAACCTTCGGCGCCGGCACCTTGGAGAACAGCCGGAAGAAGTTTTCGGTGGTCTGCCGCGAGATCTCCTCCAGAGAGACGCCGCGGGTCTCGGCGAGCACCTTGGCGACCTCGACGACGTAGGACGGCTCGTTGCGCTTGCCGCGGAACTTGCCGGGCGCGAGATACGGTGCGTCAGTCTCGACCATGATGCGGTCGGCCGGCAACTCGGCGGCCAATGCGCGCAGCGCGTCAGACTTTTTGAAGGTCAGGATGCCCGTGAACGAGATCGACAGCCCGAGCGCGATCGCCTTCATCGCGAGTTCGCGGCCACCGGTGTAGCAATGCAGCACCGCCTTGAACGCGCCCTTCGCGACCTCGTCCTCAAGGATGCGGCCGCAATCGTCGTCGGCCTCCCTGGTATGGATGACCAGCGGCAGGCCGGTTTCGCGCGCCGCGGCGATATGCGCGCGAAAGCCACGCTCCTGCGCCTCGCGCGAACCATGCTCGTAGAAATAGTCGAGCCCCGCCTCGCCGAGCGCCACGACCTTCGGATGCTTGGTCAGCTCGATCAACTCGCTGGCCGGGATGCCGTCCTCTTCGTCGGCATGATGCGGATGGGTGCCGACCGAGCAGTAGACGTCGGGAAAGCGCTCCGTGATCGCAAGCAGGCCGCCGAGCCGCTTCACCCGGGTCGAGATCGTGACCATGCGGCCGACGCCGGCCGCCTCGGCGCGGGCGACGATCCCGTCGAGATCGTCGGCGAAGTCAGGAAAATCCAGATGGCAGTGACTGTCGACCAGCATGAATTTCGAACCGCTCACTCGGTCTTCGGTTCCACGTAGCGCGGGAACACGCCGACGGGCGCCGGCAGCACCGTGCCGGGCTTGATGCGTTCGGCGATCGCCGCGAAGCTGCGGGCATCCGGCGGAACGCCAAGACTATCCAGCATCTTGCCGCAGGCGTCAGGCATCACGGCCTGCGCCATGATGGCGATCTGCCGCACGACCTCGGCGGTGACATACAGCACCGTCTTCTGTCGCGCCGGATCGGTCTTCGCCAGGGCCCATGGCGCCTCGCCCGCGAAGTAGCGATTGGCCTCGGCGACCACGGCCCAGACCGTATTGAGCCATTGATGGATCTGTTGCGTCGCCATCGCAGTGCGCGAGGTTTCCAGCATCGCATCGGCCTGCGCCAGGATCGCCTTGTCATTGTCGCTGAACTCGCCGGGCTCCGGCAGCACGCCGCCGAGTTGCTTGGCGATCATCGACAGCGAACGCTGCGCCAGATTGCCGAAATCATTGGCGAGATCGGCGTTGATGCGCGCGACGATGGCTTCATGGTTGTAGTTGCCGTCCTGCCCGAACGGCACTTCGCGCAGGAAGAAGTAGCGTACCTGGTCGACGCCGTACTGATTGGCGAGATTGAAGGGATCGACCACGTTGCCGACCGACTTCGACATCTTCTCGCCCCTGTTGAACAGGAAGCCGTGCGCATAGACGCGCTTCTGCAACGGAATGCCCGCCGACATCAGGAACGCCGGCCAGTACACCGCATGGAAGCGGATGATGTCCTTGCCGATGACGTGGACGTCGGCCGGCCAGTAACGCCAGTTCTTGTCGCTCTCGTCGGGATAGCCGACACCGGTGATGTAGTTGGTCAGGGCGTCGACCCAGACATACATCACGTGCTCGGGATCGTTGGGGACCTTGACGCCCCAGTCGAAGGTGGTGCGCGAGATCGATAGGTCCTTCAGCCCGCCGCGCACGAAGCTCATCACCTCGTTGCGGCGCGAATCCGGGCCGATGAAATCGGGCTGGCTCTCATAGAGGTGCAGGAGCTTGTCCTGGTAGGCGGAAAGCTTGAAGAAATAGCTCTTCTCCTCGACCCACTCGACCGGCGTGCCCTGCGGGCCGCGGCGGACATTGTCCTCGCCGACGACGGTTTCTTCCTCGGCGTAATAAGCCTCGTCGCGCACCGAATACCAGCCGGCATAGGTGTCGATGTAGATGTCGCCATTATCCTGCATGCGACGCCAGATCACCTGCACCGATTCATGGTGTGCGGGCTCCGAGGTGCGGATGAAGCGATCGAACGAGACGTTGAGACGCTCGTCCATCTCCCTGAAGCGCGCGGCGTTGCGGGTCGCGAGATCGAACGGTGTCATGCCCTCGTTCTGCGCGGTCTGGATCATCTTCAGGCCGTGCTCGTCGGTGCCGGTCAGGAAGAAGACATCCTTGCCATCGAGCCGCTGGAAGCGCGCCAGCGCGTCGGTCGCGATCGCCTCATAGGCGTGGCCGATATGCGGCTGGCCGTTCGGATATGCGATCGCGGTCGTGATGTAGTACATGTTGCCGCGGTCCACGACAGGTGCCGGCTTGGATGCCGAGACCGGAGCCGCCGCAGCGGGCTTGGGCTGCTTTGACGCACGAATCGTCGCCGTCTTCGGAGCCTTCTCGACAGCCGGAGCCTCCGGAGCAGCGGGCTTCTTCGCGGCCGGAGCCACGGCCGCCGCTGCCTGCTTCGACGGAGCCTTCTTCGACGGAGCCTCGGCGGCGGTCGCGACCGCCTTCTTGACGGTCTTCTTGGCCGTCTTCTTCGCAGCCTGCTTGACGGCTTTCTTGGCGCTCTTGCTGGCTGCCGATTTCTTGGCGCCCCTGGTAGCGGTCTTGGTCTTGGCTTTGGTCTTGGCGGCCTTCTTCACCTTCTTGGTGGTCCGCCCAGCCTTCTTGGCCGCGCGCGACTTCGCCGTGGCTTTCTTGGTCGCGCGAGCGGGCGATGCCTTCTTCGTCTTCTTGGCCTTCTTCGACGATTTCTTCTTAGCGGTCGCCACCACGGAATCCTTTGCAGATCGAAACGAGATTGTCGGGAGTTTGGTCAGGCAGGTTGTTCAGACAGATTTGCTTTCAGACGAATGTCTTTTCAGATCTGGCGTCTATCGGGTCGCATCCGCAAGCATCGAAAACACCGAGAAAACCAGCGGCTTGCGCTCCAGATTGTAGGCCTCGGTGTCGCGCGCGGCGCGGACGATCTTTTCCCATACCTCCGCCAGCCGTGCAAGGCGCGGCAGGTTGGCATTGGCGTCGCCGCTGCGCATGCGCTCGCTCATCCAGCGATCGATGCCGTCGATGAAAGCGGCGAGCGCGACGCGGTCGCTGCTGCCGAGCACATCGCCCAGCGCATGCAACTCGCGCGGATCGACGTTCGGCAGCGTCGCGAGCAGCGAGGCCGTGCGTTGCTGCAGCTTCAGCGCGTCGCCGCCGAGCAGCGACAGTGCCCTCCCCACGCTGCCTTCGGAGGCCATAGCCGCCTCCACCAGCGCGGGATCGTCAGAGGCCACGTCGGTTGCGGCTGCGGCCGCACGCACGACATCATCCGTTTCCAGCGGCCGCAGCAACAATTTACGGCAACGGGACAGGATGGTCGGCAGCACCCGCGACGGCGCGTGGCTGACCAGCAGGAACAGCGACTGCTGCGGCGGCTCCTCGAGGATCTTCAGCAGCGCATTCGCGGCGTTGGGATTGAGTTCGTCGACAGTGTCGACGATGCAGACCCGCCAGCCGTCGACCGCGGCGGTGGAGCCGAAAAACGAGATCGTCTCCCGCGTCTCGTCGACGGTGATCACGGTCCGCATCACGCCACGGTCGTTGAGGCCGCGCTCCAGCACCAGCAGCCCGCCATGCGCGCCGGCTGCGACCTGCCGTGCCACCGGGTCGGACGGATCGACCCGCAACGTCGGCGCCTGCTGGACCTGTGACGATTTCGGATTGCGGAACGCCAGCACGAACCGCGCCATCCGATAGGCGAGCGTCGCTTTGCCGATGCCCTGCGCGCCGCCGATCAGCCAGGCGTGCGGAATCCGGCCGCTGCGATAGGCATCGAGCAAGGCGCTCTCCGCCTCGCGATGCCCGAACAGATCGGGCGTTTCGCGCGGATGGCGCGCCGGGCTCTCCTGTTCGACCTTGCGCGCGCTCATGCGGGACCGGCCGCCGTGAATGTGGCCCGGAGGTGCTCGCGCAGCGAGGACCAGATCGTGGCGGCCACCGTGTCGGGATCGGCCGTCGCGTCGATCAGCACGCAGCGCTCCGGGTCTTCAGCCGCAATCTGGCGGTAGGCATCGCGCAAATCCTGATGAAACTTGACGCCCTCCGCCTCGAAGCGATCCGCCGTGGCGTTGCCGCGGCGCAGCGCCGCGCGTTGCAGTCCGACCTCGACCGGCACATCGAGAATGAAGGTCAAATCGGGCTTGAGATCGCCGATGGTGACGCGCTGCATCGCGTTGACGAGGCCAGCCGACACCTGCCCGAGCTGTCCCTGATAGGCGCGCGTGGAATCGAAGAAACGATCGCACAGCACCCAGATGCCCTGGTTGAGTGCCGGCAGGATCACGGTGCGGACATGGTCGTCGCGGGCGGCGGCAAACAACAGCGTCTCGGCCTCCGGCCCGAGCAGTTTGCCCATGCCCGACAGCACGAGGTGGCGGATGATCTCCGCGCCCGGCGAGCCGCCGGGCTCGCGGGTCACGATCGCGCGCAGCTTGGCGACGTCGAGCCGTTCGGCGAGCTTGCGGATCTGGGTCGATTTTCCCGAGCCCTCGCCGCCTTCAAAGGTGATGAAGCGACCGCGCAAGCTCGGCCGTTGGAGTGCTGCTTCCGCCATGTCAGAGCTTCTCGACCCCTGCGCGGAACATGCCGATGACGAGCTCCTGGGCGCCGTCGAGCGCACGACGCACCGTCGATCCCGTGCCGACCGCGTCGGCCGCATAGACCGGCGTCTCCATCGCGACATTGGCGCCGCGCCACACCCGCACCACGCCGATCTGCTGGCCGGCAGTGATCGGCGCCTTGACCGGGCCGTTATAGATGACGCGCGCCAGCAGCTTGTCGTTGCCGTTCTTTGCAACCATCACCTTGATCGGATCGGGGCTGACGAGCTTGACCGAGCGGCTCTCGCCGCCGAACACCCGGGCATAGCCGACCGGCTGATTGGCCGCGATCAGGACCCGGGTCTCGAAGCTGCGGAACCCCCATTCCAGCATCTTCTTCGCCTCGGTCGCGCGGTCTTCGGAGTCCTCGAGGCCATTGACGACGACGATCAGCCGCGTGTCGTTCTGCACGGCCGAGCCGACCATGCCGTAGCCGCCTTCCTTGGTGTAGCCGGTCTTCAGGCCGTCGGCACCGGGCAGAGCGTTCAGCAGCGGATTGCGATTCTGCTGGCGGATCTTGTTCCAGGTGAATTCCTTCTCGCCGAACAGCTTGTACTGGTCGGGGTAGGCCTGGATGATGTGGCGCGCCAGCATCGCGAGTTCCCGCACCGTCATCTTGTTGGTCGGGTCCGGCAGCCCGTTGGAATTGCCGAAGGTCGACTTGGTCATGCCGAGCTCGCGGGCGCGCTTGGTCATGAAATCGGTCGCGAACGTATGCTCGTTGCCGGCGATCCCCTCGGCGAGCGCGATGCAGGCGTCGTTGCCGCTCGGGATGATCGCGCCATGCAGGAGGTCGTCGACCGAGACCTTGCTGTTGATCGCGGCGAACATCGTCGAGGTCCCGGACGGCGCGCCGCCCCGCCGCCAGGCGTTCTCGCTGATCCGGTACTCGTCGGTGAGCTTGATGTCGCCCTTCTTGATGGCGTCGAACACCACCTCCGCGGTCATCAGCTTCATCATGCTGGAGGGCGCGCGCAGCTCGTCGGCGTTCTTCTCGAACAGCACGCTGCCGCTGGAGGCCTCGACCAGGATCGCGGTCGGCGCGTCGCCATCGAATCCGGCGTCTTCCTTCTTGGCGCCCTGCACACTGTTGTTGGCGGCATAGACCGCCCCGCCGCAGCCGATGCCCAGCGCGATCGCGGCCGCGATCAGGCTACGCCAGCATCGCCCGGCGCGAGCTGACAACGTGCTGGGAACTGCGGTCTGGGCTGCCATCGGCGATGTCCTGAAACGCTGCGTTCTAACAGGTGGAAGTACCGCAAACAACTGAGGTTTCTGCGTCATACATGGCTAGCCGGATTGCCGCCCGCATTGAATGTCCGTATCGTTGGAACCGGCTCACGACAGCAGTACCGGCAAACAAGGCGGAAACGCGATGTCCACCACCCGCACCATCTCCGCCAACGGCATCGACATGTTCGTGCGCGAGGCCGGGCAAGGCCCATTGGTCGTGCTCTGCCATGGCTGGCCGGAACTGTCCTATTCATGGCGGCACCAGATCGCAGCCCTCGCCGCGGCCGGTTTCCGGGTCGCCGCTCCCGACATGCGCGGCTTCGGCCGGACCAGCGCGCCGGCCGATGTCGGCGCCTACACGATCTTCGATACGGTCGGCGACATGGTCGCGCTGGTGGCTGCGCTCGGCGAGAAGCAGGCTGTCATCGTCGGCCATGACTGGGGCGCGCCGGTGGCCTGGCACGCGGCGCTGTTTCGCCCGGATATTTTCACAAAGGTCGCAGGCCTCAGCGTACCGCCGCCGTTCCGCGGCCGTGGGCGTCCGCTGGAAACCCTGCGCGAGAGCGGCATCACCAATTTCTACTGGCAATACTTCCAACCGCCGGGCGTGGCCGAAGCCGAGTTCGAGCGCGACATCGCCCACACCATGCGGCTGGTGCTCGGGCGCGGCGTCTCCGATCCGAGCTCGATGTTCGTCGACGAGGCCAAGGGCTTCCTCGGCAAGCTGCCGAGTGGAATGCCGCTGCCGGCCTGGATCACCGAGGCAGACATCGCCGAATTCGCCGAGGGCTACCGGCAGTCCGGCTTCCGTGGCGGGCTGAACTGGTATCGCAATCTCGACCGCAACTGGGACCTCACTGCGCCCTGGCAGGACGCACGGATCCATCAGCCCTCGCTGTTCATCGCCGGCTCGAACGATTCGGTGATCACCGGGCTGATCGGCGCCAAGCGGGTCGCGGACATGGACCGCGTGCTGCCGAACCTGCGGCAGAAGCTGATCATCGAGGGCGCCGGCCATTGGATCCAGCAGGAACGCCCCGACGAGGTCAATGCGGCGCTGATCGCGTTTCTGAAATGATCAGGCCAAGGACCTGATTCGGAACGGTTTGATCTAGTAGAGCCCGCGCCCGCTCAGGACTTCGGCCGGCCCGCGCGCATCGATCGGGACATAGGCGGTTGCCGGGCTCGGGCTTGCTGCGTAACGCGCATCACTCTCGTAGGACACCTCGCGCGGATTGTTCTGCGCGCGACGGTGCGACCGGCTCGAGGCCGACATTTCCGAGGTGGCGCTGACCGAGGCGTAGTCGGCCTGGGTGTTGCCGAGGCTGTAAGGCCGACCTTCCGGCAGCGGAACATCGCCGCGGACCCGGCCCGATGACGACGACATCTCCGGTACGAACGGCCGCGCCGAGGCGACCCGCACCATCGATGGCGATGGCGCCGGGGTGCCGGTGCGCAGGGTCGCCATCAGCTGGCGGTCGTCGGAGCCCTCGAGCGGCGCCCGGCCGACATATTCGACGCGGACGCGAGCGACACCATTGCCTTTGAAATCAAGCAGTTCGGCAGCTTTGTTCGAGACATCGATGAGGCGATTGCCGTGGTACGGGCCACGATCGTTGACGCGAACGATGAGCGAGCGGCCATTGCTCAGATTGGTGACGCGCGCGTAGCTCGGCATCGGCAGGGTCGGATGGGCCGCCGTGAGCGATCCCATGTCGAACACCTCGCCATTGGCGGTCAGGCGGCCATGGAAATCGTCGCCATACCAGGATGCCATGCCCTCGGCGCGATAGTTCTCGTTCTCCTCCGGCACATAGGTCCGGCCGGCAACGACATAGGGCTTGCCGATCCGATAGGTGCCGCCGCCCTTCGGCACGGGGTCACCGAGCGCCACGACGCGCGGGCTCGACGATACGCCGTATTTCGGATCGACACGGCTGGCGAACTTGTTCGAGGAGGCGCAATTGGCGAGGACGAGGCACGTCGCCACCGCAACGGCGCCGCGCGCCGTCCGGATCATCGAATCTGGCCGTCTAATCCCCATATGCCCCAAGTACCATTCTGTCGGACCCGCACCTGCTTCGAGGCGTCGGGGTCTTTCCCGTCACTGCGCGGCCCACCTTCCGCACCAGAGCGTGACGATATCGCAACCGGAAGACGGCGGAAATGGGGAGAGCCTTAAGGCTATGGCGCTTTGGTAAACCGGCTGTTGCGCCTCCTCCGTTGTTCTACGGAGCTCGGACCGCACAATATCCCCGCGCCTGTCCCGCGATCAGACAGACTGTTGCAGCAAATCATCAGTCCGGGCGCATCTGCGATTCCAACAATTGAATCTTTTTGACTGTGCAAGGCTGCAATCGTTTTCTCTTCCGCGTGGGGCGCAAAGGAAGTTTGCGATGATCGAGACGGTTACAGCGGTGATGGGCCTGGTGAGTGCGGCGATCTTCCTGGCGCATGCTGTGGAAGGCTATCGGTACCGGGCCTGACGGTCCGCTGAAGGCGGAAAGACGCGTCACCTCTTTCCAGGAGTGAGTGTTCGGAAAGCTTTAATCAATTCGGATGAGCATCGGGTCAAGGCAGGTGTATCATGCGTAATCACGATTTGGTCTCCGACGGATTTCTGACCCTGACTGCAGCGAGCCTCGTGCTGCTGTGTTCCAGCCTGCTGGCGTTCGCCTTCGGCTGAGCATTTGATGGCCTGGGCGTCGTTTGGGCGCCCATCCGGCCGATATATCTCTCCCTTTGCCACTCGCTGGCCGAACTGGCTTCGGTAGTCACTCCGGGAAGCCGGCAATCAATTCCTCCCAGGCGCACACCGACATATCCTTTGGCAGCCGCTTTCCGGTCTGCTCGACCATGATGCACGTTCACCCGCCCAGGGGAGGATTCGCGGATGACCAGCAATGTCAGGGAGGGAGCATCTGCCCTGCTCGTCAGTTCGGATGGCCGGCTGCTCATGCAGCTGCGTGACGACCTTCCGCATGTCTCCGATGCGGGCAAGATCAGCCTGTTCGGTGGCCGGCGAGAAGGCACCGAGACCTTCCTGGAATGCGTGGTGCGCGAAGTCCATGAGGAGATCGGGCATTATCTGCCGCCCGAACGCTTTGAGCTGATCGGGAGTTATTCGGGACCGGATCACCTGACGCCAAACCGCACGCTTCGCGGCGAGGTGTTCCTCGTGCGCGACGTGCCGGTCGACCAGTTGACCGTGACGGAAGGCCGCCTCGTGATCGTCGCCGTCGACGAGCTCGAGCCTATCGGCGACCGGTTGGCGCGCCCGGCGCAGTATGCGCTGGCGATCTTCCTGAAGCGGAAGCGGATTACCTGAGTGCTGTAACCAGTTCGCGGACGAGGCCGTCGATCACCGGTAGCGCCACCGCGGGATCGGCCACGTCGATGTCGTGCACATGCCAATAGGTCACCCTGCCGGCAGCCTCGGGGAACCGGCGCTCGACGAGCGGGCGATGCTCGGCCTCCTTGAGCGCGATTACGAGGTCGGCGTCGTCGAAGTCGGCCAATACGCATGGTTGCGGATAGCGCGTCGCACCCTCCGGAACGATGCCGCTTGCGCGGAGCCGATCGGCCGCAAAGTGCGACATCGGTCCGACATTGTCCGGCGATCCGCGTTCGGCCGCACCTCTGGAGAAGGCACGCCACGGCAGCTCTTCGTTGTGCGCAAGGTGATTGAACAGTTCTTCCGCGTAGCGGCTTCGGTAGTAATTTCCGGTGCAGAGAAAGAGGACACGCTTCATGCCGGTCATGATGGCCGGCGTTGGCGGTCGCGGTCAACGACGTTGCGCGCATGCGTCGAAGTTCAGTCCACGCCGGCCGCTGACGGGCCGATCAACGGACGCTGGACGTGGCGCCGTCATCAAGTTCGCGTTGCGTTCGGCGCCGCCCTACGCTAAGGGCCTGATCCTGCACAGACGGAAGGGTGGCCGAGTGGTTTAAGGCACCGGTCTTGAAATGTTATTCCGGCCGTACCGGGCTGTACCCAACCATCCCATTTCGTTGGGGTTTCCGGTCCGCGATCACCTTACCCGTCCCGCTCCGTCCCTACCCGTTCCGTCTTGTTGGGTGCCATTCCGGGTGCCAAAAGAGCTAAGAAGGGCTCACCGAGCACCTAAATCTGAAGAACGATGACACTGGTTGCCGTTTGGCTATTCGAACCTGATCGAATCCACGCGATCGCCGATACGAGAATCGGCGAAAGTCTAGGCAATGTTTACACCGATCACGGTCCCAAGATTCTCCCGATCACGATGGTTTGCCGGCAGCCCGGCCCTCACGGCGGCCCATTTAATCACGAGACGTTCCGCTACGAATTTGGGTTCGCCTTTGCTGGCTCGACGCTCGCTGCCCTTTCGACGCATGCATTCGCCAACATCGTCTGCAGTAATCTAGGAGGACTTCGAAGCACCCCACCCCCAACGATGGATGAGGTAGCAAATGCGATTTCCGACATTTCGCAGGCTTACGTGAGGGAAATCGGACAGAGAACCGGCTCCGCCTTTAGCGCAATCCTTTTTGGCTTTTGTCCTCGGACCGGACAAGCGCTTGCATTTGAAATTCGTTTCCGTCCTGACGGGTCGAGGATCGAGTTGGAACTCGAAAAACATGTCCTTAACAACGAAGTCGTCTTAATCATTGGAAACAAGCCAGAGATTCTGCGGAAAGAGATTGACCAAATTCGTTCGAGCGCCGCTGCCGAAACGGATTTGCATGGCATCATCTATGCAGATGCGCCGATAAGAGCACTGCAAAGCGTAATTGGCCAACAGGCGATCCCAAGCGTCGGAGGATCGATTCAGCAAGCATGGTCTCGCCCAGGCAAGCTCGAAATTGTCGCGACCGCTACTCCGCTCGTTCCGCAACCATCGTCGACCCGGAACGCAGGAATGTTCGTATTGGGTTTTGATATCTACGACATGCGACCAATCGGTGATTACGAAGTTATTTTGATGGGACGCGCCTAGCGAAAAACTCAACCATAGTCATTATGCGCCAAGCATCCGATCCAACGGATTGACCCGTGCCTCCTCCGGGAGGTCCGAAAACGCTGCATCCAACCTCAGTCGGTCCCTGATCACCCGGCCATCGACCCGCTTCGGCCGCGGCATGCGACCGTCCGCGACCATCTGCTCAAACTTAGTGGTGCCGACGCCAACGTACCTGGCCGCCTCCTCTCGGGACATGCCGCGCGGCGGGTAGCTGATGGGATCGGGCCGCAACGGCATCCGCTGACTATTTCTCCCGACTGGCCTTCAGCCCCGCCTCTATAAGAGCCCGGATCGCGTCCGATAGGTTCGGAATGGGACGCTGCTTTGCTCGCCATTTCTCAATCGCATCCAGCATTGCCTGGTTGAACCCGATGATCTTTTTCACCGGGTAGAGCTCGGTACGCGGCACCACACCCTCCAAATTATTTCGCATATATCGCATATGTCTTATTGACATCGCATATAACGCATATATCTTATATCTCATTCAAGAGCAAGTCGACCAGGAGACAGCAATGTTCAAGATTTCCCAGTTCATCAAAGACCCGATCATCAAGGCAGCCTTCGAGCGTGTCGAGCGGGACAATCCGCAGGCCCCTATGCAGACGCAGCGCCCTGCCCCGAAGCTGAGCGGCGGTGATGCAGCTCGAGTCCTTGAGATCGCCTAAGACCTTCCCAGCCAATTAGGAACACGTGCAATGACCGCCATCATCATCCCATTCCCGACCATGACCCAACGTCAGCGGGCCGTCCGCGTCGCCAAGGTGCGCCGTCAAAACGCGACCTTGGCGACAGTGAGCAAGTTGACGGCTGACCGCAATGTCGTTTGCTATGCTGAAATACGCGCTGCACTGCCCGGTGTCGGCTTCGAGCGCATTCGCAAAATTCTTGTTGACCTCGGCTTCGAACGTCGTCGGAGCAGTGCTGGATCGCGCGGTGGTTTCTTTTATCGCGCCGGAATGCCCCACTGGGAGTCCCATGAAGAAAAGGAGGCGCTCGCAGCACGCTGGTATCCGAAGTTCGCTTCATGACTACCTCTAGGTTCGATTCCGGTGGTTAAGACTTGCGCACTTTCAAAGATCGTCTTTTGGCTGCCATTGTCTTACCGTCGAGGTCGCGCCAAAACTTTCGCACTACCTCCCGCGCCTCATCCCACTTGGCCGGTGCGCTGCGCTCTTCCGCGGGCGTTTGGGCCTCCGCGTGAGCCACCCACGCGATCCAATCTGCTTCAAACGCATCTTCCCAAGGCTCTCTGCCTATGTTCGTTGCCGGGTCAGACTCGTCCTCGGGTGACTGCGTCGTGGGGATCCCCGACGCTCTGTCCAAGGCCTGGTCGATCGCCTTGCGGTCCCACCGCCGCGTACCGGGGATCGGTGGTGGTATGACGCCGGCCGCCACCCACTTCGAAAAGGTAGCGGGTGTGACGCCGCAATAGGCTGCGGCGTCGGCTCCTGAGATCAGACGTTGCTCTGCCATGGCTGGCAAGATGCGCTGATTCCAGATCGCCGAAAAGTGCTTATTTTACAGTGGTTTTGCAACAGCTAGGTAGTTTGACAACGTTGCCTCGAACTAAGGTTTGCCATAGCCGTATTGACTCAACCGAAGCGGGAAGGTGAAATGGGATTTTATTGCGGGGTTGGATTATGCGTAAGCTGGTTTTTGCCTTAGGCCTCTTTTTTGTCGTGCTGACTCCAAATGCAGCTCGATCCGGCACATTCGAGTGGACGGGCACAAACACGCTAGTCGTTGGAGACTTCAGCGCCTACCCAAATGGCTTTCTTGCCAGCTATTCGTGGACCGGGGGACCATATTTTACCCAGAACGTTCCAGTGGATCCCTTCAATGGCCCCTTCAGTTCGATCAGTCTGTCATTCTACTTCAATGGCTCCACGACGCTTATCTATGAATGCGATCAGTTCGAAGCTCATTGCGGACGCAACGACATGGTCCAAACATATTTTTATATCAATCCCGAGTTTCCAAACATCAGTGGCGGTGGCGGTGGTGGTGGCGACGGTCCCAATGTGGCTTACGCACCGCTGCAGATCTTCATTGAGCTTCCATCAGGATTTTCACTGATCGACCCGAACGCTGTAGCTAGCGCCGTCCCCGAGCCGTCGACATGGGCGATGATGCTTCTCGGTTTCGCTGGCCTTGGCCTCATGGCGTATCGCCGGAGCAAGACGCTCATGGCGGCTGCCTAGGCTGCCTTAAGGGTCCACCGTTTGGTCCGTGCCGCCGTGCTCAGTGTCACGATTGCCTGCCACTGCGGGCTAGGCGTTGGCTCGTAGATGTCCTCCAGCACGGACCACGCGTTGCTCGAATATCCGGGATACATGTAGCCGCCAAGCTGAAACACCGACGGGTAGTCTGCAACAAAGTCACCCTTGTTGTTGAGGAAAACCCCGCGATGTTCTGAACAGTGTAACTGCCCACGATGTCCAGGCGCTTAGAAGCTGCCTTGAGCCGGTCCAGGTCAGAGTTACCGCCGTCCCTATAGTCCGGCGACCACCCACCCTCGTAACCGCACAAACGTTTGATGCCGTGCTTAACGGCCCACGCCTTCCACGCTGCCTGCATGTTGATGGTGTTGGGCAGCGAGTAGGTGTAGGTGAGCGCGCTCTGCGCGTATTGTATCGCAATGGCCGCCCGATCCGGGTCGTTAGTGGCTGCTGCGAAACTGGCCGCATAGGAGGCATCGTTAGGTCCACCCGGGGAGTAGTACTGGGCACAGGCAACCTCGTTGACCCAAAGTTTGGCGGCCTGCCGCAGCATACCCGGAGGAAGAGGGACATCACTGGCAAGCCACTTGGTACCCAACATACGGTCATCTTGAATGTCCGTACCACCATTTGTCTGCACACCGCACGCTACGAAGTACTTTGAGCGATCACCGCTATACACCGCGCTGACTTGCTGGCCCATGTAGGACAGCACTTTGCAGTACCAGTTGTAGTAACCAGCCCCCCAGCCGTATGCAGTCTCTTTGGCGACGGCATAGGCAGTCTGGTAGAAGCCCGCGAATGTATTGAAGGTTTCGTTAGGCCCTTCGAAGACCGGCCGCATCCACGATGGTCCTACGTCCCGGTGTAAGGCGGCAAGGCTTGGGATGTAGTCGGAAGCGATATCCCCTGCAAACGGAGGCAGCACATAGTGAGGATCGGCCCCAACCTCCGCACATAGTTGCATTAGAAGTTCAGGTGGGATGCCATTTCCGAGCCCCTGACTTCCCATCGCCACGTCGCCGCCCTGTTTGATCCACGAACCAAGTTCGGCATCGTAAACAAGGAACGCAAAGCGTCCGCCCACGACATACGAATTGCCTGCCTCGGAGAGCGCACTGCTGTAGGCATTGAGCACATTCTTTGCGGCGGTGCCTCCCACAGAGAGCGTTATACCGCCGCTGTAGCTGCGATCAATCTTGACCATCACGCGGGCCTTGTCCACCAAGCCGCTCCACGTTGGCGGTGCGTTGACCGTGAATGCCGAACCGCTTCCTGCGGTTACGCCTCCATAGTACTCGGCGCGGTTCTCGTAGCCGCCGTAGTAGACATATGAGAGAGGCTTGCGGTCTTTCCACTCGACGACGTTGGTGGTGTTCCCTACTTGCGAATTGAGGAAACGTATGCGGCCGAAGTTGGCCTCCACCAGACGCTGCTTGAACCTCGTGCCAAACACATAACCTTTGTTGACAAGGTCATCCTCATCATCCACATGGAAGACGCGAAGGTTGTCCACGCCAACTGACTTGATGCCTATCGAGAAGCGACAGCTGGCGTCATCCGGCGGCAACCACTCGTAGCGGCCGTGTCCTGATGCAGAGGTGGTGAGGCTGCCTGTGGCGTTGGATACTGCCATGCCCACGAACATCACCGCACCGGGTGGTGCGTCCCACGTCATGGCGTAGCGGCCGGAGCGGGCTGATTGCTTCGGCACAAAGAACACCGAGTAGACACCTCCGCCGACAATGGAGGTGGGGTATCCATCACTGTTAAGTGTGCTCGGCTCAGGCTGCGCGGTGTTGTCACTGAGTGTCCATGCCTGAGCGTTCTTCATCTGATTGAGGAACATGTCCTCACCGCCGACCTGAAGGAAGTTGAGATTGACCTGAAGACGGCCCTTGTTGTGTTGCGCAGCGAAGGCAAAACTCATGGTACACCCATCGTGGTCATGTAGGTCCGCAGGCGTGCGTAAAGCGCAGCGGCTTCTGTTGAAGTGAGCCCCGCGCCGAAACTTGCCGCTGCAATCGTCTTGTTGCCCCACCCGTTGCCGTTCAGCGCGCCAACATAGATATTGCTACTGGGTAACGAAGACGACGGCTGTGCGATCGTTCCGAATACGGTGTTATTCCAGTAGTAGTTGAAGCCAGCGCTGCTTGTGCGCGAAGCAACATAACATCCAGCGCCTGTAGCTGTGCTCTCTGTCGCTCGTTGTCCCCTGTCGTTGATCGAGATAACCCAGCTGGTTCCGGCCGGCTGCGATTTGAAGTAAGCGTAGCCTCCCCCTCCAGTGACGGACAACGTGCCGATATCACCTGAAGTGCTAGCCCCTGTCTCTAATGGCCAGATCATGAAGTGCGCGGAGTTAAGCGCCCATTGGCCGCTCGCTGTGGATGGCGTAAATCCGGACGTCTGTTGCTGAGGGGAGTTGGTCGATTTGAACCCTTTGTCGGCGGTAAATATTGGGTCGCCACCGAAGTTCGCAAGCGAATAGTTCGCCGATACGAGGTTGAGGCGACCAAGGGTCAGACTCTGAGTTGCTGAGAGGTATAGCGCATCGAACTTGGACCATATGCCGTCCGCAACCACACCGTTGATGAAGGCCGCTACGGCATCGCCGTGGGTCTTGTCTATGCTGATGCCTGCTGAACGGACGCGCGCAAAGAAGTCCTTGGCCTGCTGTGTGTCGCCGCTCTCGTCGTGGACCGCGATAGTCTTGGTCTCCACGTTTGACCAGACGCTTGCCGCACCATCGGATGCCCGCATCACCCGCACCCGCCAATCGTAGGTGCCTGTGGCGAGAGGCCCTTGGGTCAACACTGCATCGCCTGAAGCCGCCTCACCGCTAGCGATGACATGGGTGATGTTGAAGACTGGACTGGTCCAACTGCCGCCGCTCACCTGAATCTGCGACTGGATAGAGTCGCCTGTGGCGATCGTCTCATCCAAATAAATGTCAGCAACGGGGTACGCGGTGGAAGCGTCAGAGGTCCACGTCAGAAGCGGCGCATTCGGCGCGCTGCCTCCGTAGATCAGGTTCACATTCTGGCCGACGAGAACGAATAATCCGCGCTCCGCAGTCAGGCGACGTATGATCGGCGCAACCGACACCACCTTCCGTCTGCCGCTGCCGCCAGAGAAGTAACCAATCCGTCCAATATGCCCGATCCCACCGACCACTGACTATCTCCCCTGCACTTTCAAATCGACCAGAGTGATCGGAGGAAATCCGTTCTGTGCACGGAGCGGGTTCAACACGGCCAGGACGTCTCGTCCGTTCGTGCCATCGAATTCCGACCGCGCTCGCTCGGTCATCTGGTTGACCGTCACCGCTTTCAGGATTGTCACGGCTTGTTCTTCGCCGATGTCGAGATACAACCGTAGCGCTTGCACGGCCAACGCGTAGGCAGACAGCGTTGGGTTTGTGTGGTGCCGGACCATCTCCGCCGTGCGGTGCGCAAAATCGATGGAGTACCTGGCTTCAGCGTCCATTGAGTCGATCCCTCTTTGCCGCCTTTTTCTGCATGCGTTCACGCTGCAGGCGGGATAGCCCGCTGAATTCGATGACTTCCGCCCGCGGCTCACGCGCTGCGCGCCAGGTCTTCCAGTCGATCGGCTGCGGCGTGATTTTCTCGCCTACCCGATCTTCGTCCCAGCGGTGAATGACTCTCTGCGTGATACCCGACGCGTCGATTGATGAGAGAACCGCTGCGCCACCAACCCCAAGCTTTCCATCAATGGGAGTCCGCCGCGCCGCTTCTAGTATGTGCAGCAAATCGACCTGTGGCGTATAATCGTCCGGTGCCCGAACCTCGAAGCAGATGTCCGAGAGTTTGGAGACATCCGGCATTGGCGAACCAGTGATGTTTGCCGAGACATCCTCGAACTCAGCTTGAACCGCGCTCGGATCAAAACCTGGCAACAGGGCCGAATTCCGTAACCACTCGTCGCGTGCGGGTCCGTCTGTCCATAGATAGATTGAGTGAGCACAGGGCGCGTTCTGGAGCGTGCTCCATCCAATCATCGACAATGTCGAGCAGGCGTCGCCGTCGAGATGAGCAACCGCAATCTCCCGGAACGCGGTCAAGAGCGCTTCCGAGCTGCTGACCAGTTCTTCATACGATGAAAATTGTCGCTCGATCACTTCTGCCAAGAGCCGTTGAACCACATCGGCGCCAGTGACGGTTATGACGGCAGGCAGTGTTACCAAAGCGGTTGCCTTGGTCGCGTTGACATTCGTCAGCGTGAAGTCGGGTAAATAAACTGCCGCGTCCACGACCATGTGCGCGGAGTGCTTCTGTACCAAGGTGAAATACGCGCTCAAGCCGCTTTCCTCTCAGACTCTGTCGGAGCTGGACGAGTTGCAGGAACGAGGGTTTGACGCGGTGCCATGTTGGCGCGCAATTCCGCCTGCTGCCCGATGGATTTGCCAACCAAGAGGATATCGTTCTGGGCAGATGCGACCGCCTGCTGTGCATTGAGGATCTGCGCGCGATTCTGCTCGCTGATAGCCGTGGTCGCCGACTTAACCGCCAGTTCGTAGGCCTGCTGTGCCAGCGTCTGGCGCTGCACAGGCGAGTAGTTCGAATTCTGAGTCGCATCCATCGACTGCTGGAAGGCAACATTGCCTCTGGCTGTCGGTGAAAACGCCGTGAGCGCCTGAAGCGCGGTACTGTTCGCCGAAATGGCTTGCTGGAATTCGGTTTTGAAGTCGCTGACTTTACCTGCCGCCAGGGCAAACGCCTGTCTAAGCTGATCCATGGTCAGACCGAGTTGCTTCAGGCGCTCGCCGGCTCCCTCATCATTGGCCAGGCTGTCCATCAACTGCTTGAGCACTTGCAGTTGATTGTTAAGCGTTTCTCGCTGCGTGATCTCGGGCGACAGGTCGCGAACGGTACTCGCTTGCAGGAACGACTGCTGCGCGGCGAGCGCTCGTGCGGACGCTTGCGCGTTACGTTCGATTGCAGCCGTAAGGTCGTCCACCTTCTTTTGCTGCGCGGCGATGGCTGTCGGATCGGAACCGTAGCTGCCGAGACCGGTCTCGAAGTTGAGTGTGTTACCGCCGGTCGCTCGAAGTGAATCAAGCTGTCTTTTTGCAGCGTTCAGCCGGTCTTCCAACGACTGACCGAGGCCGACCGACTTCGCCAGGAACTGACCGACCGAGTCCCACGCGTTCGCTGCAACATTTCCGATCGCAGTCCACCCCTTGGTGACCGCGCTCTGCGTCTCGCTGAAGCCGTCTAGGCTGCTCTTTACGGCGTTAATCAGAACCTGTGTCGCCTGATACTGTCGGTTCTGTGCGGTCAAATTCTCGATGTTTCGCTTAGTAGCCGCATCAAGGAAGCCCAGGCGCTCATTGAGGTCATCAGCCCCCTTCACGGGATCCGCGAATGCCTTGGAGAGCACTTGCGCTGCCCCCTTCGCGTCGGTCCCGAACGCGATCGCTATGTCGTGGCCCATCTTGACGATTGGCAGGATATTGTCGTTTGCAATCCGTCCGGTGGTGGCGAGCGCCGCGGCCAGGTCTCTTGCCTCTGAAACCGACAGACCAAAGGTGGATGCACCTTGGCTGCCGATGGCATTGATGCTGTTTTGGGTCGCCCCCGACGC
Source organism: Bradyrhizobium sp. SK17 (assembly GCF_002831585.1). Classification (GTDB taxonomy): domain Bacteria; phylum Pseudomonadota; class Alphaproteobacteria; order Rhizobiales; family Xanthobacteraceae; genus Bradyrhizobium. The sequence goes on along the minus strand of NZ_CP025113.1, from coordinate 5,353,553 downwards.
GCGGCCGGCGCCGAGCAGCGAGGTTTGCACCCGCTGTTGAGCGGACAGGTAGTTGTTCACTGAGGCCGTGGCCAGGGCCGCCGATGCCGCGATACCGGCAAAGGTGGCTGTGCCTGCTGTCAGGAGCCGAGTAAGCGGCGCGACCGCGTCCTTGAAAGCGTCCGACAAACCACCTTGGCCCGATGCCGCATAGGTCAGATGGTTCATCTGGCCGGTAAGCGCCTGCGACACCGGCATTCCCATTGCCATCTGCTCGAAGAACGAGCGCATGGTATGCTGCGCTGCCATGGCCTGGGTCGAGAGAGCGCTGTGCGCTTGGTTTAACGTGCTGACTGATGCCACAGTACGTTGAGCCGCCGGGCCGACGCTGTTGACGGCCGCGCTCATGCTTTCCGTGGCTGTCTGCGCGTCTTTTGCCGCCGGCACCATGTCGCGCATGACATCCCGCGCCCTGACGAGCGGTTCGGTGGTAACAGCAAAGCCGAGTGTCGCCAGGTCAGCCACGATTGTCTCCGCAAGTTGAGGGTGCCAGCGCCGCAATCTGTTCGTCGGTCCACTGGCCCAAGTTAACGCCGAGCAGATCGGCCCGCGGCTCTGCGAACGTGATCTGGATCGACGGCTGATCGCGGCGGGTGCGGATTATTTCGCCGACCCCAAGTTCGATAGGTGGGTGAACGGGAACGCCGGTACTGTCCAAGTTCGGCGCGACGGTGGTGTTGACGAGGGTCAGGTGCGTCCAAGGGGTCGGCGCGTTCCGCTCAAGCCACCGCAGCCGCGATTCAATGCCCCATTTACCGCGTCGAAGCATAGCGCTCCTCGATCTCGGCCATACGCTGCTTCAGTTCGACAATCTCGGCGGCAGCGGAAAACCGATCCAACGTGGTCGAAACGGCAGCGCCCTCCTCCGGTGAGATCCGTCCGGATGCGACGGCCCGAACCAGGTAGGCTTGCGCGTTTGGTAGGTCCTCAAGCGTCGAGACCTTTGGAAAATTGGGTAGACTGATCCGAGCACCCTTTCGGACCGGTGCCGTACGATCCATGATTAATTTGATGCAGGTTGGATCGCCCTCCAAAGCGAGCGCGACGGCCTTCTTAGCAACTGCGTTCGCTTCCGTAGCGAACAGCAGTTCGACGGCAATCGTCCGGCGGTTGCGCGATCCACGAGGCCGACCAGGACCTGGACGGCGGCCTGGCGCGGCGGCTGGTCCCGGCGGAGGCGGCATAACGATGGGCGGGAGCACGCTCAAATCTAAGCTCTCGGCGTCCCGTTGATCGTGGCACGGATCGTTGCGGCGGCGTCATTGGCGTCATCGATCATAATCGTAGCCAATCGTCTTCTCCGTGAAGTTGGGCGAGAGGGCCGTGATGCAACCCTCTCGCAGTCGCAAAAGCGGCGAGGTTACCCGCCCCTGCGACGACTATTCGCCGATGCGGCCTTCGAGCAGTTCCTGAGACACTTCAGGAGTTGACGTCACGAGCCACTTTTTGAATTCGAGTTCGGACAGACCAATAGCGGCGCGCACTTCCTTCGTTGCGCTTTCGAGCGCCATACCGACACTTTCGAGCGCTTCCGCGTCCTCACGCAGAACCGCAATCTCGGCCGGGAAATGCGCTTCGATGAATGCAGCTTCCATCTGCCCGCGTAAGCTGTCGGACACGCCCGTCAACATTGACGGAGCCTCCGAGATCGCCGCGACGACCACGGGATCGGGATTGAACGTGAGCGTTCTGACCTGCTTGCTCGACTCCATCTGGCGGACATGAGCGCGGATCTCTTGGCGCAAGAGCGCGGCACCCACATCCGTCTTGTCGGCAGCGGGAACGGTCAGATTGCGGCGCCGAGATTCGAGCTTCTTTTTTGCGGCATCGATCTTGATCACCTCGCGGCGCAGATCGGCTGCAACCTTCTTGGTTGCGAAGTCTCGCACCCTTTCGGTGATACCCCTGTCGTTCAGCGTCCCCAGCTTCTTGGCCGCATCCCGCGCACTCGCCAGGGTCTCCGGCATCGACCGCAACTTGTCGAAAATGGCGCGATGCCCGAGGAAACGCGGATCCGTGGGGATATTGTCTCGAAAGGTATTCCAAGGGGTCATAAATCAGAGTCCTCTAGATTACGTCGACGTTGACGCACATTGGGTGGCCCGGTTTCCGCTCGCTCTCAGCGGTTTCGAATTCGACGCGCTGGCCGCGGCGCAGGGCGTCGTAAGCTTCGTCGACCTCGCTGATATGAACGAAGATGCTGGCCTGATCGCTCTCGCGACGGACGAAGCCATAGCCCTTGGCTTCATTCCAATGCGTGACGGTGCCGCGGTGCTTCGTGTCGCTCACGCTGCGGCCTCGGTCGCCAGTGCGCGCCGAAACTCGGCCGGTCGGAATGCCCAACGACCCGCGATCTTACGCGCGCCAGGCAGGCAGCCGCGCTTCAGAAGCAAGTAAACCTGCGGCTCCGAACGATTGATCGCACGCGCAATTTCGGATGCGCCCCATACAATCTCGCCTTCTTCGGACATGCGTGGTCTCCGCCCGCAGCGACGCGTCAGGTCGCATTGCGGCTTGTGTGGATAACGGCAAACTTCGGTGAGTGAATTCGCTATATCCTATCAAAATTATTTTCATTTGTCAACCCTTGGATGGTTGACTTATGGTCGCGCTTGATGCAGCCGAACATTTTATGCCCGATTGTTTATGAGAAGCCGTTGGAAACGAAGAGGAACGAGAAACGTGATGAAAGTGATTTTTGGCGTTGTCGGGGTTTGCGTTGTTGCGTTCTTCGTTTTCGCATTCGTGCTGTCTCGGACACCTGAGAACCAGGCATTTGCCGCTGCACAAGACAGCGTGCGTGAACGATTGGTAGACCCCTCGTCTGCACAGTTTGACGGCCTACGCCTAGTCAGCAGCGAAGACGGAAAGTTCGTTTGCGGATACGTCAACAGCAAGAACAGAATGGGCGGGTACGCCGGTCGCATTCCGTTCGTCTATGGTGTCGACAGTTACTTTTCGTACGTAATTTCCGATCGCAAGGATGCGTTCATCGCTGGTGAGAAGAACGTAAAGCCGTGCTTTCCGTCGATCGACGTTCCGGCCAATGCTGCGGAAGCTGATCGCAGATTCTGACAACTTGTAATTACGTGTTGACGGAGACTAAGCAATCATCAGGCCGGTAGGCGGTAGGTAGGGGTAGTGCCGGTAGGGGCATTTTCTAAGAACTTCCTGGCAACGACGTCTACCCTGCGCTCCCTTCCCCTGCTCTTTTTCCTAGTAATTTCTCCAAACAGCCCCTACCTACCCCTACCCCTACCCCCTACCCCCTACCCCCTACCAATCGCAGGCAGAGGCGCGAGGCGCGGTTCGGGTGGAAGCGGCATTTCGACTTCCATACTCATGCTCACGCCGCGCCGGTAAGAGAACGGCAATTTCGGCTCCAGTCGCAAAGCACCTTTCAGGTCTCCACGGCGCCAGACGTTGACATTGCGGTTGTCGATTTTCTTTTGCGCCGGCTCGAATCCCAGTTCACGCACGACGCCGAGATAGTCGGGCGCATTGACAACACGCCCCGCAGCTTCGCGAACCACCTGGCTGAGATCCGCGGCGGTGACGTACACAGAGAGGCTGGTTGGGGCGAGCCAATCGCGCAACATCACTTCATACTCGGGCCGCTGAAGCGCCGCCTTCTGATGCTGCTCGGTGACACTCCACAACTCTACAGGAATGCGGAACGTCTCTCCGATCGATTCCCGTGCGGCAGCCTCCCCCACCAGCTGATCGACGTTTGCCTGCAACCACTCCAAGTTCACGCGACCAACCACGTGCACCGGCAGCCATCGTCTGTTGCCGGTTTTGTCGCGCAGAGGCATCGAATCGTTCGACGTTCCCACGAAGATGCAGCGTCGCGGCTGATCCGTTGCAAGAGCATCGTATTTGCGAGTGTAGTTGTCATACTGGGTCGAAATGAACGCTTTGATGTCTTCGACCTCGGTCTTCTTGTGGCCGGACAGTTCCTGCAGCTCGATAACGAGTTTCCCGGCCATTTGCGGCACCATATCCTGTTGCCGGCCACCAAGCTTTAGCGTGTCCGTATGCCATCGCTCGTGCATCGCCAGGATTTTGCAGAGTGACGACTTGCCAACACCCTGCTCCGGCGAAATGAAGATCGCGCACTCGTCATGCTTGATACCGGGATGCCGCGCGCGCCGCACCAAACCGCCGATGATGTTCAGGCCCACAACACGGTGATAAGGGTCATTCGGGACGCCGCATGCTTGCGATAGCCACGTGTCGAGCCTTGGGACGCCATCCCATCCGGACTGTAGAGCGGCCAGGTGCTCAAGCAACGGATCGCACGAATTGGCCCGGGCGATAGTGCGCAAGGTCCGCTGGAAGAACTCTTTAGTCGGATTGAATGGCTGGCCAAGATCCGCCGCAAACGTCATCAGGTCGTCGATGACCTTATCGGTGAGCGGCTGCCAGTCTGTCGCCGACTCGGCCCGGCGATATTCGATCCGGTCAATCCAAAGGTTTTCGCGAACCTCCATACCTTTCATGCGGAGAACTGTCCGAACGTTATGAGGGTGCTGCGGTTCGGCTTTGTGCCCTTTTGCGTCGGAAATAAAACCAGGCGCCCGCTCGGCTGCGATCGCGCGCATTACCTCGGCATCGAACGCACTTGCCGCGAGCTTCGTCATTTCTGGAAGTCCTTCCATCTCGGATTTCGTGTTGTGCCACTGAAGACACTCGTGAACGAACTCAGCAAACGCCCGCATTTGTTCGGAGCTGTACGCTCGTGCTGGCGCAGACGTCATGGCTTCGAACGTCGCGCGCGCCTCGTCGGGCATTCGATCGGTTGGGATCACCTTAGGAAGGCGCGCAACAGCTTGTTGGGCCGCCTCGAAAAGCTTGATCGCTTCCCCGTACTCAGCGCACACCTTGGCGCCGTGAGCCCGAAATCTGCGATGCCTCCAGTCTTCTAGTGCCGCATCCATCTTGGCAGATAAGCCACTGTGGATCGCGCAGCACTGCCCCCGCAAATAAGCGAACAGGTCGATCAGCAGCACGTCGTGTGGTGCCCTATCCCGATCGAAGCTGGGCCACAGTTCGCTCAGCTGTTGCGTTGAGCGCATGTCTCCAGCTTCAATCGCCAGTTGATAGAAAAAGTCGAATCCGAGTCCTTCTGGATCGAGGCGATAGCAATCCCAACCGACTTCTTCGCTACGCAACGCGGCTGGGATCGGGAGCCATTCTCCGTCAAGGTTGAAATCGATCTCACTCGCGTCGATCGGAATCGCGAGGCGCTCGTCTAGCGGGATCGAGAACCATTCGTTGAGGCGCGGTTCGTCAAATAGAGCGTTGGACATTCGGGCTCCAAAAAATTCTTTGGTGGAGCCCCACGAGCATATTGCGATGACTGTCGAACTATGCTAGACAGGTTAAGTCTTGCCGGACATAAGCCTGACCACGAAGTTTGACCGCCTTCACGTTGGCCCGTGGGGGCGGTTCTTCGTTTAAGCGAGCGGTTTACGCCACTCTTCCAGCACTTCACGCAGCTCCTTCAGTCGCTCCTCTTGGAGCAGAAGCAAGCCGGCGATCTTCGACTGAATCTCACCAGCGTCCACAGCGATACGCGTGATGACAGCAAGGTCAGTCTTGCGGATGTTGAGACGTTGGTCGGTCACGCCGCGGTCTCCAGGCCGAGTTGCTTTCGTAGCATGGCCGTTGGCACTTTCTTCAACCGGCCGATCTCGATTGTCGGGATGTCGCCTCGCCTAGCAGCATCGTAGCTCGCGTTGCGGCCAAGACCGAAGACGATCCGACCAACATCGGGCACAGATGCAGTCGGCCGGGAAAGCAGTTTTAGTAACTCTTCATTCATAATCGACCATCCCTTATGTTGTCGGGAACAGTTTTGTACCTTAAAGGTACATTTTTGTTCCGTCAAGGTCTGGGCTGTGGTATATGGTCCCGCCTCGGCAGAAAGGGAATCCGAAATGGCGGCTAAGGAGACTTCGCACCTACGTCTCAGGGTCGAGACTGCATTACTGGCTCGCTTGGAAAAGGCGGCCGAAAAGAACGGGCGCACATTGACCGGCGAAATCATACAACGATTGGAACAGTCCTTCGCCAAAGAAGACATGATGCAGAACCTCGAAGCATTGGCGGACAAGCTCGCGGAGAAGGTTGGCAAAGTTGTCGTTAGCGAGAACAACCGCGTGATCATTGAGCGCGGCGGAAAGCCATGAAAGGCCACATCCAGCAACGCGGCAAGAATTCTTGGCGATTGAAATTCGATGCGGGTCGTGACGAGAGAACCGGTAAGCGGAAGACCCAATTTCACACGTTCCGCGGCAACAAGCGACAGGCTCAGATTAAGCTAGCTGAACTGATCGCATCAGTTGCTCAGGCGAAATACGTTGAGCCGAATAAGATCACAGTCACCGAGTTTGTTCGCGCTCGTGTCGATCACTGGGAGGCGGCTGGCGACATCAGCGCCAGAACTGCCGAACGCTACCGCGAACTGGTCGAAAACCAGATCGTGCCTCATCTCGGCGCAAAGCCACTCCAAAGACTTCGCACGCTCGACATCGAGGAATGGCACACCACGCTCCGAAACAGCGGGCGCGCCGATAGTAAAGGTGGCCTGGCGCCCCGGACGATCGGTCACGCGCACCGCGTGTTGGGAAAAGCACTGCGCGACGCCGTGAAAAACGAGCTGATCGTCAAGAACGTTGTCGCAGCCGAATCGGCGCCCAAGGTTGAAGACGAAGAGATGATGATCGTGAAGGACGTAAGAGCCTTCATCGATACCTTGCGTGGACACCGCTTGTTTGTTCCGGCTATGATTTCACTGTTCACCGGTATGCGTCTTGGCGAAGTGCTGGGCCTCCGTTGGGGCCGGCTCGATATGGACAAAAAGGTCGTCCAGGTCCGAGAAGCGATCGAGGAAACCAAGGCGCATGGTATCCGGCTCAAGCCTCCTAAGACGAAGGCAGGCCGGCGGGACATCACCCTGCCCGATCTTCTGGTTGAAACCCTTCGCGACTTCCGCAAAGAGCACCTTGAACTGCGATTGAAGCTCGGCGCCGGCAAGCTGCCCGACGATGCGCTGCTATTCGCGGGTCTAGATGGCTCCCTGCCGTCCCAGAAGCGCTACAGCAAGGCGTGGAGCGACTTCCAGCCTCACATGGGGTTCCACAACCTTCGGCACACCCATGCATCACAACTGATCGACGCCGGGGTGGACATAGTCACGATTTCCAAGAGGCTTGGGCATGCAAAGCCGGACATCACCTTGCGTGTCTACGCCCACTTGTTTAGGAACGACGACACTAAGGCAGCAGCGGCGATAAACGCGGCGCTCGCGCTTTAGGTGCCATTCGGGTGCCAATTTCGTGATTTGTTCTATTCGGAATGACCGCTAAGCACTTGAAATCGTTGGTTTGGAAGGGTGGCCGAGTGGTTTAAGGCACCGGTCTTGAAAACCGGCGTGCCCGCAAGGGTACCGTGGGTTCGAATCCCACCCCTTCCGCCAGATTACCAGTGTCCGGCCCAGACAGATGGGTAACAGATCGTACCTAAGACATGGGTGACAACCTCGTGCCGAACGGGTTGTCGAGTGGTTGCAGGGTTTTCTGCTCCAGGTCAAAGTATCCCAAATCATAGTGCATGAAGCTGGCGAGCCAAATGCCGTCGTCGACCTCCTTGATGCCGAGTTTCTGGCCGGCCAGGACGGTGGAGATGTTGATTCTCTTGCGGAGTAGGCAGAGGCGTCCGCAGGCGGTGACGAGGACGTCGCGGTCGTGGAACGGATAGGTCAGCTCAGGCAGGCCTGCATAACGACGTGGTGAAGCGCCGTAGAGCTCGGCCGGGCACTTCATGTCGAGCGCCTCATGAGGTCGTTCGGTATTGAACTCGCGGATGAAGGCGTCGAAGCGGTCCTGCTGCTGTAAACTGTTGGAGCCGGGCGGACGGGTGGCTTCCTTCTTGAGCGTCAGGTGCATGCGTTCATGGCGGCCATTTTGCTGCGGATGGCCAGGTTTGATGCGCTCGATCGCGATGCCGAGCCGGAGCCACCACACCGACAGCTTTGAGAGATTGAACAAGGCATTGGGACTGGCAAAGGGCACGCCATTGTCGGATCGGATGGCAAGCGGCAGGCCGCGTTCACGGAACAGGCGCTCGAAGGCATCAATTGCAGGCTCCTCGCGCGTTGAATCGAGTGCTTCGCATAAGAGCAGAAAGCGCGAGGCATGATCGGTGACGGTCAAGGGATAGCAGTACCGGCCGTTGCCGAGCTTGAACTCGCCCTTGAAGTCGGTGCACCACAGATCATTGGGCACGGCGCCTGGCGACAGCGGCGTGCCGCGCGCGCGGTGGCGCGGCCCGCCTCCGCGCCTGACCAGACCGTGGCGGTCGAGTACCGCATGGATGGTGCTTTTGGCCGGAACGCGGATATCGCCATCGAGCCGCCGTACCAAAAGTTCGCGGATCTTGCGGGCTCCCCAGTGCGGCTTCTCGGCCTTCAGCCGGACAATCAGGGCTTCAAGCGGCTGCGGGAGCTGGTTGGCATAACGCACCGGCCGGCGCGACCGGTCGCTCAGCGCTTCGAGCCCGTGCTCCTTGTATCGATCGAAAATCTTGTACCCGGTCTTCCGCGAGATGCCGAACTCCCGGCAAACCTCGGTCATCGCCTCTCCATCCAGCAGGCGGGCGACAAAGCGAAGGCGCTCTTCCATTACCGAACTCGCTTTCCACGGCATCCACACCTCCCGCAGAACAAAAGCGGAAAGTGTAACCCATGTGTCCGGTACGTTCTGTCACCTATCTCTCGGGCCGCTCACAGCGATCGCTTGGCAGCTTCGTTGCGCCTGGTTCCGTAAGGCTGACGTCAGCACCGCGCGCCATAGTTTGTCGCATGACAGACCCGATTGCTCTCACCGCCTCGCTGATCTTCATGTTCGTCGCGGGATTTGTTGTTGGCTACGCGGTCCGCGCGGCCATTTCCCGCCGCCGTCGAGCCCGCGCACGGTAAGGTGAAGCCAAGCCGTCGTCACCGCCGCCGCGGCGATGGGGTATCGGTTTCGCCATGACCCCTCAGCTTCGCCGCAAGACCTATCTGACCGCCATCGCCATCGCCGCTCTGGGTTGGATCTGGCTGCTGGCGGACGTGGTCGCGTGGGCGTTTCAAGGCTAACGCCGGAGGCCAACGGGCGAGCGCGCTGCGAGGCCCGCTGCCCAATTGCCGAGCGTGCCGTCAGCCGTGCCGGATGAACTCGGCGATCAGGCCGCCGATCTGCTCCGGCGCATCCTCGAAGCAGTAATGCCCGACGCCGGCGAGACGCTCAATCGGCGCCGCGGGGAATAGCTCCGAAAACAGCGGCAGGAAGTGCTCTGCGCGCAGCGTGCGATCCGCCTCGCCCCAGATCGCGAGCGCAGGCTTGCTGCGGATCGCACGATCGGCCGCCGGATCCGGCGTCTCGAATTGGTGGGCGCCGGTCGCAAACCCCTTGGCCCATCCGATCGCACCGAGGCAGTCGGACGGTCGCGCGAACGGTGCGCCGTAAGCGGTGAGCCAGGCGTCGGTGATCGCGGCATTGTTCTCGAAGCCGTTGAGTTTCAGTGTGCTCAGGATGTTGAAGCCGAGTTGGCCGAGCACCGGCTCAAGCTCGCCGTTTGCCTCGGCCTGCGCGATCCACCGAAACCAAGGCGAGACCTGTGCATTCGCAGTGAGGCGTTCGAACAGATCGCTCTGCCCGAACGGCGTCGGCCCGTTGGCCGAAATGATGCGGCGGATGCGATCCGGGTGGCGCGCAGCCAGCCCCATGCCGACCGGACCGCCAAAATCATGCATCACGAGGGTGATGTCGGTGAGATCCAGTGCGAGGACCAGGGCTGCGAGATTGTCGACGTGGTCCTGTAGCCAGTAGCTGCGCTGCGCCGGCGTCGCGCTCTTGCCGAAGCCCATGTGATCCGGGACGACCACGCGGTGCGTCGCGCTCAGGAGCGGCACCAGGTGGCGGAACAGATAGCCCCAGGTCGGTTCGCCATGCAGGCAAAGCACCGTCTCGCCGTCCCGCGGGCCCTCGTCGACGTAGTGCATCCTGAAGCCCGGCGCGGTGCTGAAATGCGGCGTGAACGGAAACGTGCCGTCGAACATGGCGTCGGGTTGGATCATGGCAAACCTCGGATGGTTTTAATTTGAAACCATCGTGTACCGCTTGAGGTTTTAGTTTGCAACCGATATATCGGATTTGTGATCGGACGGGTGCGTCGGGACGCCACCCGGGATCGGCAAACGCACCGTGGAGCTACAGGCAGATCGCGATGGCCAAGAGAGTGAGCCACAAGGACTCGATGTGCGGCGTGGCCCGGCCGCTGGATGCGATCGGCGACTGGTGGTCGCTGTTGATCGTCCGCGATGCGTTCGACGGGTTGCGCCGGTTCGGCGAATTTCAGAAGAGCCTCGGGCTCGCCAAGAACATCCTCTCGGCGCGGCTACGCAATCTGCTGGCGCACGGCATCATGGAGACCGTGCCCGCCGCGGACGGCAGCCCCTATCAGGAATACGTGCTGACCGAAAAGGGCCGCGGTCTCTTCCCGCTCCTCGTCGCGCTCCGGCAATGGGGCGAGGATTTCTTCTTCGCGCCCGACGAGGCGCATGTGCTGCTGGTCGATCGCAAGAGCGGACTGCCGGTACGCCGGCTCGAACTGCGCGCGCAGGACGGACGCGTCGTCGGTGCGGAAGACACGACGGTCCAACTGCCCTCCGATTTACGCGAGCGAGGGACCGCGTGAAGGCACGCGCGGCCGCGTGAGAATCGCTGATAGGAACCGGATATTAACCCTCCTTGCCGCAGCATCCGCGCGTGGAGGTTCGACCAATGCAGACATTCCGGATTTCGCTGAGTGATGGTACGCGAAAATTCCACACGGCGATTCAGGCGCCGGATCCAGCGTCCGCGCGCATCAAGGCTGCGTACTTCTTCGACATATCGAAGTGGCGGATCCTGAGCGTGTCGCCGACCACCGCGATGGCGGCCTAGTCGCAAGTCAAAGCGTTGCCGCCGCTTCGAGTCCCGATGCGATCGCATCACAGATCTCGCTGATCTGGCGCTGCTCAATGATCAGTGGCGGCGAGAGCACCAGCGTGTCGCCGAGCGCGCGGACGAAAACGCCACGGTCCAGGCAGACGTCGGCGCATTTGCGTGCGCGCTGCCCGGGCATTTCCGCGGTCGATTCGATCTCGACCGCACCGAGCAGGCCGAGATTGCGGATGTCCCTCACATGCGGTCGGTCACGCAGGCTGTGCAGCGCATCTTCCCAAAGCGGTGCCAGGTTGTTCGCGCGCTCAAACAGGCCCTCGTTCAGATAGCAATCAAGCGTCGCGAGCGCCGCGGCGCAAGCGAGCGGATGACCGGAATAGGTGTAGCCGTGGGCGAGCTCCACGCTGGCCTCGGAGCCCTGGCCGAGCGACTCATGAACAGTGTCCCGCACCAGCACCCCGCCCATCGGCACCGCGCCGTTGGTCATGCCCTTGGCGCAGGTGATCAAGTCGGGCAGCACGCCCAAGGCCTGCGCGGCGAAAGGCGCGCCGAGCCGGCCGAAGCCCGTGACCACCTCGTCGAAGATCAGAAGGATGCCGTGACGATCACAGGTGGCGCGCAGCCGCTCGAGATAGCCACGCGGCGGCGGTAGCACGCCGCCGGCTCCCGCAACCGGCTCGACGATCACGGCCGCAACGGTCGAGGGATCGCAGGCTGCGAGAATGCCTTCCAGGGCATCGGCAAACTCTGCACCGTGGTCGGGCTGGCCACGACTGAAGGCATTGCGCGTCAGGTCGTGGGTATGTGGCAGATGCGAGACGCCAGGCATCAGGACGCCGAATTGCGCGCGATGCCAGCCGATCCCTGAGACCGACAGCCCGCCAAAGCCCATACCGTGATAGCTGCGCTGGCGACCGATCAGGCGCTGACGGTGGCCCTGCCCCCGAGCGCGTTGACACGCAAGCGCGATCTTCAGCGCGGTGTCGACCGCCTCGGAACCGGAGCCAGCCAGGAAGACGTGATTGAATCCTTCCGGCGCGATCGTCATGAGCCGATTGGTGTAGTGGAAGGCAAGCGGATGGCCGACGCCGAAGCTCGAGGCGTAGTCGAGCTTGCCAGCCTGGTCGCGGATCGCCTCAACCACCTTCGGATGGCAATGACCGGCGTTGACGCACCACAATCCTGCGATCGCATCCAGCACGCGTCGTCCGTCGGGCGTCTGGTAATGCATGCCACTCGCGGCGGAGAAGAATATCGGTGTCTTCTTGAAGCGCCGGTTCGGTGTCATTGGCATCCAGTAGGCTTCGAGGTCGTTGGGTGGTGTATCGAGCGCAATCATGTCAGACATTGGAGGTTCCTGACGTTGGGGCGGCTTGGGGATGACGAGAGCTTTAGCGGGACAGAGCAGCCTCGACGGCCTTTACGTCGAGATCATCATTGACCTGGTCGACGAGCGCATTGGTGACGATCTCGTGCGCATCGACGTGGTCCTTCAGCACACCGGCCTTCAACAGCCAGTCGAGGTAGGCCTGATACGTATCGAAATTGCTGGAGCCCCATTTGTCCGCGCTGGCTTCCAACGACATCTTCGGCGTCACCGTCTTCAGCAGCGCGATGGTCTGGTCAAGCGCCCGATCCGGGTCCATGCCCGTTGGCACCACTTGCGGGTACACCGCGTGATACATCTCGGCAGCCGCCCGCGGATCGCGCAGGGCGAAAAGCGTGCCCATGGCATAGCCGCGCACCAGCCGCGCCAGCAACTCGCCCTTGGTCTGAATGGTGTCGGGGCGAGCCACAAAACTATTGGAGGGGAACGACTCCAACTCGCGATCGGCCAGTGGGCGCATCGGCACGCCCGCGAGCTCCATCAGCGTGTACTGCACGTCCCACTGCGATACGGCGTCGATGTCGCCACGTTTTAGCAGCAAAGCGGTCTGCGCCGGCTGACCTGAAACGACGATCTTGATGTCGCGGTCGGGATCGAGCCCTGCCGAGGTCGCGACCGAACGGGCGACGACCACGCCGGCCGACGCCATCGACGTCACTCCGATTTTCTTGTCCTTGAGATTTCCGTAGCTGGCGATGGGGCTGCCTGCGGGCACGGCAAGGCCGAAGATATTGCGACGGAACGCGGTGTAGAACACCTGCGTTTTGACGCCAGTCAGCGACAGGATCGCGACCGGCTCGACGGTGGGAACGGCGACCAGGACTTCGCCGGTCGCGACATTGCGTACACAGTCGGAGGAGCCCGGCAGGTTCACAAGCGCGACATCGATCCCGAGTTGCTTGTACCAACCCATCTTGATCGCCACCGCGAACGGCACGACGCCAAGCGTCAATACGCTGGTGCACCAGCCGACGCGGACTTTCGTCTGCGCCGCGGCAGCAGGAGCGAAGCCTGCAAGCGCGGCGGCAATCATGATCGCACCAGTAAGACGGTGGCGTCTGCAACGTTGCTTCACGGCATCCTCCCGCTTGAAAGGCCTGGATGATCTCGGCTGGTGGTCAGGACGTGATCTGCTTTGCTTCCGCCGTCGCACCTGCGATTGGTGAGGCTGTCGTCGCGCCCGACGCACCACGCCCGAGGCGCTCCCAAAACAGAACGCGGTGCCGGATCGCGAGCAGCGTCTGGTTAAGGACGAGGCCAACGACTGCGAGCACGATCAGCACCGAGAACGACCCTGCGATATCCATCGAGAAATTCATGCTCTGCATCAGCATGCCGAGACCCTGCTCGGCTCCGAGAAACTCGGCGACCACGGTGCCGATCAGGGATAACGTGATCGCGATCTCGAGCCCCGCGATTACCATCGGCAGCGCCGTCGGCAGCCGCAGCATGGTGAATATCTGCCGCTCGGTGCCGCCGAGCGAGCGGATCAGGTCGACGCGGTCGGCATCCGCCGAATTCAGCCCGGCGATGGTGTTGACCATCAACGGAAAGAACGAGACCAGCGCCGCGGTCACGATCTTTGAGGTCATGCCGAGGCCGAACCACAGGACAATCAGCGGTGCTAGCGCCACCTTCGGCATCGACAGAAACATGACGATATAAGGGTAGAGAAAATAGGCGACATGGCGATTGAGCGCCACCGCGACGCCGAGCACGAACCCAAGGCTGCAGCCGAGCGCGAATCCGAGCAGCACTTCGAACACGGTGACGCCGATGTGTTGCAAATAGAGCCCGGTGGAAAACCCCCGCCACAGCCCAGCGGCCACCGCCGACGGCGATGGCAGCACGAACGAAGGAACGCCGAGCAAGCGCACGGCTAGCTCCCAGATTGCTAGTGCTGCGACCAGCAGTACGATGCTGAGCAGCCGGTTCTGCGTGGTGTCGACGGAGCTGTCCATCAGTCGGTCACTCCCAATGCGCCAAAATGGTTGCGGATGCGCCGTACATAGTCGCCGAACGGCGCGGTGCTCATCATGTCTAGGCTGCGCGACCGTGGCAGCGTGATCTCGATCACCTCGGCGATGCGTCCAGGTCGTGGCGTCATCACCACGACGCGATCCGCGAGGAATACGGCTTCCGAGATCGAGTGGGTGATGAACAGGACTGTCTTGGTGCGGGATTGCCACAGCCGCTGCAGCTCGACATTCATGTGCTCCCGCGTCATCGCATCCAGCGCGCCGAACGGCTCGTCCATCAGCAGGATCGACGGATCGTGCACCAGCGCCCGCGCAATGCCGACGCGTTGCTGCATGCCGCCAGACAGTTCCGCGGGATAGCGCGTCTCGAAATCGCGCAAGCCAACCAGCGCCAACAGCTCGCGGGCTTTCGCGAGATTGTCCCTGCGATGAAGCTCCTGCACATCGATCGGCAACAGCACGTTTTCCAATACGGTGCGCCAGGGGAACAGCACAGGTGACTGGAACACGATGCCGATGTCGCGCCGCGTGCCGCGCACCCGACTACCGCCGATCCACACTTCGCCGCTGCCGGGTGGAATCAGTCCCGCTACGACCCGCAGCATCGTCGACTTGCCACACCCGGATGGACCGACCACGGCCACGAACTCGCCGCCGCGGATATCGAGGTTGACATCATGCAGCGCCAACAGACTCGCATCGCCGATGCCGTAGGCCTTGTTGACGCCAGCGAGCCGGATCGCCGGCTGCGTTGCTTCGGTGGCCCGCTCGGCCAACGCGCGCTGTGCAGCTCTGTGGTCTCGTGAAGTCATCAGATACTCCATCCGCGCCGGTATGCTCGCCTGCCCGCGATTTGTGGCAGGCTGGTTCGTCCTGCACTACAGACCTAACGCCATCCCATCCTTGCGATGATCGGAGGCCCCGGTCAGCACACCGCGATCACAATCGATCCAGACCGCCTGAGCACCGCCGATCGGAAAATCCGACCACTCGACCATGTGCCCGCGCGCCTCGAGGTCGGCCTTGACCGCCGGCGAGATCGTCGTCTCGAGCGATAACTTGCCGTCGAAAGCGAACGAGCGCGGCATGTCGCTGGCTTCCTGAAGACCGAGACCTCGATCCAGGATCTGCGAGATGAAATGCGCATGTCCGGCCGCTTGATAGTGTCCGCCCATCACGCCGAACGGCATCACCGGCTTGTCGTCGCGGTAAAGCAGCGCCGGAATGATGGTGTGCATCGGCCGCTTGCCGGCCGCGATCGCGCTTGGATGATCCGGATTGGTGCGGAAACCCATGCCGCGATTATGCAGCAGCACGCCGGTTTCGGGCTCGTAGATGCCGCTACCGAACGGCGCAAACAGCGAGTTGATCAACGAGACTGCGTTGAGATCGCGATCGACCACTGTGACCAGCGTAGTGTCCTTGTGCTCGGCGTCGTGCCAGTAGGCAGGAGCGCTGGCACGGTCCGGGGCGATGAGCGCGCGGGTCCGCGCTGTCCACGCGTCCGACAGGAATTCGTTGGTCGCCGTCGGCCGGTGCGCTGGATCGCAAAAGTAGGCATCGCGTGCGCGATAGGCCGCCTTGGTGGCTTCTGCGAGCAGATGGATGCGGTCGGCCTCGGAATGCCCCGTATCGCCAAGGGCAAGCCCTTCGATCGTGCGCAGGATCATCAGCGCTGCCAGGCCCTGTCCTGCCGGTGGGCATTCGTAGACGGTGTAACCGCGATACGGTGCGCTGATCGGCTCGACGTAGTCGCTCTGCTCTTGCGCGAAATCGTCCATTTCATGCAGGCCGCCGAGCGCCTTGAGCTTGCGCGTCAGCGCGGAAGCGATGCCATTCTGATAGAAGGCACCGGCGCCCTCGTGCGCGACCTTGCGTAGCGTCGCCGCGAGCGCGGGGTTGCGGAAGGTGTCGCCCTTTCCCGGAGCCTGACCGTCGGGCAGGAACTTGGCGCGCGTGTCGGGATCACGCGACAGCTTCTCGATCTGCCGTCCCCAATCCCAGGCGACACGCGGAGTGACGCACATACCGTCTTCGGCGAGCCGAATTGCCGGCGCGAGGACCTCGGCGAGGTGCTTTCTGCCGTGATCGCGATTGAGCGCGCACCAGGCCGCCGGCGCGCCGGGAATCGTGACTGCATGCGGCGATTCCGCGGGAATAGCGTCGAAACCTCGCTCGGCATACCAGGCGGCATCGGCGGCGCGCGGCGCGCGACCCGAGCCATCGAGCGCAATGGGCTTTCCGCCGTTTCGCGCGAACAATGCAAAACAGTCGCCGCCGATACCGGTCATGTGCGGCTCGACGACGCCCTGCACGGCGATAGCGGCGATCGCCGCATCGATCGCATTGCCGCCAGCGCGGAGGATATCGACGCCGGCAAGCGAGGCCGCCGGATGTGAACTACAGACCATACCGTGCGAACTGATGGCCTCGGACCGGCCAGGTTTGGTGAAATCACGCATGGGACGCTGGCTCCGCGGAAATCTGGGCTGCGGCCTGCGCGATCCGCGGACCGATCTCGTGCTCGAGCCGCTCGGCACTGACCTCGGACGGCATGCCACCGCAATTGATCGCAAGCACAATGCCTTCGGGCGTCACCAGCGGCGCGCCAACGGCGAATATGTCGGGACGCCGGTCGCCGAGCGATACACAGAACCCACGATCGGCGAGCTGCTCAAAGGCCTTGTCGAGGCCGGAACGGATATCGCGCCACTCCTCGCGCGTGTGCTGCATGCGGAGGCGCTTGAGCAGCAGCTCGCGCTCCTCGACGGGAAGGCCGAACAAATAGGCGCGTCCCATCGCGGTGGTCTCGATCGGCAGCTTTGATCCGAGATCGAAGCGCATCGGGCGCATGTGAGGATGCCGCGCCGTCTCGATCGTGACCAACTCGGACTGGTCACGCATGCCAAGCGAAGCCGGGATGCGAGCGAAGTCGGCGATTTCCTGCAAGAGCGGACGAGCGGCGATGCGGTGCGGCATGCCGGCAAGCAGCGAGTGACACAACGCGACCACGCCGGCGCCGAGCTGATAGCGGCCGAGTCGCGGCGCGTAGGAAAGGTAACCGAGCGCGGTTAGCGTCTGCGTCAACCGAGAGATCGTGGCCTTGGCAAGTCCGGTACGCGCCGCGAGCTCGCTGTTGCTGAGTGAGGTTTCGCCAGGCCGAAACGCACGCAGCACGGTCAGCCCGCGCGATAGTCCCTGCACGACCCGCGTGTCATCGCCCGCATGATCGAGACCGTCGGTGTCCGCCTTGCGCTGAATGGAAGTGAGCCGCGCCATGTCCACCCTGTATCAATTCTTATACGTGTAATTCAATTCCACTATATGAAATTATTTTTGTCAAGGGACCACGCGAGGCATCGTCTGCCGGCCACGGGCGGTGTCGTCATGTCGTCGAGGACAGGAGTGTCAGGGAGATCAAGGGCTCGGCCGCGGGCGCCGTTTGCCCAGAAGTCTCTTGGACGAAATCAGGCTCGCCGCTATGACGATCTATAGGCTAGGTCGTTTGGGGCCGGGATATTCACCGCCGCGGCCGCCATCATCGACATAGTGGGCCTGAAGTAGCGAGGCGCCGTCGTCACTACTGCTGACATCGTGATGTCGGCGCGGTGCGTTCGACAGAGTCTACGCCATCCGGTCGAGCTCGGCCGCTGCGAGACTTGCAATCTGCAAGTCGATTTCGGCAAGCGGATCCTCATCGCCGAGGAACCATGCAGCCGACAGGCCGGTCCAGGCGACAATCCATGACAGCAGGCGCCGGCGATCGAGCCGTGCCGCCTCCACAACGATCTCGAGACGCCGCGCAAATCGTCCGGGCTCGGTCGCGACCGGTCGTGTCGGATCGGCCAGATCCGGATTGGTGAAGATGTTGGCGAAGTCGAAACCACGCTCGCCGATGAGATGCTTGGGATCAATCGCGAGCCAGCCACGCGCTCCGAAGTCGAGCACGTTGTCGTGGTGCAGGTCGCCATGCAGCACCACGATCTCACGCTGATCGGCGAGCAGTGCCTCGGCGGTTTCGGCCGACCGGATCAGGATGCCGCCGCGCGTCCGCGCGGCGGGCCACAGCTCGCGAAACCAGTGCGTCAGCGGCGTCAAATCCGGCGGCGATTTCGCTCGCGGGGCGTGAAGCCGATTGGCGGTTGCACAGAGGATTCCGCAGGCCGCATCGTCCTGGCCGGTGTGCGCCATCGCGCTGAGCGAAGCCGCACCCATCGCCCTTTCAAGCAGCAGCGCGTCGCCGTCATGGGCGAGAACCCGCGCCGCGCCGTCTCCATCCCACCACTCCATGACGATGGCGCCGAACCGCTCGTCCGGCTCGTGGGAGATCTTCAGCACGGCCGGCTCGCCGTGCCGTCGCACCGGCAGCAGCCGTGCGGCGCGCGTCACGACGGGAGCACCGTCAGGGATGAGGCTCCAGGCAGAGAGGTAGGGTTCGAACATCGGGCGAGCCGATCCGGATAGAGTGTGACGGTTGTTGTTCTAGTCATTGGCTGCGCACACTGCCACGGCGGTTCCTGCGGCGCATCGTGGCAGGATCTCTGGAATTTGTTCCCTCATGCCCTGGCCATGTTGCTTGATGACAGCCCCTACCCATCTCGCGCTACAATGCCGCAGCCGGTGTACGGAGGGTGTGGCGATGCCGCGAAAGGGAATTACCGGGCACGACGATTGGGTGGTCACGGAGGCCCTGGCGACTGCGCTGGTCGCCCTCGAACAATTGCCGGCGAGGCATCAGCCGCGTGCGCATATGGAGGATGTCCGGAAGCTCCTGACCGCGAGATGCGAGGCTGGAGCCGTCACGCTGCATCTGGCGCAGGCCAAGTGCCGGCTTTTTCCGGATACCAATCCCCTGACGATCTACGAGGAGTACGGCCTCAAAGATGGACTTGGGTAGAGGCGGCTCGCACGACTACTCGCGGCTGACGCGCCAGATCGTGCCATTGCCGTCTTCGGAGACCAGCAACGCACCATCGCGCGCCACGGTGACACCGACCGGACGGCCCCAGACCTCGTTGTCGCTGATCACAAAGCCGGTAACGAAATCCTCGTACTCGCCGGTCGGCACGCCGTCCTTCAGCCGGATGCGAATGACCTTGTAGCCGGTGCGCTTCGACCGATTCCACGAGCCGTGCTCGGCAGCGAAGGCATCGCCGCGATAGTCCGGCGGGAAGCTGCTGCCGGTGTAGAAAGTCAGCCCGAGCGAGGCCGAGTGGGCCTGCAACAAGACGTCGGGAACGGTCACCTTGTCCTTCAGGTCCGGCCGCTCTCCGGCATGCGCGGGGTCTTCGTTGGCGCCGATGTAGTACCAGGGCCAGCCGTAGAATGCGCCCTCGCGGATCCGCGTCACATAGTCAGGCACCAGATTGTCGCCGCGGCCGTCGCGCTCATTGGTCGAGCACCACGGCGTGCCGCTTCCAGGCTGGATCGCAAGGCCGACGCAATTGCGGATGCCGGTGGCAAACAGCTTCTGGTTCTTGCCGTCGGGATCGAACGCGAGCACCGCGGCGCGGTCGGTCTCGGTTCCCCAGGCCGCGCCGAGCGCGCGATCGCGACTCCAGGCCTCGATGCCTTCCGGCGGGCGGCCAAGGCCCTCGCCTGCGTTGCCGGCGGAGCCCACCGACACCAGCATCCGCTTGTCGTCCGGTGTGAACACGATGTCGCGCGTGGAGTGGCCATAGCCGTGCGGCAGGCGGGCGACGATCGTCTCGGGCTTTGCCGACGCCTTGAGATCGCCGTTGCGGTAGGCAAAGCGCACCACGCTGTCGGTGTTGGCAACATAGAGCCACTGCGGATTGTCGCCGTTCGGGAAGAACGCGATGCCGAACGGCCGGTTCAGTCCGGATGCGTAGACTTCGTTGGTCAGACGCTTCGCGGCCCCCTCGCCGCTGCGCAAGACGAGGATTCGGCCGGAGCTGGTTTCCGCGACGAAGACATCGCCATTGGGCGCGGTACGGATGATCCGCGGCCCGCTCAGGCCGCTGGCGAACAGCTCGATCTTGAAACCGGCCGGCACCTGCGGCACTGCCGAGGCAGGTCGCGGCACGACGCGCGACGAATTGCTGCTGGAGGCCGTCGCTCCGGGTTTCGGCAAGTCCTGCGGCGTGATCAAGCGGACCACGCCTGGCTTGTCGCGCTGCCAATCGCCGAAGGCTTCCGTCCCCTTCAGCACGGGTTCGGCGCCCGATCGGGTGACGCCGATCGCGACGAGAATAACGACCGACATGCTCACGCCGGCAAGATTGGTCCTGGGCATATGCGCCTCGTATGGGGTCGGTCAGGCATGTGATAGCGCGGTTCGACCGCCGGCGGCGTTCACAATGTCGTCTGCATCTATCGGGCTTGAGTGGCTCGATCAGCTCCACGCGAAATGCCGCGAGCAGCCCGTCGACTTGGCTGCGGCTACACAGCCCTGGAACTGATCATCGGCTTGCGCGCGGCCGCCGACAGATCGCGGTAGGCCGTCGTCTCTCCGACGAGCGCCTTGAGAGGTACCGTAAGCCGGCAAATCAGGCCCTCGGCGCGCCAATCGAAATCGGCCCGTCCGCCGAGCTGGGTCTCGATGCTGGCGATCACGCTCCTAGTGCCGAACCCCTTCTGCTTCGGCTTGGTCACCGGCGGCCCGCCGGATTCCACCCACACCAGGATCAGCGTATCGTCATGCACCTCCCAGGTGATCGCGAGCCGGCCCGGCAGCACCGACAGGCTGCCATATTTGGCGGAGTTGGTGACGAGTTCATGCAGTGCGAGCGCCAGCGTCTGCGCGGTCGCGGGCTGCAACTGCACCTCGCCGCCATCGATCTGGATCTGTCCGGCCTCCGAATAGGGTGCGATCTCCTCGGTCACCAGCCGCCGGATTTCCGCTCCCTGCCAGCTCGACAGCGACAGCACGGTGTGGACGCGCGCCAGCGCCGTGATCCGGCCCTCGACCGCCCGCACATAGGCGGTCACGTTCTGCGCCCGTGTCAGCCGCACGATCGATTGCGCGAGTGCGAGCGCATTCTTGGCGCGATGATCGACCTCGCGGGTCAAGAGGCTCTGCCGCTCCTCGGCCTTCTTGCGGTCGGTGATGTCGACGGTGACGCCGCTCACCCGCACCACCTTGCCGCTCCGGTCGCTGGTGGCCGCCGCCGTGCCGACGCACCAGCGCACCTCGCCATCCGGCCGCATCACGCGGAATTCGGCTTCGTAGGATGTCTGGCCCTTGCCGAACCCGGCCCAGGCTTGCCGCAACTCTTCGACATCGTCGGGGTGAAACAGCCCCTGGATATTCTCCGAGGTCAGCGCGAAGGACTTCGGATCGACGCCGCAGATCTTGTACTGGCCTTCGTCCCACATCCAGTCGCCGTTGACCCAGTCCCAGTCCCACGAGCCCATCTTGCCCGCGGCAATCGCCATGCTGCGGCGGGCCTCGCTCTCGACCAGGCGCGTGGTCGACTGCTCGAGTTCGGCGGTTCGCGCACGTACCCGGTCCTCGAGCTCGGCATTGAGGCGTTCGAGTTGCCGTGTCTTGCGGTAGAGTTCGGCGAACACGCGGATCTTTGCCCGCAGCACCTCGGGCACGACCGGCACGGGCACGTAATCGACCGCGCCCATCTCGTAGCCACGCAGCCGGTCGATGTCGCTGACCTGGATGGCCGAGATGAAGATCATCGCGGTCTTCTGAAAACGCGGGTGCTCGCGGATCATCGCCGCAAGCTCGAAGCCGTCGAGTTCGGGCATGCAGACATCGACCAGGATGACCGCGACTTCGTTCTTGAGCAGGAACTCGAGCGCCTCGCGGCCCGACGATGCCGCGACCAGCGTCTCGCCCAGCTCCTTCAGGATGACCTCGTAGGCCAGCAGCTTCGCCGGCTGGTCATCGACCAGAAGGATGTTTACTTTTTCGTGGTCCATCATGTTCGATCGCCGATCAGCGGTGCAGCCACATGCGGATCGCCAGCAGCAGTTGCTCGGTGTTGACGGGTTTCGCCAGATAGTCGGATGCGCCTGCCTCCAGGCATTTCTCACGGTCGCCTTTCATCGCCTTCGCGGTCAACGCGATGATCGGCAACCGCGCAAAGGCGGGGTTTTGCCGGATCGCGCCGATGGTCTGGTAACCGTCCATCTGCGGCATCATGATGTCCATCAGCACGATCGCGATCTTCGGGTTGGATTCGACCAGCGAGATCGCCTCGTGACCGGTTGTCGCAGTCAGCACCTTCATACCTCGCCGTTCCAGCACGCTCGATAGCGCGAAGATGTTGCGCGCGTCGTCGTCGACCAGCAGTGCTGTCTTGCCGATCAGGTCTTCGTCGGAACTATTGAGCTTCTCCAGCATCCTTTGTTTTTCGGCAGGCAATTCCGTGATCACACGGTGCAGGAACAGTGACGTTTCGTCGAGCAGCCGTTCCGGCGACTCCACACCCTTGACGACGATGCTGCGCGCCATCGTATGCAGTTCCGCGTCCTCTTCGGCTGAAAGTTCCCGACCCGTGAACACGACAACGGGAACACTGGACAGCGTCTCATCCTTGCGGATCTGATCCAGCACCTCGAAACCGCTCATGTCGGGCAGCCGAAGGTCGAGCACGACGCAATCGCAAGGATTTTCGCGCAGCGTCGACAGGGCCCCTGCCCCGGTGCCGCTGGTCACGATCTCGATATCTTCGTGGCCAAGCAATTCGGTGATGCTGAGCTGCTCCGCGGCGTTGTCCTCCACGATCAGCAGACGCTTGCGGCGCGGTCGCGCATACTCCTTGATCTGCGATAATGCCGCGCTGACGCCCTCGGTCGTGGTCGGCTTGTTGACGAACGAGAAGGCGCCGCGCGCCAGCGCATGCTGCCGGTCTTCGTCCAGCGTGATGATCTGGACCGGAATGTGACGGGTCAGCGGATTGTGCTTGAGCTGGCTCAGGACGCTCCAGCCGAGCATGTCGGGCAGGAACACATCGAGCGAGACCGCGCTCGGCTGGAACTGCTTGGCCAGATCGAGCGCCTCGGCGCCGCGGCTGGCGACCAGCACCTTGAAGCCCTTGTCGCGCGCCAGATCGATCAGGACCCGCGCGTAATGCGGATCGTCCTCGACGATCAGCAGAATGGTGTCGCCGGGCTCGAGGTCGAGCCGGTCGTCAGGAAGCTGCTCGATCGCGCGCTCCTGTACGCCCGATGCTTGCAGCGACGGCGCCGGACTGTGCGGCATCGGCGCCGATTGAGGCTGCGGGCGCAGCCCCGCCGACGGCCCGGCATATTTCAACGGCAGATAAAGTATGAAAGTCGAGCCCCTGCCCGGCGCGCTGCGCAGATGGATTTCGCCCCCGAGCAGGCCCGCCAGTTCGCGGCTGATGGCAAGCCCGAGACCGGTGCCGCCATACTTGCGGCTGGTGCCGGCATCGGCCTGCTGGAACGCCTCGAAGATCAGCTTCTGCTTGTCCTGGGGAATGCCGATACCGGTGTCCGATACTTCGAACGCCACGACGGCGGGCGCGGCGTTGAGGATCGGATGCTCCGCGCTCCAGCCGCCGAGCGCGGCCGACACGGTCAGGCTGACGCCGCCATCGGCGGTGAACTTGAACGCATTCGACAGCAGGTTCTTCAGCACCTGCTGCAGCCGCTTGGAATCGGTGACCATGCTGCGCGCGAGGTTGGCATCGACGTCGATGCTGAACGACAGATGCCGGTTCTCCGCCTCGTGCCGGAACGGCCGCCCGACGGTCTCGAGCAGGCTCGAGGTGAGAATCTCCTCGGCATCGACCGTGACAGTGCCGGACTCGATCTTGGACAGATCGAGAATATCGCTGATCAGGTTCAGCAGGTCGGTGCCGGCGCCGTGGATGGTGCGGGCGAATTCGACCTGCTTGCCGGTCAGATTGCCGTCCGGATTTTCCGTGAGCTGCTGGCCCAGGATCAGGATCGAGTTCAGCGGCGTCCGCAATTCGTGCGACATGTTGGCGAGGAACTCGGACTTGTACTTCGAGGTCAACGACAGCTCGGTCGCCTTCTCTTCCAGCGCGCGCCGCGCCTGCTCGATCTCCTGGTTCTTGCGCTCGACGTCGACATTGCGCTCGGCGAGCTGCTGGGCTTTCTGCTCGAGCTGGTCGTTGGTCTGCTGCAACTCCTTCTGCTGGGTCTGCAACTCACCGGCGAGCTGCTGCGACTGCTTGAGCAGCGCCTCGGTCTGCATCGTCGCTTCGATGCTGTTGAGCACGATGCCGATGCTGTCGGTCAGCTGCTCGAGGAAGGTGATCTGCGACGTCGTGAACGACGCGACCGAGGACAGCTCGATCACGGCCTTGACCTGGTTCTCGAACAGCACCGGAAGCACGACGAGATTCTTCGGCATGATCCGCATCAGCGCCGAATTGATCGGCACCGCATCGCGGGGGATATCCGCGACCAGGCGCTGGCGCTTGTCGAGCGCGCACTGGCCGATCAATCCCTCGCCGAACTGCACGATCTGCGGATGCGGGTTGCTGCTGTCGCTGGCGTAGGCCGACAGCAGGCGCAACTGCGCATTCTCCGGATTGTCGACCTGGTAGATCACGCCCATATGCGCGTTGATCAGCGGCGCCAGCTCGGTCAGCAGCAGACGACCCACGGTCGCAAGATCGCGCTGGCCCTGCAACATGTTGGTGAAGCGCGCCAGATTGGTCTTCAACCAGTCCTGCTCGGTGTTGCGCTCCGTGGTGAGACGGAGGTTGCCGATCATCGTGTTGATGTTGTCCTTGAGCTCGGCGACTTCGCCGCGGACGTCGACCTGGATCGAACGCGTCAGATCGCCCTTGGTCACGGCGGTCGCCACTTCGGCGATCGCGCGCACCTGTGAGGTCAGGTTGGCCGCCAGCAGATTGACGTTGCCGGTCAGATCCTTCCAGGTGCCGGCGGTGCCGGGCACGTTGGCCTGACCGCCGAGCCGTCCCTCGACGCCGACCTCGCGCGCCACGCTGGTGACCTGTTCGGCGAAGGTCGCGAGCGTCTCGGTCATGTTGTTGATGGTGTCGGCGAGCGCGGCCACCTCGCCTTTCGACTTCACGGTCAGGTTCTGCTTCAGGTCGCCGTTGGCGACCGCGGTCACCACCTTGACGATGCCACGCACCTGCTCGGTCAGGTTCGCCGCCATCACGTTGACGGTGTCGGTGAGATCCTTCCAGGTGCCGGCGACGCCGCGCACCTCGGCCTGACCGCCGAGCTTGCCCTCGGTGCCGACTTCGCGCGCCACGCGCGTCACCTCGCCGGCGAAGGCGTTGAGCTGATCGACCATCGTGTTGATGGTGTTCTTCAACTCGAGGATTTCGCCCTTCACGTCGACCGTGATCTTGCGCGACAAGTCGCCGCGCGCCACCGCCGTGGTCACCTCGGCGATGTTGCGGACTTGCGTCGTCAGGTTCGCAGCCAGCAGGTTGACGTTGTCGGTGAGATCCTTCCAGGTGCCGCCGACGCCGGGCACCACGGCCTGGCCGCCCAGCCGCCCTTCGGTACCGACCTCGCGCGCCACGCGCGTCACTTCGGCGGCGAACGAGCGCAGCTGCTCGACCATCGTGTTCAGGGTGTCCTTGAGCAGCAGGATCTCACCGCGGACGTCCACCGTGATCTTCTTCGAGAGGTCGCCGCCGGCGATCGCGCTCGCCACCTCGGCGATGTTGCGGACCTGCGCGGTCAGGTTCGACGCCATGAAGTTGACGTTGTCGGTCAGGTCCTTCCAGGTGCCGGCGACGCCGGGCACCTCGGCCTGGCCGCCGAGCTTGCCTTCGGTGCCGACCTCGCGCGCCACGCGCGTCACCTCGCCGGCGAAGGCGTTGAGCTGGTCGACCATCGTGTTGATGGTGTTCTTCAGCTCGAGGATCTCGCCCTTCACGTCGACCGTGATCTTGCGCGACAGGTCGCCGCGCGCCACCGCGGTGGTCACCTCGGCGATGTTGCGGACCTGGGCCGTGAGGTTGCCGGCCATCGAGTTGACGTTATCAGTGAGGTCCTTCCAGGTGCCGGCAACGCCGGGCACGTTGGCCTGGCCGCCGAGGCTGCCGTCGGTACCGACCTCGCGCGCCACGCGCGTCACCTCGCCCGCGAAGCGGTTGAGCTGGTCGACCATCGTGTTGAGCGTTTCCTTCAGCTGAAGGATCTCGCCGCGCACGTCGACCGTGATCTTGCGCGACAGGTCGCCGCCGGCGATCGCGGTCGCGACCTCGGCGATGTTGCGGACCTGCGCGGTCAGATTGCCGGCCATCGAATTGACGCTGTCGGTCAGATCCTTCCAGGTGCCGGCGACGCCGGGCACCTCGGCCTGGCCGCCGAGCTTGCCGTCGGTGCCGACCTCGCGCGCCACGCGCGTCACTTCGCCCGCGAAGGCGTTGAGCTGGTCCACCATCGTGTTCAGCGTTTCCTTCAGCTGAAGGATTTCGCCCGACACGTTCACCGTGATCTTCTTCGACAGGTCGCCCTTCGCCACCGCGGTCGCGACCTCGGCAATGTTGCGGACCTGGGCGGTCAGGTTCGACGCCATCGAGTTGACGCTGTCGGTCAGGTCCTTCCAGGTGCCGGCGACGCCGCGCACTTCGGCCTGGCCGCCGAGCTTGCCTTCGGTGCCGACCTCGCGCGCGACGCGCGTCACCTCGCCGGCGAAGGCGTTGAGCTGGTCGACCATCGTGTTGATGGTGTCCTTCAGCTCGAGGATCTCGCCGCGCACGTCGACCGTGATCTTCTTCGACAGGTCGCCATTGGCAACGGCGGTGGTGACGCCCGCGATATTGCGGACCTGGGCGGTCAGGTTCGACGCCATGAAGTTGACGTTGTCGGTCAGGTCCTTCCAGGTGCCCGCGACGCCGAGCACATTGGCCTGGCCGCCGAGCTTGCCCTCGGTACCGACCTCGCGCGCCACGCGCGTCACTTCCGAGGCGAAGGCGTTGAGCTGGTCCACCATGGTGTTGAGCGTTTCCTTCAGCTGAAGGATTTCGCCCGACACGTTCACCGTGATCTTCTTCGACAGGTCGCCGCCGGCGATCGCGCTCGCGACCTCGGCGATGTTGCGAACCTGCGCGGTCAGGTTCGATGCCATGAAGTTGACGTTGTCGGTCAGGTCCTTCCAGGTGCCGGCGACGCCCGGCACCTGGGCCTGGCCGCCGAGCTTGCCCTCGGTGCCGACTTCGCGCGCCACGCGGGTCACTTCCGAGGCGAACGAGTTGAGCTGGTCGACCATCGTGTTGATGGTGTCCTTCAGCTCGAGGATCTCGCCGCTGACGTCGACCGTGATCTTGCGCGACAGGTCGCCGCGCGCCACCGCCGTGGTGACGTTGGCGATGTTGCGGACCTGGGCGGTCAGGTTGCCGCACATCGCATTCACCGAGTCGGTCAGATCCTTCCAGGTGCCGGCGACGCCGGGCACGATGGCCTGGCCGCCGAGCTTGCCGTCGGTGCCGACCTCGCGCGCCACGCGCGTCACTTCGGAGGCGAATGAACGCAGCTGATCGACCATCGTGTTGATGGCTTCCTTCAGCTGCAGGATCTCGCCGCGGACGTCGACCGTGATCTTCTTGGACAGGTCGCCGTTGGCAACCGCGATCGTCACCTCGGCGATGTTGCGGACTTGGCCGGTCAAATTGTTGGCCATCGAGTTGACGCTCTCGGTCAGGTCCTTCCAGACGCCGGTCACCTCCGGCACCTGGGCCTGGCCGCCGAGCTTGCCCTCGGTGCCGACTTCGCGGGCCACGCGCGTGACCTCCGAGGTGAACACCGAGAGTTGCTTGATCATCGTGTTGACGATGTTGGCCGATTGCAGGAATTCGCCGCGCAGCGGCCGGCCCTCGACGTCGAGCTGCACGGTTTGCAGCAGGTCGCCCTGCGCCACCGCCGCCACCGCGCGGGTCACTTCGCGGGTCGGCCACAACAGATCGTCGATCAGGGTGTTGACCGAACTTTCCATGTCAGCCCAGGCGCCGCTGGCGAGGCCGAAATTGACGCGCTGGCGGGTTTGCCCCTCGCGGCCGACGACTTGGCCGACGCGCGCCAATTGCTGCGCCATGCGCTCGTTCGCCGCAGCGATTTCATTGAAGGCATCCGCGATCTTGCCGTCGATGCCGAGATAGTCGCCACGCATCCGTACCGAGAAGTCGCCACCGCGCATCGCCTGCAGGGATTGCAGCAGATCGTGCGAGGAATCGAGGCTTTCGTTCGATGGTTGGCCGCGGCGTGTCTGAGCACGGGGACGAGGCGGCGAACCGAGATCGGTCATGAAATTTCCCCTACGCGCTGGCCGCGAATCCAGGGACTCGGAGCAGCCAGTGTGGTCATAAGAATGATTGCCCTAGATGTATTCAAGCGGGAAAACGTCAAAACCGCGATTTGTGACGCAAACCGAGTGCGTTAATCGCGACCGGAACCAAAAGTTCCAACCAATGGTGGAACTTTTTCGCTGAACCTGATCAGCGCTCCCGTTGCTCGTCATTCGCCTGCAACATTGCGTGTGTGGCGATGGTTAAGGATTCGAAGCGACGAAAACGAAGCATGTTCGCCGCGAATGCAAATCTCTCTTGCGGGCTGAAGAGCTGGTTGACGACGCCACCCGCATGCTCGCGCCGATTGTACGATCTTGATTCACGATCGAAAGACTAGCGGTCCGCTGGCCAGCTTCGCCGCACCAATTGCACCCGCTCGATGTGGCTGCATTGTTCGCAGCGGTATTGGAGAATATCCCTGCCCTCGCTGCCCGGATGACTGCTCTCGAGCCGCATCGTCCTGATGCAGCTGACGCAGGAGATCAGCGTCAACAGCGGACTGCGATCGTCATTCATCGATACCCGCGGCGGCGCGGTCGGGTCGGCGATCATGGCGCTGGGCGATGCTGTGGTGTTGGCTCTCACCACAACAAAATGCAGATCCTGCGGATCGGGTTCCTGCCCCGAAACCTCATTTGGGCGCGATCCGCGTTTCCCTCAGACCCTGTCGACCGGCCGTTCGGGGCGCACCTTGGCGCTCTCCTGGCCCGGCACGGGTTTGGCCTTGTCTGATTTTGCCG
The DNA here is from genome assembly GCF_002831585.1 of Bradyrhizobium sp. SK17. Classification (GTDB taxonomy): domain Bacteria; phylum Pseudomonadota; class Alphaproteobacteria; order Rhizobiales; family Xanthobacteraceae; genus Bradyrhizobium. The sequence goes on along the minus strand of NZ_CP025113.1, from coordinate 5,324,168 downwards.
GCGCTACCGGGCGATCCCCGTAGCTTCGGCTCAGCCGCTCCCGGACCGTCGGGAGCCGATCGCCGCCGCCGGCCGCCCTCCACCGGCCGATCAATTCAGCCACTTCTGCGCGCATCGCGAGCAGTCGATAGGACGCTTCAGTGCAATCAAGATCGTGATTGACCTGATCCCGGATCGTTGCCTCGACCAGGGTCATTTCCGCCCGCAAGGTGCTGATCCGACGCCGAATTTCATTGATTTTGTTGTCCATGGCTTGTTAGAACAAAAATAGAACATATTGTCAAGTCACGATCCGGCAAGCGAGGTGAGCGATGAGCATGGCAGCGGTGAGATTTGGCGGGGTTGCAGAGCGCATGAGCGGTCTGATGAGCCGCGCCCAGGCGTTGCGGTTGAGGAGCCTCGCCGAGGAGGCCTACCAGCCAAACCAGTACGCGCGCGACCTGACGTCAGAGGAAGCGGAACGACGCATCGATGCCCTGAGGGCCGAGATCGCGCTTGCGGACTCATTCTGAATTCCGGGCCGCGCATGCGGTTCGGTCCGGACACCCACTTTAGGCTTTGATATAGCGGCACAGTTGGTTGTTTCATTATTGCTGTTGCTGCTTTGCCTTTGGGGGGCCCACGTGCTGGAGCTGGAGAAGCGATCGCCGCTTGCGTTCACGATCACGCTGAAGGATGGACGAACGCTCGCGACCGTCGGCGACGCCGCGGACTACCTGTCCAAGCTCAATGTTGATCAGCGCGAGCGCGGTTATTGGAAGTCGGCGATCATGATGTTCAACAACGCCATGCGCGAACCCAGCTATCTGAAGATCGCGACCATGAATCTCCGCTCTGCCCTTGTGTATGACCGCCTCGTCGACGACCTTGGCTTGTGATTGTGGCGTGGCAGCTACAGCCGAATCGACGGCCGTTGCGTAACGCGCTGGTCGTTATGGCCGCAAACAAGGTAACGGCGGTACACGCGACGGCTGGGCGCTGATACGCTTTGGCCGCACTCTCGGGCCGCCTCGGAGGGCCAAGGCGGCCCATTTCTTTTCAAGGCAATCTTGTCTTTTCAAAGCAATTTTGCGCGGACGAACAGCGTCCGCAGCGCATTCGTCGCCTGCACCGTCAGCATGGCATTGCCGGCCGCTCTCTCCAACGCAGCCACGGCGTCGCCATGCAGCGAGCGGAACTCCATCCATTCGACAGCACTGAGATTGCTGATGAAGCGGTAGGCCTGGCCGACGGTCGCGAGCGTTACCGTCTCGCCGTTCAGCCGCACCTTGAACGTCGCCTTCAGCGGCGTGTCGGATTTGGATACTTCACCCATAAACATCACCCATGGCGCGGTTGTGCTCCGCACCGCGTTAATGTCAATCTAATTTCTCGGCCCACACCCCGGCGTGTTCGCCCCTCTGAATCGCAATGTCTGTTAGCGTTTCGTGGGGGTGATTCGTGCCTGATCCAGCCAACACAGCCTATCTCGATGCGCTCAACTCCGAGCAACGCCGCGCCGTTGAGCACGGGGTCGGCAAGGATTGCACCGTCGGCGCCCCGCTGCTGGTGATCGCCGGCGCTGGCTCCGGCAAGACCAATACGCTCGCCCACCGTGTCGCGCATCTGATCGTCGCAGGCGCCGATCCGCGTCGTATCCTGTTGATGACCTTTTCGCGCCGCGCGGCCGCCGAGATGGCTGGCCGCGTCGCGCGCATCGCACGGCGGGTGCTCGGTGACCGCGCCTCCGTCATGACCGACGCGCTGAACTGGACCGGCACGTTCCACGGCATCGGCGCGCGGCTGTTGCGCGAATTCGCGGAACGCATCGCCCTCGACCCGGCGTTCACGATCCATGATCGCGAGGACTCCGCCGATCTGATGAATCTGGTCCGCCACGATCTTGGTTTCTCACGCACCGAAAGCCGGTTCCCCACCAAGGGCACCTGCCTTGCGATCTATTCGCGCTGCGTGAACGCGGAGATGCTGATCGAGGCCGTGCTCGGCCAGTTCTTTCCTTGGTGCTCCGGCTGGGCTGATCAATTGAAACAGCTGTTCGGGGCCTATGTCGAAGCCAAGCAGCGGCAGAGCGTGCTCGATTACGACGACCTGCTGCTCTACTGGGCACAGATGGTGACGGACACGGCGCTGGCCGAAGAGATCGGCGGCCGTTTCGACCATGTGATGGTCGACGAATATCAGGACACCAACCGCTTGCAGTCCTCGATCCTGCTCGCGCTCAAGCCCGGAGGGCGCGGACTGACCGTGGTCGGCGACGACGCGCAGTCGATCTATTCATTCCGCGCCGCCACGGTGCGCAATATCCTCGACTTCCCGAACCAGTTCAGCCCGGCGGCTGAGATCGTCACGCTCGACCGCAATTATCGCTCGACGCAGCCGATCCTGTCGGCGGCCAATGGCGTGATCTCGCTCGCCAAGGAACGCTTCACCAAGAACCTGTGGACCGACCGCACCTCGACCCGCAAGCCGCTGCTCGTGACGGTGCGCGACGAGGCCGATCAGGCCCGCTACATCGTCGAGCAGGTGCTGGCGAACCGTGAGGAAGGCGCGCTGTTGAAGCACCAGGCCGTGCTGTTCCGCACCTCGTCGCACAGCGGCCCGCTCGAGGTCGAGCTGACCCGCCGCAACATCCCATTCGTGAAATTCGGCGGCCTTAAATTCCTCGATGCCGCGCACGTCAAGGACATGCTGGCGCTGCTGCGCTTCACCGCCAATCCGCGCGACCGGGTCGCCGGCTTTCGTATCCTGCATCTGCTGCCCGGCGTCGGGCCGGCCTCCGCGCAGCGCGTGCTCGACCGCATGGCCGAAGCCGCCGATCCGATCGCCGCGCTCACGGCGCTGCCCGCGCCGCCCCGTGCAGGCGCCGACTGGCGGTTGTTCGTCGAGGCGATCGAGAACCTCCGCTACTCTGAATGGCCTGTCGACATCGAGCGCGCCCGGCTTTGGTACGAGCCGCATCTCGACCGCATTCACGAGGACAGCGAAGTTCGCCGCGCCGACCTCATTCAACTCGAACAGATCGCCGCCGGCTATCCGTCACGCGAGCGCTTCCTCACCGAGCTCACACTCGATCCGCCCGACGCGACCAGCGACCAGGCCGGCGTGCCGCTGCTCGACGAAGATTATCTGATCCTGTCGACGATCCACTCCGCCAAGGGGCAGGAGTGGAAATCGGTCTATGTGCTCAACGTCGTCGACGGCTGCATGCCGTCCGACCTCGGTGCCGGCACATCAGCCGAGCTCGAGGAAGAGCGGCGCCTGCTCTATGTCGCAATGACCCGGGCCAAGGATGATCTGCATCTCATGGTGCCGCAGCGCTTTTTCGTCCACGGCCAGGCCGCCAAAGGCGACCGCCACATGTACGCCTCGCGCACCCGCTTTATCCCGGAGCGGCTGCTTCCGATATTCGAGCGGACCACCTGGCCGCGCGCCGCCGCCGGACAGGCTTCATCCGCCAATCGGGCACCGCCGATCGACATCGGTGCCCGGATGCGTGGCATGTGGCGCTGACACCGGCCCGGACAGATTTTCCAAGCCACCCGGAACGAAGCCGTCGGCCTCGCGTTGAAGCGGTGTTCGTAATCGGCAAACGACCATCCCAGACGGCTTCGGCGCGCAAGCGCGGAGCCGTCTTTTTTTTGCGCCGCGTCAGGCCGCGCGAAGGACGCGTGACAGGCCGGTCGAGGCTATTCGGAACGTGGTCGGAACCGGTGTGGCATGCTCAGGCCGTCGGCACGAAGCTCAGGCCAATCCGCGTCTTCTTGCTCCAGATCACCTGGCATTCGTAGACAACCGAGGCGTCGTTGGCCCTCACCAGGCGGAAGCGATGCGGGACGAAGGCGGGATTCTCGACTTCGATGGCCGCTCCTTCCGGCGAAATGTTCACGATCGTGCAATGCATGACCGAACCGCCCGACGAGACATAGCCGGGTTCATTGACCTCGGTTCGCGGATGCCTGCGCTTCTCGTCCATCCAGTATGCCCCTCAGCATTTCCCCGAGGCAAACCCTTGAGGATCGGCCCCGCGGGAGTCAACGGCTCCGGCGGCTCGCATCGGGTTTTCGCACCGCGATTTGTGCGCGGCAGTAAGCCGAATTGCTTATCGCGTCGGTGCAGACGAGCCCCGCGTCGGCCCGGGCTTGTCGGTCGCAAGCGCGGGAGGATAGCCTCCTTCCATCAGCGATGCGCTGGCGCGACGCTCGCTCCGAACAACAATGAACTGGCGCCATGGGGAGACGCGCCATGTTCGAGATTCTCGATCGCCGGACGACTCTGACCGGCAACCAGATCAAGATCCTTGCGGCGGCCATCATCGGCGATGCGCTGGAATTCTTCGACTACTTCCTGATCGGCTTCGTGCTCGCATTCCTGATCGGTCCGTGGAAACTCACCTTCGGCCAGTCGGCCACCGTGCTGATGAGTTCCGGCATCGGCGCCATCGTCGGCGCCTATCTCTGGGGTTGGCTCGCCGACCGGATCGGACGCCGTGTCGTCTTCATCGGCACCGTGCTGAACTTCTCGATCGCGACCGGCCTGCTCTACTTCACCCCCGACAATGGCTGGGTCTATCTGGCGATCCTGCGCTTCTTCGTCGGCACTGGCGTTGGCGGCCTTTATTGTGTCGACCTGCCGCTGGTGCAGGAATTCATGCCCTCGCACAAGCGTGGCTGGGTCGGCGGGCTCGTCACCTGCGTGATCCCGCTCGGTGTCGGTCTCGGCGCGGTGCTGGGAGCGATCATGGGTACCGACCAGTGGCGGCTGCTGTTTGCGATCGGCGTGCTGCCGGCGGTGCTGGTGCTGCTGGTCAGGCTCTGGGTCCCGGAGTCGCCGCGCTGGCTGTGCCGGCAAGGACGCTATGACGAAGCGCGCAGGTCGCTCGCCTGGGCCTTGCAGGTCGAGCCGTCCGAACTGCCCTTGCCGAGCGCCGCCGACGCCGGTCCGGTCGTCAAGACGAGCTGGTTCGACCTGTTCAAATATCCGCGCAGCCTGATCGTCTCCTGGCTCGGCAACGCCGGGGCGCAGACCGGCGTCTATGGCATCACGCTGTGGGCGCCCGCGCTGTTCGTGTTGTTGCTGAAGGTGACGCCGCAGGAGGCCGCCAAGATGATGATCCTGCTCAGCGTCACCGGCTTCCTCGGCCGCATCTCGTTCTCCTGGTTCTCCGAGCTGCTGGGGCGGCGCGTCGCCGGCGGCCTGCTCGGCCTCGGCGCCGGGGCGTTGACGATCATTGCCGGCTATCACTACGACGCGACGCTGTTCGGGATGTCGGCATTCTGGCTGCTGCTCGGTGCAGCCTTCTTCTTCGCGGACGGCGGCTTTGCGATCGTCGGTCCGTATGCGGCGGAGGTCTGGCCTTCGCATCTGCGCACCACCGGCATGGGGTCGGCCTACGGCTTCGGCGGCATCGGCAAGATCATCGGCCCGGTCGGCCTTGCCCTGATCGTCGGCTCGAACAATTATCTCAAGCCGGACGTGCCGCTGACCCAGATTCCGACCGCCTTCGTCTATCTCGGTTGCTGGTTCCTGATGGCCGGCGCGGTCTATCTGCTCTTCGGGCTCGAGACCCGCGGCAAGTCGATCGAGCAGATCGACAAGGAGCTCAATGCGGCGGCTGACGTCGAGGCCCCGGCGACGATCCGGCGCGCCTGAGGGAGGCGACCATGAATCTGACTTCAGCTGACATTGCCGGCGATCGCGAGGTGATCGCCCGCGCCGACGCGATCAGGGACGCGGTCGCCGCGGCGTCCGACGAGATCGAGACGACACGCCGGCTGCCGCGCGACCTGCTCGACCGGCTGCATGAGGCCCGGCTGTTCCGACTGCTGCTGCCGCGCTCGACCGACGGGATCGAAACCGATCCCGTCACCTTCTTCCATGCCATCGAGACCATCGCCAGGGCCGACGCCTCGACGGCGTGGTGCCTGAGCCAGGCCGGCGGCTGCGCGATGTCGGCCGCCTATCTCGACCTGCCGGTCGCGCAGGAAGTGTTCGCCGACCCGCGCGCCGTGCTCGCATGGGGGCCTGGCCCGAAGGTCAAGGCGGTCGAGTGCGAGGGCGGCTACCGCGTCACCGGGACCTGGTCGTTCGCGTCAGGCGGACGGCACGCCACCTGGCTCGGCGCCCACTGCCCGATCTACGCCGCGGACGGCTCGCCACGCCGCGATGCCAATGGCGAGCAGGCCGAGCGCACCATGCTGGTGCGGACCGAAGACGTCGAATGGACCGACATCTGGAATACGGTCGGGCTGCGCGGCACCGCCAGCGACCAGTTCGCGCTCAACGACTTCTTCGTTCGTGCCGATCATTCGATCACCCGCGAATTCGACCGCGAGTGCCGCGAAGACGGCCCGCTGTACCGGATGAGCAACCACACCTGCTACCAGGTCGGCTTTGCCGGCGTCGCCTGCGGCATTGCGCGCAGCGCGCTGGACAATTTCGTCGACGTCGCCCGCAACAAGGTGCCGCGCGGCATGACGAAGACGCTGCGCGACAACGCCGTGGTGCAGTCCGGGCTCGCCCAGGCCGAAGTCAACCTGCGCGCCGCCCGCGCCTTCCTGCTGCAATCGATGGCCGACATCTGGAAGGATCTGGTCGCCGGCCACAGCATCACGGTCGCGCAACGCATGACGATCCGGATGGCGGCAACCCATGCCATCCACAAGGCGCGCGAGGCGGTCGACTTCGCCTACAGCACCGCGGGCGCCACCGCGATCTTCGATGGCCATCCGCTGGAGCGGCGCTTCCGCGACATCCACACCGTGACCCAGCAATTGCAGGGCCGCTTCAGCCATTTCGAGACCGTCGGCGCCTGGATGCTGGGCGTCGATGCCGACCTCAGCTTCGTTTGATCTAAATTCTCAGGGAGAAGAACCATGCCATTGGGTGGACTACAGCATTTCACCATCGAGCCGCAGGACCTGGAAAAGACCAAGGAGTTCTATTGCGACGAGCTCGGGCTCGAGAATGGCGACCGGCCGCCGCTCGATTTCCCCGGCTACTGGCTGTATTCCGGCGGTCAGGCCACCGTTCATCTGATGGGCACCCGCGAGCCGCGCGACGGCATCGTCGTGCGCGGCACCAAGAAGAAATATCAGGACACCGGCCGCCTCGACCATATCGCCTTTGCCGCCACCGATGTCGAAGGTGTGCGCAAGCGCTTGCAGGCGAAGAACGTCAGCTTCCGCGAACAGATCGTGCCGCGCACCGGCGACACCCAGATATTCCTCTACGATCCCGATGGCGTCGGCGTGGAGCTGAACTTCCCGAAGGTCTGAGCCGACGAGTGCTGGACCGCCCGCGCTGAACCGGTCTGCTCAACAATTGGCCGGCGCGCCTGCCCGGCATTTTCATGTCTCATTCACGTCGAGCAATCGGTTCCCGACAAGGCCCAGACTCGGCCATCAGTCGGGCGTGATCCGGTCCGTTTTTCTTCAACATTGAATGACGAGCTAACCAAGCCGCGCCGCTGCGGCAGAATAGCCGGGTGCTGCGCCTTTAACCTACCCCAGGGCATGGTGGCCCGGCTATTCGTCCCCACTCCGCAATTGGCGCGGGTCGGCGTGTGCCGTTCGACTCCTGCGGCCCGGGGGAGCATCAGAGAGCACTTTTCTATAGAAGCTCTCCGCCCTGAGTTCCCACGGTTCGATGGAGTTCATCTTATTGACCGAGTTCTTTGAAGCGCGGACGTTGCTGCAATGCACGCGCATCCACGAAATTGGATCGAACAGTTTTCCGCCCGGAAGGCCGGAAATCAGGTGAGACGCTACACCCGAGCCGGGCGCACGAAGGACTATCCATTTCAGTTTCGTCCTTCGACACCAAAGGCATTCCGCATAGTAAACCCCGAGATCGAAGATTGGATTCAGGCCGTTCAGGGGCCCGGTCCAAGGCACCTTGAGCCCCTTGTACGCATCTACGACATTCTGGTCGAAACCGCCGACGAGCAGGTCCGCATATCGTGGCAACCAAGAGGACACGGCCATCACGCCTGCATCGTCCAAACCGGCTACGATTTCGAAGCGCGCAAGGAAGCCGCGCAACGCATCCAGACGCGGAGCTCTGCTATCGTGGAAGAACTGTGCGTATTTCTTGCTGGACTCAGCCCATCTCTTCCTGTCCTCGTCATCGTCCGAGGAAACCATATCCCAGTCAGGCGGCGCATATTGCGGATAGCCGATCAGTGCCTGACTTAGGAGCAATTGCTCTTCGGTCGGCGCTGCGCCAGCACGTCGGAACCAGCGAAACATCCCGGCGATCCTCACTCAACTAGCGGCATGGAGGCCTCACACACATGTCCGTCCAGCGCTTGCTTTGAACCCACCATCCCAAACAGCGGCAACCGATCGTCAATCGAGCCCGCGTTCGTGGCTGAGGCGGACCATCTCGTTGATGAAGATTTGTTTCTGCTTGTCGTCGAGGCTCGCATAGAGCGGCTCCGCCGCGTCGGCGACGCCGCGCTGATCGACCGCGCGGTCGTTGAGGAACTGGGCCTCGTTGCGCATCTGCTCGATGATGTCGTCGGGCGGATCGCGCTGCGCCCGGGCGATCCTCAAGTTGAGGCGGTCGGCGCCGTTGTGGCCGAGATAGTGCATCGCGCTGTTGAAGCCAGCCCAGTGCTTCTCCTGCTCCGGTGTGAGGTTCAGCTCCTTCTTGATCCGCTCGATGTTGGCATCGCTGTTGGCGACCATTTGCTCCGCCGTCAGTTGCGGCGCCCCATCCTGGGTCAGCACCGCCGTCTGCTGTTTCGCATTCTTGGCGGCGGCCTTCGCCGATTTGGTCCCCCTCGCGCCCTGCTTGTCGCCGGACGCCGGCGCCTGAGCGTTCTTGCCATTGCCGGGATTGGGACTGGTGTTGTTGGGATTGTTGCCGGTGAACACCCCGGTCACGCCCGTCACCACGCCAACCACGCCGCCGATCGCGCCGCCCAACACGCCGCCGACCGGTCCGGCGGCCTTGTTGCCCTCACGCGCGCCCTTCTCGACGCCCTGCACGAGCTGCGCATTGACGATGTGAGGCAGTGCGAACAACGCGACAATGGCGGCCGCAACCGCGACGCACAATTTCCGCCGTGCTCGCAGCTTCGCTACCGGAATGAGCATGATCGGGTCTCCGTGATCGATGGTGGATTGAGGAGTTAACGCAGGTGGGACTGGTCTGGACTTTATCTTCTCTGGCTTCGGCAAGTCTATCGATCGCGCTGGGCATCAACATGACGAAGACGGTTCGAGCAGGTCCGGCTGGAAACCTGCGGCTCAACGGCGCACGCGCCCGCCGGACCTGTCCGCGTCGCGCGCTGCGTGCGTCGCAGCATGATCGCGAAAACCGTTGCAAACAACCTGCAACCGCAATGCCACGAACCACGCTGCCTGCGATTTGACCACAACGTTAGTACTACGTGGCACGGGCATCTCGTTTCTCGACAGACGACGGCAATTCTGTTCTGATCGGACACAACGAAATCCCGAGAGATCGCGCCGACGCGACGCACAAACAACAACGGGATCCGAAAGTCTTTTGTCCGGTGGCTCGCCAGGGAGGGAACGCCATGTCACGGAAGACGCTTTCACGCCGACAATTCGTTGCAGCGACAGCGCTGTCATCGGCCGCACTGATCACAGCTCCTTACGTACGTGGCGCGCACGCAGCCGGAAAGCTCTCTATCGGCTTCTGGGATCACTGGGTGCCCGGCGCCAACAACGAGTCGACCGCGCTGGTCAAGGAGTGGGCCGAGAAGGAGAAGGTCGAGGTCCAGATCGACTATATCACCAGCGTGGGCAACAAGAACCTCGTTACGATCGCGGCCGAAGCGCAGGCGAAGACAGGCCACGACATCTTCGCGATGCCAACGTGGTGGGTGCACTCCAATGCCGAGCAGCTCGAGCCGGTCAACGACGTCATGGAGCCGCTCATCAAGCAGAATGGCGAGGTCAACGGCACGGTCAAATACCTCGGCCAGGCGAACGGCAAATGGCTCGGTGTTCCCACTTGTCTCGGCAGCCAGATCAAGGGGCCTTGCTCTCGTATCGACCTGATGAAGAAGTACGCCGGCATCGACGTGCAGGAGATGTATCCGGCAGGCAGCCCGGCGAAGGCTGACAGTTGGACGCTGGATAGCTTCCTGAAGGCGGCCGAGGCGTGTCAGAAGGCTGGCTTCCCGTTCGGGATCGGGCTTGGTGAGACCAGCGACAGTGTCGATACCGCCGGCGCGATCTTCCAGTCATTCGGGGCCGAGTTGGTCGACGCCAAGGGTAACCTGACGGTCAAGACCGACGCGGTCCGCCAGGCGGTCGACTTCTACAAGAAGCTGATCGCCTTCCTGCCGCCCGACGTGGCGGCATGGGACGACGCCTCCAACAACAAATGGCTGGTGGCCGGCAAGGGCGCGATGATCATGAACCCGCCAAGCGCATGGGCCGTCGCCAAGCGCGATGCGCCTCAGATCGCCGAGCAGTGCTGGACCCACGGTTTCCCGGCCGGTCCCAAGGGCCGCTTCGCACCGTTCCTGCCCTACTTCCTGTCGCTCTGGAATTTCTCCAAGAACAAGGAAGCCGCAAAGAGCCTGCTGACGCATCTGTCGCAGCCGGCATCGATCGAGCGGCTGGTCAACGCCAGTGGCGGCTACGATCTTCCCGCCTTCGCCAATTTGACCACGTTGAAGATATGGCAAGAGCAGTCGCCGCCTAAGGGCACGCTCTACCATTACCCCAACCCCAACAACCACCAAATCCTGTCGATCGCCGCGTCACCTGCGCCGCCGAAGATTGCCCAGCAGATCTATTTCCAAGCCACTCTGACCAAGATGTGCCTCAGATACTACCAGGGTGAAAGCATGGAGAAGACCCTCACCTGGGCCGAGGGCGAGTGCGAAGGCTTCATGCGAAGCTGACGGCAAGCGAGCTTCGCGCGGCCGCCGATAGTGCCGGCCGCGCGCAGTCTCGTCTTTGCATTCCTGCCGCTGAACCGGCGAACTGTGCAACCGACCCGCGCGAGGGACCTGCGTTATGGTTGATGTCGCATTCCAATCCAACCGCGCGGCGGTGGCCCAGCCTGGGCGAAGACGCGGCGGCCTGCGCAACGCGCTGCGGCGCAAATCGATGGCCGCGTTCCTGATGACGTTGCCGCTGATCGTCCTGATCGCGGTTCTCGTGCTCTACCCGGCGCTGTATTCGCTGCATCTGGCGACGCTGAACAAGGCGATGACGAAGTTCGTCGGCTTCGGCAATTTCGAGTTCCTGTTCAAGCGCGACACCTTCTGGCTGGTGGTCAAGCAGTCCTGCATTTTCGCGATCTCCGCGGTGGTCTTCAAGGCGCTGATCGGCTTCATCGTCGCGCATTTCGTGCACAACGTGCCCGCCAACAAGCAGCGCAAATGGCGCGGCATGCTGCTGGTGCCATGGGTGATCCCGCCGGCAATGAGCACGCTGGCCTGGCTATGGCTGTTCGATCCCTCCTACAGCGCTTTCAACTACACGCTGTCCTTCTTCGGCATCGGGCCGATCCCGTGGACCGGCGATGCGATGTGGGCGCGCTTCTCGGTGATCCTGGTCAACGTCTGGTACGGCGCGCCGTTCTTCATGATCATGTATCTGGCGGCGTTGAAATCGGTGCCCGAGCAGCTCTATGAAGCGGCAGCGATCGACGGCGCCAATTGGTGGCAGCGCATCTGGTACGTGACGCTGCCGATGATGCGCAACATCATCGCGATTACCACGCTGTTCTCGCTGATCGTCACCTTTGCCAATTTCGACATCGTGCGCATCCTGACCGCCGGCGGGCCACTCGATCATACCCACATCTTCGCGACCTGGGCGTTCCGCGTCGGCATCGAGGGCAGCGACATCCCGCTCGGCGCCAGCGTCTCGCTATTCATGGTGCCGATCCTCGCGGTCGCGGCGATCTTCATCCTGCGCGACATCACCAAACGCGGGAACGAATCCTGATGAGCACGATGACGATCGACAAGTCCGGGCCGACCCGCAAGGTCAAATACGGCAGCATGAGCCGCGATCGGACCTGGGCCCTACGCTGGTCCTATTTCTTCCTGGTGCTGTTCGCGATCTTCTCGCTGACGCCGCCGCTCTACATGCTGATCACGTCGTTGAAGGGCAGCGCGGAGATTTCCGCGGCGACCAATCCGTGGTGGGTATACCACCCCACACTCGAGAACTACGTCGAGCTCCTGACGTCGAACCAGTTCCTGCGCTTCTTCTGGAATTCGGCCTGGGTCTCCATCATCGTCGTCACCATCACGATGTTGATCAGTGTGCCGGCGGCCTTTGCCTTGGCGCGGATGAAGTTCTGGGGCTCGGCGACACTCGCGACCGGCGTCTTTCTCACCTATCTCATTCCGGACAGCCTGCTGTTCATTCCGTTGTTCAAGATGTTCGCGGTGTTCGGCGACTGGACCGGTATTCAGCTCATCAATCGGTGGTATGTGCTGGTGTTCATCTATCCGACGCTGACGGTGCCGTTCTGCACCTGGATCATGATCGGCTATTTCGCCTCGATCCCGAAGGAGCTCGACGAGGCCGCGATCATCGACGGCGCGAGTTGGTTCCAGACGCTGACCCGCATCTTCATCCCGGTCGCGCTGCCCGGCCTGATCGCGGCGACGATCTTCGCCTTCACCGTGTCCTGGGCCCAGTTCCTGTATCCGCTGGTGTTCACCACCTCGACCGACCAGCTCGTGCTGCCGGTCGGCATCATCACGACGCTGATCAAGGGTGACGTGTTCAACTGGGGACAGATCATGACCGGCGCCCTGCTCGGCGCCGCGCCGCCGCTGATCATCTACGCGTTCCTGATGGACTACTACATTGCCGGCCTCACCGCCGGCGCGACAAAGGGTTGAACGGATGGCCGACGTCAGTTTGCGCAAGGTGGTGAAGCGTTACGATGAGGTCGAGGCGGTGCGCGGCATCGATCTCGACATTGCCGACCATGAGTTCGTGGTGCTGGTCGGACCGAGCGGCTGTGGCAAGTCGACGACCTTGCGGATGATCGCGGGCCTCGAGGACATCTCCGACGGCGACATCATTATCGGCGGCGACGTCGTCAACGACGTGCCGCCGAAGGACCGCGACATCGCGATGGTGTTCCAGAACTACGCGCTCTATCCGCACATGACGGTGGCCGAGAACATGTCGTTCGGGCTGCGGCTGAAGAACTATCCCAAGGCCGAGATCAAGAGCCGGGTTACCGAGGCCGCCCGGATGCTCGACATCACCGACCTGATCGACCGCAAGCCGAAGCAGCTCTCCGGCGGCCAGCGCCAGCGCGTCGCGATGGGCCGTGCCATCGTGCGCAACCCGAAGGTGTTCCTGTTCGACGAGCCGCTGTCCAACCTCGACGCCAAGCTGCGCGTGCAGATGCGGATCGAGATCAAGAAGGTGCATCAGAAGGTCCGCACCACCACGGTCTACGTCACCCACGACCAGGTCGAGGCGATGACCCTGGCGGACCGCGTAGTGGTGATGAACCACGGCAAGATCGAGCAGATCGGCACGCCCAACGAACTCTATCACAAGCCGGCGACCCGGTTCGTCGCGAGCTTCATCGGCTCGCCCGCGATGAATTTCGTGCCGTGCCGGCTCGAGGATGTCGGCGGCAAGCTCAATGTCAGGCTCACCGACCGCCTCGCTTTCCCGCTGCCACCGGCGCGCGCCGCACGCTACCAGAGCCTCTCGCGCACCGACAAGTTGCTGCTCGGCATCCGGCCCGAGCATGTCATGGAGGCGCGGCCGCACGCCGAGCCCGGCGTCGAGCCGTTCGACGCGGTGCTCGACGTCACCGAGCCGATGGGGATGGAGACCCTGGTCTATTTCACGCTGGAGGGCAGTCAGCTCTGCGGCCGGGTCAATCCCAATGCGGGGGCGCAGGATGGCAGCCCGCTCCGATTGGCAGTGGACCTCAACAATATGCATTTGCTAAACGAGGTGACCGGCGCCGTCCTTTGACGGCGTACAAGAAACCGCAAGGGCAGGAAATGGCCATCAACAAGAAGAAGATTTTCATCACCCAGACTCTGTCGCCGGGGGCACGGGTGCTCCTCGACCAGCGGGACGACGTAGAACTCATCGAATTTCCCAATCTGATCTCCGCCAAGGACTTCCAGGCGATGCTGGAGCAGCACGCGCCGGTCCATGGTGTTGCGCTCGGTGCGACCCGATTTGGCGAGGCCGAGCTCGAGGCCTCCAAGGGCATGATGGTGGTGACCCGGATCGGCGTCGGCTACGACGCCGTCGACGTACCGGCGCTGTCCCGCCGCAAGGTGCCGCTGATGGTCGCAGGCACCGCGAACTCGCCCTCGGTCGCCGAACAGGCGCTGTTCATGATGCTGACGCTCGCCAAGCGCGCGCAGGAAATGCACACGATGGTCAAGGACGGCACCTGGGCGAGCCGGCTCGGGGTGCTGCCGTTCGATCTCTACGGCAAGACCGTGCTGATCATAGGCTTCGGCCGCATCGGCACCCGCACCGCCAAACGCTGTCTGGCGATGGAAATGAACGTGCTGGTCTATGATCCCTACAAGCCGGCCAGCGAGATCACCGCGGCAGGCTGCGAGCCGGTGTCGAGCCTGGAAGCGGCGCTGCCGCGTGCGGATTTCGTCACCATCCACTGCCCGAAGAACCCCGAGACGGTCGGCCTGTTCAACGCGGCGCGGATCGGGCTGATGAAGCCGACCGCCTATCTCATCAACACTGCCCGCGGCGGCATCGTCGATGAGAAGGCGCTGCACGACGCGCTGGTGTCGGGCAAGCTCGCCGGCGCCGGCCTCGATGTGTTCGAGGTCGAGCCGCCGCCGGTCGGCCAGCCGCTGCACGCGCTGCCGAACGTGATCATGGCACCGCATGTGGCCGGCGTGACCGTCGAGGCGGTCGATCGCATGAGCGAGCAGACTGCGCGCAACATTCTGAGCGTGCTGGACGGCAATCCGCTGCGCCAGAATGTCATCAACCAGGACGTCCTCGGCTAGAGCATGATCCGGAAAAGTGCGAAAGCGGTTTTCCGAAAAGATCATGCGCAAACAAGAAACAAGAGCGCGATGACGGTTCAACCTGATCGCATCGCGCTCTAGCTTCCAGCCTTCCTCGTTCGCGCCGCGGCCGATCGGCAGGATCGGCCCGGCGATGCGGAGTACTCAAATGGCCTTCAAGGAATTCGGCAACTACGATGCGGTCGGTCTCGCCGAGCTCGTCCGCAACAAGGACGTGACGGCAAAGGAGCTGCTCGACGAAGCGATCGCGCGCACCGCCGCCGTCGACCCCAAGATCAATGCGGTCGTCGTCAAGCACTACGACTACGCCGAGCGCCAGATCGCCAAGGGGTTGCCTGACGGCCCGTTCACCGGCGTTCCGTTCCTGCTGAAGGATCTCGACCTGCTCGCGGGCACCCGCACCACCTCGGGCGCCAGCCTGCTGAAGGACTTCGTCGCCGACCACAACGGCACCCTGGCGCAGCGCTTCCTCGACGCCGGCCTCACCATCTTCGGCAAGAGCTCGAGCCCGGAATTCGGCCTGATGCCGACCACGGAATCCCGCCTGTTCGGCCCGACCCGCAATCCCTGGAATCTCGACCATTCCTCGGGCGGCTCGTCAGGCGGCGCCGGTGCCGCGGTCGCGGCTCGCATCCTGCCGGTCGCGCATGCCAGCGACGGCGGCGGCTCGATCCGCATTCCCGCATCCGCCTCCGGCGTGTTCGGCATGAAGCCGACGCGCGCCCGCAATCCCTGCGGCCCCGATCGCGGCGAAGGCTGGGGCGGCTTCTCCGTCGGCCACGTGCTCAGCATCAGCGTCCGCGACAGCGCGGTCATGATGGACGCGATCCACGGTCCGGAGCCGTCGAGCATCTATGTCGCGCCACCGCCCGAGCGGCCGTTTTCCCAGGAGGTCGGCCGCGATCCCGGCCAGCTCCGCATCAGCTTCACCGACAAGTCGCCCTATGGCGACGCGATCGATCCCGAGATCGCGGAAGCGGTGCGCGACATCGCCAAACTGCTCGCGGGCCTCGGCCATCATGTCGAGGAGCGCGCCCCGCCGCTTGCGGCGGATCCGGCCGCGGTCATGACCACGATCGTTGGCGGCAACACCGCGCTGACCATCCGCCTGCTCGAGCAGCGCGTCGGCCGCACTCTGACCTCGGACGATGTCGAGCGGCTGACGCTCGCCAGCGGCCAGAACTCAGCCAAGATGACCCCCGCCGACTACGTCGCCGCACAGCTCGCGGCATTCCAGATCTCGCGTGCACTTGCCACCTTCTTCGAAGGTTGCGACATCTTCCTGAGCCCTACGCTGTGTGCGCCGCCGCTCCGTCTCGGCGAGCTGAACACGATGTCCGAGGACTTGACCCATATCGCGCCGGTGCTGCGCCGCTACATGCCGGGGACCTCGATGTTCAACATGTCCGGCCAACCCGCAATGTCGATGCCGCTGGCCTGGAACAAGGCGGGTCTGCCGCTCGGCATGATGTTCGCGGCCAAGCTTGGGGAGGAAGGGCTGCTGTTCCGTCTCGCCGCCCAGCTTGAGCAGGCGCGCCCCTGGAAGGACAAGCGGCCGCCGGTCTGCGCCTGACAATTTGGCAGCGTCGCCCGAGCTAACCAAAGGGCGACGCCGGGCTGACAAAGGGTAGTTGGATCAGGTAGATAGGAATGGCGTCGGCACGATTCCGTCGGCGTCATGACTGGGAGACCGAACCGTGAGCGACCCGACCGACGATGCGCTTGCTACGATCGCGAGCATTCTCGATCAGACGAGGACACCTCCCGAGAAGGCCAAGCCAACCGACAGGACGGCAGACAAGGCAGCCGAACCAGCCGGGGATCCGCCGGTCTCCATCGCGATGCCGCCGCCCCTACCAACGTCGGTCGAGATCGTTACGGTCGAAGCCGCGTCCATTACGACCGTGTCCACCACCGAGGCTGCGCCCGCCGAGCCATCGGCGGCCGAGCCGCCGCCGATCGAACAAGCCGAGCCAGCCGAACAGGCCGAGCCGAACGAACCCGAAGCCAGCGAACCGCTATTCGTCGAAGCAGCAGTGACCGAGCCGGAGTCGAGCGAGCCGGAGCCGATTCAACCGCAAGCCCCCGTCGAGGCCAACGGCTATTCCAAATCCGGCCCCGGCCCGATGGCGGCACTGCGCTTCCACTGGACGGTGCGCGAGGACAACGGCCAATACTATGTCGACGAGACCGTCGGTCAGGGATCGACCCCGCTCGTCAACGGCCCGATGGACAGCGACGCCGCGATCAAATTCGTCGACGATCGCGAGGCCGAAGCACGGCAGCGCTTTGAGCATTTCAAGCACGAGATGATCAGCCGCAGCGCGTCCCTGTTGCAGGCGCGCAGGGATAGCAACGACGTCTGAGCCACGACGACATTACAGGCGCTGCGAAAACACAGCCGCTGCAAAAAAAGTGGGATGGAGAACACTCGAATGCTTCGCGCGCTGGCCGGCCTCGCTCTCGCATTTCTGCTATCCGCCGCGCATGCGCAGCAGGCCCCGTCGCGGCTCGACGAGATCGTCAAGCGCGGCACGCTGCGCGTCGGCATGACCGGCGACTACCTGCCCTTCACTTCCCTCGACAAGGAGACCAAGGCCTTCCGCGGCTTCGATGTCGACATGGCGCAGTCGCTCGGCAAGGCGCTCGGCGTCAAGGTCGAATTCGTCCCGACCTCCTGGCCGCAGATGATGAAGGATTTCGAGGCCGACAATTTCGACATCGCGATGGGCGGCATCTCGATCACCTTCGACCGGCAGAAGAAGGGCTTGTTCTCGACGCCGATCATGCGCGAGGGCAAGACGCCGATCGCGCGTTGCGCCGACCAGGGCAAGTACGACACGCTCGCCGAGATCGACAGGCCCGGCACCCGCGTCATCGTCAATCCCGGCGGCACCAACGAGCGGTTTGCCCGCGCCAACGTGAAGGCGGCCGATATCCGCGTCTTCGGCGACAACACCAAAATCTTCGACGAGATCGCCAAGGGCGACGCCGACCTGATGATGACCGACGCATCCGAGACGCGCTATCAGCAGAAGCTGCATCCCGGCGTGCTGTGCGCCGTGCATCCCGACAAGCCGTTCGACTTCGCGGAAAAGGCCTACTGGATGCAGCGAGACGTCGCCCTGAAGGCGTTCGTCGACCAGTGGCTCCACATCGCGCGCGAGGATGGCAGCTACGCGAAGATCTACGCTGCGTGGTTCGAATAGCGCGCGGCGAATATGCGCATGCGGCAAGCCCCAGAGACAGAAAGCCCCGCTCGAGAGCGGGGCTTTCATTTGTAGAGCAGCAGCGTCTCAACCGACCTTGTCGTTGTATTCCTCGTCGGTGACGTGCTCCATCCAGGTCGAGAACACGCCGTCGAGCGCCTCCTGCATGGCGATGTGGGTCATGCTGTTGTCCGGCGAGGCGCCGTGCCAGTGCTTCTCGTTCGGCGGAATCCAGACCACGTCACCGGGACGGATTTCCCGGATCGGGCCGCCCTTGGCCTGCACGCGACCGATGCCGGAGATCACGTACAGCGTCTGCCCGAGCGGATGGGTGTGCCAGGCGGTGCGCGCGCCGGGTTCGAACGACACGCGCGAGGCGTTCAGCCGGGCCGGCGCCGGCGCCATGTTGATCGGGTCCTGCAGCACGCTGCCGGTGAAATTTTCCTTCGGCGCGCGGCGGGTCGGCCGCGAGCCGGAAACGTGGATATCCATGGGGTTACCTCCCTTTCTTGACGTTATTTCTTGGTCGCGGCGTAGCGCGCCTTGGTCTCGGCATTCATCGGGTACAGGCCGGGCAGCTGGGCGCCGTTGTTGACCTCGTTGACGATCCAGGCCTCCATCCGCTCCTGCTCGGGCCCTTCGGCCAGCACGTGCTCGAGGAATGCCTGCGGGATCAGCACCGCACCGTCCTGGTCCGCCACCACCACGTCGTTCGGAAACACGGCAACGCCGCCGCAACCGATCGGTTCACCCCAGCCGACGAAGGTCAGCCCTGCGACCGACGGCGGCGCCGCGTAGCCATCGCACCACACCGGCAGGCCGGTGCCGAGCACGCCCTCGACGTCGCGCACCACACCGTCGGTGATCAGCGCCGTCACTCCGCGCTTGACCATGCGCGCGCACAGGATGTCGCCGAAGATGCCGGCATCGGTGATGCCCATCGCATCGACCACCGCGATGCAGCCCGCCGGCATCGCCTCGATCGCGGTCCGGGTCGAGATCGGCGACGACCAGGATTCCGGCGTCGCCAGATCCTCGCGGGCCGGCACGAAGCGCAACGTGAAAGCAGGCCCGACCAGCCGCTCCTGCCCCGGCTTCAAGGGCTTGGTGCCGCGCATCCAGATGTTGCGAAGCCCCTTCTTGAGCAGGACCGTGGTGATGGTGGCGGTGGACACGTGCGACAGCGTCGCGATCGCCTCAGTGGACAGTGACATCTGGAAAGCTTGCTCCGATGGGAGGAAAAGACCGCCGCATGTTGCCGGGCGAAGGCGTTGCGTCAAGGGCTGCGAGAAAAACCTGCGATCAGCCCAATTTATCGATCGCATGCCGATTAATTTATTGAAGTTGCTGCATCATTTTGCACGAAGCGAATTCCGTTTCGATGCAAAACACGCTAGCTTGATGCTCCGACCAAGTCCGCTTTGACCCCATGGCCGAACCCTTAAGTCTCCCCCGCCTTTTGCCGAGTGGCGACAGCGCCATCACGGTGGAATTCAGCCGCACCATCGACGACGCCGCGAACCGGCGGGTGCTCGCGCTCGACCGCGTGATCTCGGCCGAGCCGATCGCAAGCATTACCGAGACCGTGCCGACCTATCGGTCGCTGCTGGTACATTACGATCCCGTGCAGATCAGCTTCGATGCGCTCGGCGAGCAGCTGCTCGCGCGTGCCGCCAAGGCACCGCCGTCTGAGACCGGAACGCGGCGCTGGCGAATTCCCGTCACCTATGGCGGCGAGCACGGCATCGACCTCGAGGATGTGGCGAAGGCGCTCCAGACCACGCCCGACCAGATCGTGGCGCGCCATGTCGCCAGCGACTATCGCGTCGCCATGATCGGCTTCACGCCCGGCTGGTCCTATCTCAGCGGCCTGGACAGCACCCTGCACCTGCCCCGGCGCAAGGAGCCGCGGCTCGTCACCCCGGCGGGCACCATCTCGATCGGTGGAATCCAGACCGGCGTGCAATGCCTGGCCGGCCCGAGCGGCTGGCACCTGCTCGGCCGTACCCCCGTGAGGACCTACCAGTTGCATCGCGATCCGACCTTCCTGCTGGAGCCGGGCGACGCCATCACCTTCACGGCGATCGACGCCAAGACCTTCGCGGAACAGGACCGCGCCGCCGAAGCCGGCGAGTTCGTCGCCGAATTGGTGACGCCATGAGCAGTCTGGTGGTCACCTCGATCGGCCCTGCGAGCTCGGTGCAGGACGGCGGACGTCCGGGCTCGCAACGCTACGGCCTGACGCCGAGCGGCGCGATGGACCGGCTTTCGCTCGCTGCCGCGAATACGCTGGTCGGCAATGACCCGTTTGCCGCCGCGGTGGAAATCGGCCCGTTCGGCGCCACGTTCACCGCACGCGGCGGCGCTGTGCGCATCAGCCTCGCCGGCGCCTCGCGCAATGCCGATATCGGGGGCCGCACTGTCGCGTTCGACAGCTCGGCGACCCTCGCCGAAGGCGAGACCCTCAGTCTCGGCTTTGCGCGCGGCGGATCGTTCAGTTACCTCGCGATCGAGCACGGCATCGAGGGCGAGCCGATGTTCGGCAGCCTCGCCGTCAACGCCCGCGCCGGGCTCGGCAGTCCCTACCCGCGCCCGCTGCAAAGCGGTGATACGTTGAAGACGCAGGCCGCCAGCGGCGCGCCCGAGCGCCGTATCGAATTGCCGGCTGCCAGCGATGCACCGATCCGCATCGTGTTCGGGCCGCAGGACGACGAGTTCGCAGAGGAGCACAAGAAGCTGCTCGTCGACGGCGAGTGGAAGATCTCGGCCACCAGCGACCGCATGGGCTACCGCCTCGAAGGTCCGGTCATCAAGCATCTTGACGGCCACAACATCGTCTCCGACGGCACCGTGAACGGCAGCATCCAGGTGCCCGGCAATGGCCAGCCGATCGTGCTGATGGCGGACCGCGGCACCAGCGGAGGCTATCCCAAGATCGCGACCGTCATTACCGCCGATTTCGGCCGCTTCGCGCAGATCTCCGCCGGCCGGCCGTTTCGCTTCAAGGCTCTCACGATCGCAGAGGCGCAGGCTGAGGCGATCAAGTACCATGAGCTGTTGCGTTCGCTCCCCGACCGGCTCCGCGGCATCGACGATTTCGGCCTCAACATCGAGGCGCTGCGGGATGCGAATGTCGCGGGTCAGGCCATCAGCGCCGTCGATGTGTCGACCTGGCAAGTTGCGCTACCCTGAAGCAAATACCAACAACAAGCGGATCGATCGTCATGACCTCAACCATCGACCTCAATTGCGATCTCGGCGAAAGCTTCGGCCCCTGGGAGATGGGCAATGATGCCGCGATGATCGAGCTTGCGACCTCGGTCAACGTCGCCTGCGGCTTTCATGCCGGCGATGCCGATATCATGCGACGCACGGTCGAGTTGGCGAAGGCGCGCGGTGTCAGCGTCGGCGCGCACCCCGGCTATCGCGACCTGCACGGCTTTGGCCGCCGTCCGATGCCGGGACTGACATCTTCGGAGATCGAGAACCTGATCGCCTATCAGATCGGCGCCTTGCAGGCGATCGCCACCGCGGCCGGCCACAAGGTGACCCATGTGAAGGCGCATGGTGCGATCTCCAACGTCGCTTGCGAAGACGACATGACCGCGAAGGCGATCGCCAGCGCGATCAAGGCGGTCGACGCCAGTCTCGTGTTCGTGGTGCTCGCCAATTCGAAACTGGTGCGCGCCGGCGAAGCCGCCAATCTTCGAATGGCGCACGAGGTGTTCGCCGACCGCGCCTATGAGGACGACGGCAATCTGGTGTCGCGCAAGAAGCCCGGCGCGGTGCTGCATGACCCGAGGGTGATCGCCGATCGCGTGGTACGGATGGTGCAGGACGGCGCCGTCGTCTCGGTCACCGGCAAGGTGATCAAGATGCAGACCGATACCGTCTGCATCCATGGCGACACGTCCGGCGCCGTGGAGATCGCCCGCAATGTGCGTGAGGCGCTGAAGCAAGCCGGTATCACAGTCGCACCGTTCAAGACCGCGCACTGAGCCGCCGATCCGCAGCATTGACGTGGGCCGGTCGCCGTGCCGGCCCCTTTAGATTCCGTTAAGAGTCTTCTTAAACCCAAACTTGCCGTTTGATTGCTAGGTGCTGCTTCCGAGCCTTTGATTGTCCTCTCAGGAAATTGGGTACGAAAGCATGTTCCGCACCACGCTCTCCCTCGCCATTGCCGCGGTTGCCACCGCCGCCTTCACCAGCGCGGCCTCGGCCGGCTGCTACAGCTGCTATACGCCGCCGCCGCAACCCTGCACGACCTGCTATCAGGTGCAGACCGTGCCGCCGCAATATCGCACCGTGCAGGAAACCGTGATGGTCGCGCCGGGCCGCGTCGTCGCGCATCGCACGCCGGCGCAGTATCGCACCGTGATGGTGCCGAAGACCGTGATGGTCGCGCCCGAAGGCGTCGCCTATGAGCGCATCCCGCCGCAATACGCCACCCAGGAACGCACCCAGATGGTCTCGCCGGGCTATTCCTACTACGCGCCGGTCCAGCAGACCTGCAACACCTGCGGCGGCTATGGACAGGGCTACGGATACGGTTACGGCTACTGAGCTCTGGGTATCCAGCCAACACAAAGCCGCCGCCTGAGGCTATCAGACGGCGGCTTTTGAATTGTTTGAGGGGTCAGAACGGGCGGACGGACAGCGTGCCGAACACGATGGCCGCGATCACCGCGAAGGCGCTGTAGAGCGCCACGGTGTGAATTCCGCTCCCGGACTTCCTTGCAATCTGTCGCGCGTAAAAGTGCAGGCGGGCCTCCGCCGATAGTTCGCGCATGGTCGATCTCCAACGCCCCATTGTCGTGGATATGGAATATCGTTCGCTGGCGGATTCAAGCGGGCGGCGAAAATAGCGACGCCGCCACCTCGAGGCACTCGGTTCCGAGAGGAATATTCCTCCCCGCGGGTTCGCCCGAGAATTCCATTCGCTGCAATTCGAGGTACCGGGAACCGCGCCGGTCCGGAGCCAATCGAAAATCCTGAAAACAACCCCATGCAAAGCAGCCGGAGGTGCCGCCGCCGCGCCGCCTTCAGGGCTTCCAGCGCCCGATCTTGAATGCAGCCAGATGCCCCTGAACGTCGGCGGGATCGAACGGAGGACCGGCGAACGCGCCGATGGCATTGGCGGCGCCCGCCGGCTGTCCCGATGCGGCGTCGTACAGGTCAGGCCTGAACACGGCCATGGCGGCCTTCAGCGCCTCGGGCCGGAACGGCGTCTGGCCCCAGCGAACCATCTGGGCATAGAGCCAGGCCGCCTGCACCGGATCGGGCCGTGCCGCCGCCTCGCGCCCGACCAGGAGGTAGCGGCCGCTCTCGCGCATGGTGCCGTCTGGCGAGATCTTGAGCCGGCCGTCGAGCGTGCGCTGGATGACGCTGGCATCGACGCCGATCCGTTCCGGTGAGCTCAGGATGCGTGCTACCTCGGGCCGGTTCTCGGGCTGCTCGATGAACTCGGCGGCGCGCAGATGCGCACGCACCAGCGCGGCCACCACGTCGGGATGTGCCTCCGACCAGGTCTGGCGCACCGCCAGCACCTTCTCCACCGCGCTGAGCAGGATGTCGGACACGAAGTGCAGGATGTGACCGATGCCGAGATCGACCGCGATCGAATTCCAGGGCGCGCCGACGCAGAACGCATCGATATGGCCGTTGGCGAGGCTGTCGACCATGTAGGGCGGTGGCAGCACCACGAGCTGGACATCCTCGTCGGGATCGACGCCGCCGGCCGCCATCCAGAACCGCAGTTGATAATTGTGCGTCGAGAACGGGAACGTCATGCCGAACGTCAGTGGCTCCGCCCCGCTCTGCCGCCGCTTCGCGACCACGCGCGCCAGTGCACGCGAGGTGGCCATCGGATCGACGCGATCGCCGTCGAGCTCCGCCATCAGCGCGGCGTGCAGCGCCGGCGACACCGTGATGGCGTTGCCGTTGAGCCCGAGATTGAACGGTGCCGCGATCGGTACCCTGACGTGACCGAGCCCGAGACTCGAGGCGATCGCCACCGGCGCCAGCAGATGGGCGGCATCGAACAGCCCGATATTGAGCTTGTCGCGGACATTCGACCACGACACCTCGCGCACCAGCGTGACGTCGAGACCTTCGGCCGCGGTGAATCCCTTGTCGACGGCTGTGATCAACGCAGCGGCATCGACCAGCGGAATGAATCCGATGCGCAATTGTGTGGTCATTTCAGCAGCTCCGACGCCGTCAGGATCGATTGCGCGATCTCCCCGATTTTCTTCTTCTCGCGCATCGCGGTCGAACGCATCAGCACATAGGCCTCCTCCTCGGTCAGCCCCTTGACCTTCATCAGGATGCCCTTGGCGCGGTCGATCACCTTGCGCTCCTCCAGCGCGTGCTTGGTGCGGTCGAGCTCGTCCTGCAGCTTGGAGAACGCATTGAAGCGGGAGACGCAGAGATCGAGGATCGGCTTGATGCGCTCCTTCTTGAGACCGTCGACGATGTAGGCGGAAACACCGGCCTCCACAGATGCCTGGATCGATGCGGCGTCGCTCTGGTCGACGAACATCGCGATCGGCCGGCGGACCGCCCGGCTGACCTGGAACATTTGTTCCAGCACGTCGCGGCTGGGGTTCTCGAGGTCGATCACGATGATCTCGGGGTCGAGCGCATAGATCCGCGACAGCAGGCTCTGCATCTCGCTGATATGGACCACGTCCGTGTAGCCAGCCTCCCGCAGTCCCTCCTCCAGGATGGCCGCACGGATCGGGCTCTCGTCGACTATGACGATTTTGGGAGACGACTCAGCGCTCATCGACAACTCTTAGGGCCCGGCAGAGCATCCATATCATGACGGAAGCCTCGGGAAAGGGTTGTAATTCTCGGCAATTGGGACTAGCTCCTGCCCATCAATCAGGCAGATTTGGGAAGATATGCAAGAGGCCGCCGCGCCGAAAGTGAGCTTCGTGTCCTTGGGATGCCCCAAGGCGCTGGTCGATTCCGAGCGCATCATCACCCGGCTGCGCGCGGAGGGCTATGAGCTCGCGCGCAAGCACGACGGCGCCGACATCGTCATCGTCAACACCTGCGGCTTCCTCGACAGCGCCAAGCAGGAATCGCTCGCTGCGATTGGCGAAGCCATGGCCGAAAACGGCAAGGTCATCGTCACCGGCTGCATGGGCGCCGAGCCGGAGCAAATCGAAAGCGCCTATCCGGGCGTGCTGTCCATCACCGGGCCGCAGCAATATGAGAGCGTGCTGGACGCCGTGCACCGCGCGCTGCCGCCGGCGCACAATCCGCACATCGACCTGGTGCCGCCGCAGGGCGTCAAGCTGACGCCGCGCCACTACGCCTATTTGAAGATTTCCGAGGGCTGCAACAACCGTTGCAGCTTCTGTATCATCCCGAAGCTGCGCGGCGACCTGGTGTCGCGGCCGGCCAACGACGTGCTGCGCGAAGCCGAGAAGCTGGTGAAGGCCGGCGTCAAGGAATTGCTCGTCATCTCGCAGGACACGTCGGCCTATGGCGTCGACCTGAAATATGCCGAGAGCCCCTGGCAGGATCGCAGCGTCCGCGCCAAGTTCTACGATCTGGCAAAAGAGCTCGGCGAGCTCGGCGCCTGGGTGCGGCTGCAATACGTCTACCCCTACCCGCATGTCGATGAGGTCATTGGGCTGATGACCGAAGGCAAGGTGCTGCCCTATCTCGACATCCCGTTCCAGCATGCGAGCCCAGACGTGCTGCGCGCGATGAAGCGCCCGGCCGCGCAGGAGAAGACGCTGGCGCGGATCCAGAAATGGCGCGAGCAATGCCCCGAGCTGACGCTGCGCTCGACCTTCATCGTCGGCTTCCCCGGCGAGACCGATGCCGATTTCGCCTATCTGCTCGACTGGCTCGATGAAGCCGGGATCGACCGTCTCGGCTGCTTCAAATATGAGCCGGTGGCCGGCGCGACGTCGAACTCGATTCCCAATGCCGTGCCGGACGAGGTCAAGCAGGAGCGCTGGAATGCGCTGATGGCACGGCAGCAGAAGATTTCGGCCCGCCGCCTCAAGCGCAAGGTCGGCACCCGCCAGCAGGTGATCATCGACGAGGTCGGACCGACCGTGGCCAAGGGCCGGTCAAAGGCCGACGCGCCTGACATCGACGGCGCCGTCTATCTGACCAGCCGCCGCCCGCTCAAGGTCGGCGAGATCGTCACCGCCAAGATCGAGCGCTCCGACGAATACGATCTGCACGGGACCGTCGCCGGATTCTGACGTCGCCTGGTGGTTCGATTTTTCACCAGGTCATGAACAGGATGCGCAGCCACATGACGACGAGCACGACATTGCTCGCTACGAAAATCAGCAGCCGGTGAAGTACGCTGTTATACGTCAGGTGGACGGCGCTGTGAACGATACGCAGCGCAACATAGGCCCAGGCCAGTCTCACAAAAACAGTGTCGGACCTCTGGAGGATGAGGATCAGGAGACTGGCCGTGTAGAACAGTACCGGCGATTCCAGCAGGTTCATGTAGTTGCGGTTGATGACGCTGACCGCAGGCGGAACCCGATGCGATTCGCCGAGCCGGTAGTCGTCGGCGGTTGTTTCCTTGGACAAGCCCCTCCTGATCCCCATCAGAAGCAAGATCGCCAGCGTGAACAACGCCAACACGATCGCGGGCCTGACGATCTCGAGACTGTTCATCGCGTCCCTCGCGGATGCGCTGTTTCCGTTCCGGCGAACCACGCCAAGAGCCGTTTCATCACATTGATTTTGACGTCTTGATGCAGTGAAGATTGCTGTGATGAACCACTAAGCGGGATGAGTTTTGGTTGAATCGGCTTGGCGCGCTCTCGGTCCACCTCTCCCCGTCGGGGAGAGGTCGGCGCGGAGCGCCGGGTGAGGGCTATTGCTCCCTCGATAGACCGTACCCCCTCACCCGATTTGCTACGCAAATCGACCTCTCCCGAGGGAGAGGTGAACTTTCGACGCCGTTCCATCTCAACCTAATCTCATCATGTTTTAGTTGGCCGTCGGCGGCGCGGCGAGCGCCGGGTCCAGCGTGCGCAGCACGCGATGGATACGCACCGAGCTGCCGATGCCGGCGTTGCGCACATAGGCATCGATGACCTCCTCGCTCTCGACCACCACGAGGCCGAACAGCTTGCGGTCATCGGTGGCGTAGGTGCACAGCCAGTGCATCTTGCCCTGCGTTGCAACGATGGCGTCCAACGCAATCCGCGCATGACGCGCCGCCTGGGCATCATCGGTCACATCGAAATTGGCCGGAAGATCTCGTTCGATCAGAAGCTTGATCATGGCTCCACCTCCAGGATTGCCTCGCCGCAGCCTAACACGCTCCGGGGCGCCGCTCGGTCACGATAGCAGCTCCCGCTTGACACCGCCGGCCGTTCGGCTGTATGGGCCTGCGCCATGAAGCTGAACCGGACCCACCGCCGCGCCATCAACCGTCGTCGCACCCGCGACGATGCTGGGCTGCGCCGTGTCCGACGCCATCGCTGATCCGATCAAATCAGCCAAGGTTTTCGAGAAGGCCGCGCCCCCAAAGCGCGGCCTTCTTGCTTTTTCGGCCTGCTTTTTCCCCAACGACTGCCCCCAAGAGGAGAACGACATGACCAATGCTCCCCATCCGTTCGACGCGCTGATGGACATCACCGCCCGCCCCGAGGTCGTGTTCGTGCGCGGCGCCGGCTCGTATTTGTGGGACGACAACCGCAACCGCTATCTCGATTTCGTGCAGGGTTGGGCCGTGAACCCACTCGGCCATTCGCCCGTCATCGTCGCCGATGCGCTGGCGGCCCAGGCCCGGCGGCTGCTCACCCCGAGCCCGGCCTTCTACAACGAGCAGAGCCTGAAACTGGCAAAACTGTTGGTCGACAACAGTTGCTTCGATCAGGTGTTCTTCGCCAATTCCGGCGCGGAAGCCAACGAGGGCGCGATCAAGCTCGCGCGCAAATTTGGTGCCAAGTACAAGGGTGGCGCGCACGAGATCATTACCTTCGAAGGCGGCTTCCACGGCCGGACGCTCGCGACCATGTCGGCCTCGGGCAAGAAGGCATTCGAGCCGCTGTTCGAGCCGAAGGTCTCGGGCTTCCGGAAAGCGCGGCTGAACGACATCGAGTCGGTGCGGAAGTTGATCTCGTCGTCGACGGTCGCGGTCATGCTGGAGCCGATCCAGGGTGAGGCCGGCGTCTGGCCCGCGACGGACGCGTTCCTGAAGGAGTTGCGCGCACTGACCCAGCAGCGTGGCCTGCTGCTGATCGTCGACGAGATCCAGACCGGCATCGGCCGGACCGGCAAGCTGTTCGGCTATGAGCATGCCGAGATCGCGCCCGACATCATGACGCTCGGCAAGGGCATCGGCGGCGGCGTGCCGCTCGCGGCCCTGCTCGCGACCGACCACGCCTCGTGCTTCGACCACGGCGATCAGGGTGGCACCTTCAACGGCAATCCGCTGATGTGCGCCGCCGGACTCGCCGTGCTCGATCAGGTCAGCCGGCCCGAATTCCTGAAATCGGTGGTCGACGCAGGCCTGCTGCTCGAGCGCGAATTGCAGCGGCTGTCGGCGCGGCATGGACTCGGCGAGATCAGAGGCCGCGGCCTGCTGCTCGCGCTCGATCTCAAGATGCCGATCGGCGCCGCCATCGTCGCCGAAGCGTTCGCAGCCGGCGTGCTGATCAACTCGCCGCAGCCGGACACGCTGCGCTTCATGCCGGCGCTCAATGTCACGCGGGAGGAGATATCCGCTGTCGTCGACTGCCTGGATACGGTGCTGACCAAGGTCGGCGCAGCAAGGCGGGTGGCGTAAGCGCCGACACGCGCGTCATTGCGAGCGAAGCGAAGCAATCCACATCACCGCTCGGGGATAGATGGATTGCTTCGTCGCTTCGCGCCTCGCAATGACGGCGAGAGTTACGGCCTGAGAATCGCCGCACCGGTGGTCGCCCGGCTCTCCAGATCGATATGCGCCTTTGCCGCATCCTTCAGCGCATAGGCGTGGTTGATCGGCACGTGCAGCTTGCCGTTGATCACGGCGGCGAACAGCGTGTCGGCGCCTTCGAGCAGCTCCTTGCGGGTGC
This sequence comes from Bradyrhizobium sp. SK17, assembly GCF_002831585.1. GTDB lineage: Bacteria > Pseudomonadota > Alphaproteobacteria > Rhizobiales > Xanthobacteraceae > Bradyrhizobium. The sequence continues at coordinate 5,294,907 of NZ_CP025113.1, read as the reverse complement.
CGACGTAGTCGTTGAGCTTGGGCCGTGTCGCGAACAGCGAGCCATGGTTGTTGAGCTCGGCGAGCGGGAACGGCGGCACCGGCCCCGACGCATTGCCGAACGACACGAACAGGCCGCGCGGCCTGAGGCAGGACAGCGATCCTGGGAAGGTGGTCTTGCCGACGCCGTCATAGACCACGTCGCAGAGCTCGCCGCGGCTGATCTGCTTGACGCGCTCGACGAAGTTCTCCTCGTTGTAGAGGATGACGTGATCGCAGCCATTGGCGAGCGCGAGATCGGCCTTGGCCTTCGAGCCGACGGTGCCGATGACATGCGCACCGAGCGCCCGCGCCCACTGGCAGGCCAGCAGCCCGATGCCGCCGGCCGCGGCGTGGATCAAGACGCGATGGCCCTGCTCGACCTTGAAGGTCTTGTGCAGCAGGTACCAGACCGTGAGCCCCTTGAGCATCAGCACGGCGCCCTGCTCATAGGTGATGTGGTCGGGCAGCTTGACGAGCTTGTCGGCCGGGATGACGCGCTCGGAGGCGTAGCCGCCGAGGTTGAAGTAATAGGCGACGCGGTCCCCAGGATGGAAGTTGGTCACCCCCGGCCCTACCGCCAGGACCTCGCCGGCGGCCTCGTTGCCGGCGATGAACGGCAGGCCGGGCGCCTTGTAGAGGCCAGTGCGGAAATAGACGTCGATGAAGTTCAGCCCGACCGCATGCTGGCGGATGCGGACCTCGCCATTGCCGGGCGGGCCCACCTCGACGTCCTCATAGGTCAGGACCTCCGGGCCCCCCACCTGGTGCACGCGCACGGCCTTGGTCATCTCGATCACTCCCCTCAAATTCGTATCATGCGAGCGAAGGCCATCGGCACCGCCTTGTCAACCAAGCGGCCCGGAACCGCGGCCTAGCGCCTTTGCGCTCCGATTGGATCGGAACGAGGCTCCAGATTCTTGCTTTGACGCGTTTTCTCCACGCGAACCGGTGCCCACTTCGCTGGAAAACGCCTTAGCGCGCAACCTTGCCGCGGTTGCGCCGGGCCAGCACGTTGAACATCTCGACCGCCGCCGAGAACGCGATTGCGAAGTAGATGTAGCCGCGCGGGATGTGGAATTTGAAGCCGTCGGCCACCAGCGCCACGCCGATCAGGACCAGGAACGCCAGCGCCAGCATCTTGGTGGTCGGGTGCTCCGCGACGAACCGCGCCACCGGTCCCGACGACACGTACATCACGATGCAGGCGATCACGACCGCCGCGATCATGATCTCGAGGTCCTGCGCCATGCCGATCGCGGTGATGATCGAGTCCAGCGAGAACACCAGATCGACGATGATGATCTGCACGATCACCCAGAAGAACGCGTTGGGGCTCGGCTTGGTCTTCTCCTCGGCGTCGCGTACCTCGACTTCGGCGTGGATCTCGTGGGTCGCCTTGGCGATCAGGAACAGGCCGCCGCCGATCAGGATGATATCGCGCCACGACAGCGCGACGCTCTGGATGGTGATCACCGGTTGGGTCAGGCCGATCAGCCAGACCAGGATCGAGAGAAGCAGGATGCGGAACACCAGCGCCAGCAACAGCCCGATCTGCCGCGCGCGGTTGGCCTGTGGCTGCGGGATCCGTGACACCAGCACCGACAGGAAGATCACGTTGTCGATGCCGAGCACGATCTCGAGCGCCGTCAGCGTCAACAGCGCGGCCCAGGCTTCCGGGCTACTGATCAATTCCATCATGCTCTAAAGGCTTTCATCCGGCGGATCAGGGTATCGCTGCCGACAATGTAGGCCGCGATGATGCAGAGCCCGAAAGTGACGGGCGCGCCGACCACGAAGTCGTTGGCCAGCGCATATCCGGCAAGCACCGCCCAGGCGGCGAGCAGCCACAGCGTCAGCCAGCGCAGCCGCACCACGCGGAACGGGTGCAGCACGTGGAACGGTGCAAAGGTCAAGGCGATCAGCAGCGCGACCACGATCGTCGACAGCACCGGCGGCAGGTGCAGCAGGAACAGATAGAATGCCGCGGCATTCCACAGCGCCGGGAAGCCGCGGAAATGATTGTCGTCGGCCTTCATGCGGCGGTCGGCGAAATACAGCGCGCTGGAGACCACGATGCCGATGCCGAGGATCGGCGCCGCCAGCGGCAGCAGCATGCCGCTCGCCGTGATCGCATAGGCCGGAACGAACACATAGGTGACGAAATCGACCACCAGATCGAGCACCTCGCCCGACCAGTTCGGTTGCAGCCGCACCACATCGAGCCGGCGCGCCAACGGGCCGTCGATCCCGTCGATGATCAGCGCAACCCCGAGCCAGGCGAACATGTTGGCCCAGTGCTCGCGCACCGCTTCCAGCATCGCCAGCAGTGCCACCCCGGCGCCGAGCGCCGTGAAAATATGAACGGAGAATGCGGCGGTCCGCATCCGTTCTGGCAAGGCGTCAGGCTGGCCGGTCTGCTCCATAGGCGGCCAGTGCTATCAGGAATCGGTGCCGTTTGCATATGCAGTCTTGCGGCGTTCCGCCGCGCAAATCACTGGAAAGCTTTGCTGGTTACCGATCACTTGAAAATCGGGCCAAGCGTGTCAAATGTCCTGATATGACCGACAGCTCGCTCGATTATGACGTTATCGTAATAGGCGGCGGCCCGGCCGGATTGACGGCCGCGATCGCCCTCGCCGACGCCGGCGCACGGACCGCGCTGTTGGCGCGCCGCGTGCCTTATGCCGACAACCGGACCACCGCGCTGCTCGGCGCCTCGACCGAGGTCCTGGAGCGGCTGGACGTCTGGCGGCGCTGCGGCGATAGCGCGGCGGCACTCAAGACGATGCGCCTGGTCGACGACACCGGGCGAGTGATCCGCGCGCCGGAAGTGCGGTTCTCCTCCGACGAGATCGGCCGCGAGCAGTTCGGCTTCAACATCGACAACCGCTCGCTGGTCGCAGCGCTCGAGGATCGCGCCGCCGAAATCGCCGCGCTGACGCGGTTCGATGACGAGGCAGCGTCGGTCCAGCCGGAGAGTGCCGCGGTCACCGTGGTGACACGGCAGGGCCAGTCCCTTTCGGCCCGGCTGGTGGTCGGAGCCGACGGGCGCAACTCAATGTGCCGCGAGGCCGCCGGGATCGCGGTCACAAGCCGCGAACTCGGGCAATCCGCCCTCACCTTCAACATCAGGCATAGCCGGCCCCACAACAACATCTCGACCGAGTTTCACACCGGGCACGGTCCGTGCGTGTTCGTGCCGCTCAGCGGCAACCGGAGCAGCGTGGTCTGGGTCTCGGCACCCAAGGAGGCCGAACGGCTGATGGCGCTCGACGATGACGAATTGTCTGGCGCGGCGGAGCGGCAATCGCATTCGATTCTCGGCCGCGTCGAGGTGCAGCCCGGACGGCATGTATTTCCGCTGGCGATCGAGCGACCCCGGCAATTCGCCAGGGACCGTATCGCGTTGGTCGGCGAATCCGCCCATGTGCTGCCGCCGATCGGCGCGCAGGGCCTCAACATGGGACTGCGCGACGCGGCCGACATTGCCGAGATCGTGGGCCAGGCGCTCGGCCGCGGCGAGGATCCCGGCGCGCCCAACGTGCTGGCGCGCTATCACGCCGCGCGGCGGCCGGACGTTGCGAGCCGGACCTGGGCGATCGACATCGCCAACCGCTCGCTGCTGAGCGATTTCCTCGGCGTGCAGACGGCGCGCGCCGCCGGCCTGCATTTGCTCGGCGCATTCGGCCCGCTGCGGCGGCTCGCGATGCGCGAGGGGCTCGCGCCGTCATGGCGGCGGTAACCAAGCGTTTTCAAGCGAAGTGAGTACCGGTTCGCGTTAAGAAAACGCGTCAACCAAGAATCTCCTCTTAAGGAAACACCAGCCGCCCGCTCTGGATGAACCACATCACGCTGGTCAGCGTGACCACGGACGCGAAGGTGCCGATCAGCACCGCGACCGACGCCGGCTCGATCCAGGTGTCGTTCTGCCGGGCGATCACGAACACGTTGAGCGCCGGCGGCAGCGAGGCCATCAGCACCGCGGTCGCCGCCCAGGGCTGCGCGAATGGCCCGAACAGCAGCATCAGTCCGAACGCCAGCAGCGGATGGATCAGGAGCTTGATCGCAACCACGCCCGGGACCTCCCACGGCACCCGCTTGAACGGACGCAGCGCCACGGTGACGCCGAGCACGAACAGCGCCATCGGCGCGGCGGCGTTTTGCAGGAACTGGATGGTGTGGTCGAGCGCCGTCGGCAGCGGAATGTGGAACGCGGCGACCAACGCACCGAACACGGCCGACATGATCAGCGGGTTCTGCACGATCTGCCTGAGCACCACGCCGAAGGCGTGCAGCAGCGAGGGATGGTCGCGATCGGTGAGCTCGATCAGGAGCGGCACGATCGAGAACAGGAAGATGCTGTCGCAGCAGAAGATCAGCGCGGTCGGCGCCGCCGCCTTGGTGCCGAGCACGGCCAGCGCCAGTCCCGGACCCATATAGCCGATATTGCCGTAGGCGCCCGACAGGCCCGCAAGCGTGGCCTCGCGCAGCGTCAGGCGTCCCATCATCTTGCCTGCGACCATCGCGAGGAAGAACGCGATCACGGTTCCGAGCGTGGTGGCGATCAGGAATGGCGGGTTGTTCAGCTCGGCGAACGGCGTCTTCGACATGATCCCGAACAGCAGCGCCGGCAACGAAACGTAAAGCAGGAAGAAATTCATCCAGGCGAGCCCGCTCTCGGGCAAACCCTTGGCCTTTCCACACGCGTAGCCAATGAAGATCAGGCCGAAATACGGCAACGCCAGATTGAGGATATCGATCATTCTGAAAGTAGTTTCTCGGCCGGATTTCGGGTCGTTTTCGCCCGGCTAGAATCGGTAAACCGGGGGTTAATTCGCCGCCTTGCCCCTAGCATCGGCCACAATGTTGGTCTATCGACGAACCATGATCAAAGCGCGCACCGCCAAGTTTCAGATCGGGCAGATCGTCCGTCACCGGGTGTTCTCCTTCCGGGGCGTGATTTTTGATATCGATCCGGAGTTCAACAACACCGAGGAATGGTGGCTGTCGATCCCCGAGGACATGCGGCCCCACAAGGACCAGCCGTTCTATCATCTGCTCGCGGAGAACTCGGAGACCGAGTACGTCGCCTATGTCTCCGAGCAGAACCTGCTGCCGGATGATTCCGGCGAGCCGATCCGGCATTCGCAGGTGGCCGAGATCTTCGTGAAGGACAAGTCGGGCGGCTACCGTCCGCGCAATCCGTCGCTGAACTGACGGCCGCCCGGCGGTCAGACGCCCTCACGCTTCGCCAGCACCACCGCGATCACCCAGACGGCAAAACCCGTCAGCGCCAGTCCGGCGCCGACAAGACCGGTCGACGTCCAGCCGTAGCCGGCCGCAACCGCCATTCCGCCGAGCCACGGCCCCAGCGCATTGGCGACGTTGAAGGCGGAATGGTTGAGCGCCGCAGCCAGGCTCTGCGCCTCGCCCGCGACATCCATCAGCCGGGTCTGCAACACCGTCGCAAGCGCGCCGCCCAGCCCGATCAGGAACACATCGGCGCTCAGGGTCCAGAAATTCCCCGCCGCCAGCGGATAGAGCGCCAGCGTCGCCGCCGACCACAGCAGCAGGCCGCCGGCGGTCGCCATCAGCGCACGGTCGGCAAAGCGCGGCACGATGATGTTGCCGGCGGTGAGGCCTGCCCCGAACACGCACAGCGTCACCGGCACCAGCGCGGGCGAGGCGTGGGTGACAGCGAGCATGGTCGAAGCCAGGTAGGTGTACACCGAGAACAGCCCGCCGAAGCCGATGGCGCCGATCGCCAGCGTCAGCCAGACATGCTTGCGCCCCAGCGCCGACAATTCGCGCAACGGGCTCGCGTTGGTGTTGGCGGCATCACGCGGAGCGAACAGCAGCACCAGTATGGCGGTCAGGAGCGCGAGGCCGGCGACGATCGCGAACGCCCAGCGCCAGCCGATCGCCTGCCCCACGCCGTTGGCGAGCGGCACGCCGATCGTCGTCGCGATGGTGAGGCCCAGCAGCACGCGGCCGACCGCCGCCGTGCGCTTGTCCATCGGCACCAGCGAGGCCGCGACCAGCATGGCGATGCCGAAATAGGCGCCATGCGGCAGGCCGGCGAGGAAGCGCAGCACCAGCATGGTGTGATAGTCGGGCGCGAGCCCGGACAGACCGTTCATCAGCGCGAAGAAGCCCATCAGCGCGATCAGCAGCGTCCGCCGCGCCATGCGTGCCGACAGCACCGCAATCACCGGCGCGCCCACCACGACGCCGAGGGCATAGGCGCTGATCGCGTGGCCGGCCGCGGGTTCGCTGACGTTGAGATCGTGGGCGAAGTACGGCAGCAGGCTCATGGTCGCGAATTCGGCGATGCCGATCGCAAATCCGCCCACCGCCAGCGCGAGATGGACGATGCCCGGATGGAACGCCCCGGGGGCATTGTCCTGGTTGACGTGGCCACCAGCAGCAACCGAGGAACCGCCGATCGGCTGCGCCGAAGGCCGGAAAACCGGTTCCCGCGGCTGCGTGTTGACTTGCTGGGACATTGCACGACTTCCATGGCTGCGAACGGTGGACGGCCAGGGTTCGCAGGGAACCACGCACGCAGGTTCGCGCATCGAAGGCGCTCTCCGCGCGTTCGTCTGGCCTCCCGTACCGGTGTTATGATTGTGCTTCGACGCCGGAACTGTCCGGACCCAGCATCAGCGACGCGCACGCGACTCGGCGCGATCGAAATGCCGTGTCACGAACATCGCACGTCAACCGCAGCTTCACCAGCGCGGCCAGCTGCCATCAGCCAGACCATATCGCATGACAAGAAAGGCGCCCTTCCGGGCGCCTTTCGATTGCGATGATCTTGTGACGAGTTACTTGATGACGACTTACTTGGCCGCCGGGTTGGCCGGAGCCGGCGCAGCACCACCGCCCGCGCCTTCCAGCTTCTTGCGCTGCTCTTCGGCGCGCTTCTGCAACTCTTCCTGCAGCTTCTTCGAGTTTTCCTCGAACACCTTCGGATCGGTCGGCGGGCCGTCATAGGCCTTGGCGAATTCGGTGTTGAGCGGCAGCGGCAGCGTCAGCGGCGCGCCGTTCGAATTGATTGCCTGAACGACGAGGTTCTGGCCCTTCTTCATGGCGGCGATCAACTCGGGGGTGGCCTCATAGTCGGACATGCAGCCGTTCTGGAAGCAGATCACATAGGGCGCCTGCTGCGGCGGGTTGCCGTCGACGATGATCCGGGTGCCGTGGACGAGCTGCATGCCGAGCGGCAGCGTGACGCGCAGGATCTTCTTCGGCTCGCCTTCCGGCTCGATGATCACGGCGGCAATCACGGGCTGGCCGGACTCGATGCGGCCGTCCTTGCCGGTGAAGCAGACCTGCTTGGCGTTGGCTTCCTGGCCCTTCAGGCAGAACTTGGTCCAGGGGGCGTAGATGAGTTGAATTTGTTGATCCTGGGGCGGCTGCTGGCCGGCCGCAGCGGCAGGTGGCTGACCGGCCGGGGCCTGCGGAGCAGCCTGGGCTGCCGGGGCCGGCGCCTTCGGCGCTGCCTTGGGTGCCGCCTTGGGCGCTGCCTTCGGTGCCGCGGGCGCTGCCGGCTGCTGGGCCTGAGCGGCAGGAACCAGGAGCGCTGCAGACAGAGCCGTCGCCGCCATCAGGGCGACAACCCGCCCATGCGGCCGGACCGGGGCGGCCAAGATACGGAAATTCATTGCGGAAAACCCTTTCTGAACGGCAGCGCCCGAAACCGCTGCAGGCGCCGACACATAGCCGTTTGGGCGGCTGTCTCCTAGTCAATTGAGGCGGATACGTGACAGGCGTTCCCGCCTTCGAATTGCACGCCTTCAATACAGCGGCGCGCGGAAAGATCAATGCCGACAAGAGTATTTGGCCACGCTGGACGGCGGGTTTCAGCAGCCTGTGATAAACCTCCCGGTGTGACGTTTCGCGAATCAAATCCGGCGCCTCGCACATGCGTTCCCGGGCGCGTTGGCCGCGCCGCATTGGCCGCCGTCTGGCTCGCCTTAGCATTTGTGCTGGCGTTCCTGACCTGTGGGCTTGCCGCGGCCGGCGAGAGCCACGCGATCGCGATGCACGGCGCGCCGGCGCTGCCGGCCGACTTCACCCACATGCCCTATGCCAACCCCGACGCCCCCAAGGGTGGCCGGCTGGTCCAGGGCGTGATCGGCACCTTCGACAGCCTCAATCCCATGATCATCAGGGGCGTTCCGGTGCAGCAGGTCCGCGGCTATGGCTATGAGCGCGGCTATGTCTATGAGAGCCTGATGGCGCGCGGCAATGACGAGCCGTTCACCCTGTACGGCCTGCTCGCGCGCAGCGTCGAGACCGACGATGCCAGGAGCTACGTCACCTTCCACATCGATCCGCGCGCGCACTTCTCGGATGGCCAGAAGGTGCTGGCCGACGACGTGCTGTTCTCGCTGGCCTTGCTGCGCGACCACGGCCGTCCGATGCACCATCAGTATTATTCGAAAGTCGCAAAGGCCGAGGCGCTCGACCCGTTGACGGTGCGGTTCGATTTCGGCGGCGTGGCGGATCGTGAATTGCCGCTGATCCTCGGCCTGATGCCGATCCTGCCGCGGCACGCCATCGACCCGGACAAGTTCGAGGAGACGACGCTGGCGCCGCCGATCGGCTCCGGCCCCTACCGCGTCACGGCCGTGAAGCCGGGCGCCAGCGTGACCTTCACCCGCGATCCCGATTATTGGGGCCGCGACCTGCCGGTGAATCGCGGCCTCTGGAATTTCGACGAGATCCGGCTCGATTACTACCGCGAGGCCAACGGCATGTTCGAGGCCTTCAAGCGCGGCCTGTATGATTTCCGGACCGAGACCGAGCCGCTGCGCTGGCACGAGGGCTACGACTTCCCGGCGGCGCGCAGCGGCGACGTGATCCGCGACACCATCAAGATCGGCACGCCGCGGCCGTCCGAATTCCTGGTGTTCAACAGCCGCCGGCCGAAATTCGCCGACCCCCGGGTGCGGCAGGCGCTGGCGATGCTGTTCGATTTCGAATGGGTCAACCGCAACTATTATTTCGGGCTGTTCTCGCGCGCCGGCGGCTATTTCGCCGGCTCGGACCTGTCGGCATATGGCCGCCCGGCCGACGATCGCGAGCGCGAATTGCTGAAACCGTATCTCGCGCACATTCCGCCCGACATTCTCGAGGGCAAGTATCACCTGCCGGTCAGCGACGGCTCGGGACGCGACCGCACCATCCTGCGCAATGCGCTGGCGCTGCTGTCCGAGGCCGGCTATGCGCTCGACGGCACGGTCTTGAAGCAGCAATCGACCGGCACGCCGCTCCGCATCGAGATCCTGGTGACGACGCGCGAGCATGAACGGCTCGCCCTCGCCTATCAGCGTGACCTCAAGCGCGCCGGCATCGAGGGCACGGTCCGGGTGGTCGACGCGGTGCAGTTCGAGCAGCGCAGGCTCGCCTATGATTTCGACATGATCCCGGTTCGCTGGGACCAGTCGCTGTCGCCGGGCAACGAGCAGTGGTTCTACTGGAGCAGCCAGGCCGCCGATACGCCGGGCACCCGCAACTACATGGGCGCCAGGGATCCGGCGATCGACGCCATGATCGCGGCGCTGCTGGCAGCACGGGAGCGGCCGGCCTTCGTCTCTGCGGTGCGCGCGCTGGACCGCGCCCTGATGTCGGGCTTCTACGCTATCCCCCTATTTAACTTGGGAGAGCAATGGATCGCGCGCTGGAATCGGATAGAACGGCCTTCGACCACGGCGTTGACGGGCTATCTGCCGGAGACCTGGTGGCAGAAACCCGGCGCGCGATCCAAGTGATCTGCCAGGTGATGCGACCTGACACGGCAAGACCTGAACCCGATCGACGCGATGCAACCGACGTTGAACCTGTGAACCAGTCGATCACCTCGCCAACGCTCGATACCCTGTTCAAGCGCACGCTGGCGCGGCAGCCGGAAGCGCTGGCGCTGGTCGATCCGCTCAACAAGCAGCGCATCACCGGACAGCCCCGCAAGCGCCTGACCTATGCCCAGGCCGACCGCGCGATTTCGGCGATCGCAGCCCACTTCGTCGAGATCGGATTGCCGGCCAATACCGTGATCGCGGTCCAGCTTCCCGGCACGGTCGAATTTGCCCTCACGGTCCTCGCCGCCTATCGGGTCGGCCTGGTGGTGGTGCCGTTGCCGCTGCTGTGGCGGCAGGCCGAGCTGACATCCGTGCTCAACCGCACCGCGGCGCGCGCGATCGTCACCTGTAGCAAGATCGACGGCGTCTCCTATGCCGACATCGCCATGAACGCCGCGGCGGAAGCATTCTCGATCCGTCACGTCTGCGGCTTCGGCGCCGAGCTGCCCGAAGGCATGTCCTCGCTCGACCAGGCGATCCTGGAGGATTCCCGGACCGCGCGCCCGATGATCCAGGACGGCCGCAAGCCGGCGCTGATCTCCTTCGACGTCACCAGCGACGGCTTCCGCCCGGTGCCACGCGCGCATTTCGGCCTGATCGCCGGTGGCCTGGCGATGTCGCTGGAGAGCGACCTGCCGCAAGGTGCCACCATCATGTCGGCGTTCGCACCGATGTCGTTTGCCGGCATCTGCGCGTCGCTGGTGACCTGGCTGCTGTCGGGCGGCACGCTCGTCATGCATCATCCGTTCGACGAGGACGCATTCGAAGCCCAGTTCAACGATCACGCCTGTGACACGCTGATCGTGCCCGCCCAGTTCGCGTTGCGGCTCGACGAGCGCGGCCTGTCGGAGCGCTTGCCGACGCTGCGCAACGTGATCGGCCTGTGGCGGACGCCGGAACAGGTCGGCTCCAGCGCGCCCTGGACCTCGCGGAGCGTGTCCATGACCGACGTCTATCTGTTCGGAGAGGCCGGGCTGTTCGGCGCCCGGCGCAACGCCGAGGACGGAGCCCCGGCCCCGATCAAGCCCGGCCCGCACAGCGCGCCGCGCGAGGCTCCGGGCGCATCGATCGCCGGCGAGATCCTGCTGACCCCGAAGGGCACCCTCGGCCTGCGTGGGCCTATGGTTCCGGTCGCCGCCTATGCGCCTCCGCCGCCTCCGGGCGACACCCTGATCGCGCCGCCGCCGCGGGATTACGTCGACACCGAATATGCCGCGCGGGTCGACCGCGCGACCGGCGACATCAACATCACCGCCCCGCCGTCGGGGGTGATGACCGTTGGCGGCTACCGTTTCCTTGCCGAGGAGTTGCAGGAATGGTCGCGGCGCTTGGGCCAGGGCGCGCTGCTGACGGCATTACCCGACCGGCTGAGCGGCCACCGGCTGGCCGGTCGCGCCCAGGACAACGCACGGGCCCGCGACGCGCTCACAGAACTTGGGCTTAACCCGTTGATGGTCGAGGCATTTCGCGACCGCGGCGGCCCCGCGATGAGCTAAAATCTTATCATTGCGTTAGTCTTAGCATTGTGTTGACGCCGCATTAAGCCATGCCAATTAGCATCGCGCCGGTTGCTGATCTGAAGCATTGGTTTCGAGCGTTCGAATGTCTCAACAAGGTCCGGTTCTCATCGTGTCGGCGACGACAAGGCCGTCGTTCGCCGCTGTCCTCGATGAGACGAAGCTGTTTCCGGTCGTCGTCACCGACTGGAACGAGGTCGGACGCGCGATCGAGCAGGTCAAGCCGGCCGCGATCATCGCGGCGGCCGAGGGCATCGATTTCGTCACTTTGTCGGCGCTCGCCAAGCGCGCCGCAGCGCGTGCGCCCTATCTGCCGCTGATTGCGGTCGATCCGGCGACCACCCTGCCCGACACCGTGATCGCGTTCTTCCAGAACAAGGGCTTGCCGGATCGCCTGGTGGCCCGTCTCAATGCGTCGCTGCGCGTTCGCGCGCTGCATGCGACCGTGATGCGGCGGCTGGTGCCGCCGGCCCCGGTCGCGCTGACCGATATCGATCCGGTCGGCGAGGCCACCACGCTGCTGATCGGTCGCGGCGGCGCCTACCCGACGCTGTCGGTCGCGCTCGGCGAACGCGCCGGCGTGGTCGGCGCGCTCAGCATCGAGGCCGCAGCCAAGCATCTGTCCAATCGCGACATCGACGGCATCGTGCTGGCCGAAGGCTTCACGACGCGGGTGATGGACGCCTTCCTGACCGTGCTGACCGAGGATGTCCGTTTCCGCCCGCTGCCGGTGATCGTCACCTCGGGCGAGTTGGCGCCGCGCTACGAGCTACCCAATCTCGAGATCGTCACCGCCGGCCCGACACGGGTCGCCGACATGGCGCTGCCGATGATCCGCCAGCATGCCTTCGAGGCGCGGCTCGGCCGCATGCTCAAGGCGATCGACGCCAAGGGCCTGATCGATCCCCGCACCGGCCTATTGACCAAGGCCGCGTTCGAGCGCGATTTCGCCACCGCTGTCTACCAGACCGCCGAACGCGGCGGCGCGCTCTCGGTGGCGCGCTTCAGCTTCGACAATTCGCACCCCCGTGCGCAGTTCGACGGCGCCCGGATCATCAGCCGGCTGATGCGGCAGGCCGATTTCGGTGCCGTGTATGACGAGTGGTCGCTGGTGGTGGCGTTCGCCGGCACCGACCTGCGCACCACGCAGACGATCACGCGGCGATTGGCAAGCGTGATGCGCCACACCCAGAACGGCCGACGCGATGTCAGAGCCGAGCCCGCCGTCAGCGTCGCGACGCTGCTCCCCAGTGATTCCGCGATGTCGCTGCTGGGGCGATTGTTCGGAACGGCGGAGCGCGCGGCGTCGTAGAGCGGAGGTATCTCCGCGTCATTGCGAGCGCCGCGAAGCAATCCACGCATTGGTGAATGAGGCTCTGTAGATTGCTTCGTCGCTTTGCTCCTCGCAATGGCTTGGATGAATAAGGCTCACTTCTTCCACGAGGTGAGCAGCTCATCGAGCTTCGAGAAAATTGCTGGCGTCTGATCAAGATACCGCGCCTGAAACGCGAAGTGTGAGGTCGCCGAATGTGCGAACAGCGCGACGGTGCCGTGGCACATCGGATTCGGAACGGTGCCGGCCTCGTAGCACTGTATGAAATACGAGATGTGATGAGGCTCGGCTGTGTTCGTCAGGAACGAGGCGTAGTAGATCGCTATTGGCTGATGTCGGTAAAGGCGGGCGTACAGTTCATGGGGTGCGCCGTCAAACGTCGGCGGCGTGGTGAGATCGACCCCGGTCGCATGAATGTTCTGTAGCTGCCGCTCGGGAACCGGATCGGCAGATCCTTCCCGCCCGATTGGCTGCACGGGGCCTACGATTACGAAGTAACGCGGTCGGACAGACAGATCGATCTGGCCATCGGCATCGCGCGAGATCACCAGCGCGTCCGTTCCATCCTTGTCAGAATACCCGCCATCGGGCATCGCAAAGATCAATTGAAAGCAATCGATGTCCGGGAGAATGCAGAATCGGCGATGCGGTTTCTCCAACATGGCGAGTGGCGGCCGCATCTTGAGATATCCGTAGGGAATCTCGAAATTGCCGATATCGAGTTCGAAGCGGATGGGTCGGGACAGATCGACGCCGGCGGCGAATGCGGGCGTCCCCGGTGGCAGCAGCAGCAGAGCGCAAGTTCCGATCGCCCGAACGATCGATCTGAAATGACACCTCGTGGCGATCGGCTGCGAGCGTCCACAAGCTCTGGAAATTCCGTCGGTCATTTTCGACCCTGCCCAGGAAGTCCACAACCTATGGTGGCATCCTTCGGATAGGCATGTCCGCTAGCGATTTAGTGCTTCCGATCATTGAACCGAAGATTGGGGCCCATGCTTTACAGACCGTTTGCTTCGGCGAGGAAACCTGCGGTGGGATAGTATTGCCAGCAGAATCGGCCGCGCCACCCCTCCAAGTTATTGCGGGGCGGCGAAGCCATCCATCTTTCCGCGACCGCGGAAGGTGCGCTGGTCCCGTCGCCTCACGCCGCCTTCTTGCTCTCCGCGAGATTGGCGAGCTGGCGCAGGATCTCGGTGGTGCCGGCGAGCCGTTCTTCCGGCGTGTCCCACTGCTGCAGGAATACCACCTTCATGTCCGGCCGCACCTTGGCCGCCTGGCCGTGTTGACGGATGAAGCTCACCAGACGTTCGGGATGCGCGAAGCTGTTGTCGCGGAAGGTGATTACGGCGCCCTTCGGGCCAGCGTCGATCTTCTCGACATTGGCCCTGCGGCAATAGGCCTTGATCGCGGCGACCTTGAACAGATAGCGCACCTCGTCCGGCAGCACGCCGAAGCGGTCGCGCATCTCGGCGGCGAAAGCATCGATGTCCTCGTCGGTGTCGAGATCGGCGAGACGCCGATAGAGCGACAGCCGCACGCTGAGGTCGTTGACATAGTCCTCGGGGATCAGGACCGGCATGCCGATCGTGATCTGCGGCGACCAGCGGTCGGCGGCGGGTTCGGCGACGCCGGCCTTGAGGTTGACGATCGCCTCCTCCAGCATCGACTGGTACAGCTCGAAGCCGACCTCCTTGATGTGGCCGGACTGCTCCTCGCCGAGCAGATTACCGGCGCCGCGGATGTCGAGGTCGTGCGAGGCAAGCTGGAAGCCCGCCCCCAGCGTCTCCAGCGACTGCAACACCTTGAGCCGCCGCTCGGCCTGCGCGGTGATCTTCTGCTGTGCCGGCAGCGTGAACAGCGCATAGGCGCGCAACTTGGAGCGGCCGACGCGGCCACGCAGCTGATAGAGCTGCGCCAGGCCGAACATGTCGGCGCGATGCACGATCAGCGTGTTGGCGTTCGGGATGTCGAGACCGGACTCGACGATCGTGGTCGACAGCAGGATGTCGTATTTGCCGTCGTAGAATGCCGACATGATGTCCTCGATCACGGTCGGCGGCATCTGGCCGTGGGCGACCGCGACCTTCATCTCGGGCACGTTCTTGTCGAGGAAATCCTTGACGCCGGCGAGGTCCTCGATCCGCGGCACGACATAGAAGGCCTGCCCACCACGGTAGCGCTCGCGCAACAGCGCCTCGCGGATCATCAGCGGATCATGCGGCGCGACGAAGGTGCGCACGGCAAGGCGATCGACCGGCGGCGATGCGATGATCGAGAGCTCGCGAACGCCGGTCAGCGCCAGTTGCAGCGTGCGCGGGATCGGCGTCGCTGACAGCGTCAGCACGTGGACCTGGGCACGGAGCTGCTTCAGCCGCTCCTTGTGGCTGACGCCGAAATGCTGCTCCTCGTCGACGATCAGGAGGCCGAGGTCCTTGAACTTGATCGCCTTGCCGAGCAGCGCATGGGTGCCGACGACGATGTCGACGCTGCCGTCGGCGAGCCCCTTCTTGGTCTGGGTCAAATCCTTGGTCGACACCAGCCGCGACGCCTGTGCGACATTGACCGGAAAGCCCTTGAAGCGCTCGGTGAAGGTCCGCGAATGCTGCCGCGCCAGCAGCGTGGTCGGCACTACGACGGCGACCTGCTTGCCTTCCAGCGCCACCGCGAATGCCGCACGCAATGCCACCTCGGTCTTGCCGAAGCCGACGTCGCCGCAGATCAGCCGGTCCATCGGGCGGCCGATCTCGAGGTCCTTCAGGGTCGAATTGATCGCCCCCAGCTGGTCCTCGGTCTCGTCATAGGGGAAGCGTGCGCAGAACTCGTCATAGACATGCGGCTGCAACGGGAATTTCGGCGCTTCGTGGAGCTGCCGCTCGGCGGCGATCTTGATCAATTCGCCCGCGATCTCGCGGATGCGGTTCTTCAGCTTGGCCTTGCGCGCCTGCCAGCCGCCGCCACCGAGACGGTCGAGCTCGACATTGGCGCTGTCGGAGCCGTAGCGCGACAGCAGCTCGATGTTCTCGACCGGCAGGAACAGTTTTGTCTCGGCCGCATAATGCAATTCGAGACAGTCATGCGGCGCGCCGGAGACTTCCAGTGTCTGGAGCCCGACGAAGCGGCCGATGCCGTGCTCGACGTGCACCACCAGATCGCCAGTCGCGAGGCTCGTCACCTCCGAGATGAAATTGTCGAGCTTGCGGCTCGCCTTGCGCGGTCGCACCAGGCGGTCGCCGAGAATATCCTGCTCGCTGATGACCGCGAATTCGCCGGTCTCGAAGCCGGACTCCATGCCGAGCACGGCCAGCATGGTCTCGTTGCGCGGCGTCGCCTGGACGATCCGCCAGGTGTTGACGCTGGTGGTGTTGAGCAGCTTGTGGTCGCGCAGCATCGCGCCCATGCGATCGCGCGAGCCCTCGCTCCACAGCGCGACGATGACCTTCTTGCGCTGTGATTGCAGCGCGCCGATATGGCCGACCACGGCCTCGAACACGTTGACATTGCCGTCGGCGCGCTCCGGCGCGAAGTTGCGGCCCTGCCGCGCGCCGGCGTCGAACACCTCGCTGCTGCCTTCCGGCACTGCGAACGGCGTCAGCCGCGCCAGCGGCACGTCGCCGAGCAGCTTGGTCCACTCGGGCTCAGACAGATAGAGCTTGTCCGGCGGCAGCGGCTTGTAGATCGCGCCACTGCCCGGCTGGTCCAGCGCCTCGCGGCGCGCTTCGTAATAGTCGGCAATCTGGGGGAAGCGTTCGCGCGCGGCGTCCTCGCCCTGCGGCTCGATCGCGATCGTCGCGCCGTCGAGATAGTCGAACAGCGTGTCCATTCGCTCCTGGAACAGCGGCAGCCAATGCTCCATGCCGGGATGGCGCCGTCCCTCGGAGACCGCCTCATAGAGCTGGTCGTCGCGCTCCGGCGCGCCGAACGCCGCGACATAGCCCATGCGGAAACGGCGGATGGTTTCGGTGGTGAGCTGGAATTCCGAGACCGGCACCAGGTCGAGCCCGCGCATGTCGAGATGCGTGCGCTGGGTTTCGGCATCGAAGGTGCGGATCGATTCCAGGCTATCGCCGAAGAAGTCGAAGCGCACCGGCTGGTCGAGGCCGGCCGGAAACAGGTCGAGGATGCCGCCGCGCACGGCATACTCGCCGGGCTCGCGCACCGTGGACGAGCGGGTGTAGCCGTTGTGCTCCAGCCAGGCCACCACCGAATCCATCGGCACGACATTGCCGGGCGCGACCGACAGCGCCTGCGCCGCGACCTGATCGCGCGCCGGGACCCGCTGCACGATGGCATTCACCGTCGTCAGCACGATCAGCGGCTTGTCGGAGCCCGTCAGCCGCGACAGCTTGGCGAGCGCAGTCAGCCGTTGCGCCAGGATGCCGGAATGCGGCGAGACGCGATCATAGGGCTGGCAGTCCCAGGCCGGAATTTGCATGACCGCAATATCGGGCGCGAAGAACTCCAGCGCACGGGCGAGCTGCTGCATCCGCGCACCGTCGCGGCAGACCACGGCGAGGCTCACCGCCGGCCGCTTCGGCTGCGCGGCGATGGCGCGCGCCAGATCGGAGATCACGAGCCCCTCGGCGCCCTCGGCGACGTTGGCGATGGTCAGCACCCGGCCGGGCGCGAGCATCGCGGCCGGCGATTTCATCGGCTGCTTCATGCGCTGGGATCCGCGACCCGGAACGCCTTGATGCGGGCAAACAGCGCGGTCGCGTATTCGGCCGGCAGCACCTTGTCGCCGGTCAGCGCGGCATAGAGGTCCGGATCCGGCACCTCGATCAAATGCTCGAGCTCGCCGATCTCCTGATCGGTGAGACCAGCGATCTCGGCATCGGCAAAGCGGCCGAGGATCAGGTCCATCTCCCGGGTGCCGCGGTGCCAGCAGCGAAACAGAAGCCGCTTGCGGCGGTCATCGAGCCCCTGGCTCGATCGTGTCGATCCGGTCATGTGCCAAAATCCATTCAACGCCAAAAGCCCGGACGTGCCGGGCGGGCTTGATATAGCGACGGCGGCGGCCGATGTCAGCCCTCATTTGCCGCCTTTTGGGGTTTCCTTGCGCGCATGACGTGAGTCGTGTGTAAAAGACTTTGATGCGCCCCGCTTTGCTCAATCCGCTGTTTGCCCAGGTCACGACGCTTTCGGGCGTCGGCCCGAAGCAGGACAAGCTGCTGCGCTACCTGCTCGACCGCAGCGAGACGCCGCGGCTGGTCGATCTCCTGCTGCATCTGCCGGCAAGCGTGATCGATCGCCGCGCCCGGCCGAAGATCCGCGACGCCGCGGTCGGAACCATGGTGACGCTGGAGGTCACCGTCGATCGCCATCGCCCGCCGCCACCGCGCAATTCGCGCGCGCCCTATCTGGTCTACGCCAGCGACGACACCGGCGATGTCGTGCTGACGTTCTTCCGCAGCCCTCCCGGCTATGTCGAGAAGCTGCTGCCGGTCGGCGAGAAGCGCTACGTCTCCGGCACGCTGGCGATGTATGACGGCATCCCGCAGATCGTGCATCCCGATCGGGTCGTCGACGAGGCCGGCTTTGCCAAACTGTCCGGCATCGATCCGGTCTATCCGCTCACCGAGGGCCTGGCGATCGGCTCGCTGCGCCGCGCCATCGCGCAGGCGCTGACCAAATTGCCCGACCTGCCGGAATGGATCAGTCCTGAGGTGCTGCGCCGCTGCAACTTCCCCCCGATCCGGGAGGCGCTGACCCGCGTCCACATTCCGGTCGAGCTGACCGACATCCTGCCCGATGGTCCGTTCTGGTCGCGGCTCGCATTCGACGAACTGCTGGCCGGCCAGCTCGCGCTGGCGCTGATCCGCGCCACGCTGCGGCGGCCCGCCGGCGTGCGCAATGCCGGCGACGGCCATCTGCGCAACCGGATCATCGATGCGCTGCCCTATGCGCTGACCAAGTCGCAGCAGGAGGCGGTCGCCGCAATCACCGAGGATCTGCGCCAGCCGGTGCGGATGCTGCGCCTGGTGCAGGGCGATGTCGGCTCCGGCAAGACCGTGGTGGCGCTGCTGGCGGCGGCCGCCGTCACTGAGGCCGGCAAGCAGGCGGCGCTGATGGCGCCGACCGAAATCCTGGCGCGCCAGCACATCAAGACCATCGCGCCGCTGGCCGAACGCGCCGGCATGCGGGTTGCGATCCTGACCGGCCGCGAGAAGGGCAAGGAGCGCCGCGAGTTGCTGGCGCGGCTCGAAGCCGGCGAGATCGATCTGTTGGTCGGCACCCATGCGCTGATCCAGGACGACGTGGTCTACAAGGATCTGGCGCTCGCTGTGGTCGACGAACAGCATCGTTTCGGCGTGCGCGAGCGTCTCGCGCTGACCTCCAAGGGCGAGGCCGTCGACGTGCTGGTGCTGAGCGCCACGCCGATCCCGCGCACGCTGGTGCTGACCTATTTCGGCGACATGGATGTCTCCGAGTTGCGCGAAAAACCCGCCGGCCGCCAGCCGATCGATACCCGCGCGGTGCCGATGAGCCGGATCGAGGACGTCATGGACGGCGTCGGCCGTGCGCTGGGCGCCGGCAAGCTGGTCTACTGGATCTGCCCGCTGGTCGATGAATCCGAGGCCGAAGGCACCGAGCATCTCACCAACGCGACAGAACGCTTCGAGAGCTTGCAGAAGCGGTTCGGCGATCGCGTCGGCCTGGTGCACGGCCAGATGAAAGGCGCCGAGAAAGATCGCGTGATGGCGCAATTCGCTGCGCATGAGATCGGCCTTCTCGTCGCCACGACAGTGGTCGAGGTCGGCGTCGACGTGCCGGCCGCGACCATCATGGTGATCGAGAACGCCGAGCGCTTTGGGCTGGCGCAACTGCATCAATTGCGCGGCCGCATCGGCCGCGGTTCGGAAGCCTCGACCTGCCTCCTGCTCTACAAGGAACCGCTCGGCGAGATGTCGAAGGCGCGGCTCAAGGTGATCCGCGAGACCACGGACGGATTCCGGATCGCCGAGGAGGATCTGAAGCTGCGCGGCGAAGGCGACGTGCTCGGCATCCGCCAGAGCGGCCTGCCCGGCTACCGGATCGCGCGCTCCGAAGTGCACGGCCAGCTCATCACCCAGGCCCGCGATGAGGCATTGCGGATCATGAAGGACAATCCGAAGCTGAAGGGTGAGCGCGGCGAAGCGCTGCGCGTCCTGCTCTATCTCTATGAACGCGACGAAGCCGTGCCGCTGATCGGCGCGGGCTAGCTTGCCAGCGATCGGCGCGGCCTTGCTTTTGCCCATCAAGCGGTATACCACTCCGCCGTCGCGAAAAACGACCGCCTGAACCGGCAAGCCCGGCAGGCCGTCGCGTACACGTCGACCACGCGCCTCGCGTGGTTCGGCCAGCGTCTCCGAAAGCAACCGCCTGACACCGGTCAGGCCATCGCAGCCGTCAGCGCCGCCGGCGCTGCATGCTTGCGACCACAGGAGCGCTACCATGCGAAATCCGATTACGATCATTGGCGCCGGGCTCGGCGGTCTCACCCTCGCGCGGGTCCTGCATCTCCACGGCTTTGCCGCAACCATCTATGAAGCCGAGGTTTCGGCGAGCCAGAGAACACAGGGCGGCCTGCTCGATATTCACGAGCACAACGGCCAGATCGCACTCAAGGCCGCAGGGCTGTTTGACGAATTCCTCGGCCTCATCCGTCCCGGCGAAGATGCCAAGCGCGTCGTCGACAAGGACGGCAACGTCTTGTTCGACCATCCCGGCAGCCGCACCGGCACGCGCCCCGAAGTCGACCGCGGCGATCTCAGGCGCATGCTGATCGATTCGCTCCCCGCGGATGCGATCAGATGGGGTCACAAGGTCACGTCGATCGCCACGCGCAGTGACGCACGGCACGACATCACCTTTGCGCATGGCGCGACGATCACCTCCGACGTGCTCGTCGGCGCCGACGGCGCGTGGTCGAAAGTCCGTCCGCTGCTGTCGCAGTCAAAGCCTGTGTACACCGGTGTCTCGTTCATCGAGACGTCGCTGTTCGACGGCGACACCCGGCACAAGGCGAGCGCTGATGCGATCGGCAGCGGCACGCTGATGGCCGTCGCCCCGGGCAAAGGCATCCTGGCACATCGCTATGCGAGCGGCACGCTGCACACCTACGTCGCCCTGAAGAAGCCGGAGGATTGGATCAACTCCATCGACCCGAAAACTGGCCTGGCGCATATTGCCGGACAGTTTCGCGGCTGGGCCCCGCACCTTACCGCTCTCATTACGGACGGTGAAACAGATCCCGTGCTGCGCCCGATCCATGCGCTGCCGGTCCGGCATCGATGGCCGCGCGTGCCCGGCGCAACGCTGCTCGGCGATGCCGCGCATCTGATGTCGCCCTTCGCAGGCGAAGGTGCCAACCTCGCGATGCTCGACGGCGCGGAATTGGCCCGCGCGCTTGTTGCCGCTCCCGACGACGTCGAAGCCGCGCTTAGCCGCTATGAAAGCGAGCTATTCCCGCGCAGCGCCGATGTCGCCGAACGGACCGCTGCGAACCTGGAGCAGTTCTTCGGCGACGGCGCGCCCGGGAGCGTGGTTGACCTGTTCAGCAAGCACCTTGCGTGAACCGGCAACGCGTCAGCGGGGATCATCCTCGGTCGATGCAACCGGTACCAGCTCATGGCCGGCGGCCTGCCAGCCACGGCAACCGCCCTCGATCACGGCGACGTCGGAGAAGCCGATCTCGCGCAGCGCCTGCGCCGCGCGCGTGGCCTTGCCGCCACCGCCGCAGGTCAGGATCACCGGATGCCCGCGGTCGCCGAGCGCCGGGTCGGAAGCGGCGACGGCCGCGATCTCCGTGTGGCAGATATTGCGCGCGCCCGCGATGGTGCCGCGCTCGAGCAGCTGCCAGGGCTCGCCGACATCGATCAGGGTGACACCGTCCTGCTCCAGCGTGCGCCTCGCCTCGTCGGGCGACAACATGCGAACGGCCGTGCCGGGCTGCCCGGAACGCATCAGCCCTCGACCTTGGCCGGCGCTGCCGGCTGCAAGGAGGCCTGATTGGCGATCCGCGCGGCATTGGCCATGCCGGCGAGCGTCGCCGCACGCTTCTGGTCGCTGGCACCGGGCTGCACCACGCCGGCCGACATGATCAGGGTCGCGGCGTCCTCGGTGCTCATCTCGATCTCGATGATCTTGCTTTTCGGCACGTAGAAGAAGAAGCCGGTGGTCGGGTTCGGGGCGCATGGCAGGAACACCGAGATATGCTCCTCCTCGCCCGGCAGGCTGGCCGAGAGCTCGGCGCTCGGCGCCTGCGAGATCAGCACGATCGACCACATGCCTGGCGAGGGAAATTCGACCAGGCCGACGCGGCGGAAGCTCGAACCATTGCCCGAGAACAGCGTCTCGAACACCTGCTTCAGGCCGCGATAGATGGCGCGCACCGCCGGAATCCGCCCGAGCAGCCGCTCGCCGAGATCGACCAGGGTGCGCCCGATCAGGTTGGCAGTGAGGAAGCCCAGCAAGGTGAGCGCGATGACGGCAACGATCAGGCCGGAACCGGGCAGCCCGAACGGCAGATAGGTCTCCGGCCGGTAGGCCGTCGGGACGAACGGCCGGACCAGATTGTCGACCCAGTTCACGAACCACCAGGTCAGATACAGGGTGATCGCAACCGGTCCGGCCACCACCAGGCCGGTCAGGAAATAGTTGCGGAAACGCGCCATCAACCCGCGGGGGGCATCCGGGGGCAATTCACCCGTCGCGGCGGGAGGCACTTGGTTGGGAGTCATTGCGGTTCCAGGGTCGTCGAAGCGGCCGTAGTCCAACACCCAGCTAAGCCATTCTGACGCGTTTTTGAAGGGGCCACGTCGCGGCCCCGCTTGCGACTATTCGACCGTGACCGATTTGGCCAGATTTCGAGGCTGATCGACGTCGGTGCCCATGACCACGGCGGTATGGTAGGCGAGCAGCTGCACCGGAACGGCGTAGACCATCGGCGCGAAGGTCGCCCCCATGTCCGGCATCACGATCGTCACCAGCGACTGGATGGTCGCCTCCGCCGCCCCCTTGGCGTCGGTCATCAGGATGATCTTGCCGCCGCGGGCGGCGACCTCCTGCATGTTGGAGACGGTCTTCTCGAACACCTTGTCGTAGGGCGCGATCACCACCACAGGCATGTGCTCGTCGATCAGCGCGATCGGCCCGTGCTTGAGCTCGCCGGCGGCATAGCCCTCGGCATGGATGTAGGAGATTTCCTTCAGCTTCAGCGCACCTTCCAGCGCCAGCGGATAGCTGGTGCCGCGGCCGAGATAGAGCACGTCGCGCGATTTCGAGATCTCGCGCGCCAGCTTCTCGATCTGCACTTCGTTGGTCAGCGCCTCCGACATCAGCCGCGGGATCTCGACCAGGCCGTGCACCAGCTTGGTCTCGTCGGCATCCGACAATTCGCCGCGCGCCTTGCCGGCGGCAACCGCGAGCGAGGCCAGCACCATCAACTGGCAGGTGAACGCCTTGGTCGATGCGACGCCGATCTCGGGACCGGCCAGCGTCTGCAACACGGTCTCGCTCTCGCGCGCGATCGTCGAGGTCGGCACGTTGACGACCGACAGCGTATGCGCGCCCTGCGACTTGGCGTAGCGCAGCGCCGCCAGCGTGTCGGCGGTCTCGCCCGACTGCGAGATGAAGATCGCCAGATCGCCCTTGCGCAGCGGCGCCTCGCGATAGCGGAATTCGGAGGCGACATCGAGCTCGACCGGCAGCCGCGCCAGCCGCTCCAGCCAGTATTTGGCGACGAAGCCGGCATAGCTCGCGGTGCCGCAGGCCGTGATCGAGACGCGCTGGATGTCCTTGAAGTCGAACGGCAGCTTGACCGGCATGGCGACGCGCTCGGTCGCCATGTCGACGTAGCGCGCCAGCGTGTGCCCGACCACTTCCGGCTGCTCGTGGATCTCCTTGGCCATGAAGTGGCGATAGTTCGCCTTGTCGACCAGCGCCGTCGCCGTGGTGTGCTTGATCGCCTCGCGATGGACGATGGCGTTGTCCTTGTCGAAGATGGTGGCGCCCTTGCGGTTCAGGACCACCCAGTCGCCATCTTCGAGATAGCTGATCGTGTCGGTGAACGGGCCGAGCGCGATCGCGTCCGAGCCGAGATACATTTCGCCCTCGCCATGGCCGACCGCGAGCGGCGGGCCGTTGCGGGCGCCGATCATCAGGTCGTCATTGCCGGCGAAGATGAAGCCGAGCGCGAAGGCGCCGCGCAGCCGCGACAGCACCGCCCTCACCGCCTCGACCGGCGCGACGCCGCCCTTGAGCAGATTGTCGACCAGATGCACCACGACCTCGGTGTCGGTCTCGGTCGAGAACACAGCGCCCTTGGCCTCGAGTTCCTCGCGCAGTTCGCGGAAATTCTCGATGATGCCGTTATGCACCACGGCGACGCGTTCGGTGGCGTGTGGATGGGCATTGTTCTCGGTCGGCCGGCCATGGGTGGCCCAGCGGGTGTGCCCGATGCCGGTGTGGCCGCCGAGCGGCTTGGCCTCGAGCCGGGTCTCGAGGTTCTTCAGCTTGCCCTCGGCGCGCCGCCGCGCCAGAGCGCCGTTCTCCAGCGTAGCGACCCCGCGGAATCATAGCCGCGATATTCGAGCCGCTTCAGCGAATCCACCAATTGCTCCGCGACCGGAGCGCGTCCAAGAATGCCGACGATGCCGCACATGCGGTTCAATGTCCCCAAAAATCGCCGAAAATTTGCCAAGGCGGCGACACGGTCCCTTAACGGGAATCGCCGGTCGCAAGATACTCAATAATTATTGCCGATTGCGACAGTCTTAAATGGCAACGCCGATGCGCAAGGCTGGTTAATTTGGATTAACCGGCCAACCGCAGAACTGACCGCTCGATCCAGTCCGACGCGTGGTCCCAACACCTCGTCGGCCGGCGCTCGACAGCACGAAGAAGCTTCGGCGCCTCGGTGGTCAACGGTGGACCGCGGCGTAAACGAACAGGCCCACGACGAACCAGAAGATCACCCCGCTGAGCGTAGCGACGATGTCGTGCGGCTTCCGGCGGGCAAGACCCCAGAGGCCTCGACCGGTGGCGGTGAGGAATGCTTCAACGAGCATTTCCAGCGCGGCCCGGATCAGACCATTGATCACGACCGCCGTCCTTGACCACGCTCCCCGCCGGCTCGGCGCACACGGCAAAACCATTCCGTCGGGATGGACCCTGCAATTTTCGGCATCGCGCTTCGTACATCCCGGCGCGCTAAGGATTGCGAAATCGCGACCTGCAAAGCCCGCGCGTTGCGTCAACAGCCCATTAACGCCCGCCGCCAAAGGCCATCAATGCGGGGCGGGATCGATTCCAGGCGGCGCAGGCAACGAGCCGCCCGAACTGCGCGTCTTCCGCTTCAATTCGCGGGTGCCCCCGCGCTCGTATCGTCAGATCGGCTCGACGCCGGCGCGATAATCCCCGGGCTTGGACTGCTCCGCCGGTACATGGCCCATGCGCTTGGCCCACAATCCGGTCAGGATCGGCACCAGGATAGCCGTCACCAGGCACGACGTCGCCACCAGCGCGGTGGCGGCCGGCGCCACCGGCTTGAAGCTCGGCACCATGTTGGCGATCAGCGTCGGGTTGGCGATCGCAGCACCCGCCGTGCTCGACGCGGCGAGACCCGCCGTGCCATTTCCACCGGCGATGAAGCGGTCGGCCAACATCAGCGGAATCCCGGTGATCACGATCACGACCAATCCGAGCAGGATGCCGCCGACCCCGGTCTGCGCGATCACATTCAGATCGATGCCGTTGCCGAGCGCGAAGCCGAAGAACGGAATCAGCGGGTGCACGCACTGGCCGAAAAACTTGCGCAGATCGCTGTCGAGATTGCCGAGCGCAAAACCGATGATGAACGGCAGCACAGCGCCGACGAACAGGCGCGGCTCGAACACCGCGACACCCGACGCCCCGAGCACCAGCATGCTCACCAGTGGTCCCGATTCGATCGACATCAGGACGAAGGCCCCGGCCTCCTCCTTGCTGCCATATTGCTGCATGATCGCGGCGTAGAGACCGCCGTTGGTCATGTCCATCGCGGTCGTGATGGCGAGCACCGAGAGCCCGGCGAACACGCCGGTTGCTATTCCCGCTTCCGGAATGAAGCGCGCCGCGATCATGGTTGCGACCCATGCGACGATGATCTTGGTGACCAGCAGCGTGCCCGACTTCCGCAGCACCGTGCCGGTCGCGCGCAAGTCGATCGTGGCGCCCATGCAGAAGAACCAGACCGCCAGAATCGGCACCGTGCCGGTGATCAGTCCGTTGGTGAACGAGCCGAGATAGGCGCCCGCACCCGGCGCAAACGTCTTGCAGATCGCGC
The DNA here is from genome assembly GCF_002831585.1 of Bradyrhizobium sp. SK17. GTDB lineage: Bacteria > Pseudomonadota > Alphaproteobacteria > Rhizobiales > Xanthobacteraceae > Bradyrhizobium. The sequence continues at coordinate 5,268,865 of NZ_CP025113.1, read as the reverse complement.
CGAGAAGTAGCGGAACCAGCATCAGCCCGCCCGGAACCCGCTCCACGAATTTTAGAACTTTCACGCTGCCTCCCAGCACTGATATCGACAGTTCAATTTTCTTGTCGCTGGCAGATAGCCCGCTCCGCCGCGCGACGCCACAACCTGCGAGAGATGATCACGGACTTTTTCCCGCATTTTGCATTGCGCGCAGGGTTCAAAGTCTGATTGCATCGGCCGGTACGCACTCGCTGTCCGCGAATTGCATTGCACGTTGCGTCAACGCGTCATTAACGGCTTTCGGCGAGGGTGCCCGCCGCCGGAGGTACCCCGATGCATACCACGCATGATCGTGAGACGCAGCGCCTCGACGTGCTGGCGGAGCTCGACATCCTCGACACGCCGCGCGAGCTTGCCTTTGACCGCCTGACCGGACTGTGCCGAAAGATCTTTCGCGTGCCGATGTCGACGCTGACGCTGATCGACGGCCATCGGCAATGGTTCAAGGCCTCCGAGGGCATGGAGGACCGCGAGACCGCGCGTGGACCCGCGCTCTGCAACCTCGCGATCGCACAGGATCAGCCGCTCGTCATTCCGGACACGCTGCGCGACCCGCGCCTCGCCGACAACGTCTTCGTGCACGGCAAGCCGCATATCCGCTTCTATGCCGGTGCCCAGCTGAAAATATCCGGCGCGGTGGTCGGCACGCTGTGTGCGATGGACACCCGCCCGCGCGATTTCGATGCCGACGCCATCGGCCTGCTCACCGATCTCGCCGCCATCGCGGTCGACGAATTGATGCTGCGAAACCTGTCGATGCAAGACGGCCTTACCGGCACCTCCTCACGGCGGGCCTTTCGCGGCGAAGGCGAACGGCTGACCGCGCTGGCCTTGCGGCATCTCAGCCCGCTGTCCTGCGCCGTGCTCGATGTCGATCACTTCAAGCAGGTCAATGATCGCCATGGACACGCGATCGGCGACATGGTGCTGGCGGCGGTCGCGAACGCCGCGCACTGCGCGTTGCGCAGCTCCGACGTGATCGGCCGGCTCGGTGGCGAGGAGTTCGGCATTCTGTTGCCGCACACCAGCCTCGACAATGCGATGGCGGTGCTCGAGAAGGTGCGTGCCGCCGTCGCGGCGACGCGGATCGAGACGCCGGCCGGCACAATCGACGTCACCTGTAGCCTCGGTGGCGCGGCGCTCTCGCCCGGCAATTGCTTCGACGACATGCTGCGCAACGCCGATCTTGCGATGTACGGCGCCAAGCAGGCCGGCCGCAACCAGGCGCTGGCCTGGGTCGACCGGGCGCCGTCGATCGCGCCGACCGCGCGGCGCGTGTTCAAGGCCGGCAAGATCAGCTTCAACGCCGGCCATTCATCGATCGACTGCACCGTGCGCGGGCTGGCGCGCGACAGCGCGACGATCGAGGTGATGTCGACCTCCGGCATTCCCGATCAGTTCAAGCTGGCGATCGCCGCCGATGCCGTGTCGCGCGCCTGCCGGATCACCGGGAAGGCCGACAATCGGATCGAGGTCGCCTTCACCTGACCGGCGATGCGGAATAGTCTGTCGCGCTGGTGAGGAACCCTTGATGTCGAACGATCAGCCACCGCCCCTCGCAAAACCGTTCTGGCGCCGCGGCCTTGCCGGCTTGCTCGATTTCATCACCGTGTTCTTCGGTGGTGGCTATGCGATCGGCGCCGCCACCGGCCAGACCACCAAGGACGGCTTCAATTTGACCGGCGCTCCGGCGCTGCTGCTGTTCGCACTGATCATTCTGTATTTCTATCTCGGCTGGAAGGTCGTCGGCGGCACGCTGTGGCAGCGCGTGCTCGGCGCGCGGTAGGCCCAAGCGGTATTCTCCGGCCGACCGCCACTCCCGGGCTTGCGCCGCATCGCTTTCTGGTTGCAGCTTCCGCGAATACCGCCGGAGGGCCATGAAATTGACAGCTCGCACGCCTACGGTCGTCAGCGACTGAACTCCATCCAGCGAGGCCGCCATGACTGATGTCGCCCCTTCCAGCACGCCGAACAGCAACTTCGAGGTCGAGGCGGACGCCACCGCGCGCTACTGGCACAAGGGCAGCCACGATACCCTGCCTCCGCCCGATATGATGGGCGCCTATATGCGCAACCGCCCGGTGCCGACCGAACCGGCCGAGCCGCGCAAGGCCTGGATCATCGGCAGCGGCATCGCCGGCCTCGCCGCGGCCTTCTACATGATCCGCGACGGCGGCATGAAGGGCGAGGACATCACCATCCTCGACACCATGCATATCGAAGGCGGCTCGCTCGACGGCGCCGGCGATCCCGAGAACGGCTACATCGTTCGCGGTGGCCGCGAGATGAACTGGAACTACGACAATCTCTGGGACATGTTCCAGGATATCCAGGCGCTCGAGCTGCCCGAGGGCTACAGCGTTCTCGACGAATACCGGCTGGTGAACGACAACGATCCGAATTTCTCCAAGGCGCGGCTGATGCACAAGCGCGGCCAGATCCGCGACTTCGCGACGCTCGGCCTGTCGAAGCCGCAGCAATGGGAGCTGATCCGCCTGCTGCTGAAGCGCAAGGAGGATCTCGACGACATCACCATCGAGCAGTATTTCAGCCCCGGCTTCCTCGAAACCAATTTCTGGTATCTGTGGCGCTCGATGTTCGCGTTCGAGAACTGGCAGAGCCTGCTCGAAATGAAGCTCTACATGCATCGCTTCCTCGACGCGCTCGACGGGCTCACCGACATGTCGGCGCTGGTGTTTCCGAAGTACAACCAGTTCGACAGTTTCGTCCGTCCGCTCATGACGCATCTGCGCGAGCGCGGCGTCAAGGTGCAGTTCGATACCCGCGCCTACGATCTCGACATGACGATCGAGAGCGAAGCCCGCACGGTGACCGGCATCAAGGCCAAGGTGGGCGGCGCCGACACCACCATCGCGGTCGGTCCGAAGGATCTGGTGTTTGCGCTCACGGGATCGATGACCGAGGGCACCGCCTATGGCGACATGGACCAGGCGCCGGTCCTCGCGCGCGGCAAGCACGATCCCGGTGAGGCCAGTGACTGGACGCTGTGGCAGAACCTCGCCAGGAAGTCGCCGATCTTCGGCAAGCCCGAGAAGTTCTGCGGCGATGTCGACAAGTCGATGTGGGAATCGGTCACCCTCACCTGCAAGCCGTCTCCGTTCGTCGACCGACTGAAGGAACTGTCGGTCAACGATCCCTATTCGGGCAAGACCGTCACCGGCGGCATCATCACTTTCACCGATTCCAACTGGATGATGAGCTTCACCTGCAACCGTCAGCCGCATTTCCCGACCCAGCCAAAGGATGTGCTCGTGGTCTGGGTCTACGCGCTGCTGATGGACAAGCCGGGCAATTACGTCAAGAAGCCGATGCCGGCCTGCACCGGCCGCGAAATCCTGGCCGAGCTGTGCCATCACCTCGGCATCGAGCACAAGCTCGACGAGGTGGCCGCGAACACCAAGGTGCGGCTGGCGCTGATGCCCTACATCACCGCGATGTTCATGCCCCGCGCCGCCGGCGACCGGCCGCATGTCGTGCCTGCCGGCTGCACCAATCTCGGCCTGATGGGCCAGTTCGTGGAGACGTCGAACGACATCATCTTCACGATGGACAGCTCGATCCGCACCGCGCGCGTCGCGGTCTACACGCTGCTCAAATTGCGCAAGCGCGTGCCGGACATCAGCCCGACGCAATATGACATCCGCTCGCTGCTGAAGGCCGCCCGCGCCCTGAACAACAACGAGCCCTTCCCGGGCGAACGGCTGCTGCACCGGCTGCTCGACAAGACCTACTTCGCCCATATCCTGCCGCCGCTGCCCGATCCGGACGCCACACGGCGCGGCTCGGCCGAGCGAGAACTGGCAGGACTGCTCGGCAAGGGCGACCAGGCGCTCGGCGCGATCATCGGCTGGCTGGAGCGGGTTCGCGAGAGCATCGGCACGCGCAAGGGCTGAAGCACGGCCCTCGGGCAACCGCCGCAAAGCGGACCGGGCAAAGCGCTACGCGGAAATCCGCTTCGCATTCTTCCGGATCATGCCTGCGTGTTCGACCCGGTAGAGGCGCCACCGCTCCGGCACGCCCTTGAGCTGGTGGGCGCCGCGGTCGCTGAAGCGGATGCCGGACGCCGGCATCAGGTCCTTGACCGCGCTCGAGACCAGCACTTCGCCGGCCCGCGCCTTCGCTGCAACCCGCGCGCCGATATGGATCGCAAGACCGATGACCTCTTTCCCGGTCATCTTGTATTCGCCGGCGTGCATCCCGATCCGGATCTCCAGCCCCAGCGTACGGACGGCCTCGCGGATCGCAGTCGCACACTGGATCCCGGCCGCCGGCGCGCCGAACGTCGCCAGCAGCCCATCGCCGGTCGTCACCACCTCCTTGCCGCGCAGCGCCTTCAGCTCGCGGCGGACGGCGGCATAATAGTGATTCATCACCTGCGCCCACCGCGCATCGCCGAGCCGCGCGGCCTGCTCGGTGGATCGGACGATATCGACGAACAGGATGGTGGCGAGCGCCTGCTTGAGCTCCGGGCCACGCTCGGCGGTTCGGCGCCGGTTCGCGATATTGCCGACCAGCGGTTCATAGCGATGGCTGCGCCGCCGCGCGACGGCGGCCCTGGCATAGTCCTGGGCGCGCTGCACCGTGCGGCAGCGAACGGTCTTTTCCTGCGGCGGAAACGTCCAGTAGACCTTGCGCCCCGCGCCGGCACCCTGCACCTCGACGGCGCCCCACTTCAGATGGATCGTCGAGCCGGCCCGCCGAATGCACCATGCCTTCGAGGTGTATCCGGAGACGTTCGACTGATGGACTCCGATGCGAAGGAATTTGGCCATGAACGTCCGGGCGATCACAGTGGCGCTTGGGGGACTATGGAGAGCAAGCGTAGTCACACGCTGTCGCATTGGCAACAGGACTGTCTTGCCGACCATCCACAGCGTCGGGCCGTGCCGTCGTCGCAACTCGCTTCAGCTTCGATCGGAATTGAACCTCGTCGCATCGCGCAGCTGCCCGTTCGATCCGGCGTCGGCATCGATCGGCGGAATTGCCTCGTCTTGCACGTCTGCGGTGAGCCGTCTTTCATCGCGGAATCGCGCTGGCGCAAGCCGGCTGCGATCGACCGTCACGTCAAAAATGTCGAAGCGGTTGTAGTAGCCAACCACGTCGTGAAATTGCTTCGGCTCGACGCACCGATTGAGATCGATCTCGGCGTAGGCGATCCCCTCCTGGTCCTGCAATTCATCGCCGAAGACGGCCCCGGTCGGATCGACGAAGAAGCTCGCCGCACGCGGTGTCCGGTCGATCACGTCGGCGATCGCCTTGTCGCGTTCGATCAGGAAGGCGCGCATCGGTTCGTCCATGTAGCCGGCGGTGACGATGCCGAATGCCTTGGCTTCGAAGCAATGGGCGCTGGCCCGGATGCGGTTGGCGGCGACATTGTCGAAATTGCCGCCGCCTGCCGGGCGCCGGGTCGGCCACATCGGTGGCCAGCTCGAGATGTGCACCTGCTCGCCTTGCGCCATGAGCGCGAAGCGGGCCAATGGATTGGTGTTCTCGCCGCAAATCAGCGCGCCAATGCGGCCCTGCCGCGTCTCCGCGACCCGAAGTCCCGCACCATCCCCCGACGACCACACCAGCTTCTCATAGAAGGTCGGCACCAGCTTGCGGTGATGGACCAGAACCTCCCCGGTCTCGCCGATCAACAGGTTCGAGTTCCACAGTCCCCCGACGCTCACGGCTGAACGCTCGCTGATGCCGATCGAGACGGTGACGCCGAGACCGCGCGCCTCGGCGCAAAGCCGCGCCACTTCCGGCCCGTCAGCCAGCACGGATTGCGCGGCCATGCGGACGAACAGATCGTGATTGTCGATCGGAGGCCACAGCGCGGCCCAGACCGGAAAGGCTGGAATATAGGTTTCGGGAAAGGCGATCAGCTCGGCGCCGGCCCTGGCCGCCTCGCGGACGATGGAGATCGCCTTTTCGGTGGTCGCCCGGCTGTCGAGGAAGACAGGCGCGGCATGGACGGCCGCGGCCTTGAAACGAGGGAGCATGTCGAGGAATCCCGGCTAGAGCGTTTTCCCGCGAAGTGGATACCGGTTCGCGCGAAGAAAACGCGTCAAAACAAGATCAAGAGCTCCGTCCCGATCCAATCGGAACGGAAACGCTCTGGGATGAAAGCGCAGCGGTATCATCCCTGCCTTGCCGGCGGGCACGGGAATTATCGCAAGGCCGGTTGCGAAGGATCGGAACTGACGTACGCTGGAACGGGAATTGCTTCGCTGAGCGGCCGAGCAATCTGGAGGCAAGTCATGTTCGATACGATCAACTGGGACGATTTGCGGGTATTTCTGTGCGCCGCTCGCGCCGGCAATCTGAGCCAGACCGCGAAACGGCTCCGGCTCGACCATTCCACCGTCAGCCGGCGCATCGCCCAGATGGAGGCGTCGCTCGGGGTTGCGGTGTTCGAGCGTCACCGCACCGGGCTCAAGCTCAACGAAGTCGGCGAGCGGTTGTTGCGTCATGCCGAGCGGGTCGAGAGCGCGGTCATCGCGATCCGCGAGGAGGCCAGCGCCAGCGACACCCGGGAGCTCGTGGGCAACGTGCGGCTCGCCACCATGGAGGGGATCGCCTCACTCTACCTGGCGCAACGCTTTGCCGATCTGCGCCGCACCGCGCCACAGCTCACCGTCGAACTCGTGACATCGGCCCAGACCGTTTACGTCCACAAGCGCGAGGCCGATCTGTTCGTCTCCTTCTTCCGACCGCCCGGCCCTGGCCTGATCTCGGAGCGCATCGGCAAGTTTCGGCTCGGGCTGTTCGCGAGCCGAAGCTATCTCGACCATCACGGTATGCCAGCGAGCCTTCGCGACCTCGAGGATCATTGGTTCGTGTCCTATATCGAGGACCTGATCCAGGTCGATTCAGTGCGCTGGCTCGCCGACGTCATCGAGGAGCCGAAGGTCGCCTTTCACTCCAACAGCATGATCGCGCAGATGAATGCAGCGGCGGGCGGCCTCGGCATCGTGATGCTGCCGAGCTTTGCCACCAGGGAGCGGCCCGACCTCATCCCCGTGTTGCCGGCCCTCGCCGGCACGGTTCGCGAGGTCTGGCTCAATGTCCACAGCGACCTGCAATTTGCCCCGCGCATCCGCGCCGTCCGCGCATTCCTGAAGCACACCCTGAAGCAGGACCCCGACATGCGGGTCACGCTGGCCGATGCCCTGCCGCAGCCGCGCACGGCAGATTGCAGAAATCCATAGTTCCCTTCCATCGGAGCCCGGCTGAAGCTCATCCGATTGGCGCAACGAAAAGCGCTGAAGGTTTGGGGGTCGATATGAACGTGGTTACGTCCGGCAACGGCGATCCGGCGCGGCGCGGCGTCGCGCTGGCGAAGAAGCGGCTGACATTGGCGCTCGCGCTGAGCTCCGCAATGGTCGTGATCTATTTCGGCTTCATGGGCCTGTTCGCGTTCGACAAGCCGCTGCTCGGCACCATCCTGGCGCCCGGCCTGTCGCTTTGCATCGTGCTCGGCCCGCTGGTCATCATCTCATCCTTCGTGCTCTGCCTGATCTATGTGCTGTGGGCGAACCGGGTGTTCGACGCCGGCATCCGCGATCTTCGCTGAAGGGACAGGGAAGATGGGCAGCAGCACACTCTCGATCGGGTTCTTCTTCGCCTTCATGGCGCTGACCTTGGCGATCACCTATTGGGCCGCACGGCGCACCCGCACCACCGAACACTTCTTCGCCGCCGGCGGCCAGGTCACGGCGTGGCAGAATGGCTGGGCACTCGCGGGGGACTTCCTGAGCGCCGCCGCGCTGCTTGGAATTGCAGGCATCGTCACCTCGAACGGCTTCGACGGCATGATCTATTCGATCGGATGGCTGGTCGGCTGGCCGATCATCCTGTTCCTGATCGTCGAGCCGTTGCGCAACGTCGGCCGCTTCACCTTCGCCGACGTCGTGGCCTACCGCCTGCGCCAGCGCCCGGTGCGCCTCGCCGGCGCCGTCGGCACACTTGCCGTGATCCTGTTCTACCTGATCGCCCAGATGGTCGCGACGGGATCGCTGATCAAGCTGCTGTTCGGCCTGCCCTACACCTGGTCGGTCGTCGTGGTCGGCAGCGTGATGCTGGTCTACGTCCTGTTCGGCGGCATGCTGGCGACGACCTGGGTGCAGGTGGTGAAGGCCGCGCTGCTGATGGGCGGCGGCATCCTGCTCGCCTTCCTCGTCTTGACCCATTTCGACATGAACCCGCTGAAGCTGTTCGCCGCGGCGTCCGAGAAGTACGGCACCAGGGTCCTGCAACCGGGATCGAAGGTGGTCTCGGGCCAATGGGACGCGATCTCGCTCGGGCTCGGCTTGATGTTCGGGACCGCCGCGATGCCGCATGTGCTGATGCGCGCCTATACGGTGAAGGACGCCAAGGCCGCGCGGCTGTCGATCCTCTATGCAACCGGCCTGATCGGGATCTTTCATCTCATGGTCTTCATCATCGGCTTTGGCGCGATGGTGCTGGTCGGCCCCGACGCTGTCGCAAAGGCCGGCGGTGGCGGCAACATGGCCGCTCCGCTGCTCGCGCTCGCCGTCGGCGGCAACGCCTTCTTCGGCTTCATCTGCGCGGTGGCGTTCGCGACGATGCTCGCCGTCGTCGCGGGGTTGACGCTGTCGGGCGTCGCCACGCTCTGCCACGACGTCTGGACCAATGTGATCCGGAACGGCACCGCCTCGGAGGCCGAACAGCTCAAGGTCGCGCGCGTCGCGACCGTCATGATTGCCGTCTTCGCGATCATTCTGGGCATCGCATTCGAGGGCCAGAACGTCGCCTTCATGGCCGGGCTCGCGTTCTCGATCGCCTGCGCCGCGAATTTCCCTTCGCTGGTGCTCGCCATCATCTGGCGCCGCTTCACCACGCCGGCAGCGGTGGCGAGCATCCTGGTCGGTACGCTGAGCTCGCTGGTGCTGATCTATCTGTCGCCGACCATCCAGGTCGACATTCTCGGCAAATCGCTGGCCTCGATCGAGCATCAATGGTGGTTCGTATCGCTGCGCAATCCGGCGATCATCAGCATGCCGCTATCCTTCGCGGTCGCGATCCTGCTGTCGCTGGTCACGCGGGAGAACAACGCCGATCGTGCCTTCGACGAGATGCAGCGGCGCATATTGCTCGGACCGACCGAGCCGAACGCAAGCGAGCCGGGTCAGGCGAAGAATGCGGCCTGAGTAGCGAATCTCCGGCTCCGAAAGCCGTAGAACCTATGCCCCGCCGGAATGCCGACGAAGAAAACTACTTCCCCTTCGCCGCCTTCGCCTTCAGCTTCGCCGCGCGATAGCGCGCGGCGCCGCCTTCGCGGACGGTCTGCGGACTGCGCTCGAGGGCCATCGCGTCGTCGGGCACGTCCTTGGTGATCACCGAGCCCGAGCCGATATAGGCGCCGTTGCCGATCGTGACCGGCGCGACCAGCGACGTATTGGTGCCGACGAAGGCGCCCTCGCCGATCATGGTCTTGTGCTTGAGGAAGCCGTCATAGTTGCAGGTGATGGTGCCGGCGCCGAGGTTGGAATTGGCGCCGACATGGGCGTCACCGACATAGGAGAGGTGGTTGACCTTGACGCCGGCCTCGAGAACGGCGGCCTTGGTCTCGACGAAATTGCCGATCCGGGCGCCGTCGCCGAGCGAGGTGCCGGGCCGCAGCCGGGCATAGGGACCGACCGACACCTTCTTGCCGACCTTCGCCTCGACGAGGTGGGAGAAGGAATGGATCACCGCGCCATCGTCGATCGATACGCCCGGACCGATCACCACGAACGGCTCGATCGTGACGTCCTTGCCGAATTTGGTATCAGCGGCGAGATGGACCGTATCCGGCGCGATCAGGGTCACGCCGGCCTCGAGCGCGGCCTTGCGCAGCCGCGCCTGCATCACGGCCTCGGCCTCGGCGAGCTGCGCCTTGGTGTTGATGCCGCGCACTTCGTCTTCGCTGGTTTCGATCACGACGGCCTCCAATCCCATGTCCCTGACGATGCCGACGGCGTCGGTCAGGTAGTATTCGCCCTTGGCGTTGGCGTTGCCGATCTTCTCGATGATCGCGAGCGCCGTCTTGCCGGCGAACGCCATCACGCCGGCATTGCACAGCGTGATCTTGCGCTCCCCGGGGCTGGCATCGGCCTGCTCGCGGATCGCGACCAGTTTGCCGTTCGCGACCACCAGCCGGCCGTAGCCGGTCGGATCGGCGGCGTGGAAGCCGAGCACCGCGAGCGCCGCACCGTCGCGCAGCGGCGCACGCATCCGCGCAAAGGTCTCGGCCGAGATCAGCGGCGTGTCGCCGAACGCGACCAAGAGGTCGTCGGCACCGACCGCGATCGCCTCGCGCGCCGCCAGCACCGCATGCGCGGTGCCGAGCCGATCGCGCTGCACGAAGGCGCGGGCGTCGGGCCGCACCCGGCGCGCCTCGGCGGCGACCGCCTCATGGTCGGGGCCGATCACGACCGCGAGTTGCGATCCCTCGCCGCTGGCGGCGGCGTTGAGCACATGCGCCAGCAGCGCCTGCCCGGCCACCGGGTGCAGCACCTTCGGCAACGACGAGCGCATCCGCGTTCCCTCGCCGGCCGCAAGCACCACTGTCAGGCTGGTTCGCGCAGTCATTCCGGCTCCTCGATGTCTCGCGCAGCTGGCTGCGCCGGCTCTGTTCGAGGCCGTCTTTAATTGTTTTCCCCGGCAGAAGAAACCGATTCGCCTCCGTGGCGTCCCGGATTCAAGTTCCCGGTCGATTTCCTGTTAATCTTTGCCTTGTGATTCGGCGGGCCTTGAGGAGGGCCGAGGGGGCTTTGGCCAAAGATCGCGACAATCTGGCGGCGCATTTCGACACCGAGAGCACCACCGGCTTCTTGGCCGAGGAGGAAGCTTTCGATCGCCGCTTGCTGTGGCGGGTCGGGTCATGGGGCTTTGCCGCGATTGGCGCCGTGGCGGTCGCTGTGATGGCCAACCAGTCGGCGCTGACGCTGCGGCGCGACCAGGTCGCAGCAGCCGACGTCGCGCGCCAGGCCCAGCAATTGCAGACGCTGGCCAAGGAGAGCCACAACGAGACACGGCGGCTCGCCGCCGCGATCGATACGCTGAACGGCGACCGCGACCGGCTCTATTCGCGCGTCACCACGCTCGAGCAGGGCATGGACTCCGTGACCGGCGCGATCGCAAAGCAGCCCGCATCTGTGCCGGCAGCGGCGACACACACGCCGCCGCCCGCCTCCGCGAATGCGGCGCCGACGGCTGCCGCGCCCGCCATTGCCGCTGCCACAGCGACGACGCCTACGGCACCGGACAGGCCGGCGATGGCGGACAAGGCTCCAGGATCCGCCGAAGGCAAGCCGCCGCCTCCGCCCGAAAAGCCAACCGCCGCGGTCGAGAAACCGCCGGCAGTCGTGGCCGACAAGAAACCACCACCCGCCCCGCCGAGACCGCAGGCCGTGTCGGAGAGGCCGCCAGCCGCCGAGACTGTGCCACCGGCTGCTGCCTCGGCTGCGCCAGCGGCCAGTCCGATGACGGCTGCCGCTGCGGCGAGCGCCGCGGATGCAAAAGCCGCCACGCCGGCCGCCGACAAGCCACGGGTGGCGGCGCTCGATCCGCCGGCGAGCAAGGCAACCGACACCGTCAGGCCGCCGACCGCCAAGGACGTGACCACTGCGCCGATCGTGCCGCTGGTGGTCACGCCCGATCCGGACGCCGACACGGACGACGAAGCCGGCGCGCCGAAGGCCCAGGTGCAACGCACCGAGTTCGGCGTCGATCTCGGCACCGCGAACTCGGTCAATGGGCTGCGGGCGCTGTGGCGCGGTCTGTTGAAGTCCAGGGCCAACGCGGCGCTGGCGGCGCTGCGGCCGATCATCGTGATCAAGGAAAGCGGCAACGGGCTTGGCATGCAGCTGCGGCTGGTGGCCGGACCACTGAACGACGCCGGGACCGCCGCCAGGATTTGCGCCAGCCTCAGCCTGGTGCAGCGGACCTGCGAGACCGCGATCTATGACGGCCAGCAGCTCGCCCTGAAGGCGGACGAGCCGGCCGCGGGCAAGCCGGCGCATCCGCACCGGCGCCTGGTGCCGAAGCGCGCCGCCGCGCCGCCGCCACCGGTGGTCGAGGAGAAAAAGCCGGAGCCATCGACGATCTCCTCGATGTTCCGACGAAACAGCCAATAATCACGTGGAGCGAAGGCATTGGGGCCCAATTCTCAACCGATTTCGCTGCTTTGACCGAGCCTTGTCCCAGACCCCGTTCCCGACCATAGTGCCGCGATGACAAAACCTCCGTTCCGCCTCTCCCCGTACCAGGTCCAGTTCCTGATGGTCGTCGGCTTCGTCACCGTCGGCTATGCGCTGTATGTGCGCTATCTGGCGATCGAATTCTCGCCGGTCGCGCTGGCCTGCGATGCCGGCGCGCAGACCATGATCTGCAAGGCGCGCGCGCTGTCGACCGTGCTGTTCAAGAATTCCGTGTTCGGGATCACGGCGCTGGTGATCGCGCTGTTGAACCTGATGCGGCCATCGATCGTGTTGCTCACCGGCGGCCTGATCGCCGCCGGGCTCGGGATCGTGCTCTACAACGTGATCCTGTCGGGGCTCGCGATCGGACTGTTCATCCTGGGCTTTGCGCGGCCCGCGCCCGCCACAGCGTAGCCGCCAGCAACAGGTACATCACGCAGGTCCAGTCCGACTGCCAGTTGATGGTGCCCTCGTTGTAGATCGTATAGAGCGCCGCGATCGCGAACAGGCCGGCGAACACGGCTTCGGCGAGCGGCCGGCTGCCCTCCTTCGGGCGGTTGAGCATGGTCAGCAGCGCGAACGGCACCACCGCCATGGTCAGCGAGGCATAGGGGAAATCGCGGTAGCGCGGATCGAACACGAAGCCGAGCGCGCTCTCGGCCGCGAGCACGGTGGTGACCGCCAGCACGATCGCCAGCAGCGCGCCGGCCGCGCCCTTGCCGCGATAATCGCGCGGCCCGAGCAGTTCGAGGAAAGTCGGCAGCGAGCGCCCGGCGATCAGCGCATGCGCCGTCAGCAGGGGCGCTGCGATGCCGGCCGCAAGCAGCACGCCCCAATGCAGCCAGCCGGCGGCGCCGTAGCTCTCGTAATACATCTTGTCGCCGGCGATGCCGAGCAGCGCTCCTGCCGTCGTCGCCGAAATGCCGACCGCGACCCAGGCCGATGGCCGCGGCGTCCAGGGCCGGCGGCGCAGCGTCAGCCAGGCCACCAGGAAGGTGGCGACCGACAGCGCCATGCCCCCCGCCATCTGTAGCTTCCAGTCGGGGTAATTGCTGATCGCGACCCCTGCCGGATACTTCACCTGCCGCTTGATCGAATCGAACAGGCCCCAATAGCCGCCGACGGTGCCTTCGAGCTTGCGCTTCCAGGGCTGGTCATAGGCCTCGATCAAATTGACGCGGAATCCTTCGCGCCGGGCGAGATCGAGGATCTCGGAGACCACCCGGGCCTGGTTGGTGCGCGACGGCAACGCGCCCTCCCGCATCCGCCCCTCGCTCGGCCAGCCGGTCTCGCCGATCAGGATCTCCTTGCCCGGGAACGTCACCGCCATCCGCTTGCGGATGTCGTCGACATGCGCGGCGGCGTATTTGGCCTTGATCGGGATGTCCTCCCAATACGGCAGGATATGAATGGTGACGAAATCGACCGCGTCATAGATCTCGCGGTTCTTCACCCAATATTCCCAGACGTCGGCGTAGGTGACGGGGACATTGCCCGCCGCGGCCTTCACCGCGCGGATGTTGCCGGCCAGATCGGCGGCGGTCATCTCGCCGCGCAGCAGCACCTCATTGCCGACGATCAGCGAGGTGACGACGCCGGGATATTCCTTGGCGAGCCGCACCGCGATCGCGATCTGCTGTAGATTCTTGAAGCGGTTGCTGCCGAGCCAGATGCCCTGCATCACCTTCAGGCCGACCTTGGCCGCAACGCCCGGCACCAGGTCGAGGCCGTTCTCGATCGAATAGGTGCGCACGCAATCGGTGACCTTGGCGAGGTCGGTGAGATCCTGCTCGATCTGCTCGACCGGAATCTGCGTGCTCGGATCGAGCGGTGTCTGAGCGCCGCGGAACGGCGTGTAGGACACGCATTGCAGCTTGGCGCTGGGATCGATCGGCGCGCGCGCGAGTGTAATCGGCGTGGCGAGCCACCACCACACGGCTGCGATCACGGAGAGCGAGATCAGGAGAAGCGCCAGCGGCGTACGAAGCGAAATCGGTTCCATCCTCCGGGGGACCGTCGAATTAGCCGGTCACGGCCCGTCTGCCAAGTGTCGGATTAGGTCAATACCATGGTTGTCCTGCGACAGTTTTGCGCTGCGTCGATAAAGTTGTGAGTTTGCTGGACAAAATTCCAAATTCCAGTCATCTGACTCCGCCAGAGTCTCCGCCGCACTGGAGACCCAATTGGACGGCATCACGCGAGCCGTTAGGATGATCCCGCGGGGGCAGGAACATATCGGGGAATGCATGCGTCGACGGCTGCTTGAGTTGAAGAACACGGCTTTGCGCCACCTTGTCGTAACTGGCGTTGCCCTCCTGATCGGGGCCGGCAGTGCTTTCGCCCAGAGCGGCACGCCGAATCCGCCGGACCAGGCCAAACAGCAGCCCGGTCAGGCCGACGCCAACGCCAATGCCGCGCGCGAGGCCAACCAGCGCAAGGTCGAGGAGTTCGTCGAGGCGCAGCAGGCCATCAACGGCCCGGCCGGCAATCCGGAATGCGTCTGGCTCGGCCGTCGCGTGGTCCGCCTGATGTGGAACGACGATCTCGACACCGCCTTCCGCCATCTCGACCTCTATGACCGGTTCGGCTGCCCCGGCGGCCACGTCCAGGCCGCGTTCCGCTGCCTGACCCGGTTCGGCGCCCAGATCGACGACAAGGTGCGCGGCAGCCTCGACGGCCGCATCCATGCCTGCTGGATCAATCCGGGTGCGCAGCCGCAGCCCGCGGCCGCCGCGGCGCCCAGCCCGGCGCCGTCGACCGCCGGCAATGCCGCACCCGCGCCGGCAGCCTCGCCCTCGCCTGCGCCGACCCCGTCGGCGTCACCGGCGCCGGCATCGAAATAAGCCCGTCACACGACCGGGGCCGGCCGCGATTTTTTCGCGGCTGGAACGGCTTGCGCCCTTAAAACGCCATCGCCGCATACCAGTTGTTAAATCGTCTGGCGGAGATATCCTTGCATCCGCCGCCATGTTGGTCGAACCCAGGGGACGGGTTCGCTTAGTCCTCAATCTCAGGCCCCGTATGGTTTAACCGCGATGCGCGCCGTCGTCGCCGTCCTGTTGCTTGTCACCGCCGCCCACGCCGCCCTGTGGGGTCTCTTCCAGGAGAAGCAGTCGGCGCCCGATTTCCGTGGCACGCTGCCGAGCCTGTCCTACGCGCCGTTCGAATCGGGCCACACTGTCGCTGATGTCGCGGCCGACACCGAGAAGGTGCGCGCGGATCTCAGAAAGCTGTCGACGCTCACCAAGGCGGTCCGTCTCTATTCGTCGACGGAAGGCAACGAGCTGGTGCCGCCGGTTGCCGCCGAGTTCGGCATGAAGGTCACGGTCGGCGCGTGGATCGACAAGGACGCCAACCGCAACAATCGCGAAATCGAAGCCGCGATCGGCCTTGCGAAGCGCAACAGCAATGTCATCGGCATCGTGGTCGGCAACGAGACCGTGTTCCGCGGCGAGCAAGTCCCGCTGGAAAACCTCGGCACGGTGCCTGAGATCGGCGTGCCGCCGGAGGAATCCGAGCGCATCCTGCGCGAGGAAGCGCAACGTCTTCACGACGCCGACGCGCAGCCCGAGGACAAGCGGGCCGAAGCCATGAAATTGGCGATCGCCGAAAACAACGTGCAGCGGCTGGTCAAGGTGATTCAGCGGGTCAAGAAGTCGGTCAGCGTTCCCGTCACCACGGGTGAAATCTGGAACATCTGGCGCGACCATCCGCAGCTCGCCAATTCGGCCGATTTCGTCGCGGCCCACGTGCTGCCCTACTGGGAAAACTTCACCGACAAGCAGGCGGTGGACCAGGCGGTCGACCGTTACAACCTGCTGCGCGACTCGTTCCCCGGCAAGCGCATCCTGATCGCGGAATTCGGCTGGCCGAGCCAGGGCTACAATCTTCGCAACGCCGAGCCCGGCGCGTTCCAGCAGGCCACGGTGCTGCGCAACTTCGTCACCCGCGCCGAAGCCATCGGCATGGACTACAACATCGTCGAATCCATCGATCAGCCCTGGAAATTCTTCGAAGGCGGCGTCGGTCCCTATTGGGGCATCCTCAATGCCGACCGCGAGGCGAAGTTCGCCTGGACCGGCCCTGTCACCGACCTGAACTACTGGAAGATCGCGCTGGTCGCCGTCCTGGTCGGGCTGTTCATGTCGCTGCCGATCCTGCGGCTGGACCAGCCGACGGTGATGCAGGCGCTGGTGCTGTCGGCCGCGGCCAATGGCGTCGGCGCCTGGGTCGCGACCGTGTTCTCATACTGGACCACGCATTATTTCGTCTGGGGCTCGGCGTTCGCGCTCACGCTCGGTCTGGTGCTGCTGGTGCCGCTGGTGCTGATCGCGATGGCGCGGATCGAGGAGATCGCCGCGGTGGCCTTCGGCCGCGGCCCGCGCCGGCTGATCGGCAAGAGCGCGCCGCTCGCGCCCGCCACGATCGGCGAGAACGTCCAGTTCCCCAAGGTCTCGATCCACATCCCGGCCTATTACGAGCCGGTCGAGATGCTGAAGCAGACGCTCGATGCGGTGTCGCGGCTCGACTATCCGAATTTCGAGTGCGTCTGCATCATCAACAACACGCCCGACCCGAGTTCTGGCGGCCGATCCAGGATCACTGCCGGCAACTCGGCGAACGCTTCAAGTTCATCAATGCCGAGAAGGTGCAGGGCTTCAAGGCCGGCGCGCTGCGCATTGCGATGGAGCGCACCGCTGTTGATGCCGAGATCATCGGCATCATCGACGCCGACTATGTCGTGCACCCGGACTGGCTGAAGGATCTCGTGCCGGCCTTCGCCGATCCCCGCGTCGGCCTGGTGCAGGCGCCGCAGGAGCATCGCGACGGCGACCGCTCGCTGATGCACTACATCATGAACGGGGAATATGCCGGGTTCTTCGACATCGGCATGGTCCAGCGCAACGAGTTCAACGCCATCATCGTGCACGGCACGATGTGCCTGATCCGCCGCGCCGCGATGGACAAGGTCGGCGGCTGGTCGAGCGACACGATCTGCGAGGACACCGATCTCGGCCTCTCGATCCAGCAGGCGGGCTGGCTCACGCACTATACCAATGTGCGCTACGGCGAAGGCCTGCTGCCCGACACCTATGAGGCGTTCAAGAAGCAGCGTCACCGCTGGGCCTATGGCGGCTTCCAGATCGTCAAGAAGCACTGGCGGCGCTTCCTGCCCGGCGCCAGCCGCCTGACGCCGGATCAGCGCCGCGAATTCTCGCTCGGCTGGCTGAACTGGCTCGGCGCCGAGAGTCTCGGCGTCGTGGTCGCGATCCTCAATTTGATCTGGGTGCCGATCGTCGCCTTCGCCGACATCGCGATCCCCGACAAGATCCTGACCCTGCCGATCATCGCCTCCTTCATCGTCTCGCTGGTGCATTTCGTCGCGCTCTACCGGCTGCGGGTGAACATCAAGGCCGGCCAGATGCTGGGCGCGATGATCGCGGCGATGAGCGTGCAGTGGACGGTGTCGCGCGCGGTGGCGCAGGGCCTGATCACCGAGCATCTCGCCTTCGCCCGCACCTCCAAAGGCGGCCTGTCGCGGATGTCGATCGAGTTCCAGGCGTTTTGGGAAGCCGTGATCGGCGTGCTGCTCCTGATCGGCGCCATCGTGCTGGTCGTCACCAACGGCTACAAGCAGGTGCGCGAGATCTACATCTTCGCCGGCGTCCTGGTGTTGCAGAGCCTGCCGTTCCTGGCGGCGGTCGCGATCGCGATCCTGGAGAATTCGCGGATCAACGAGTTCGCGTTCTGGCGCAACAGCGCGATCCGCACCGCTGAACTGATCGGGCTGCGCCCGGTCAGCCTGCCTTCGGTCGCCGCCCCGCAGCAGCCGGTCGGCTCGGAAATCCACCGCGACAATTAGAGCGTTTTCGAGCGAAGTGGATACCGGTTCGCGTGAAGAAAACGCGTCAAGACAAGAACCTAGAGCCCCGTTCCGATTCCATCGGAACGGGAAAGCCTCTAGCCCGCTTCAAGAAACGGCCCTAACCCGAGGTGCCGGAATGGCAAATCCGCCTCAGCGGTGCACAATTGATCGGCCCCTCGGCTATTGACCCGATGGGCCCTGCCCCCTACACAGCGCGGGCTGGAGCACGAACCGGGGTGCGGGCAACCGCCGCCGCCCGGGTCCGTTGTTCAGGTGAGTGAGCGCGTAGCTCAGGCGGTAGAGCACGTGACTTTTAATCATGGGGTCGAGGGTTCGAGTCCCTCCGCGCTCACCAAGCAAATTCAATAGCTTAGACAGAAATGCGAGCAGTCGCCCAAATCGCTGTGTCTGCAAATTGGATGTCGCGCTCGATGTTTTACGGCTGCGCGGCACAATACTGACCGGTGATAAAGGGCACCGCGGCGCGGGTCTCGGCTCTCGGACAGCACCGCCGTCTCCGCGCCTTCTCACCAGAGACATCTAGGCGCCGATAGTCGTCGAACTCTGATCCAACGGCGTCAATCAGACTCTGGCGCGGATTCGACTTCAAGTCGTCGAAGTACCACACATCTTGTGCTCCCTTGATCCCGGGCCCATATGGCTTCGCCAGTGACCGTCACTTTTCAGCAGAGTTTTTTCATGACCAACAATGTCGAAGTCTTTTATGCAAAGCGATGCGACCCGAACGTGGTTGATTACGTCTCGACCGGCGATCCTCGGATGGGGACGCGAGAGGCAATTCATCGTGACGGCATGGTCATTGACCCAATGTCACAGGCATTTTGCCCACGCGAGTGGCTCGATGAACACGGCTACGTTGATCCAGCTCGGGCCCTGAAACCAGGAGCAATGGATAGCCTCAGGGCATTAAGCGCCAAATGCGCATGCGGCTGCACTGTATTCGAGCTTAAGCGCCATGGTGAGAACGACAGCGTCGTTTGCCTTGATTGCGGAAACGGGATGTTCAAGTCGTCCTTCGATGCTCATACCGGTGGCTGGATGGCTGGCTGGATCAATCCGCAAACCATGCTGCGCCTTCGCGACGTTGTCGGCATGTAGTGACGTCTACGCTCAGTCAACCTCGGCTGCGTCAGCCGTCTGTGGATCGTCCTCGATGTTCTCGTTCATGCACTCCCGGCCGAAATTGTTCCGCCCGCGAGATGGTAAGATGAGGGTCAAATGACTGAGAGTCCGAAGCCGTCGGTGCCACCCAACATCGAGGAATTTAACAAGGTCGTGGCACTCGTCTTCGCCCAATTGTATGAGGCATTTCCCATAATGGTCGACCTTATCGATCGCGACGGAATTGCGGCGGCTTTCGAAGTAAAGGCGGGCGAATGGGCTTCACACAAGCTGCCTTCGGGCCGAGGCTTCTCGGATGTGATGACCTACACAATTGCTTGGTTGAACAGCCAAAACTACATCGTTTCTAGCGGAGCACATCCCGCTGAGCGGGTTGTGCTCTCCGACAAAGGGCTAGCAGCGCTCAACGCCGTTCCTTCTCAGCTGTCGGGAAGTGTCGGATCGCGGTTAGTGCAACAGACGCGCTCCGGAAACTGGGGTGGAATTCAAGAGGTGATAGGCGGACTCATTGGTAGCGCCGCCGCATCATACCAAAAAGGCATCGTAAGCTGAGTTCGCAGGACGCGAGCCCGCGCCCTCATTTGATGGTTAGTTAGCGTCTCAGTCGGCGAGGATACGCCGTCGATTGACGTCGACGCCGCTCATCTCGAGCAACGCCTCAAGCCAGCGGCAACTCTCCCTGTCCGCCGGTCCAGTCGATGATGTCGACCGGGAGCCCGCGCTTCAGCATCTCGGATTCGAGACTGCCGGCATGACGTTTCCATTCGTGTGTCGAGCGGACCCGGAATTTTGGTTCTTCGTCGTTGGCCTCGAACGCATCGTCGGCTTCGAGTGCGCCGCGGACGGCTTCGTACATCATCTTCAGGCTGGCGTCGGTGAAGGCGCCGTAGTCCATCGGTCGTCTCCCTCAGCTCCGTGAGACGCAAAAGGCCGCCACGCAGCTTCGCGTGGCGGCCTCTTGCTAGCGGCCCATCCAGACGGCCTAGGACGAGGCTGCGCGAGTCGGGTTAATGAAAGGTTGCTGGCGCGATCGCGGCTTGGTCTCACGAGCACGCTCGCAGGCGTTCGCCACCATGGACCGTGAGCTTGCACTCAGATCGTGATGCGGTCGAAGTCGTTGGCGATCCGGCTGTTCGCGAAGCTCGCCGTCGCCTCCGCCAGAATATCCTCGTCCGGGTAACGGCCGGAGATGTGCGTGAGGACGAGTTGCTTGACGCCACTCCGCGCCGCGAGCGCGGCAGCTTCGCCGGCCGTCAAATGTCCGTAGTCACGCGCGGTGGCTGCGTCACGCCGAAGAAACGTCGCTTCGATCACCAGCAGATCGGCGTCGCTGACGTGGTCGGCCAGCCCCTCGGTGGTCTCGGCATCGCCGACGATGACGAGCTTCTTGCGTCCCTCGGCGGGGCCAAGCACCTGCTCCGGGTCGATGGTGCGGCCGTCGTCCAACGTCACCTGCCGTCCCTCGGCGAGCTCCCTGCGAACCGGCCCATCAGGCACGCGCAGCGCCACGAGTTGGTCCACCAGGAGATGCCGGCGCATCGCGCTCTGGAACGAGAAGGCGAAGCTGTCCGTATCGCGGTGGCGGACCGGAAAACAATCGATGGTGAAGTCGCCCGCGTTCAACACGCGTCCCTCGGTCAATGGCATCAGATCGAGCGGGATCGGCGCTCTGCCCTCGCCCCAAAGCCCCGCCAGCATGCGGACCACGACATCGAGCGTGCCCGGCCCGCCATGGATGGTCATCGCATCCGAGCTCTGCCGCAACCGGAGCGTCGAAAACAGCCCGGGGATGCCGAGCACATGATCGAAATGCCCATGCGTCAGCAACAGGCGATCGAGCCGTCGAAAGCCGGCACCGCTCCGCAGCAGCTGGCGCTGCGTTCCCTCGCCGCAATCAACCAGAATCCGGCTGCCGCTCGCCTCGACGAGGATGCCCGGGTGATTGCGCTCGGGAGACGGCACGCTTGCCGAGGTTCCCAGAAAAGTCAGCGCGAACATCGCAGCACCTTTCCTTTGCCAGCCGTCACTGGCTGCATACCGAGATGAAGCATCTGATGGCAGTCTGCTCTTGCCTGTTCAAGTGCCACGCCGATGTTGGCGGGAGAGCCAGGCCTCGAACCTGGAGCCTCCGGATTTGGAAACCGGCGCTCGTTCATTTGAGCTTCACTCCCGAATTGGTCCCGCCTGTCGGACTCGAACCGAGCGTTCCCGGGTCCACAACCCGGTGTCCTGACCACTAGACGAAAGCGGGGATTTGACCGACTTGGCGACGCGCCAGTGACAGATGCTCCCTATCGGACTCGAACCGATGTTCTTGGCCTGAAAAGCCAGCGTCCTGACCGCTAGACGAAGGGAGCAAATCTGGAGCCCACGGCAGGAGTCGAACCTGCGTCCTTCTCGTTCGTAGCGAGGTGCTCATCCACTGAGCTACGTGGGCGATTGGCACTGCCAGCGGGACTCGAACCCGCGTCAACCGGTCGAGAACCGGTCATCCTGACCGCTAGACGATGGCAGCATGCTTCGGCTTCCGTCGCCAAACGGCGACGCAAGAGATGGTGCCCGGAAATGGAATCGAACCACCGACGCGCACGCCTTCAACGTGCCGCTCTACCGCTGAGCTATCCGGGCGAAGTTTGAAAGTGCGCGCAAAGGCGCATGCGATGGCGCGGGCACCGGGAGTCGAACCCGGGCTGTGAGAGTGGCACTCTCACCGACTGCCGTAGTCGTTTACCCGCTTGAATTGGTGCGCAGAGACGGAGTCGAACCGCCACAGGTTTAACCGGCGCGTTTACAGCGCGTTGGGCTCGCCAAATGCCACGGTGTCTGCGCGTGAAAAGCTGTCGCCGGGCGATGCCGGCATGAGAGGCGTCGGCGGCGATCGCAACCGCCGCCGGCTGGGTCTACTTCTCGAGCTCGACGTCCCAGTACAGGAAGTCCTGCCAGGACTCGTGCAGGAAGTTCGGCGGAAACAGCCGCTGCGCCGCCACGAGGTCGTGCTGTGTCGGCTCGTACGGCGCGCGCAACGGCTTCTGGCGAAACCGGGCCTTGCGCGCGTTGCAGGGGCTGCATGCCGCGACGATGTTGCTCCAGGAGGTCTGGCCGCCATCGGCGCGCGGCACGACGTGGTCGAAGGTGAGTTCGCCGCGCAGCTGCTGCTCGCCGCAATACTGGCAGCGAAAGCGATCGCGCAAGAACACGTTGAAGCGCGTGAAGGCAACCCGCGTCTGCGGCCTGACGTACTCACGCAACGCGATCACCGACGGCAGCCGCATCACCGTCGACGGGCTGCGGATGACCTGGTCGTACTCGGCGACGACGACGTGCGTTCCACGCACCACCGCCCTCACGGTATCTTCCCAGCCGAACAGCGACAGCGGGAAGTAACACAGCGGCTGGAAGTCGGCATTCAACACCAGCGCCGGATTTGCGGCGAACATCGTCGACCTCCTGTTGGTTCGCGGTTGCGTGAGTATGCTGCAAGTTTTGGTGGCGCCTCCGGCGGGAATCGAACCCGCCAATGCTCGATCGACAGTCGAGTCCCGTCGCCAGCTGGGTCCGGAGGCAATCTGGTGCGGCCGCCGAGACTTGAACTCGGATGCACGAGGCGCGCGCCCCTCAAGCGCGTGTGTCTGCCATTTCCACCACGGCCGCGAAGTGACGTTGGAAGTGATGTCTGGTGCACGCTGCTGGAATCGAACCAACTGCCACTCGCTTATCAGGCGAGGCCCTCACCGGTCGGACTAACGTGCGTTGAGGTGGTGCGCGCTGACCGGATCGAACGGCCGACATCCTGCTTGTAAAACAGGCGCTCTCCCGCTGAGCTAAGCGCGCGGGATGTTGGTGCCCCAGGCCGGATTCGAACCGGCAACAGAAACTGCTTTTGAGGCAGCGGCGTCTGCCATGTTCCGCCACCGGGGCGATGGGACGATCGTGGAGCTGGTGCGGACGGAGGGAGTCGAACCCACATGCGCAAGGCGCCGGCGTCTGAGACCGGTGCGTCTACCAAATTCCGCCACGTCCGCGAGAAGATGCTGCCGGCGCGGATCGCACGCGCGATCGTTGCGTGTGCTGGGCCACGCCGGCAGGAGAAATTCACAAACGGCCGGGAGCTAATCCGGCCAATCGAACAACCCTCGCTGCCTGAAACCACCATTGCCGCTCCACCGAAGGAGACAGGTACCGGTCAGCGGATCGCCTTATGTCCTTGCGGGGGCGATCATCCCGTAGTCGAAATTCACGTCACGCAGCCGGGTGCTCGCCGCGTCGATGCGGCTGCGTCCGGTTGAGGTAGTCGAGATAGATCTTGCGGGCTTCGGCCTCGGTGACCTTGCGGCGCGCCACGACGATGCGCACGAAGGCAAGCGCGACCGGCGAGGCGAAGATCCTCTGCTCGGCACGGTTCTCGAGTGCTGTGGTGGTCTTGGTGCGGGCCATCTGCCCTCTCCGCCTGATCTGGCGGAGGGTGAATTCCCGCCGCCGGTTACGCTCTTGCTGGTTTCGCTAGCTCTGAACCGAGCCGATAGTTCGGACTCAGCTTCGTCACGCGCATGCACGACCAATCGCTCGACCGGGTAAACGGTCGTTCGATGGCGACGAGCGCGACGATATGTGAGCGTAAGCGCAACACGGTTCGGTCCTCAGAGCGCAGGCAATTCATCTGCCGGCGGATTTGATGGGGCAGCGGTATGCGCAGAAGTCGGCGAATCCGTCAAGACCCCGGCGTGACGCAATCGCAGGGCAAAGCGTTCGTACCGGGACCGTCAAAGGTCGCACGCAGGCGCGGCTAACTCCCTCAGGGTATGAACGATTTGATTTCAGTCGGGCTCGCGCCCTGACAGCCGCGGCGACATCGAAAAAAATTTCGCCGCGGCGGCGTCGGCCACGTCGCGGTGTGTGTCCTGGTCACAGCCCCAGACGTCGAAACAGTTGCGCGAGCGCCGTCGTGGTCGATTGTGCGCGCCGTTCGAGGCCGTCGGCCGCAACGGCGTAGTTGTGCGCCAGGATCTCGAGCGCGCGCCGGGTATCCGGCAGCGTGGACTGGCTTGCCATCTCCAGGCACTGATGCTCGAAGTATCGAAGCTCCTCGAGTTCGGTCATTGCGAATCGTCCGATCAGGTTCCGTATTGTCGAACTCAGTGCGCCTGCGGCCTAGTGAAAGTTTGGCAAGATTATTGCTGGCGCCGGGCTGATCTGGTCGAAGTGTTGCTGGACGCCTGATTGACGATCACCGGCGATCACTGCTGCGTGACGACGCGGAAGCCGACTGCGGATCGACAAGCGCCCCCGATCGTTCCACACTGCCGGCTCCAGGCATCGCAAGCATCCGTGTCGTCGGCCTTGTTGAACCAGATGAAGAAGCGCGATTGGGCCTTCGTGGCGGCATGCGTGTCGGGCGCCGTGCTGTTCGGCGTGTGGAGTTTCCAGATCGGGAACGCGTTTCATCGTTCCCAGGAGACCGCGACCGATCGCTCCAGCTTGCGTCGGAGCGGCCCGGACGACGCCTTGGCGAGCCGTCCGGCCAGCCACGATAGGTGGGCGGCGCCATCGCGCCCCTAGAGCCTTTCCGGTTCCGACGGAATCGGAACGGGGCTCGAAAACGCTCTCATTGCCGCGAATGCGTGCTAGGCCCAGGCAAGGCCTGCGATGACGACGGCGTCATCATCGCCCTTCTCCGCACGCGTAAGCCCCCTGCGGCGCGGGGTGCGCGCAGCGCGACGCTGACGGGTGTCGACCCTGCGCAGCGCCATCGGCACCCGCCGCAACATGCGGCGAATGAATTCGACGGCCTGCCTGCCGGCCACCACGACGGTGGCAATGCGGCTGAAGAAGCCGATCAGGAAGACCATCGAGAAAATGTCGATATAGGCCAGCATATCGCCAACCAGCATCAACTCCGGAGGCAGTGGAATCCGGTGCAGATAGGCAGCGATCAGGATCACGACCGGGATCAGCGCAATCAGCTTCCGCAGGGTCAGCCGGTCGAGCAAGGCGGCGAGTTCGACCACCAGCACCAGCCACAGCCAGTCGCCAAACGCGGCCGGCTTGTCGATCGTCCAGGTCCGCCAGATCCGTTTCCACATCGCAGCGTCGCCCTCCGTTCGGCGCGTACTGGCACGTTACGGCTTCGACGACGCCTCGCCGCCGTTGCCCTCGACCGCGACATCCTGCGCTTCGGTTGCATCAGCGGACGGAAAGATGCGCTCGTAATTCGCCCGGGCTTCGCGGATCAGCCGCGCGCGCTCACGTTCGGATTTCGAGATGAACCTGATGATCTCGCCCATGTGTTCTCCAAGGCAGGGGATAACGATCCGACCATCGGCGATGCAATCATCGTGCCTGACGGATCGCGTGATTGACGCACGTCGCGCGGCTTACCGGATCGCGCGCCGCGGCGGCGTCCGCTGCTGGCTGAATGCCACGCGTGGATTGATGCCGCAGGAGGCAGCGCGGCCCGACGCTGACGCCTCGCACTGCTGGTAGGTCTGGTAACCGCAATAGCCGGGATATCCCTCCTCCTTGCCCTGGATGCACCAGGGATAGTCGAAGGGATCGGCTGCCGCCGCAGGCGTCGCGGAGCCGATCATCCAGCTCGTCCCGAGCGCCGCGAACGCCAGAATTGTCCGATTCGTCCTGCGCATGATCCTGCTTCCTTGCTCGATCGGCATCCAACCCTCGATGTAGGTACGCCGACAAGATCTGCGAGGTTTCCGGCCGCCGCCTCAACAAGCTGTGAGCCTGCATCCACCACGCGGTCGGGAAGAAGCTGCGGTCCGAAGGGGGATTCTTGGGAGGCTGGCCAACCGCGGCACCGGGGCCGGCTCGGTCGGCGGTCCCATCACGCCGGACAAGGCGGCGGCCCAAACAAAAACACGAGACCCGGTGTGCCTAGGAGCCCGGGCCTCGTGTTTGATGTCCCCCGCCTCGAGTGGCGGAAGCTGAGCGTGTACGTCAGGTTCCCGGCGCAATCCATTCCGGATGACTACGGTGTCCGGCCGCGCGGTCCGGCGTCACTTGCTGTAGCTGTAGAACCCCTGCCCGGTCTTGCGGCCGAGATGGCCGGCATCGACCATCTCCTTCAACAGCGGCGCCGGCCGGTACTTGGGGTCGTTGAAGCCGGTGTAGAACACCTCCATCACCGACAACATGGTGTCGAGCCCGATCAGGTCGGCAAGCGCGAGCGGCCCGATCGGATGGTTACAGCCGAGCTTCATCCCGGCATCGATCTCTTCCGCGGTGGCAATGCCTTCCTGCAACGCGAAGATCGCCTCGTTGATCATCGGGCACAGGATGCGGTTCACCGCGAAGCCCGGGCTGTTCTTCGCGGTGATCGCGACCTTGCCGACGCGCTTGGCGAACGCTTCGGCCTTCGCGACCGTGTCGTCCGAGGTCTGCAAGCCCCGGATCAGTTCGAGCAACGCCATCACCGGGACCGGGTTGAAGAAGTGCATCCCGATGAAGCGGTCGGGACGATCGGTGGAAGCCGCAAGGCGGGTGATCGAGATCGAGGAGGTGTTGGTCGCGACCAGCGCGCTCGGCTTCAGCCCGGCGCAGAGATCCTTGAGGATCTTGACCTTCAGCTCCTCGTTTTCGGTGGCGGCCTCGATCACGAGGTCGCAGGCGGCGAGCTTGGCCTTGTCGGTGGTCGCGTTGATGCGCGCGAGCGTCGCGTCGCGATCGGCGGCGGTCATCTTCTCCTTGGAGACGAGGCGATCGAGACTGGTCCCGACCGTCTTCAGGCCGCGCTGCACCGCGGCGTCGGAGATATCCACCATGGTGACGTTGAGCCCCGCCGCCGCGCAGACCTGCGCGATGCCGTTGCCCATGGTTCCGGCGCCGATGATGCCAACCGTCTCGATCATTGTAGCAGTCCTTCCGTCGCTTGCGCCGCCGCGCGGCCGCATCGTCAAAAACGGCGAACCCCGGGGGGGGGTCCGCGGATGGCGCATGCATAGCAGTCCGGTCGAACGACCGATACAGCAAGCGACGGTATTTGAGTGGGGTCTATTCAGGGCGAGGCGGCAGCGGCCGCCGGGGTGGAACGGCGGTCCGCGGCGGCAGCTCGGTGCGCGACGGCTCAGCGGCGCGCGACGGCTCGAACGCACGGTTGAATCTCACGATCCACCAGGCCACCCGTCCGTAGCTGCGGCGCAGCGCGGCTACGAGCCCCTCGTCGATGTCATGGTCCCGGTCCATGGCGATATCGCTAGCCTCCATCCTTGAAGGAACGGTGTGATCCAACCAGGCGCCGCGCAGGCGCCTGTTAGGCAATCACTAACCATTCCTCACATGCTCTCCCCACGCGCGCCGCGTGATCCCGACCAGCCGCACACCGAGCCGGAGCGGCCGGTAGTCTCACGGATTGCAGCAAGTGGAATTCGCGCCGCAGCATCGTCATGGCACGCGACTCGCGTTTTGTTGATCGAATTTTTGCGCGAGCGCCACGACCTACAGGAATTAGACGACGAGGGCTACGCCCATGCTTGCCGAAAAATTCATTCTGCTGCTCGAGACATTGCTGCACGGCCAGACCCACACCGACGGAAGCCCGCGCGTGGTGAGCTCGTCGCCGCACATCCCGGTCAAACTTCCGCCCCGCAGCCCGCCGCGGGATCACGCCGAGCACTGAACCCGCCGGCCGCGGATCGCCACGCCAGCCGGGCCGATGCGCGCACAGGCGCCGCGCCCGTGATCCAGCTCATATTTGGCGTTAGCCGACTCGCGCTACACCGCAGCGGCAACAATGCGGGGGCGCGATGCAGAGCAAGATCGGACTGGACACCATCGTCGTCGCCGTCTGCGTTGCCGCATACGCGGCGATCATGCTTGCCCATGTCGCCCTGGAGGATCTCGGCCTGTCCGCCGCCCGGACGCGCCACCTCTCGATGTTTGCCGCGTTTCTCGTCGCGCTGCCGATCGCGCTGGATTTCCTGCGCGCACTTGCCGGCAAGGCTCGCTAGCCGGGTTTGCTGACGCGCCCGCCGCTGCTCAAGATTTCGTCGGCTTGGACCAGGCCTCCCGTCACATTGCGCTAGGTGAAACAACGAGAATCAGCGTTAGTTTGCAACCGATCACCTGGTGGGATTTGGTGGCATGACCCGGCCCGACGTCTCAGATCAGAAGGTTTTGGATCAGAAGCTCTTGGATCAAAACATCCGCGAACTACAGGAGTGGCTGCGCCAAGCCTGGCAGCAGCTCGCGGACCCCTCGCTCACCGCGTTCTCCCGCCGCGAATTGCGCAACCAGATGAAGCAATGCAACGCCGATTTGCGCATGCAGTTGCAGGTTGTTTCCGAACGGGCAGCGATGCAGCCGGCTTCGTCCGCCAGGACGTTCGCCAAGCCGGAGCTGCGGATTCTCGCCTGAACCCGTTCGCCCGACGTGAATTCCGGATCGCGTGAAACAACGCGCCAAAATGCCGCGCGATCTCCTGCTGCATGCGCGCCATACGCACGCTCTGCTTGCGCGCGAACAGCGCACAAGGCAGAGCAAACCGGCGCCGGCATGCCTATATAGGGCGTCGAACCGCGGCCAACGCCGCCAAATCCTAGGGATCCCCGTGTTATATCTGGAGCTTGCGATCGTGGCGACCTTGATTGTCGTCAACGGTCTGTTGTCGATGTCGGAGCTCGCCATCGTCTCCTCCCGTCCGGCGCGGCTCGCGGCGCTCGTGGAGCGAGGCGTCAATGGCTCCCGCCGCGCGCTGGCGCTGGCCTCCGACCCCGGCAAGTTCCTCTCCACGGTGCAGATCGGCATCACCCTGATCGGCGTGCTGTCGGGCGCCTTCTCGGGCGCGACGCTCGGCCATCGCTTGACGCAATGGCTGCTCGATATCGGGGTGTCGGCGGGCATCGCCGACGCGATCGGCGTCGGCCTTGTGGTCAGCCTGATCACCTACGCCTCGCTGATCGTCGGCGAGCTGGTGCCGAAGCAGATCGCCCTGCGCGACCCGGAGTCCGTCGCCGTGCGCGTCGCCCCGGCGATGACGACGATGGCGCGACTGTCGTTGCCGGTGGTGTGGCTGCTCGACCGATCCGGCAAGCTGCTGCTGTGGCTGCTCGGTCATCGCGAGGATGCGCAGGACCGGGTCAGCGAGGACGAGATCAAGACGCTGGTGGTGGAAGCCGAGAATGCCGGCGTGCTGGAGCCCGGTGAAAAGGAGATGATCGCCGGCGTGATGCGGCTCGGCGATCTTCCGGTCGGCGCCGTGATGACGCCGCGCCACGAAGTCAGCCTGATCGATCTGGCCGCACCGGCGCCCGAAATCCTGGCGACGCTACAGAGGAGCAATCACTCGCGCTGCGTGGTGTTCGACGGCAATCGCGACCAGGCGCTCGGCATCATCCAGGCCAAGGACGTGCTCGACGTCTACCTCGCCGGCCAGACGCCGGACATCCGCGCGTTGACGCGCGATGCGCCGATCATCCCGGAGACCGTGGATGCCCGCGACGTGGTCGCGATCCTGCGCGACTCCGCGGTGCATATCGGCCTCGTGCACGACGAATACGGCACCTTCCAGGGCGTCGTCACCAGCGCCGACATTCTCGAAGCCATCGTCGGCGCCTTCCACACCGAGGAAGGCCCGGCCGAGCCGGCCTGGGTCAGGCGCGACGACGGCTCGTACCTGGTTTCGGGCTGGATGCCGGCGCTGGAATTCAGCGAACTGCTCGGCATCGTGCTGCCCTCGCCCCGGCCCTACCAGACCGCGGCCGGCTTCCTGCTGCATGCCTTCGGCGCGATCCCCGAGGTCGGCGCGAAGACCAGCGCGCAGGGCTGGCAGTTCGAGATCGTCGACCTCGACGGGAGGCGGATCGATAAGATCCTGGCGAGCAGGCAGCCGGCGGCCTGACATTGCCAGGCGGCCGGCCTGTTGATAACCGGCAGGACGGCGAAACAGTCGGCTGCGCTGTGCTATCGGCATAGCGGCAGCCGAGCGATCCCAGAGCAAATCCCGAATAACCCCCACGGAATTCATCCCATGCGCATTACCCTTGTCGGTTCCCGCCATTTCGGCGTGACGACCCTGAACATGCTGCGCGAGCACCACGTCACGCTGGTCAGGGTGGTTGTCCATGACGGCGAGGACCGCCTGGCGGCTGCGGCCAGGGCGGCCGGCATCGAGGTTGTCGTTCAGGCCGATCCGAAGCTCGTGACCGCCGCCGAGATCGCGCCGGGCACCGACCTGATCGTGACCGCCCACAGCCACGCCCGCGTCAGCAAGGAGGCGCTCGCCGTGGCCAAGCTCGGCGGCATTGGCTACCACCCGTCGCTGCTGCCCCGGCACCGCGGCATCGCCGCGGTGGAATGGACCATCAAGGAAGGCGATCCGATCGCCGGCGGCACCATCTATCACCTCGCCGACCGCATGGACGCCGGCGCTATCGCCGCCCAGGACTGGGTGTTCGTCAAGAAAGGCGAGACCGCCCGCGAATTGTGGGAGCGCGCGCTGGCGCCGCTCGGCCTTCGCCTGCTTGCCGAGGTCATCGACTACGGCAAGGTCAACGGGGCGCTGCCGGCCAAGCCGCAGGATGAGCAGTTTGCGACCAAGGCCCCCAATCTGAGCCCCGACAAGCACTAATCTACAACTCAGGTAATAAAATACCTTCAATCAAGCAAGCGTGACCGGGATTTTTCGTTCCTGATCCGGAACCGAATTCACCATGATGTGTTTGAGTTCACAGGAACATTCGGGGACGCTTGCGACGCAGCAAATTTTGAACACATTGTGACAGGATAAGCCGCGTCATCACACGAAATTACAGGGATTTGATTCATGCGTTCGATCCGCATTCGCGACCTGATTTTGGTCACTTCGGTCGCTTCGGCCGCCGCCCTCGCCGCTGCTCCCGCATCCGCTCAGCAGCCTTATGACGGCCTCTGGAACGTCACTGTGGTCACCAAGACCGGCAGCTGCGAACCGTCGCAAAGCTCGACCGTGACCGTTGCCGAAGGAAAGATCTCGGCACAGGGCGCCGCGATCTCTGGAACCGTCGGCAGCGGGGGACTTGTGCGGGTCTCGATCAATGGTGCATATGCGAACGGACAACTCAGTGGTAACTCCGGATCGGGGAAGTGGAATGGGGCATCAGCTGGCGTACCGTGCAGCGGCCGATGGGAAGCGTCCCGTCAGTAAGATCACCAACGTACCGAGCTTCTACGGCATCGCGCGGCGGCCAGCATTAGCAGCCGCCTTTTTTTTCGCGGCTGCATTGGCTAGCAGCGCTGGCCATGCGCAGTCCGGCCCGTTCGCCGGCATGGCGGGCAGTTGGTCGGGCAGCGGCTCGGTCACGCTCGACGACGGCTCCAGCGAGCGGATTCGCTGCCGTGCGACCTATCATGTCGGCGGCCCCAGGATGAGCATGAGCCTCACCTGCGCCAGCGACGCCTACAAGTTCAACCTGGCGGCCGACGTGCAAGCCGAGGGCAATTCGGTCAGCGGCAACTGGAGCGAGTCC
Organism: Bradyrhizobium sp. SK17; assembly: GCF_002831585.1. Lineage (GTDB taxonomy): Bacteria > Pseudomonadota > Alphaproteobacteria > Rhizobiales > Xanthobacteraceae > Bradyrhizobium. The sequence goes on along the minus strand of NZ_CP025113.1, from coordinate 5,237,153 downwards.
AGCCGCAACGTCAGCGGCTCGTTGCAGGGCCGCGGCGGCGGCGGCAACTTCCAGGTCGTGGCCAGCGCCCCCGGCTTCAACGCCGACATCGCGATGCGCACCACCGGGAACAAGCAGGCCGTCACGATCAGGGCCGACAGCCAGTTCCGCGGCGCCAACATCACGCTGACGAAGTAGTCGATCGCTACTCCAACAAGAAAAGCCCTCGGGTCATCCCCGAGGGCTTTTTTGCTGATTGGATCGCGATCGCCACGCGCGTCTCGGCCGCGCTATGCGGCCGGCACGAACGCCGTGACCTCGATCTCGACCTTGGCGCGCTGATCGACCAGCCCATCGATATAGAGCAGCGTGGACGGCGGGAAATTGCGCCCGAGCGTCTCCTTCCACGCCGCGCCGATGCCGGCGCCCGCAGCCTCGTATTCAGCGCGGCTGGTCAGGTACCAGGTCAGGCGGACGATGTGCTCGGGACCGGCGCCGGCCTCGTTGAGGAGCTTGATGATGCGCTTCAGCGCGGTGCCGACCTGGCCGGCCATGTCGGGCTGATATTCGCCCTTCTCATCCCCGCCGGTCTGCCCTGCGAGCACGATCCAACGGCCCGGGGCGTCGAATGCGACGCCATGTGAGAAGCCGCGGGGTTTCGACCATTCGGCCGGTTGCAACACACGCATGAGCAGATCCTCCTGATTGGATTCTTCCGGCCCTGCTTAGCATCGATCGCGCAGCGGGCACATCACCACGTCGGCGGAATTGAGCGTTGCAAATTCGCTTCAGCTCGCCGATACGGGAAATCCCTCCCTGCTCATCTCCCGCCATGGACCGTACGCCTTCAAAGACCCGCGCAGCACTCTGGATGTCCGGTTGGCTCGCGATGATGCTGGTCGTGGCGGTGGCCGGCCGCGAGGCGACGCGCGAGGTCAACGTCTTCCAGCTGATGGCCGTTCGCGGCGTGCTCGGCTTCGTGATGCTGTATCCGCTGATCCGGATGAATGGCGGCTTTGCCGTCGTGAAGACCGCACGCGTGCACGTTCACATCGCGCGCAACCTGATCCACTTCTGCGCGCAGCTGGGCTGGTTCTTTGCGCTCACGCTGATTCCGATCGGCCAGGTGGTCGCGATCGAATTCACGATGCCGATCTGGACCGCGATCCTCGCGGCCGGCTTCCTCGGCGAGCGGATGACGTCCCGGAAGGTCGTCGCAATCGTGCTCGGCCTGGTCGGCGTGCTGGTGATCGTGCGGCCGGCGACCGGCGCGATCAATCCGGGCCAGTTGATCGCGCTTGCCGCCGCGGTCGGCTTCGGCATCTCGGTCGCGATCGTGAAGTCGCTGACGCGGACCGAGCAGACGCTTGCAATCATCTTCTGGATGCTGGTGGTGCAGTCGCTCGCCAGCCTCGGGCCCGCGCTGTATGTCTGGACCTGGCCGCCGCTCTCGACCTGGGGCTGGCTCACCGTCATCGCGTTCTGCGGCACCTTCTCGCATTATTGCATGGCGCGCGCGTTGCTCCACGCCGATGCGACCGTCGTGATCCCGATGGATTTCATCCGGGTGCCGCTGACGGCGATCGTCGGCTGGCTGATCTACGCCGAGCGGCTCGACGCATTCACCGTGCTCGGCGCAGCGATGATCCTGGCCGGCAACCTGCTGAACTTGAGGCCCGGCGCGCGCGAGGTGGTCCGCGCATCGTGACGCATCGGGGCCACCGGCCCAACCATCACGACGAACAGCCCGGGGGGCATCCCGGGCTCCCTTGTCTCGGACGCGTTACTTGCCGGCGGCCTTGCGCAGCGCCGCGTTGATGCGGTCCTGCCAGCCGGGGCCGCCCTGCTGGAAATACTCCAGCACATCCTGATCGATCCGCAGCGTGACCTGTTCGCGGACACCAGGGACCGCAACGGTTTTGGGCGGTGCGTCAGCGACCTTGGTGGTGGCGCGCTTGAACGCCGCCTCGGCTTCGCTGCGGGCATCGTTCAGGGTTCGCGGTCGCCTCGGCTGATCGGCCATATCCTGGATTCCTGTGTCTCAGATTCCTTCGAACAACGCCGTCGAGAGATAGCGCTCCGAGAATGACGGCACAATCGCCAGAATGGTCTTGCCCGCAGCTTCCGGCCGCTTGCCGATTTGCAGCGCCGCCGCGATCGCGGCGCCCGATGAGATACCGCCGGGAATGCCTTCGTTGCGTGCGAGCGCGCGTGAGGTCTCGATCGCGGTCGCGCTGTTGATCTTGACGATCTCGTCGATCACGGCGCGGTCGAGAATGTCGGGGACGAAGCCGGCGCCGATGCCCTGGATCTTGTGCGGCGTGTGCTGGCCGCCCGACAGCACCGGGCTCTCCTCCGGCTCCACCGCGACGACCCGCAACGACGGCTTGCGCGGCTTCAGCACCTGCCCGACCCCGGTGATGGTGCCGCCGGTGCCGACACCGGCGACGAAATAGTCGATGTTGCCGCCAGTGTCGTTCCAGATCTCCTCGGCGGTGGTGCGGCGATGGATTTCGGGATTAGCGAGGTTCTTGAACTGCTGCGGCATCACCGCGTTCGGCGTCGTGCGTACCAGTTCTTCCGCGGTCGCGATCGAGCCTTTCATGCCCTGCGCGGCCGGCGTCAGCACGATCTCGGCGCCGAGGAATGCAAGCATCCGCCGCCGCTCGATCGACATCGATTCCGGCATCACGAGCTTCAGCCGATAGCCGCGCGACGCCGCGACATAAGCGAGCGCGATCCCGGTGTTGCCCGAGGTCGGCTCGATCAGCACGGTGTCGGCGTTGATGATGCCGGCCTTCTCCATCGCCACGATCATCGCAGCACCGATGCGGTCCTTCACGCTGGCCGCCGGGTTGAAGTATTCCAGCTTGGCCAGGATCGTGGCGTTGACGCCACCCGCCTGCGGCAGCCTGCGCAGCCGCACGACCGGCGTCGAGCCGATCGCATCGACGATGGAGTCAAAGACGCGTCCGCGTCCGGGTTGCACTGCACTCGTTGTCGATGTCGCGTCCATCAGGCGGCTCCTGTCGCGGAATGTGCCGGGAATGCGGTCTTTCTCTCATTAGAAGCAGCGCATCATGACGCGCAAGTGAGAAACCGCCGCGGCACGAATTCGCTGCACCGCAAAATCAGAACCTGCGTAAATAACGTAAAACCAACGCATTTGTGTTGCGACAAGGTCAAACAAATCGGACTATATGCCTTCGTAAGGTGCAGCTCAGAACGCAAAGGAGGTCACGATGCCAGCTCTTGCTGAGGTTCTGTCGACCGTCGCGTCTAAGCCCGATCCGCGCGGCAGCGATCTGCCGACCTGTCCGGTGTGCGCGGACTCGATGATCGCCGCGGAAGCGTCCGCGTACCTTTATGACAATTTGATCAGCTATCTCTGGACGTGCGACACCTGCGGTTACGGGTTCGTCACCAAGCACACGGTGAAGCCGATCGTGTGCAACTGATCACACACGCTCACCTCGGAGCGATGTCACCGCGCGCCCATCCGGCGCGCGTTTTCGTTCTGAAGTCCTCGAACGTGCCGTTCGCCACCGCGTCGCGGATGCCCTGCATCAGCTCCTGGTAATAGGCGACGTTGATTTCGGACAGCAGCATTGCCCCAAGGGTTTCGCCTGCGCGCACCAGATGATGCAGATAGGCGCGCGAATAGCTCCGTGCCGCCGGCCACGGGCTCTCGTCGTCGAGCGGACGCGGATCGTCGACGTGCCGGGCGTTGCGCAGGTTGATCTGCCCGAAACGGGTGAACGCCATGCCGTGCCGTCCGTTCCGTGTCGGCATCACACAGTCGAACATGTCGACGCCGCGCGCCACGGCTTCCAGAATGTCCTCCGGAGTGCCGACGCCCATCAGATAGCGCGGCCGATCCGACGGCAGCGCCGGCGCGGTCTCTTCGATCATCGCCAGCATCACCGCCTGCGGCTCGCCGACCGCCAGCCCGCCGATCGCATAACCATGAAAGCCGATGTCGGTCAGCCCGCGCGCGCTGGCGTGTCGGAGATCGGGGACGTCGCCGCCCTGCACGATGCCGAACAGCATGTAGCCGTCCGGCGCGCTGTCGAAGGCACGCTTGGAACGCTCGGCCCAGCGCAGCGAGAGCTGCATCGCGCGCTCGATGTCGGCGCGCTCCGCCGGCAGCCGCACGCATTCGTCCATCTGCATCGCAATGTCGGAGCCGAGCAGCCGCTGCACCTCGATCGACCGCTCCGGCGACAGCTCGACCTTGGCGCCGTCGATATGCGACCGGAAGGTCACCGCCTGCTCGGTCACCTTGCGCAGCTCCGAGAGCGACATCACCTGGAAACCGCCGGAATCGGTCAGCATCGGGCCGCCCCAGCCGGTGAAACGTTGCAGGCCGCCCAGCCCGGCAATGCGCTCGGCGCCCGGCCGCAGCATCAGGTGATAGGTGTTGCCGAGCACGATATCGGCCCCGGCATCGCGCACCTCGCGCCAATGCATGCCCTTCATGGCGCCTGATGTGCCGACCGGCATGAACGCCGGCGTCCGCACCACGCCATGCGGCGTGGTCAGGCGGCCGGTGCGGGCCGCGCCGTCGGTTGCCAGCAGCTCGAAATGATTGGGAGGATTCATGCGGCTGCTTATTGCGTGTCGCCGGGACCCGATCAACCCGTCCGATAACGGCTCTCGCGCGACTTCGTGAACGCGGTGGGCCGCTCCAAAGCTTGCCGTGGAACCAGCCTTGGGTTAAACAAAACGAAACCGTATCGTTTTATGTCAACAATAAGGCGGCGGAACTTGCCGCTGCGACTGCGATCCGCGCGAAACCTGACCGAGCGAGATGTTGCCACCCTCCGCCACCCGGCCTGACGGCATCCGCCATCGGATGAGTTTGGTTCGCGCGATCCGTCAACTGATCCTGCTGTGCGGCTTCACTGTCGCGCTGGCGGCGTGCAGCTCGCTGCCGCGGACGCCCTACACGGCCGCGGATGCCGCCAACTCACGGGTGCTCGATCTCGACGGGCTGCGCCGTTACGCCGACGAGCCGGCGTCGAAATTCCGGCCTGAGAAGAACGACCTCGCCCCGATCAAGACCTATCTCGCACTCTCCGGCGGCGGCGCCGACGGTGCCTATGGCGTCGGCATCCTCAATGGCTGGACCGCGGCCGGCAACCGTCCGGCCTTTTCGGTGGTCTCGGGCGTCAGCACCGGCGGGCTGATTGCCCCCTTTGCCTTCCTGGGCTCGCGCTACGACGACACGCTGAGGGAGGTCTACACATCGGGCATCGCGGAAAGCCTGTTGCAGGATCCGAGCCTGATGCGGGTGCTGTTCGGCTCCGGGTTGTTCGGCAACAAGCGGCTGCGCGAACTGGTGGCGCGCTATGTCGGCCAGGACATCCTGAGCGAGGTGGCGCGCGAAAACGCCAAAGGCCGAAAGCTCCTGATCGTTACCACCGACCTCGACACCCAGCGCACGGTGATCTGGGACATGGGACGGATCGCCGCGGTCGGAACGCCTGAGGCGTTGCAGCTGTTTCGCGACGTGATGGCCGCCTCCGCCTCGATCCCGCTGGTGTTTCCACCGATCATGATCGACGCCGAGGGCCAGGGCCGCCGCTTCCAGGAGATGCATGTCGATGGCGGCGTCACCGCGCCGGTGCTGACGCTGCCGGACGCGCTGATGTTCCGGGAGCGCGCCTGGCCGGCCAGCGGCCGCATGAACATCTACATTCTCGTCAACAAGAAGCTCGAGGGCAATTTCGAGTTGGTGTCGAACTCGACGATCGACGTCGCCTCGCGCAGCATCTCCGCGATCACGCAGGCGCAGACCCGCTCCGTGATCCTGTCGACCTATGATTTCGCCCGGCGCAACCGGCTGGGCTTCCATTTGTCCTACATCGAGCGCGACTATCCGGCGCCGGAAACGCAGGGCTTCGACACCGCCTATATGCGCGCGCTCTACCAGTACGGCTACGACAAGGCCGCCACGGGGCACGCCTGGACCGCGACGCCGCCCTGAAACGGCGCCCCACGGTACCGCCACATGGACGAATCCGCACCGCCCGGGTTATAGACCCGGACAGACCCGTCCGACGCACAACGAGATGAATGGGCAATGGGATTGACGGCAACCAGGGCCAAAGCGGCCAAACGCAGCGTGACCAAGTCGCGCGGCGGCCGGCCGACCCGGGATGCTGCGATCGAGCGCGACCAGCGGCTGATCGAGGTCGCCACCCGCCTGTTCCTCGAGCGCGGCTTCGATGCGACGTCGATCGACGCCGTGGCCGAGGCCGCCCGCGTCAGCAAACCTACCGTCTATGGACAGTATGGCGACAAGCGCGGTCTGTTCACCGCGGTGCTCCGGCGCGAGATCGCCCGCTGGCTGGCCCCCCTCGCCGCCGCAGCAGCCGAAGCGCGCGGCGACGGAAGTTGCGACGGCTCGGCCGAGGAACGGCTGATCGAACTCGGCCGCCAGCTATTGGTGCTGAATTGCAGCGCCGATTCCATCGCCTTCAGCAGGATACTCACCGCGCAAGCGATCAATTTCCCCGAGGTCGCCAAGCTCGCCGTCGACGAGGGCTGGTCGAAAGCCGTGTCAACGACCGCGGGTTTCTTCGACCATCTGGCGGACAAGGGCGTGCTCGATCTCGAGGACACCACGATCGCCGCCGAAACCTTCCTCAACATGGTGGTCGGCCACACTCACCGGATGGCGACGTTCGGGATTCCGATCGACATGAAGGCCGCCGAAACGCGGATGGAAGTCTCGATCCGGCTGTTTCTGGCTGGCGCCGTCGGACCGCGGGACCGGCTCCGCAGCATGGCCAAGGAAGGGACCAAGGAAGCGACGAAGCCACGCCGCAGGCCGGCGCGCTGAACGGTATTTTTGGATCATTTTATCGTCTTACACGTTGCCGTGATGAGCCTTGAATAAACAGAACGAAACCGTATTGTTTAGTTGCAAAGAGACACGAAACCCTAGTTCAGCCCCCCAACGGATTTCGCGTCACCTTGTAAACTTCGACCGTCACGACGGAGCTGCCGCCATCGCTCCGTCTGAACGTTCGGCGGCTGACCTCTGACTAACTGGGGTCGGCCGCACTTTCTCGGCCCCACGCGGCCGCTCGACAGCGCGGGCAACGCGCGAGCTCAGTTTCGATACAGGTTCGACGATGAGGACAGGACGATTGCGCGCATCGCGACATTGGGGATTCGGGACATGGTTGCTGGCGGCCGCGTTGCTGGCTCTGCCGCTGGCGTCGCCGGCCCATGCGATCACGAGCTCGGCCGCCGCCGCGCTCACCCCGCAGGACGATGACAGCGCGCTCGACGTGCATGCGGTGCGCCGCGAGCTCGACAGCTTCCAGGCCGCCCAGATCTCGCTGCGCAAGGCGATGGCGATCGCCGAGGCGCTGCATGCCGGTGCGATCACCGCCGACATCAGTTTCGACGGCGCGTCGTTTCCCGCGGTCTACCGGGTCAAGACCATGCAGCAGGACCGTATCTGGCGCCACACCATCGATGCGGCGACCGGCGAAGTGGTGGGTGGCGAGGCCGCCTCGCCGCTGACGTCGCTCGGTGCCGAGGACCGCAGCAATCTCGCCGTGCTCCGGGCGCTCCGGCATCGCCTCGCCGATGCGGTGCGGGTCGCCGAACACACGACCTCGGGCAAGGCGATCAGCGGCGGCTTGATGCGCGAACGCGGCAAGCTCAATTTCGTGATCGTCGTGCTTGCCGGCAGCGACCTGAAAGAGGTCATCCTCGAGCCGCCGGCTGCGCGCAGGCGGTAAGGTCCGCGCGAGCGCCGCCAGAATTTCGCCTGAAAGCCGTTGACGGCCGCCGATCTCTCCCGCATAAGTCGCGACCATGATCACCGCGACCAAACGCACGACCAAAACCACTGAGCTCTCCGGGGCCTCGGGAGGCGTGCGCGCGTAGTCGGTCGAACCACCGCACCATCTCTAGCCGAAGCCCCGCCTGATGAAGGTCCGGGGCTTTTTTATTGCCTGCATCACATCCAACACATCCTGAATGGAGGACAAAGTGAGTAACGATCCCGTCGTCGCGATTGTCGGCGTCACCGGCGCAGTCGGCGCCGAATTCATCGCCACCATGGACAAGCGCGGCTTCCGCGTCGGCAGGCTGAAGGCGCTGGCCAGCGCGCGCTCGGCCGGCAAGACCGTCGAATTCCGCGGCAAGCCGGTCGTGATCGAGGAGCTCACCGAGCGCGCCTTCGAGGGCGTCGACATCGCGCTGTTCTCGGCCGGCAGCGGCATCTCGAAGAAGTTCGCGCCGCTCGCCGTGAAGTCCGGCGCCGTCGTGGTCGACAATTCCTCGGCCTTCCGGATGGACCCGAACGTGCCGCTGGTGATCCCCGAGATCAACGCCAACCGCATCCGTGACCACAAGGGCATCATCGCCAACCCGAACTGCGCCGCCATCACCGCGCTGGTGCCGCTGTGGCCGATCCACCAGAAGAACCGCATCAAGCGCGTCATCATCTCGACCTACCAGGCCGCGAGCGGCGCCGGCGCGGCTGCGATGGACGAGCTCGTCGAATCGACCCGCGCCAATCTCAACGGACAGGTCTTCACCCCGAAGGTGATGCCGCATCCCTACGCCTTCAACCTGTTCAACCACAACACGGCGGTCGATCCGGACACCGGCTACAACGACGAGGAGACCAAGGTCATCAAGGAGACCCGCAAGATCTTCGAGGACGACAAGATCGCGATCGGCGTCACCTGCGTTCGGGTGCCGGTGCTGCGCGCGCATTGCGAGGCGATCACCTTCGAATGCGAGAAGCCGATCACCGAGGACCAGGTCCGCGCGATCATGGCGCAGGCGCCGGGCGTCAAGATCGTCGACGATCGCGCCAAGAACTACTTCCCGATGCCGATCGACGCCTCCGGCCAGGACGACGTGCTGGTCGGCCGCATCCGCAAGGATCTGAGCGATCCTTCGGGCCACTCGATCTCGATGTTCGTCGCGGCCGATCAGCTGCTCAAGGGCGCCGCGCTGAACGCGGTGCAGATCGCCGAGCTGTTGCCCGAACGCGCGATGGCGTGAGGGACGACGGGGCGATGCCAAACCCGTCATCCTGAGGAGCGCGAAGCGCGTCTCGAAGGATGCATCGGCCCCGGTCGGGGCCGTCGCCCTTCGAGACGGCCGCTACGCGGCCTCCTCAGGGGTGACGGTGAAATGGCTGTGCTTGCGGACCTAACTCTTTGCCCGAAACAGCAGGCACGCATCACCGTATGAATAGAACCGGTAGCCGCTCTTGATCGCATGGGCGTAGGCGCCCTGCATGGTCTCCAGGCCCGAGAAAGCCGAGACCAGCATGAACAGCGTCGAGCGCGGCAGGTGGAAATTGGTCAGCAGGATATCGACCGCGCGGAAGCGATAGCCCGGCGTGATGAAGATCGAGGTTTCGGCGGCGAACGGCTGGACCTCGCCGTCCGGTGTGGTGGCGCTCTCCAGCAGCCGCATCGACGTGGTGCCGATCGCGACGATCCGGCCGCCATTGGCACGCGCGGCATTCAAGGCGGACGCGGTCGCGGCGGTGATGCAGCCCCATTCGGCATGCATCCTGTGCTCCGAGGTCTCCTCGGTCTTGACCGGCAGGAACGTCCCCGCCCCGACATGCAGCGTCAGCCGATGCAGCGCGACGCCGCGAGCGCGCAGCGCGGCTTCCAGCGCCGGCGTGAAATGCAGCCCTGCGGTTGGTGCCGCCACCGCGCCCTCATTGGCGGCGAACATGGTCTGGTAGTCGCTGACGTCCTGGTCGTCAGGCGTGCGTTTGGAAGCGATGTAGGGCGGCAACGGCGTGGCGCCGACATCGGCGATCGCCTGGTCGAGCGCCGGGCCGCGGAACGAGAATGACAATGTCACCTCGCCTTCCTGTCCCTTCGCCTCGACGGTCGCATCGAGATGGCCGAGCAGGCAGACCTTGCCCTCATTGCCGAACCGGATGGTGTCGCCGGGGCCGAGCTTCTTGGCCGGCTTGACCAGCGCCTGCCAGCGCGAACCGTCGAGCCGCCTGATCAAGGTCGCCTCGATCTTCGGCTCGGTCTCGCGTCCGATCCGGCGGCCTTTGAGCTGGGCTGCGATCACCTTGGTGTCGTTGACGACGATCTGATCGCCCGGCTCCAGCCAATGCGGCAGGTCGGCGATCGTGGCATCGCGCAGCACGCCGTCCGGATGCACCACCAACAGCCGCGCGGAATCGCGCGGGCTCGCGGGGCGGAGCGCGATGCTGTCGGGCGGAAGCTCGAAGTCGAACAGGTCGGTGCGCATCGGCGCGTTGGCTACTCGAACGCGGTCATTCCGGGGCGCATCGCCCCGGAATGACGCTCGGTTGATCAGGAGGCGTCGGCGGCCATGCGCGCCTTGACGATCTTGTCCGGGTCCTTCACCGGCTCGCCGCGCTTGATCTTGTCGACATTCTCCATGCCCTCGGTGACCTTGCCCCAGACCGTGTACTGGCCGTTGAGGAAGGAAGCATCGTCGAAGCAGATGAAGAACTGGCTGTCGCCGGAATCCGGATTGGCGGCGCGGGCCATCGAGGCGGTGCCGCGGACATGCGGCTCCTTGTTGAATTCGGCCTTCAGCTTCTTGCCGGAGCCGCCCATGCCGGTGCCCTGCGGACAGCCGGTCTGCGCCATGAAGCCGTCGATCACGCGGTGGAACACGATGCCGTCGTAGAAGCCCTCGCGCACCAGCTCCTTGATCCGCGCGACGTGGCCCGGCGCGAGGTCCGGCCGCATCTCGATCGTGACCGGGCCCTGGGTGGTTTCGAGGATCAGAGTATTTTCGGTAGCAGCCATGCTCGCTTCTCCTGGCTTCGGGGTGGATATTTCTTGTTCCTGAACGGGATCGCGAAGGGACGGCCAGCCACCGCGCCGCCCAGGCCCTCGGTAAATGGCAACGGCGTGCAGCGTTGCAACGCCTCCATCACCGCGACCCGGTATGCGATCCGGTCACTGTCGGTCGCCTCCTGCGATTCATAGCTGATCCTGGGATGACCGAGGATCGCGCCCTCGCGGTTGAAGCTGACGATCACGGTGATGTCGATCGGACCGGCCTTGTCCGCCGGCGGCGGCCGCCAGCAGCGGTGGATGGCAAGGACAACGTCCCTGATCGTATCGAGTTGCTCCGGCTGGGCCACCGCCGATCCGCCCAGCGCGAGCCACACCGGCAGCGGCGCGGCGAACCAGGCGAGTGGTCTGCTGCGCGCCGCCATCATGGATCACTTGATGTCGGATGCGACCTGGACCTTCACCATCTTGTCCGGATCGGTGACGCTGCCGCTCGGCGAGCCCGCGGGCGCCTTCTTCAGCTTGTCGACCACATCCATGCCCGACACCACCTCGCCGATCACGGTGTACTGGCCGTTGAGGCTCGGCCCGTCGGCGAACATGATGAAGAACTGCGAATTGGCGCTGTCCACGCTGTCGCCGCGCCGGGCCATGCCGACGATGCCGCGCTTGAACGGCACCTGAGAGAACTCCTGCTTCAGGTTCGGATATTTCGAGCCGCCGGTGCCGTTGAAATTCTGGCCGTCGCCGGTCTGCGCCATGAAGCCATCCATCACGCGATGGAACGGCACGTTGTTGTAGAAGCCCTCGCGCGCGAGCTGCTTGATGCGCTCGGCGTGCTTCGGCGCGATGTCGGTGCGCAGCTTGATGACGATGCGGCCCTTGGTGGTGTCGATCACGATCGCATTGGCCTTGTCGAGATTGGCGGGCAGCGGCTGCGCGACCGCGGGCACGACGCAGAGCAGCGCGGCAACGAATGCAAGAATGCGGATCATGGAAACTCCGGATCTCTGGACGTTCTGGATATGGCGGGCCGCCGGGATCAACCGGCGAACTTGGCCTTCAGGCTAGCGGCGACTGATGACGGCACGAATGCAGAGAAGTCGCCGCCCATCTGGGCGATTTGGCGCACCAGTGTGGCGGTGATCGGGCGGACGCCGACCGACGCCGGAACGAACACGGTATGCACCTCGGGCGCCATCGCCTCGTTCATGCCGGCCAATTGCATCTCGTAATCGAGATCGGTGCCGTCGCGCAGGCCGCGAATCATGATGGTGGCCTTGGCCGCGCGTGCGGCCGCGACCGTGAGGTTGTCATAGGTCGCGCTCTCGAAGGCGCAGCCCGCCTTCTGGGCGATCGGACCGAACACCTCATGGACCATGGCCAGCCGTTCCTCGGTGGAAAACAGCGGCTTCTTGCCAGGGTGGACGCCGATGGCGACGATCAGGCGGTCGCACAGGCCGACGGCCTGCCGGACCACGTCGAGATGGCCGTTGGTGACGGGATCGAAGGAGCCGGGATAGAGCGCGATACGGGACATGGTCCCTCCTAACCCGCCCGGCCCGCCCCGGCAAGCCGCCCGAGTTCCATGGCTGCTCTGAAATAAATTTCCACTGACCCAGCGAACCAGCCCCGGGGTGGCAGCGTCTACGGGGTGAATGTTTCGTCGGCCACTGGCCGATGAAACAAAACCGGCCGGCGACGAAACCATTTTCCGGGGTGGCGAAGACACCAGGAAACTTGCGGCCGGTAGATCTTGGACAACGAAACGACGGGCCCGGGGGGCCCGATCATATGGGGACCGTCATGATCAAGGCACTTTCCGCTATCGCTGTTGCCGCGTTCATTGCCGCGGCGCTCACCGTTCTTCCGGGCTTTGCGCCTCAGGTCGAAGCCTCCACACCGCAGCCGCTCGCCAAGGCCGATCGCCTCGACATCCATGCCGTCGGCAAGGACTGCTCGCAGCAGGCCTGGCCGAATTTCGAGGCCTCCTGCCTGCGCAGCGCCGGCAACAAGACGGTCGTGAAGGAAGCCCGCCTCGTCACTGCGGACCGCACGCCGTAGTTTCATCTCGAGCGTCATGGCGCGGGTCCGCCCGCGTCAGCCCCGTTCAGCCTCGCGTAAGGTCGGACCCGTCACACAAATCCCAATGGTAATTTGCGACGTCCCGTCGCAGACTATCGTCTAAGGCAACCGGCCGGATCACCCGGCGGGTGCGAGCCATCGGGGATTGCCGTGACCAGTACGCCCGCCATCGTTTCTTCTGGCCATCCTCCAAGCAGCCCGCTGCCGTTTGCGATCACCCTCGGTGCCCTCGGTGTCGTCTATGGCGACATCGGCACCAGCCCGCTCTACGCCCTGAAGGAAGCGGCCAAGGCCGCCGCCCATGGCGGCCCGCTCACCCACAGTGCCGTGCTCGGCACGGTCTCGCTGATCCTGTGGGCGCTGATCCTCATCATCTCGGTCAAATACGCCATGCTGATCCTGCGCGCGGACAACCGCGGCGAAGGCGGCATCGTCGCCCTGCTGGCCTTGCTGTCGGCGCGAAATGCGGCGCCCGGCACCTGGCGCTCCCACCTGTTGGTGGTCGGACTGGTCGGGGCCGCCCTGCTCTATGGCGACGGCGCGATCACGCCGGCAATCTCGGTGCTGTCTGCGATCGAGGGCCTCAAGGTCGACGCGCCCTCGCTGGCGCCGGCGGTGGTGCCGCTCACCGTCATCATCCTGATCGGCCTGTTCATCATGCAGAAGCAGGGCACCGGCTTCATCGGCAAGATCTTCGGCCCGGTGATGCTGTTCTGGTTCGCCGTGCTCGCAGCGCTCGGCATTCACGGCATCGTCAAGGCGCCCGCGGTGCTGGTCGCGCTCAGCCCGTACTACGCGTTCGACTTCCTGGTGCATCAGGATTTCCACGTCAGCTTCGCCATCCTCGGCGCCGCCTTCCTCGCGGTCACCGGCGGTGAGGCGATGTATGCCGACATGGGACATTTCGGCCGCTTCCCGATCCGGCTGGCCTGGTTCGCGATCTGCCTGCCCGCGCTGGTGCTGAATTATTTCGGCCAGGCCGGCGAGCTGATCAACGACCCGAACTCGATCGACAACCCGTTCTTCCAGCTCGCTCCCGACTGGGCGCATTACCCGCTGGTGCTGCTCGCGACCGTCGCGACCGTGATCGCCTCGCAGGCCATCATCTCCGGCGTGTTCTCGCTGACCCAGCAGTCGATCCAACTCGGCTTCCTGCCGCGCATGCATATCCGCCACACCACCAGCGATGCGATCGGCCAGATCTATGTGCCGCTGGTGAACTGGCTGCTCGCGGCGGCGACGCTCGGCGCGGTGCTCGCCTTCGGCACCTCGGACGCCCTCGCCGGCGCCTACGGCATCGCCGTGTCGCTGCTGATGGCCATCACTACTCTGCTTGCGGCCCTGGTGGCGATCCAGTGGGGCTACTCGCCGATCCTGGTGATCGCGGTGAACGGCTTCTTCTTCATCATCGACGCGATCTTCTTCGCAGCCAACACCGAGAAGCTGTTCGAGGGCGGCTGGTTCCCGCTGCTGCTCGCTGCCGCCGTCGCGTTCCTGATGCTGACCTGGCGCAGCGGCGTGAAGCTGGTCGAGAAGGCACGCAGCAAGCTGCGCCAGCCGGAAGAGGACCTGATCGAGACCGCGGTCAACAAATGCAGCGCCCGCCTGCCCGGCACCGCCGTGTTCCTGGCATCGGCCCCCAATGGGGTGCCGCTGGCGCTGACGCAATTCGTCAAGCACAATCACGTGCTGCATCAGCGCGTGCTGCTGGTCACCGTGCAGATCGAGGAGCGACCGCGGATTGCGGACGAAGAGCGCGCCGACGTCATCGAGATCAGCCCCGGCATCACGCGGATCATCCTCCACTATGGCTTCATGCAGTATCCGACGATCTATGAGGGACTGAAACTGGCCTGCCGGCAGAACAAGCTGCCCGGCATCGACCTCTCGGACGTGACCTATTACATCGGCCGCGAAACCATCATCCCGCGCGAGGACGTTCCGGGCATGTGGGTGTGGCGCGAGTCGCTGTTCGCCTTCCTGCAACGTAACGCCGAGCGGTCGGCGGCGTTCTTCGGCGTGCCAACCGGCCAGGTCGTGGAGTTCGGCACGGAGATCGAGATCTAGTCCCAGCCCGGATGCAGCGGAGCGAAATCCGGGGGACTGGCGGAGCCATATCGATTTGTCCCGGATTGCGCTTCGCTGCATCCGGGCTACGTGGTCTCGAGGAATGGCGGACGATCCACCGCTTCAGCTCAAACCGAGGCTGACGATCTCGATCGAGCAGGCGCAAGCCATCGTCAGCAGCATCGCCCCGCACGCAACTGTGAGCGATGTCATCGAACTGCGCGGCGGCGAGATCAGTACGATCCTCGAGATCGTGCTGGCGGACGCGCCCAACTGCATCCTCAAGGCCTACCCGACGCAGTTGCAATGGAAGATGGCGAAGGAGGTCCACGTCCTCGGGCTGTTGCGCGATGTCGCTATTCCCGTCCCCCGCATTCTCCTCGCCGACGATACGCGTTCAACGATCGATCTCAGCTTCGTGCTGATGAGCAAGCTCGACGGCGTCATGCTCGGCCAGCGCGAGCCGGGGTTGACCGAGCAGGAGCTGTTTGCGATCCATGCCGAGATGGGCGCGGCGCTGCGCAGGATCAACGACGTCACCCTCGATAGCTTCGGCTATATCGGCCCGGACGGCGTCTGGACGCCGCACCCGAGCAACCGGGCCTACATGTCGGCCCAGTTCGAGCGCAAGCTGACGGAGTTTTGCACGCGCGGCGGGGACGCGGCGCTGGCCGAGCGGCTACAGGCCAGCATTGCCGCACGCAGCCATTTGCTCGACGCAGCCCAGACGCCGCGCCTGTGCCATTACGATCTCCATGCCGGAAATGTGCTGGTGAACGCCGAGGGAAGCCCGCAGCTTTCCGGCATCGTCGATTTCGAGAATTGCACGGCCGGCGATCCGCTGATGGATATGGCCAAGGCGCTGTACTACTTCACGCCGAAGGACGCGCCGAAGCGCGACGGCCTGCTCGCCGGCCACGGCACACGCGACCGGCCGGATTGGGAGGCCACGATCGCGCTCTACCGGCTCGCCTGCACGCTGGAGCTCTGGTGCTGGTTCGCGCAGATCGGCAAGGTCGACGCGCTCCCCAAGCTCACGGCAGAACTGGAGAGCACCGCATAGGCCTTCTTGTAGCCCGGATTTCGCTACGCTCCATCCGGGCTACGGAGCATCTCCGAAACGGCGGCGCTAGCCGCCGTTGCCGTTCTCGCCGTTTTCCTCTTCCGGAATGTGCTCGACCGAGACCACGTGCTCGTCCTCGGCGGTGTCGAACACGATGACGCCCTGGGTCGAGCGGCCGGCGACGCGGATGTCGGCCACCGGGCAGCGGATCAGCTGGCCCTTGTCGGTGACCAGCATGATCTGGTCGGCATCCTCGACCGGGAACGAGGCCACCAGATTGCCGTTGCGGTTGTTGACGCTCATCGCGACGATGCCTTTGCCGCCGCGGCCGGTGGTGCGGTACTCGTAGGACGAGGTCCGCTTGCCGTAGCCGTTGACGGACACCGTCAGCACCACCTGCTCGGCCGCCGACAGCTCGGCGTAGCGCTCCTGCGAGAGCTGGATCGAATCGTTCGCCGTCTCTTCGCCCTCGGCCTCGACCGGCTCCTCGGTCGTGGCCTCGCCGGCCACCGCGCGGCGCATCTTCAAGTACGCCGAGCGCTCGTCGGAGGTGGTCTCGACATGGCGCAGGATGGCCAGCGAGATCAGCCTGTCGGCCTCGGCCAGCGCGATGCCGCGCACGCCCATCGAGGTACGGCCGGTGAACACCCGCACATCGGGGACCGGGAAGCGGATGCACTGCCCGCCGGCGGCGGTCAGCAGCACGTCGTCGCGCTCGGTGCAGATCTGCACGTCGACGATCGCCTCGCCCTCCCCGAGCTTCATCGCGATGATGCCGGAGCGGCGGACGTCGACGAAGTCGGACAGCTTGTTGCGGCGAACCGTGCCGCTCGTGGTCGCGAACATCACGTCGAGATTGCCCCAGGAGGATTCATCCTCCGGCAGCGGCATGATCGTGGTGATGCGCTCGCCCTGCTCCAGCGGCAGGATGTTGATCAGTGCCTTGCCGCGCGCGTTGGGGGCCGCCATCGGCAGCCGCCAGACCTTCTCCTTGTAGACCTGGCCGCGCGACGAGAAGAACAGCACCGGCGTGTGGGTGGAGGCCACGAACAGGCGCGAGACGAAATCCTCGTCGCGGGTCTGCATGCCGGCGCGGCCCTTGCCGCCACGGCGCTGCGCCCGGTAGGTCGAGAGCGGCACGCGCTTGACGTAGCCCGCATGCGACACGGTGACGACCATGTCCTCGCGCTGGATCAGGTCCTCGTCCTCGACCTCGCCTTCCTGCTCGATGATCTGAGTCTTGCGCGGGGTGGCGAACTGCTGCTTCACCTCGGCCAGTTCGGTCTTGACGATCTCCTGCACCCGCGCACGCGAGCGCAGGATGTCGAGATAGTCGGCGATCTCGGCCGCGAGCTTGTCGAGCTCGTCGGAAATCTCGTCCCGCCCAAGCGCAGTCAGGCGTTGCAGCCGCAGATCGAGGATGGCCCGGGCCTGTTCCATCGACAGCCGCAGCGTACCATCTTCGTTGATGCGATGCCGGGGATCGTCGATCAGCGTGATCATCGCTTCGACGTCGCGCGCCGGCCAGTCGCGCGACATCAGGGCGTCGCGTGCGGTGGTCGGATCGGGCGAGGTCCGGATCACGCGGATCATCTCGTCGATATTGGCAACCGCGATCGCAAGGCCGACCAGGATGTGGGCGCGGTCGCGCGCCTTGCCGAGCAGGAACTTGGTCCGCCGCGTCACCACCTGTTCGCGGAACGCGACGAAGATGGTGAGCAGGTCCTTCAGGGTCATGGTCTGCGGACGACCGGAATCCAGCGCCAGCATGTTGGCGGGGAAGTTCGTCTGCAGCGGCGTGAACTTGTAGAGCTGGTTGAGCACCACGTCCGGCACGGCGTCGCGCTTCAGTTCGATGACGACGCGGTAGCCCTCGCGGTCGGACTCGTCGCGCAACTCGCCGATGCCCTCGATCTTCTTCTCGCGTGCCAGATCGCCGATGCGCTCGACCATCGAGGCCTTGTTCACCTGATACGGAATCTCGGTGATGATGATCGCTTCGCGATCCTTGCGGATGGTATCGATGGTCACCTTGCCGCGCATCACGATCGAGCCGCGGCCGAGGTGATAGGCGGAGCGGATGCCCTGGCGCCCGAGGATGATGCCACCGGTCGGGAAATCGGGACCCGGAATGATGTCGATCAGTTCGTCGATCGTGAGCCCCGGATTGTCGATCAGTGCCACGCAGGCATCGACGACCTCGCCGAGATTGTGCGGCGGGATGTTGGTCGCCATGCCGACGGCGATGCCGCCGGCGCCGTTGACCAGCAGGTTCGGGAACCGGGCCGGCAGGACCGACGGCTCTTTCTCGGAATTGTCGTAGTTCGGCTGGAAATCGACAGTATCCATGTCGATGTCGGCGAGAACCGCGAGCGCCGCCTTGGTCAGCCGCGCTTCGGTATATCGGTAGGCCGCCGGCGGATCGCCGTCGATCGAGCCGAAATTGCCCTGGCCGTCGATCAGCGGCACGCGCAGCGAGAAGTCCTGCGCCATGCGGACCATCGCGTCGTAGATCGACTGGTCGCCATGCGGATGGTACTTACCGATCACGTCACCGACGACGCGTGCGGACTTGACGTACTTCTTGTCCGGCGTGTGTCCCTGCTCATGCATCGAGTAGAGAATGCGCCGGTGCACCGGCTTCAGCCCGTCGCGCGCATCGGGCAGCGCACGCGACACGATCACGCTCATCGCGTAATCGAGGTAGGACTTCTTCATCTCGTCGAGAATGGAAACGGGACGAATATCTGAGGGCAGCCGCGGCTCGCCGGGCTTGTCGTCTTCGGGTTCGGACAAAAGGGAAATCCGGTCAGTTGGACTGGGGAATCATATAGCCCATCGGAGGCCTGATAACCACCCTTGGCCGGTCACGGCAAGCCGTTTTTCCCTTCGTTTTTTCATGCACTTACGGGCCTGTCGTTGGGTTTGATCGCCGCTTGGCCCAAGAACCGAATAGCGGGTGGCGAATTGCGGATGGAACGCGGGTTTCGGCTATTCGCTGCCTGCCCTTCGCTGTTCGCCTGGCCGTTCGATCACTGCCCGAACACGACGGCGTGCATGATCCGCCCGGGCACGAAGGTGAACAGGCCGGCAATCACCAGCGCGCCGAAGAAGATGCCGATCATCGTGAACTTGTGGCTGCGGACATTGTGGCGCCGCGCCGCCAACACGCCGAGCACCAGCATCACCAGCGAGAAGATCGACAGCAGATGGATCGGGCTCCACGGACCGACCAGCCGGAGCTGATGGATCCAGAACGAGCTCCCGGCGACGATGACCATCAGGATCACCCAGATCCAGCCCAGCGTCCGATGCGGCAACGTGCCCTTGGGCGCGGCCAGTTGGATGGCGCCGAGCACGAAGGCGGCCATCGCGGCAAAGGCATGGAGCGGGATCGCAGGCGCGGCGTCGAGCAACGGCGCAAGGCTCATGATGGCGGCCCTCGAATTGGCGGCCGAACATCATTTCGCCGCGCCCAATGTAAATATCATTCACATCAAGCACTGTCAAAATTTGGGGAACCCGCCCGCTCAAACCTCCGAGAGCACGTAATTTCAGTGGACTACGAGGTTATCCTCATTGTCCACATTAATCTCTTGCCTCGCGCGTCATTACGCCGCCCCGGAACGTGAGCTTCCCGGAACGGCTGGTCGAACGCGGAAACCATCGGTCAGAACGGGATGTCGTCGTCCATGTCGCTGTTGCGGCTGCCGCCGCCGGCGGCGACCGCGCGGCGCGGCGCCGAGCTGACCGGACCGGACGAGCCGAAATCGCTGCCGCCATCATCGGAGAAGCTGCCGCCTCCGCCGCTACGGCCGTCGAGCATGGTGAGGTTCGAGTTGAAGCCTTGCAGCACGACCTCGGTCGAGTACTTCTCGACGCCGCTCTGGTCGGTCCATTTGCGGGTCTGCAACTGGCCCTCGATGTACACCTTGGCACCCTTCTTCAGGTATTGCTCGGCGACCTTGCAGAGACCCTCGTTGAAGATCACGACGCGATGCCACTCGGTCTTTTCCTTGCGCTCGCCGGTGCCCTTGTCGCGCCAGGTCTCCGAGGTGGCGATGGAAAGGTTTGCGATCGGACGGCCGTCCTGCGTCCGCCGGATTTCCGGATCCTTGCCGAGGTTTCCGACCAGGATCACCTTGTTCACGCTTCCCGCCATCGCATCATCTCCACCTAAACCGGGCCGCCGGACATCGGCCGCCACTCTCAACCTTCGCCACTTACCTGCAGGCGTCGTCGAAGACCCTATACGCCGGCGCCGGCCCGGTGCCTTTGCCGTCGCGCGGGTTATCCACGATTATCGGGATATAGCATCTCGGCCGGAATTGTTCCAGTTTTGTTCGCCACAACCAACCGTAGCAATGGCTGGCGCCGACCGCGCTGCCGCCGGCTTCGCCTCAGATCGCCGGCCGGCCGTTGCGACTTGGAAAAATTCAAAATAAATCAGCACCTTGCCTAACCACCACTTCATCCGCGAGTGTTGCTTTTGGGAGACGGCGTTCGCGGTTGAATCAGCGTATAAGTTCCAGCCATGGCGCGGGCGCTCGCGTCTGGGATCGTGCTTCGGGACAAGTTGGAAGCCGATCGGGGAGCTGGGGGATTGATTATGAAGAAGTTTTTGCTCGGTACGGTCGCGTTGATCGCGTTCGCTGCGCCGGCCGCGGCGGCCGATCTGGCTGCCCGTCCCTACACCAAGGCGCCGCCGATGATCGCCGCCGTGTACGACTGGAGCGGCTTCTACATCGGCGCCAACGGCGGCTGGGGCTCGAGCCACAATTGCTGGAACCAGACCCCGGGCGGAATTTCCATCGGCAGCGATGGTTGTCATGACGCGACGGGCGGCGTCGCCGGTGGCCAGATCGGCTATCGCTGGCAGTCCGGCACCTGGGTGTTCGGCCTCGAGGCACAGGGCGACTGGGCTGACCTGAAGGGCAGCAACGCCAGCGTGATCTTCCCGGGCCTCTTCACCAACCAGAGCAAGATCGACGCTTTCGGCCTGTTCACCGGCCAGATCGGCTACGCCGTCAACAACACGCTGCTCTACGTCAAGGGCGGCGCGGCGCTGACCGACAACCGCTACAGCACCTACTTCACGCCGACCGGCGTGCTCGCCGGCCGCGCCAGCGACACCCGCTGGGGCGGCACCGTGGGCGCCGGCGTCGAATTCGGCTTCGCCCCGAACTGGACCGCTGGTCTCGAATACGACCACCTGTTCATGCAGGACAACACCTACAACCTGGTCACCCCGACCGGCGCGCTCAACAGCACCATCCGCGAGCGCCAGGACGTCGACCTCGTCACCGTCCGCGTCAACTACAGGTGGGGCGGCCCGGTGGTCGCGCGGTACTGATCACGGAACAGATTTGGTCCAAACGAAAAGGCCGGCGTTGCGCCGGCCTTTTTGCTGTCCGGCTGCATCTTCGTCGGATCGCCCCGGCATCCGACCCCGAATCGATCATGGTTAAATCTTAATAAATCGTAAAATATCAAGCAAAATCAAAATCTTGTCGGTGTTGCGCGGGCGCTACGCCGAATTGCAACCTGTGCTGGTAGCCTGTCTCGCAGTGATCGAATCGAAGTGGGATGGATCCATGAGACAGCTCCTTTGTGCAGCCGGCCTCGCCGTGCTCAGCGTTGCGTCCGTGTCAGCGGCTGACCTCGCCGCGCGCCCCCCTGCTCCGGCGCCAGTCCTCGTCGCGCCGGCCGTCAGCTGGAACGGCTTCTACCTCGGCGCCCAGGGCGGCGGCGGCTGGGGCACCAGCAACGAGACCTATCTCGGCGCGCCGAACGACGCGGCATTCTATGGCACGCAGAACTACAACACCGGCGGTGGCTTCATCGGCGGCGTGATCGGCTACAACGTCCAGGCCGGGCCGGCCGTGTTCGGCATCGAGGGCGACTACCACTGGTCGGCCATCACAGGCCGCTCCGACATCATCAATGTCGGGCCACCCAGCGTGCTCGACAGCTACTACACCGCGCTGCGCAGCTTCGGCGACATCAAGGGCCGGCTCGGCTACGCCGACGGCGCCACCTTGTGGTTCGTGAGCGGCGGCGCGGCGGTCGGCGACATCCAGCACCGCTACAACGCGGGTCTCGCGCCGCCCTCGGTGTCGGCCAGCGACACGCGCTGGGGCTGGACCATCGGCGCCGGCGTCGAATACATGCTGGCGGCGAACTGGTCGGCCAAGTTCGAGTACAACTACATCGATCTCGGCAAGGTCGCCCCGATCCAGTATTCACCCGCGCTCAACGACCGCTCGGAATGGAGCGACACGTTCCACACCGTCAAGCTCGGCATCAACTACCATTTCAACGCGCCGAGCCCGGTGGTCGCCGCGAAATACTGAACCGGACGCGGCGCGACATCGTATCGAGACGGCAGAGCCGGCCTCATCGCCGGCTCTTTCGCTGTGCGTGCGCATAAGCGCTCGATGCCCAATTTCCGGGCATTGTGGTTTCCCGGATACAGAAGTTCCAGCATTTCTATGTAGAAACATATGAACGTCACGCGACACTGCGATGACGCGCCCTCCGGCGTTTCGGAGGGGCAAAAAGAAAATGGCCAAGAAAAAAAGGGATTTGGACTTTGAAAATGAGGAATGTTTTGCTGGCATCGGCCGGCATGCTTGTACTAAGCGCGTTTGCACCGGCCATGGCCGCCGATATGGCGGCTCGCGCCCCCTACGTGAAGGCTCCGCCGCCGGTCGCTTACACCAACTGGACCGGCTTCTACATCGGCGGCTTCGGTGGCTACGCCAGCGAGAATTCCGGCAACCCGAAGATGGAAGGCGGCTTCGTCGGCGGCACCATCGGCTACAACTGGCAGGCCGGCAACATCGTGTACGGCCTCGAGGCCGACGGCGGCTGGGCTGACGTCGATGCGTCGATCACCACGCTCGGCACCACCGTGAAGAGCAAGACCGATGCGCTCGGCACCGTGCGCGGCCGCTTCGGCTTCGCGGTCGACAAGGTGCTGTTCTACGGCACCGGCGGCTATGCCTGGATCGACAACAAGATCACTGTCAGCGCGCTTGGCATCACGGCGTCGCAGAGCAACTTCCACTCCGGCTGGACCGTCGGCGCCGGCATCGAGGCGTTCATCGCGCCGCAGTGGTCGATCAAGGGCGAGTACCTGTACCGCAGCCTCGGCAGCGAGAACTATTTCGGCGTGCGCTCCGGCGACCTCAACCTGCACAGCGTGCAGTTCGGCGTGAACTATCACTTCGGCGGCCCGATCCTCGCCAAGTACTAATCGAAGTACCCAGATCGCACGGAAAGGCCGGCCTCGCGCCGGCCTTTTTGCGTTTCGGAACCTGTCCTGCTGACTGCTGCTGCCATCAGGCAAACTATCCGTTGATGGCGATCATTCAGCACTGGAAATTGCCGGCCGTTCTTCCTACGTTCCAGTCCTCACACCCATCGGCGCAAGGTCCCGGCAGCACCGGCGATGCGCGCCCAAAAGGCGCAGCGTCACGCGCCCGGAATTGCCGCAATGGATGAAGTGCTCAAGGCGAAGCGCCAACCGACCGCCGGCTCCTCATCGCGCGCCATCACCATCCGCGGCGCGCGCGAACACAATCTGAAGAACGTCGACGTCGAGATTCCGCGCGACAAGCTCGTGGTGTTCACCGGCCTGTCCGGCTCCGGCAAATCCTCGCTCGCGTTCGACACCATCTACGCCGAGGGCCAGCGCCGCTACGTCGAGTCGCTGTCGGCCTATGCGCGGCAATTCCTCGAGATGATGCAAAAGCCGGATGTCGACCAGATCGACGGCCTGTCGCCGGCGATCTCGATCGAGCAGAAGACCACCTCGAAGAATCCGCGCTCCACCGTCGGCACCGTCACCGAGATCTACGACTACATGCGCCTGCTCTGGGCGCGCGTCGGCGTGCCCTATTCGCCCGCCACGGGCCTGCCGATCGAGAGCCAGATCGTCTCGCAGATGGTCGACCGCGTGCTGGCGCTGCCCGAAGGCACCCGCCTCTATCTGCTGGCGCCAGTCGTGCGCGGCCGCAAGGGCGAGTACAAGAAGGAGCTCGCCGAATACCTCAAGAAGGGCTTTCAGCGCGTCAAGATCGACGGCACCTTCCATGAGCTCGCCGAGGCACCGGCGCTCGACAAGAAATTCCCGCACGACATCGACGTCGTGGTCGACCGCATCGTGGTGCGCCCCGACCTCGCCCAGCGCCTCGCGGAAAGCTTCGAGACCGCGCTGAAGCTCGCCGAGGGCCTCGCCGTGATCGAATACGCCGACGCGCCGGCGGCAGCGGCGAGCGACAAGGAAGACAAGAAGAAAACGGCAAAAATCCACGACAAGAGCGGTCCCGAGCGCATCCTGTTTTCGGAGAAGTTCGCCTGCCCGGTGTCCGGCTTCACCATCCCCGAGATCGAGCCGCGGCTGTTCTCGTTCAACAATCCCTATGGCGCCTGTCCGGCCTGCGGCGGCCTCGGCGTCGAGCAGCATATCGACGAGGACCTGGTCATCCCCGACAAGGACCTCACCCTGCGCAAGGGCGCGATCGCGCCCTGGGCGAAATCGTCCTCGCCCTATTACATCCAGACCCTGACCGCGCTCGGCAAGCACTACAAGTTCACGCTCGACACCAAATGGAAGGACCTGACCAAGAAGGTCCAGAACGCGCTGCTGCACGGCTCCGGCGACGACGAGATCAAGTTCTCCTATGAGGATGGCGTCCGCTCCTACGACACCAAGAAGCCGTTCGAGGGCGTCATCACCAACCTCAACCGCCGCTACCGCGAGACCGAGAGCGAATGGGCGCGCGAGGAACTCGGCAAGTATTTCTCCGACATCCCCTGCGAGGGCTGCCATGGCTACCGGCTGAAGCCGGAGGCGCTGTGCGTCAAGATCGGCGGCAAGCATATCGGCGAGATCTCCGACCTCTCGGTGAAGCGTGCCGGCGAATGGTTCGAAACGGTGCCGGCGGCGCTGAACGCGCAGCAGAACGAGATCGCCGCCCGCATCCTCAAGGAGATCCGCGAGCGGCTGACCTTCCTGCTCGACGTCGGCCTCAATTACCTGACGCTGTCGCGCTCCTCCGGCACGCTGTCCGGCGGCGAGAGCCAGCGCATCCGCCTGGCCTCGCAGATCGGCTCCGGCCTGACCGGCGTGCTCTACGTGCTCGACGAGCCGTCGATCGGCCTGCACCAGCGCGACAATGCCCGCCTGCTCGATACCCTCAAGCGGCTGCGCGACCTCGGCAACACCGTGGTCGTGGTCGAGCATGACGAGGACGCCATCCGCCTAGCGGATTACGTGCTCGACATCGGCCCCGGCGCCGGCATGCATGGCGGCAACATCGTCGCCGAAGGCACGCCCGACCAGATCATGCGCAACCCGAAATCGCTGACCGGCAAGTACCTCACCGGCGAGCTTTCGGTGCCGGTGCCCGACCGGCGGCCGCCGAACCACCGCCGCACCATCAAGGTCGTCAACGCCCGCGGCAACAATCTGAAGAACGTCTCGGCCGAGATCCCGCTCGGCCTGTTCACCTGCGTCACAGGCGTCTCCGGCGGCGGCAAGTCGACCTTGCTGATCGACACGCTGTACCGCGCCATCGCCCGCAAGCTCAACAACGCCAGCGAAGGCGCCGCGCCGCACGACCGCATCGAGGGATTGGAGCATATCGACAAGATCATCGATATCGACCAGTCGCCGATCGGCCGCACGCCGCGCTCCAACCCCGCGACCTATACCGGCGCCTTCACGCCGATCCGCGAATGGTTCGCCGGCCTCCCCGAAGCGAAGGCACGCGGCTACGAGCCCGGGCGCTTCTCGTTCAACGTCAAGGGCGGCCGCTGCGAGGCCTGCCAGGGCGACGGCGTCATCAAGATCGAGATGCACTTCCTGCCCGACGTCTACGTCACCTGCGACACCTGCAAGGGCAAGCGCTACAACCGCGAGACGCTGGAGGTGCTGTTCAAGGGCAAGAGCATCGCCGACGTGCTCGACATGACCGTCGAGGAGGCCGCCGAGTTCTTCAAGGCGGTGCCGCGCGTGCGCGAGACCTTCCAGACCCTGCACCGCGTCGGCCTCGACTATATCCATGTCGGCCAGCAGGCCACCACGCTGTCCGGCGGCGAAGCCCAGCGCGTCAAGCTCGCCAAGGAATTGTCGAAGCGCGCCACCGGCCGCACGCTCTACATCCTGGACGAGCCGACCACTGGCCTGCACTTCCACGACGTCGCCAAGCTGCTCGAGGTGCTGCACGAGCTGGTCGCCCAGGGCAACACGGTCGTGGTGATCGAGCACAATCTCGAAGTCATCAAGACCGCCGACTGGGTCATCGACCTTGGCCCCGAAGGCGGCGACGGCGGCGGCGAGATCGTGGCCTGGGGCCCGCCCGAGGATATCGTCAAGGCACCGCGCAGCTACACCGGCAAGTTCCTGGCACCGGTGCTGAAGAAGGCGAACAGCAAGCCGAGGAAGAGCTCAGCGAGCGAGGCGGCGGAGTAACCAACGTAGGGCAGATTGGCGAAGCGTAATCCGCCGGTCTGTTACAGTAAGCGAGTAGCCCGCATGAGCGAAGCGATATGCGGGGGTGTCGGCCCGGATGCGCTGTCGGCTCCCGCATATCGCTACGCTCATGCGGGCTACAGCAAGCGCGCCTCACCTTCCGCGGCGCGTTGCGATCTGCCACACATTCGCCCATGCATCTCGAACCATTGCCCGCCGGTCACCGTATGCCGTATCCGCTGGGCTCTCAATCGTTTCGGCGCCGGCCGCAACCGCACGGCGATAGGTCTCGTCCGCGTTCGGAACGTAGACATAGAAAGAGCCCGGCATTGCGTCCCGTACGGCTCCGCCGTCGCTGATCAGAAGCATCGAGTCTCCGATCCGGATTTCGGCTGGCGCGCCGGAGCGGGCCTCGCCTTCCGCACCGAAGACGCTTCGCAGGAATTCGGTCAGGCCGGCGGGATCGCGGGTGACTAGTCTCGGGATGACGCACGGCCAGCCGTCAGGCTTGAATGAGGTCATGGGCCTGCCCTTGATGAAGCGGCGACGATCGGTCGCCGATAAGCCTACCACGAAGGCAGATCGTAGGGCGGGTTAGCCGACCGCGTCCACCGCAGCTCAACGAGCGAAGGTGGAAGGCGTAACCCGCAGCGTCTCTGCGACCGGAATGGTGGGTTACGGCTTCGCCTAACCCACCCTACGTGCCGGCCCCTAGTCGGTCCGTCTCAGGAACGCTCCGAACGCCCGCGGTCCGTCCCCGACCTTGACCTCGCCGACGACCTTCAGCTCGACCGCATCGATCACGCTCAGCGTGTTGCTCTCCCAGTTCGCGACCACGATGCGCTTGCCGTCGGCGGTCGCCTCGATGCCTTCGGGATAGTCGCCGACCGTGATCCGCTTCAGCGGCTGCAAGGTCGCGAGGTCGAACACGCTGACCTTGCCGTCATACTGGTCGGTGACGAAGCCGCGGCCCTGTGCCAGCGCCACCGCGTAGGGCCGCAGGCCGACACGCACGCGCCCGAGTTCGCGGGCGGTCGCGATGTCGATCACGGAGACATCGTTGGAGCCGACATTGGCGGTGTAGGCGCGCTTGCCTTCGGCATCGATGGTGATGCCGAACGGACGGGCGCCGACCTTCACGATCCCTCTCCGCTCGTGCACAGACGTATCTGTTATCGAGACGCTGTCGTCGTCGCGATCCGCCGAGAGCAGCAGGTGCCCGTCCGGCGTCACCGCGAGCCCGGACGGCGATGCGCCGACCGCGATGCGGCCGACCACGCGCTGCTGTTTGGCGTCGATCACCCGCACCGTGGCAGCGTACCAGTCGGCAACGTAGACCGTCGCATCGTCAGGTGCGATCGCGATGCCGAGCGGGCCGCCGCCGACATCGATCCGGCCGACCACCTTTCGCGCCGATGCGTCGACCACGGTGACCGCCTTGGCATCCGGGCTCGTCACATAGGCGAAACGGCCATCCGCGCTGACCGCAACGCCCGCGGGCTTGCCGCCGATCGCGATGGTCGCGACCGGCCTCGACGTCACGAGATCGACCACCGTGAGATCATCGCTGAGCTGGTTGGTGACGAACGCCTCTTCAGCGTGCGCGCTGCCGAGCCCGGCGAGCAGCGCCAGCAGCGCGACCACCCGCATGATCAGGTGCCGCTCTCGATCTTCTTCTTCAGCGCCTCGAGCCCCGCGCGATAAAGGCCGCTCACCGCCTTGATGGCGGCCTCGTCGTTCAGCTCCGGCGGCGGGTCGTTGTTGGGATAGCCGCGGTAGAATGCGCCGGCCCATTCCAGCTTCGCCTTGCCGTCGGGCGCCGGCGACACCGTCAGCGTCGAGGAATAATTGGTGACCGGCAGCACCTTCACGTCGACCGCGGTGATCCGGTACGAATAGCTCAGCATCTCCGGCTCGTATTTGTAGAGCTCCTCGTCGATGGTGACGCCGGGCGCCAAGGTCAGCCGCCGCGTAGCGCCGATCTCGTTGCCCTTCTCGCCCTCGGTCTTGGTGACGCCGGCAAGCCAGCTCATGTCCTGGAAATTGCCGATCACCGCCCAGACCTTGGCCTGCGGCGCGTCGATCTCGATGGATTCGCGAACCTTCTGGCGGGTCGGCCCATGTGCCCATGCGGCCCCCAGCACGGCCAACGCCACCAGCACGGCGCCAGCCCCCGCGATCGCTCTCCTCATCTCGTCCCCCCGGTTTTCGGTCTTCCGCCAAGCGCGTGCCGAAGTTCATGTTCCGGTATTCTGGAGCAGATGGAAAGCGGCTGCTTGCACCAGAGTGAAGTTCGCCGCCGCCGATGTTCTCCCGGAGGCAAGCCTGCTGCGACAATCATGATCGCGCTCGCCAAATGACTGACTGGCTTACGGCCCGCGGTCAGGCCCAGCCGCCGGCTCACGTTGCTCGCGAGATGGTGCCGGTTTGAGAAGCGGAAATTTGCCGGGACGTTGTGACGGCAGCGCAAATCACAGCCAGTCCGAACGCGATTGAAAATGCGACCAAAACAAATCGTGGCGTCATCGACGAGGTTCCGTTCCCGAGGACGCCCCCCTTTAGGAGATTTAGTCGTTCGCAGGCCCTCGTTTCAAGCCCTCCACGGCGCTGTTGGAAGATCGACTACGTGGGCTGAGCCTTTCGCTGCAAATAGTCCGGATTGAATTCAGCCAGCTGTTCCAGCTCCGCCCGGTTCGGCAGCGAAACCAGCTCCCCGCGCCACTCCAGCAATCCTCGCTTCCGGAGCGCCTGCAAGGTTCGGTTGGTATGGACCGTGGAAAGGCCGCAGGCCGATCCAATATCCGCCTGTGTCAGCGGGAACGCAAAACTGTCCTGATTGAGCAGGCCGACGAACTCCAGACGCACGGCGAGCTCACAAAACAATTGGGCCACGCGACGAATGGCATCCAGCGCTCCAAGGTTGCCGACCCAATGTCGAAAGATCGCGGCGTCGATCAGCGTTTCGCGCCAGAATGTGTGCACGAGTGAAGGCTGCTTGTCGAACAGCGCCTTGAGCGCCGCGTGCGGTACCGTCGCGACGGTGCTCTGCCCGACGCTGATCAGATCGTGGTCCATGGTCGGCAAATACAACGTCATCAGGTCGGGGATGTCGCCCGGAACGTGCAGCGACAGGATCTGGCTGCGATCTCCGACGATCTTCTGGCGATACAGAAAGCCGTTCATCAGCGCGACGCAGTTCAGCGCCCGGTCGCCTTCCCTCAGGATGCTTTCGCGATCGCCGAGCGTCCGGATCGTATGTGGAAGCGCATTGAGTACGGCGCGTTCGTCCTGCGAAAGGCCGGTGACCGCCTGTAGGCGCGCGATCAATCGTTGGTGCATTGCAGGGTCACTTGGTTGAAATGGTGAGGGTGGCGCCGGCAACAACGCGCACGCCATCGCGGACGTCGATCGTCAAGCGAACCTCCTGGCCATCGCGGGACATGTCGAGCGCGGCGTCGCCGGCCGCCGCCAACGCCATGGCCCGCGCAGCGTCGAGGCTGTCCAGCTCCTGCCCCGTTTCGTCGATTGTCGCAGCGCCGTCCGAGCAATGATAATCGAAGAAATATCGGGTCATGCAGCCGTAACACGCGGGCGCCGTTTCGGTTCCTTTCGGTTCCCTCCGATTTCGAGTCACCTCACTCCGTGATCACCGCCTCGACGAAGCCCTTGGGGTCGTCGCAGAACTCGCGCATCAGCCGGTAATGGTCGGTGTCCCTCAGGTTCACCGGTTCGAGGCCATATTTGGTCAGCCGCAGCAGCGTCGCGTTCGGATAAGCCATCAGGATCGGCGAATGCGTTGCCATGATGACCTGGCAATGGCCGGTGCCGTGCATCCGGTGCAGCAGTTTGAGGAACTCGATCTGGCGCGATGGCGACAACGCGGATTCCGGCTCGTCGAAGATGAAGATGCCCTGCCGTCGGCAGCGCTCCTCGAAGAAGCGCAGGAAACCTTCACCGTGCGAGTGGGACAGGAAGTCCGGCGGCATGTCGCCGACGTCCAGTGCTGCTTCATCGAGATAGCGCGCCACCGAGAAGAAGCTCTCGGCACGGAAGAACCAGCCATTGGTGATCTTGGGCAGCCAGCTCGCGCGCAGCGCCGTCGCCAGCGAGCCGCCCATTTTCTCCACCGCACCGCCGTGATCGACGGCGCGATAGCCCTTGCCGCCACCAGCGTCGTCATAACCCGCCATCACGGCGATGCCCTCCAGCAGCGTCGACTTGCCGGTGCCGTTCTCGCCGACGATGATGGTGATGGCCTCCTCGAAGCTCAGCTCGAAATCATCGCGCAGCAACGGCAGCACGAACGGATAGGCCTGGCGGTTCGGAATCCGTGCCGGATCGAGCCACACCCGCTTCAGATACGGCGCGGGCATGTTGATCGGGCGATTTCGTCTGGCCATGGGCACGGATCCGGGGAAACAACGGCGGGCGCATCAGTTTATGATAGGCGCCCGCGACAATCCTAGATGGCCCAATGCCTCATGCCCAGCAAGGCCTATGCCCGCTTCCGCAACGCGATCCTCACCGAGCAGCAGATCGTCTGCGTCTACGACGGCCGGCCACGCGAACTGTGTCCGCACGTCATCGGCCACAGCAAGAGCGGCGAAGAGGTCGTGCTGGCCTGGCAGTTCGCCGGCGCGAGCTCCGGCAAGCTGCCGCAATGGCGCTGCCTGCGGCTCGCCAATGTCAGCGACATCCGCCTGCGCGAGG
The DNA here is from genome assembly GCF_002831585.1 of Bradyrhizobium sp. SK17. Classification (GTDB taxonomy): domain Bacteria; phylum Pseudomonadota; class Alphaproteobacteria; order Rhizobiales; family Xanthobacteraceae; genus Bradyrhizobium. The sequence continues at coordinate 5,205,982 of NZ_CP025113.1, read as the reverse complement.
GCTCCTGGCACGAAGGCGGCTCGCACCTGACGGAGCAGACCTGCGTCAGCGCGATCGACCTCGACATCAACGTCCATGTCCGCAAGCGGCGGTGACGCGCCCTGGCGCTGGGTTGCGCGACGGTGCAAACCTTCCGTGGCGCCCTGCCCACCCGTCATTGCTGTCATCGCCCGGCTCGACCGGGCGATCCAGTACGCCGCGCCCCATCGGCTCAATAATGACCGCCTCTGGAATACTGGATCACCCGCTTTCGCGGGTGACGACACCGTACAAGCTGTTTGCAGTTGGGGCGAGAAAGAGCCACATCGTCGTCCCGGCGAAGGCCGGGACCCATAACCACACATGGTCATTGGTTCACGACGGCGGAACGACGAGTCCCTTCGACAATATCTGCCACGGAGTATGGGTCCCGGCCTTCGCCGGGACGACAGTAGAGGACGTGGGGCGATGTCGGCCCCAGCACACGCCGGAACGACGCTCAGAGAAACCGTAACCTACAACTGCTCCGCCTCCTCCAGCACTTCCAGCACCAGCTCCATCGTCATCAGCACCGGATTGTCGCCGCGCACCAGCCGTCCCTCGGCGAGGCCGCCGAGATAGTCGACCAGCGCGACGTCGAGGCTGGCGCGGAGCCGGCGATTGGCGTCGGGTGCGATCGCGCCGGCGGTCACCGCGAGTTCGGTCGCGAATGGCACCACGCTGTGGCCGTCGGTGAAGACGGCACCGATGGTCGAGCCGACGCCGCCGTGCAGCCGCGCGCGCAGGATGCCGTGCTTGCGGCAAAAGCCTTCCAGTGCGCCGGCGAAATCCTGGTTCGGCCGCAGCCGCATCGCGAAGGCACGGCCCGTGGTCTTCGCCCCGCACGGCGCGGATGCGACGGGACCGAACAGCTTGAAATTGGTCTCGCTGTCGGGCTCGGCCAGGAACGTCGCGCCGTCGATCCCGAACGCGCTGACCTCGAACGGCTCGGCGACGACGGTCTCATCCGGCATCATGTGCCCGCCATTGCTGCGGCCGCAGGCCTCGGTCCACAATCCGTGGCAGTGGAAGAACGGCGCGCCGTCGCGCTCGCCGAAAGTCAGCGCCGCGAGCTTCAGCCGCGTCACGCCGTCGGGACGAAACGTGTCGCTGTAGAACGCCGCATTGGCGCCGTCCTTCGACAGCGCCGGCATCACATAGGCGAACGGCCCGAGCGCGCCGCTCCTGGCGCTCAGCACGCCGCCGGAAAACCCTTCGGCAGCGAAGCCGCGGCGCACGGCTTCGAGCAAGGGAATGCCGGCCTCCAGCACGAAGGAAAAGCCGCGGCCGCGCCCGGCGACCCATTGGATGCGCTCGGGAGGCGAAGCGCCGGGCTGGGCGATGCTGCGCATGCCTCAGGCGCCCGGCGATTTGGCGATCACCTCGAGCAGCCCGCGCGCCTCGAGCTCGTCGCGGATCAGCCGCTTCGGCACTTTGCCGTAGCCGGACTTCGGCAGCGCCTCCCAGAAGAAGAAGCGTTTCGGCATCTTGTAGCGCGGCACCTTCGGCGCCAAGTACGCAGCAAGCTCGGCTTCAGCGACCGCATCGACGCCCTCGCGCGCGACACAGACCGCGACACCGACCTCGCCCCAGAACGGATCGGGCACGCCAAGCACCGCGACCTCGCCGACCGCGGGATGGGTCAGCAGCTTCTCCTCGATCTCGCGCGGATAGATGTTCGAGCCGCCCGAGATGTACATGTCGGAGGCGCGGCCGGTGATGTAGACGAACCCCTCCTCGTCGATGTGGCCGAGGTCGCCGGTGCGAAACCAGCCGTCGCGAAACGCCTTCGCATTGGCCTCTGGGTTGTCATAGTAGCCGGCGAACACGCCGGGGCCGATCACGCAGATCTCGCCGGTCTCGTGCGGCTTCAGCTCGCGGCCGTCGTCGCCCTGGATCGAGACCTGCATGCCGGTGCGCTCGAAGCCGCAGGTGCCGATCCGCGCATGCGGGCCGTCCTCCGGGTCGTGTAGGCCGGGCGGCAGCACGGTGATATTGCCGGTGACCTCGCCGAGGCCAAAATACTGCACCAGCACGCCACCGAGCTTTGCCAAGGCCGCCTTCTGGTCCTCGCGATACATCGGCGCACCGGCATAGATGATGTAGCGCAGCGAGGAATGGTCGTGCTGGTCGGCGGCGGGATGCTCGACCATCATCTTCAGGATGGTCGGCACCGTGAACATGTTGCTGACGCGGTGCTTCGCAATCAGGCGATACGCCTCCGCGATGTCGAACTTCTCCGACGGCAGCAGGATGGTCGGCACGCCGCGCGCAGTCTGCACCAGCTGATGCACGCCGGCGCCATGCGACAGCGGCGCCACCACCAGCGAAGCGTCGTCCTCGGTCGTCCCCGGCATCAAATCGGCGAGATGGTTGGTGATGACGAAAGCCATCTGGCCGTGGGTCAAGACCGCGGCCTTGGAGCGGCCGGTGGTGCCGGAGGTGAAGAAGAACCAGCAGGGGTCGTCGTACTCGACCGGCGTATTGTCGACCACGGCGCCCGCATGCCTGGCGATGACGTCACCGAGTGTCGCCTCGCCGAAGCTGCCCTCCTCGCCGATCCGCCAGATGAATTCGAGCGCCGGATTGGCCGCCGCCTTGGCATGCTCGGGGAAATCGGCGTGGCACAGAAACGCCTTGGCGCCGGAGGCCGCCGCCAGATAGGCGACCTCGTCCGGCATCAGGCGGAAATTGGTCGGCACCCAGACCGCGCCGAGCCGGAACGCCGCGAACATCGACCAGAACATCTCGTCGCAGTTCTTGGAATGCACCAGGATGCGGTCACCCTTGACGATGCCGCGCGCGGCGAGCGCCGCCGCCAGTGCCGAAACGTTCTGGTCGATATGGCGCCAGGACCACGCCTTCTCGTTCCAGATGAAGCCCGGGCGATCGCCGTGGCGGCGGGCGTTCTGGGTCAGGATGTAGGCGAGGTTCATCACCCGGCGCGACACCCGCGCGATCCCGCCGCGCGGCGCGGTCCTCTCCGTCCCGCTCATCGTCGCCCCGCCGATACGCACAACAGACAGGGCAAGGTCAGGACGGTCATCGGGTATTTCCTCGGTCAGAACCGGGCGTCTTGAAGCGCCGCGAAGCGATGGTGCTATCCGGTGTATCGCCAAGCGGCGCGCCTCGGCAAGGCCCGCCGGGTGCGGTACGGCCGCAGCCGGTCGTCCGCGCCAACATGCCGACTGTGCATGGGGTTGTTTTCGATATTTTTGTCCAGCCGGCGCTATTGCGAGTGCTGCGCCAGTTCCTGCTCGCTCAGGTTCCAGTCCTGCCAGAGCTGCAACGCCCCGATACCGGCGACCATCGCCCCGAGCAGGATGTGCCAGAGCTGCAATCCCTGATCGGCCGCGTAGCCGAACAGGAAGGGCGATACGATCAGCCAGAGGCCGAGCACGATGCTCGCCACCTCCTGCCAGCGATGCAGCGCGACATATTCGAGCTGGGCCAACCCCAGCACCAGCATGCCGACCACGAAGCTGTTGAGCACCAGGTGGCTGCGCTCGACGTCGATGGCGTCGCTGACCTGCATCGGAAACCAGGGCGAGACCATGATCAGCACGCCAAGCAGCATGCCGAGCCAGTCCTCCCAGGGACGATGAGTGCCAAAGATACGATTGTCCGACATGACCAACCTCCTTGCGACAAGGGGCATACGTCAGCGGCCGGTCCCATCGCTTCGGTAACGACCATCGGGCCGCATCAGGGGCGTATGTCTGGGATCAAGCCTAATCGAACTGCATCGGCTCGCAAGCCCGATCCATTTGTGTGCAATGCGGCAGGATCGGCACGCCGGGCAATGCGGCGGTCGCGGCTTTGCATCGACGGGTTCAAGCACCTAGATCAATAGGACAGGATCAACCGGGATATTGCGATGGCTGCCGTCCGCGACAACAAGGCCCAACAGCGCTTCGAGCTCGAGACCCAAGGCGGCACAGCCTTTGCGAATTACCGGCGGACACCGTCTGCCGTCATCATCACCCACACCGAGACACCGCGCGCGCTGCGTGGCCGCGGTATCGCATCCGAACTGGCGAAGGGAGCGCTGGAGCAGATCCGCGCCGACGGCCACAAGGTGATCGCCGGCTGCGGCTTCGTGGTGGACTATCTCGACAAGCACCCGGAATACGCCGACCTCGCCGGCTGACGCCCTGCCCGTCAGACGATCCTGATCGACATGTCGGGCAGACCCTCGAGCTTGCACAGCAGCACGTCGCCCTTGACCACCGGCCCAACATTCTCCGGTGTGCCGGAATAGATGATGTCGCCGGCCTTCAGCTCGAACGCCTCGGAGAGCTTCGCGATCTGCTCGGCGACGCTCCAGATCATGTTCTTCAGATCCGAGCTCTGCCGCACCGTACCGTTGACCGCGAGCGAGATCGCGCCCTTGGTGAAATGACCGGTCTTGCTGGCCGGATGGATCGGCCCGAGCACCGCCGCATGGTCGAAGCTCTTGCCGATCTCCCACGGCTTCTTCTCCGCCGCCATGCCGTTCTGCAAATCGCGCCGCGTCATGTCGAGGCCGAGCGCGTAGCCGTAGACGTGATCGAGCGCCTTGTCGGCGGGAATGTTGGTGCCGCCGGACTTCAGCGCGGCGACCAGTTCGACCTCGTGGTGATAGTTCTTGGTCAGCGACGGATAGGGGTGATCGGCGACGGTGCCAACAGCGACATTCTGGATCGCATCGGTCGGCTTCTGGAAGAAGAACGGCGGCTCGCGGGTCGGATCGGAGCCGCGCTCGATCGCGTGCGCCGCGTAGTTGCGGCCGATGCAGTAGATACGGCGGACCTGGAACACCTCGCTGGCGCCGACGATCGGGATCGTCACCGCCGGCACCGGAAACATCGCCCTCGGCGCGGTCTCGGCCCGGGCCGGGGCGGATTGCGCGGCGGCGCCGGCCAGCGCCAGCGCGCCGGTCGCAAGCATGGTCCGGCGATCGAGGTCAGTCATCGGCGTTCTCCCTTGTTGGTTGGCCGATCTATAGATGTTCGCCGCCCCATAAAAAAGGGCGCGCGCCGGCGCGAGCCCTGATCGTGTGCGGGATGGTGATCCCGTCAGTGCTTGATATCTGCCGGCAGCACGCCGCCATTGGCCGCGAGCTTGGTCATCACCTGCTTGTGCAGCCAGATGTTCATGCTGGCGGAATCGTTGGTGTCGCCGGTGTAGCCGAGCTCCTTGGCGAGCTCCTTGCGCGCCGACAGGCTGGAGTCGATGTCGAGCGCCTTCATCAGGTCGACGATCGAGGTCCGCCACTCCAGCTTCTCGCCCTTGGCGGCGACCGCCTTGTCGAGAATCGGGGCAACGTCAACGGACTGGGCGGGCGCCGCACCGGCGCCGGCGGGCACCGCGGCAGGAGACGACGATGCGCTGCCGGATCCACCGGCGGGAGCTGTGCTTGTGGCCGTTCCGCCGGCGGGCGCGGCGCTCGCGCTGCTGCCGAAAATCGCGCCCATGATCTTTCCGAAAATGCTCATCGTTCGCTCCCAAGACAGTTGAGATGTGAAGCCAGACGGCGCTGGGACGCCTGACCGAGGTCGCAGTTCAAGTCTATCGCCCCCTCCATAGCTTGCCAATGCGACATTCACTTAAGCGTGAGTGCTTTTGGCGCGGTTTGGGAGTACCCTTATTGCACAGTTCGCGACACGGCCAGTTCCCTGCTTTGTCTTCGCGTCTGGCTTGCTCGTGATCGCTTCGAGAGGCGGTACGTTTGTGCCCGCAAGCGGGCGCAGAATGCGACCGCCCAGAGGGAGACAACGACCATGGCCACGCCATACCAAGGCAATGTCACATCGATGACGCAGAGCGGACCAGGCACCGCGTCTGCGCCCGTCATCCGCACCATCGGCCTGTCCGATCTGCACCAGGCGCTCCGGCTCGGCTGGGAAGACTTCAAGGCGGTGCCCAGTCACGCCATCATCCTGTGCCTGATCTATCCTGTGCTCGGCCTCGTGCTTGCGCGCACCGTGCACGGCTATTCGGTGCTGCCGCTGCTGTTTCCGCTGGCCGCGGGATTTGCCCTGCTCGGCCCGTTCGCCGCGATCGGTCTCTACGAGATGAGCCGACGCCGCGAGGATGGCGGCGAAGCCTCGGCGTGGGACGCCCTTGAGGTCTTCCGCTCGCCGTCATTCGGCGCGATGCTTGGGGTCGGCACGCTGCTGTTCGCGCTGTTCGTGACCTGGATCGCCACCGCGCAGGCGATCTACACGGCGGTGTTCGGCTATGAGACCGCGGCCAACATTCCCGATTTTGCCGAGCGTGTGCTGACCACCCCACAGGGCTGGTGGCTGATCGTGGTCGGCTGCGGCGTCGGCTTCCTGTTCGCGCTCGTGGCACTCTGCATCAGCGTGGTGGCCTTCCCGATGATGCTCGACCGCCAAGCCGGCGCCGGCGAAGCCATGGTGACCTCGATGCGCGCCGTCGCAAAGAACCCGGTGCCGATGGCAGCCTGGGGCCTGATCGTCGCGGTGCTGCTGGTGCTGGGCACCATCCCGTTCTTCCTCGGGCTCGCCGTCGTGATCCCGCTGCTCGGTCACGCCACCTGGCATCTCTATCGCGAGGTCATCGTCAAGGATCCCAATGCACGGCCGATCATCCCCGAGCCGCGCGAGCGCAAGCCGGCCGCCGACTTCCCTGCCAATCTGTTTCCGTGGCGGCGTAGCGATCGCGGATAGGCGCTGGCTCAACCTGTAAACGTCCGGATCTGTAAACGTCATGGCAACCGCCGGCCGATATGATCGGTCGGCGGTTTGTCGTCTGTGCCTTCAAATGGATGTGAAGTTGGCGTGGCAACTGAAGCGCGGCCCGAGATCGACGGTTCGATCACGAGCCTTGTTTTGGCCGTGGTTGCCGCGAACATACCGCGGCCTTCCACGACCAATCGAAGACATCATAGACTTCGGAGTGAATTGCCTATGACCTCTCGCTTTCCTCTTCGCGCCCTCGCCATTGGGGCGTGGCTCGTGGCCTCGACCGCGTCGGCGCTCGCCGCCCAATGCGGCACAGGCACGTTCGAGTCCTGGCTCGACGATTTCAAGAAAGAGGCCGCGGCGAAAGGCATCTCGCAGAACGCGATCCAGGCCGGCCTGAACGGCGTCACCCAGGACAAGGCGATCCTGGCGCGCGACCATTCGCAGCAGGTGTTCAGCCAGACCTTCGAGCAGTTCTCCGGCCGCATGGTGCCGCCGCGCCTCAACCGCGGCTCCGACATGATGAAGCGCTACGGTTCGGTGCTGTCGCGGATCGAGGAGGCCTACGGCGTGCCCGGCGAAATCCTGGTCGCGATCTGGGGACTGGAGACCGATTTCGGCGTCAACACCGGCAAGTTTCCGACGCTGCGCTCGCTGGCGACGCTCGCCTACGATTGCCGCCGCTCCGACATGTTCAAGGCCGAGCTGATGGACGCGCTGCGCATCGTCGAGCGCGGCGATCTCGCGCCGCAGGAGATGCGCGGTGCCTGGGCCGGCGAGATCGGCCAGACCCAATTCATGCCGTCGTCCTACATCAAATTCGCAGTCGACTTCGACGGCAACGGCAAGCGCGACCTGCTCCACAACGTGCCCGACGTGCTGGCATCGACGGCGAACTTCCTGAAGAGCTACGGCTGGAAGCCTGGCAAGGGCTGGGAGCCCGGCAGCGAGAATTTTGCCGTCATCCAGCAATGGAACAAGAGCGAAGTGTACGCCAGGACGATCGGCTACTTCGCGACGCAACTCGCCAAAGCGCCGTAGCGCCTCAGCATTCACGCCGGCTCGCCGACTGAATCAAAAAGGGCCGATTGCCCCAGGCAATCGGCCCTTATCGTCATGATCAAAGGCCTACTTCGCCATGCTGGCTTCTGCAGCCCTGCTGAGGTGCGCGCCGCATGCGCCCCACTTGTTGTTCAGCATCGCGTCCTGAGCGAGGGACACTTCCTTCTCCGCCGCGAATTTGACCTCATTGTCGGCCATGGCTTCAACGGCCGCTTCGGTCTTGCCGAGATTGTCACCACTGCATCCGACGCCCATGTGATGATGACGGTGGGCCGCCTGCGCGGGAGCGACGGCGTAGACAACGGCAGCCATGCTGGCTGCGGCGATCAATGTCTTGATCATGGGATGTTCCATTTTCTGTTCTTGAGCAGAAACCAGCGTGATTGCGGAATCTGCGGAACGATTATTCGCTGTTCCCGGCAGCGTTCAGAATGAACTTCGCGCGATACAAATGTGATGAGCGCTGCGCGCGTATCGCGCATGCGTTGCATAGTGTTTTGATTACAAGTTGGTAAGGAAGCAGCGCCGCAATAACTTTGTTCGGCGCATTCACTCAACCGACCCAAACTTCGGACAATCAGGAATTCGTACTTCGCCCGATGTTGACGGTCAGCAGCCCTCATCCCAAAACAGGACCAGATTACCCATAACGTCAATGCGACCTATTGACGCTATTCTGACTGAGTACTAACGCCCTCATATAGTGAATATTAAATCATAATTATGTCAGCTCCGGTGCATGCGAATCACGCATGGAACACATCGCCGTGACTCCCGCCGCGAGGAATATTGAACTTGATCAAGCGGTCTCAAATTACCACATAATCGCCAGAGCTGCATTTGTCACAATTCTATCAACCTACTGATCCCTAGGATATTTTAGCCGAACATACCGTTCGGACGGAACGTCTCTCTCTGGCGCTGCTCCCGATGCGCCAAACGGTTAATCAAAACTTACCGCTGTCATGCGTTTTGAGCTTAGCTGCATCGCAACATCGGAACTACCGCACTGCACTATATCATCTATATTCACTTCAACGATGAGGCCGCTGAAAGGCTGAATCAGAATTGCTAGACTACTAGGAGACTACCATGTTGCTCTCGCTCATCCGCATGATCCAGGCTTTCCGGGATTATCAGCGCAATGTCAGCGAACTGTCCCAGCTCAGCGACCGCGAACTGGCCGATATCGGCCTCGATCGCTCGGACATCCCGCGCGTTGCCGCCGGCACCTATAACGGCTAACCAGCCGCAAGCCATCTGATGACGGATAACGCCCGCTTCCACAGCGGGCGTTGTCGTTTCCGGAGCCTGTCGGTGCTCCCTTGGTTTGACGTGTTTTATTCACGCGAACCGGTATCCACTTCGCTTGAAGCACACTGGCGTGGTTTCAGATGCATATGGGATCGAAACGCGCTAACGCTGCGCGATGACACCGCATCAATCCTCTTCCCAACCAGTGCACATCGTGGGCGCGGGGCTCGCCGGCTCGGAGGCCGCCTGGCAGGTCGCCAATTCGGGTATCCGCGCCGTGCTGCACGAAATGCGCCCGCACCGGATGACCGAGGCACACCGCACCGAAGGCTGCGCCGAACTGGTCTGCTCGAACTCGTTCCGCTCCGACGACGCCGCCAACAATGCGGTCGGCCTGCTGCACGCCGAGATGCGGCGGCTCGGGTCCCTCATCATGCGCTCGGCCGATGCCAACCAGGTGCCCGCCGGCGGCGCGCTGGCAGTCGACCGCGACGGCTTTTCCGCCGCCGTCACCAAGGCGCTGCACGACCATCCGCTGATCGAGATCAGCCGCGAGGAGGTCGCAGGACTCCCGCCAGCCGACTGGAGCAACGTCATCGTCGCGACCGGTCCCCTCACCTCCGCGCCGCTCGCCGACGCGATCCGCCAGCTGACCGACGAGAACGCGCTGGCGTTCTTCGATGCGATCGCGCCGATCGTGCACAAGGACTCCATCGACATGTCGGTGGCGTGGTTTCAGTCGCGCTACGACAAGGTCGGTCCCGGAGGCACCGGAGCCGACTACATCAACTGCCCGATGACGAAGGAGCAATACGACACCTTCGTCGCGGCGCTGCTCGATGGCGAGAAGGTCGACTTCAAGGATTGGGAGACCAATACGCCCTATTTCGACGGCTGCCTGCCGGTCGAGGTGATGGCCGAACGTGGCCATGAGACGCTACGGCACGGGCCGATGAAGCCGGTCGGGTTGACTAATCCGCACAATCCAACCGTGAAGCCGTACGCGATCGTCCAGTTGCGACAGGACAACAAGCTCGGCACGCTCTACAACATCGTCGGCTTCCAGACCAAGCTGAAGCACGGCGCGCAGCAGCGCGTATTCCGCACCATCCCGGGTCTCGAGAACGCCGAGTTCGCGCGGCTCGGCGGCCTGCACCGTAACACCTTCCTGAATTCGCCGAAGCTGCTCGATGCCCAGTTGCGCCTGCGCGCACAGCCGCGGCTGCGCTTCGCGGGCCAGATGACCGGCTGCGAGGGTTATGTCGAGTCGGCCAGCGTCGGGCTGATCGCGGGCCTCTGCGCCGCCGCCGACATGCGCGGTGCCGCGCTGACGCCGCCGCCCGCGACGACCGCGCTCGGCGCGCTGCTCGGCCATATTACCGGCGGTCACATCGAAACCATCGACGCCGGTTCGCGCTCGTTCCAGCCGATGAACATCAATTTCGGCCTGTTTCCGCCGCTGGCCAGCGCTCCGACCAAGAAGCCGGACGGCTCGCGGCTGCGTGGCAACGAGAAGACCGTCGCCAAGAGACAGGCGATCAGCGCGCGGGCGCTCGCCGAGCTCGACGCCTGGATCGCAGAACACCTGCGCGTTGCGGCAGCGGCCTGACAGTCATGAGCTTGCCGAAAGACGACGACGCCACTTTGTCGGCGCGATGGAATCAGGGCGTGCTGCTCAAGCGCGACGTGTTCTCGACTGTCGAGCGCGGCCGCTTCCGCACCGATGACGGCGAGGTCGACGGCGTGCTGCGCCGGCTCGATCAGGTGCCGTTCTGGTCGTTTGCCGTGGCCTTGCATCTGTTCTCACGCGAACGCCGCGCGCTGACCCTGGCGCGCGACCTCGACATCGGGCCAAAGCTGTTGTGGGCCGGGAGGCGCGCGCTGGTGCGCGGCTTCATCGACGGCGCGGCGCTGCATCTGGCCAAGCCGCATGGCGACGTCGCCTATTTCCGCTCGGCCAAGGCCGCGTTGCGCAAGCTGCATCGCGCCGGCATCTGCCACAACGACCTCGCCAAGGAGCAGAACTGGCTGGTCGGCCGCGACGGTCGCGCCTACCTCACCGACTTCCAGCTCGCCGCCTGCTTCAAGACCCGCAGCCGGCTGTTCCGTATCGCTGCCTACGAGGATCTGCGCCATCTGTTGAAGCACAAGCGCAGTTATGCCCCAGAGGCGTTGACGCCGATGGAGCGGAAGGTGCTCGCGAAGAAATCCGCGGCCGCCAGCATCTGGCTGAAGACCGGCAAGAAGGTCTACCAGGCGATCACCCGCGGCATCTTCAATTTCACCGACCGCGAAGGCGGCGGCCGCCGACTGGTCAACGACGCCCCGGTTCTGGTCGATCTGATCCGCAAGAATCCTGAAGTGCGCGACACCGCGATCGTGGCCTTCGCCGACCGTCGCGTCGGCGTCGGACTTTACGCCTTTGTCGAGGCCGATCAGTCGGCGTTGGAGAAGACGTTGCGCAGCGAGCTCGCCGCGGCCAAGGGCATCAAGCCGCCCGAACACATCCAGATCGTACACGCGCTGCCGCGCGACGCGGCCGGCAAGCCCCGCACCGAAATCCTGCAACTCGTTGCGATGAACCAGATCGACCTGATCGAGCCGATGATGCGCAGTGACGCCGATCGCGAGTTCCTCAAGGACATCCTGGAGCAACGCAAGAACCTGCGCGATCGCTTCAACTTCGAAGTCGCCGAAATGGATCGGCCCGCACGCTAACGCGAGATGAGACGAGGTCGACTCGTCATGTCGCTTTAGCCTCTTGTTTGCGCATGATCTTTCGGAGAACCGCTTCGCACGTTTCCGGATCATGCTTTGTCGCACGCACGGCGGCCCTCGACAAATGTGGCGCGAAGCCCCACTGTTTGCACGGGATATCGCGCTCAAGGGACAAGTTTGATGCCACTCACCCGTGGCCGCATCGGAGGCTATGATTCCGAACGATTGGCGTTCGGATTCACCATGATGGACGGTGACCAGGAAGTCGAATGCCAGATCAGCGACGCCGCAATGGACGAACTCGCCGGCACGCGTGGAACGGCGAGCCTGGCGCGGCAGGCGCAATTCATTGCGCTGCGCGACGCGGTCGAGCAGATCGCATCCGACATTTACGACAGCGGCCGCACGGTCAAGGGCGCAACGATCCGGATCTTCACCAAGCACATCGCCAAGGAATAGCGCCACGCACGATCCGTGCACAAACGCTTTGCGTTTGTGCACGGGATCAGCTCTAGCTGCCGAATTCCTCCGTGCGCGCCGCGCGCCACAATGTCCATAGCGTACGCAGGCGCGAGACCGGCTTTGGCAGGAACGGATCGTAGTCCGCCCTCCTCGCCCGGTTGAGCTCCCGCCGCACGCAGGCCAGCGGCAGAAAGATGCGCCGCGCGCCGGACGGGGCATCCGCGAGCAGGCCGAACGCCGTCTTGAGGTGGCCCTGTGCCTCGTCCGCGAGCTGATCGATCGCGGCGCGGATGTTCGGCGTCGGCTTGCCGGCAAACACCTCCTCCTTGCTGCTGCCGTGCTGCTGGAGCAATGGTAACGGCAGAAACAGTTGCTGCCGTGCGGCGTCGTGGCCGAGCGTTGCAATGACCTGCGCCATGCCCTGGGCAAGGCCGGCATGACGGGCGAGATGATCGATCGCCTCGGATGGCCGCGCCACGATGCGCGTGGCCTGAGAGAACAAAGCCACCGTCGTGGCATCGAGATAGCCCTCGAGCGCGGCAAGCGACGGCATCGGGTCGTTGTAGAGGTCGAACTGGTGCTCCTCGACCAGGCGCGAGAATGGCGAGACCGGCAGGCGGTGATTGCGGATCGTCCACAGCAGCTCCGCCGCGACCGGGTTGCCCTCGACGCCGCCGTGCCCGGTGCCCGCCAGCATGTCGGTCCACCATTGCAACCGCATCTCGCCGGGCAACGGCTGGCTGACCTGCTCGTGCACCCGCGAGACCTCGATGTTGAAGGCATAGATCGCGAGCAGCGCCCGGCGTTCCGGCCCCGGCAGGAACAGGGTCGAGGCGTAGCGCACGAAATCATGGGTCCGCACCAGGTCGGCGCAGAACGCTGCACCGTCGCTTGGCGCCTCCGCCGCGCTCATGGCACCGCGATCAGCGCCGCCGCGACCCGGCGCCGTTCGCCCAGCATGATGTTGTAGGTGCGGATTGCAGGGCCGGTCTGCATCGGGTCGAGCACCACGCGGACCGCACGCAGCGCCTCGCGCAGGCCCTTTGGCGGCACCCAGACCTCGGTGCCGCTGCCGACGATCAGGGTGTCGATCGCATTGGCCGCCGCGAACACCTTTTGCAGCGAATATTCGTCGATCTCCTGTGGCCGGGTGACCGGCCAGGCCCAGATCGCGTCCGGCAGGCACAAAAGCGAGCCGCGATGCGACATATCGGCGAACGCGAAGCCGCCCTTGCCGTAGGCCTCGATCGGCGCCGACCTCGGAAGATGGGGAGCGTCCGAGGGGTTGCTCATGCGGGCTACTTCTTGGCTGCCGCCGTGTCCGGCTTCTTGGCCGGTTCGTCCAGCGTCTCACCCCGCGTGGTGTGGACACCGAGATAGATCAGGATCGGTGCGGCGATGAAGATCGAGGTGTAGGTGCCGACCAGCACGACGCCGAACATCATCACCGCGGTGAAGCTGTGGATCGCCTGGCCGCCGAACAGCAGCAGTGCGAGCAGCGCCAGCGTCACGGTGACGTGGGTGATGATCGAACGCGACAGCGTCGAGTTGATCGATTCGTTGAGCAGCTGCGGCATCGGCATCTTCTTGTAGCGCCGCAGCATCTCGCGGATGCGGTCGTAGATGACGACGGTGTCGTTGAGCGAATAGCCGAGAATCGTCAGGAGCGCCGCGATACTGGTGAGGTCGAAGTCGACCTGGGTGACCGACATGAAGCCGATCGTGAGCACGATGTCGTGGACGTTGGCGATCATGGCGCCGAGCGCGAACTGCCACTCGAACCGGAACCAGAGGTAGATCAGGATGCCGATGATCGCGAGCATCAGGCCGAGCATGCCGTAGGCAAGCAGTTCGCCGGAGACGCGCGGCCCCACCACCTCGACGCGCCGGTAGTCCACGGCCTCGCCGAGCGCGCCGCGGATCTTGCCCACCGCGTCCTGCTGGGCCTTGTCGCCGCCCGGTTGTTCGGCGACGCGAATCTGCACGTCTGCCTCGCCCGAACCGCCGAGTTGCTGCAACTGCACCTCGCCGAGACCGAGGCCGTTCAGGGTCGTGCGCATCGCCGCGATGTCGGCGGTGCCGGACTTGGCCCGCACCTCCAGCAGCGTGCCGCCCTTGAAGTCGATGCCGAAGTTCAGGCCGTGGGTGAAGAACAGCGTGATGGCGAGGATCGAGAGCAGCGCCGAGATCGGGAAGCTGATGCGGCGAAAGCGCGTGAAGTCGAAATGCGTATCGTCGGGCACGATGCGCAGCGACGGCAGCAGGCCGAGCGCCGCGACCACGGTCAGCACGGCGATCAGGATGCCAAGGCCAATGAGAACGGTATGGGTCACGAGAGGCCTCTCAGATCGGCACGGTTTGCGGCCGCTTCCACCACACCCACCACGCGACGATCAGGCGCGTCATTGTGAAGGCGGTGAACACCGTGGTGATGATGCCGATGCCGAGCGTCACGGCAAAGCCGCGCACCGGCCCGGTGCCGATGTAGAACAGCACGGCAGCAGCGATGAAGGTGGTGATGTTGGAATCGAGGATGGTCGCCAGCGCCCGCTTGAAGCCGGCGTCGATCGCCGAGATCGCGTTGCGGCCGCCGCGCAGTTCCTCACGGATGCGCTCGTAGATCAGCACGTTGGAGTCGACCGCGATGCCGACCGTCAGCACGATGCCGGCGATGCCCGGCAAGGTCAGCGTGGCGTTGAGCAGCGACAGCAGACCGAAGATCATCGCGACGTTGATGGCCACGGCGATGTTGGCGAACACCCCGAACAGCCGGTAGGTGAGCAGCATGAACACGATGACCAGGATCGAGCCGACATAGGCCGCGAGCTCGCCCTTCTCGATCGAGTCCTGTCCGAGGCCCGGACCGACGGTCCGCTCCTCGATCACGGTCAACGGCGCCGGCAACGCGCCGGCACGCATCAGGATCGCCAGATCATTGGCCGATTGCACGGTGAAGCTGCCGGAAATCTGGCCCTGTCCGCCGGTGATCGGCTCGCGGATCACGGGTGCCGAGATCACCTTGTTGTCGAGCACGATCGCAAACGGCTGACCGACATTCTCGGCAGTCGCCTGGGCGAATTTGCGCGCACCCGTGGTGTTGAACTTGAAGCTGACGATCGCCTCGCCAGTGCGCTGGTCGAAGCCGGGCTGGGCGTCCGAGAGCTCGCCTCCGGAGACCAGGACCTGCTTCTTGACGACGTACGGAATCGGTGGCGGCGATGCGCTCATCAGCAGTTCGGAGTCCGGCGGCAACCGGCCCTGCTGCGCCTGATCGGGCGACACCGAAGTGTCGACCATGCGGAATTCCATCTTCGCAGTCTTGCCGAGCAGTTCTTTGAGGCGGGTCGGGTCCTGCAAGCCCGGTACCTGCACCAGGATGCGGTCGGTGCCCTGGCGCTGGATCACCGGCTCGACCGTGCCGAGCTCGTTGACCCGCTTCTCGACGATCTGGATCGATTGCTCGATGGTCTGCCGGATGCGCTCGGTGATCGCTGCCGGCGGGATCGTCAGGCGGATCAGGCCGCTGCCGGCATCGGCAACCTCGAGGCTGCGCTGACCGCTGGAGCCGAGCAATCCGCCGAGCGGCTGCGACAGCTCGCGGAGCTTCGACAACGCCGGCGCCTGCTCGCCCTCCTTGGAGATGCGCACTTCCACCGCGTCGTTGCGAACGTTGAGGCCGGTGTAGCCGATCTTGGCTTCACGAAGCACCTTCCGGGCGTCGTCGCGGATCTGGTCGAGCTTCTCCTTCTTCACGTAGTTGGAGTCGACCTCGAGCAGCAGATACGAGCCGCCCTGCAAATCGAGGCCGAGCACGAGGCGCCGCTGCGCCCAGGCCGGCCAGGTCTTGACCTGCGCCTCGGGGAAGAAATTGGGCACGGCGCACAGGCAGACCACCAGCGCTGTCAGGATGATCCCCAGCGCTCGCCACCGCGTGAAATACAACATCGAGTTGACCTGTCAGATTCCAGAAAGTCGGCGCCGCGATCAGCTCGCGGACGCCTCGTCCTTGGCATCGCCCTTCGCCGGCTCACCCTTGGTCCGCACGCCCGAGATCATCTGCCGCATCTGGCGGACGCGGACACCGTCCGAGATCTCGAACTCGATCTGGTCGTCGTCGACCACCTTGGTCACCTTGCCGACGAGGCCGCCCGAGGTCACCACGGTGTCGCCGCGGCGGATGTTCTTCACGAGGTCTGCATGGTCCCGCACCTTCTTCTGCTGCGGGCGCAGAATCAGGAAGTACATGATCACGAAGATCAGCGCGAATGGCAGCAGCGACATCAACATGCTGTTGGTGTCACCACTCGCTCCGGCCTGAGCAAACGCAGGAGTAATCAGCATTCGGACGATCCTCGGATAAGACGGGAAAAGACCGGCAGCGCCCTCGACCTTCGGGGCGGTATGGCGGTCCGGACAAATTCGCGCGGACTATAGCGGCCGCGGTCCCAATTGCAACGTTAACGGGCCTTCATTTAGGGCGCTTGCGGGACCTGCGCCAGCCCGATATGGCTGCGCCGTCAGGAACTGGACAAATGCCGAAAAAAGCCAAGAAATCCACCAGTAAAACAACCCGCAAAACACCCCCAAAACCGCCGCCAGAGGCGCTGCAAACGCCGCGACAAAACGCCCGGAAATGGCGCTCGATGGCGCCACTGCCGAGCGGATCGCGAACGCCCTGGAGAGCATCGCAAGCCGCCTCGCGGCCGCCTCCCCGGCCGCCGCCGATCCAGCCGAGTCGCTCGGCGCCGCGGACGCCTTCGTCTGGCACCCGGACGGCCGCCTGGCCCCGGTGCCGCGCGTCAGCCGTGTCGAAATCGGCCTGCTCAAGGGCGTCGACCGGATGCGCGACATCCTGATGGAGAACACCGAGCGGTTCACCAACGGGCTGCCCGCCAACAATGCCCTGCTGTGGGGCGCCCGCGGCATGGGCAAGTCGTCGCTGGTGAAGGCGGCGCATGCCACCATCAATGCCGACCGCAAGCCGGCCGACCGGCTGAAGCTGATCGAGATCCACCGCGAGGACATCGAGAGCCTGCCCGGGCTGATGGAGCTTCTGCGCAGCTCGCCGTTCCGCTGCATCGTGTTCTGCGACGACCTCTCCTTCGACGGCAACGACGCCTCCTACAAATCGCTGAAGGCTGTGCTGGATGGCGGTATCGAAGGCCGTCCCGACAACGTCATCCTCTATGCGACCTCGAACCGCCGGCATCTCCTGGCGCGCGAGATGATCGAGAACGAACGCTCGACCGCGATCAATCCGGGCGAGGCAGTCGAGGAGAAAGTTTCGCTGTCGGATCGCTTCGGCCTCTGGCTCGGCTTCCACCGTTGCAGCCAGGACGAGTACCTCGCGATGGTGAAGGGCTATTGCGACCATTTCGGCATCAAGATCGCCGACGACGAACTCGAGCGCGAGGCGCTCGAATGGTCGACCACCCGCGGCTCGCGCTCCGGCCGCGTCGCCTGGCAATACACCCAGGAGCTGGCGGGCCGGCTCGGCGTGCGGCTGAGCGGGAAGTAATCGCCGTCGCAATCGTCAAAACAAAACGGGGGAAGCTTGCGCTTCCCCCGTTGTCTTTGTTGTGAGACTTGGAAGTCCGAGCGCGTAACTTACGCGCCGTTGAGGAACTGGAGCGGATCGACCGGAGACGATCCTTTGCGAATTTCGAAGTGAAGCTGCGGCGAGCTCGCCTCGCCGGTCTGGCCGGACTTGGCGATCACCTGGCCGCGCTTGATGGTATCGCCGCGCTTCACCAGGATTTCGCTCGCGTGGGCGTAGGCGGTGACATAGCCGTTGGAATGGCGAACCAGCACGAGGTTGCCGTAGCCCTTCAGCTCGTTGCCCGAATAGGCCACCACGCCGTCCTCGGCCGCCTTCACCGGCGTGCCTTCGGGCACCGCGACGTTGATGCCGTCATTGACCTTGCCGTTGGTCTTCGAGCCGTAAGCCGTGATGACCTTGCCACGCACTGGCCAGCGGAAGGTCGGCAGCGCACTGGTGGTCTCGGCCGGCTTGGCCGCCGGCGTCTCCGCGACGGCTGGCTGTTCGACAGTCGCGGTCGGCTGGACCAGCCGGGCGCTCTGCTGCGGCAGCGCGCTGGCGACGACCTTCGGAGCTGCGACAGCGGGTGCGGTGGCGACTGCGACCGGCGCAGCGGCAACCGGTTGCGCAACCGGCGCAGGTGCTGCCATCGCAGTCTTGGCACCGGGCACGACGAGCTTCATGCCGAGGCTGAGCCGCGCCGACTGATCGAGATTGTTGGCGCGGGCAAGCTCGGCCACCGGGATGTGGTGCTGGCGCGCGATGCTGTGCAGCGTGTCGCCGCGATTGACATAGTGGACGCCGGGCGCAGCCGCCACAGCGACGGGCCGCGCGGCCGGTGCGGCCATCGCGGGTGCAGCGGCGGTTGCGGTCGGACGCGGAATGATCAGTTGCTGACCGGGCGACAGCGCGCGCGGTCCCTTGTAGCCATTGGCGCGCAGGATCTCGGCGCTCGAGACGTTGTAGCGTCGCGCCAGCACTTCCAGCGTATCGCTGGTGCCGACGATGATGGTGGTGCCGTTATGCCCGGCGTGCGCCGCCGCGACCGAATGCGGCACGGTGCCGGTCGCCTCCATCTGCGCGCGCGCCGGCGGCGGTGGCGCGTAGGACGACATCCCTCGCCCGCCTCCGGAGACGCCGGCATTGGCGACCGGGTAGGATTGCGGCGCCGCGACCGGCGGCGGCAACGGCTGGGACTGATACTGCGAGTACTGCGGTTGCGTTCGCGGCCGTGCGTATTGCGGCAACTCGCGCGGCGGCGCCTGCACGGAGCTGGTCGGCTGCGGATCGAACGCGAACGGATTTTGTGAATATGAGCTCTGCTGGAAGCGCGACGACATGTCGGCGCTGCAACCGGCGAAAGCCATGGACATCAGCGTCAGCACCGCAACCTGCGGAACGCGACGCGAGCGAAGCAACTCAACAACCCCAGACATGGTTACTCACTCGTACGCAACAAAAGACTGTTTTGAGTAAACACGTAGCGAGTAAATAACCGCTTAACCCTGCGAATAAGGCGTTGGTGCCAAGCAGCAAATCGCCAAATTTACAATTCGCGCGCGATTCCGGGCAGCGCCGGCACAAAGCGCACGTCGACCAATTCCTTGCGGTCGAAGCCGCTCTCCGTCCGCATCATGCGGACCAGCGTCTGGGTGCCCTGATGCGGTCCAACCGGGGCAATCAGGATGCCGCCGGGTTCGAGCCGATCGAGCAGTTTCTCCGGCACCTGCTCCATCGCCGCGGTGACGATGATGCGGTCGAAATCGCCGGCGCCGCGGGGGACGTCGAAGCCGTCCCCGAGCAACACCTCGATGTTGTAATAGCCGAGCTTTTCGAGACGCTTGCGGGCGCCCTCGGCCAATGTGCGGTAGCGCTCGATGGTCAGCACCTGCTTGCACAGCCGGGACAGGATGGCGGCCTGATAGCCTGAGCCGGTGCCGATCTCGAGCACGCGATGGTCTTTCGCGAGCCGCAACTGCTCGGTCATGTAGGCCACCACGAAGGGCTGGCTGATGGTCTGCCCGCAGGCGATCGCAAGCGCACTGTCGCGATAGGCCTCGTTGCGATCGCGCGGCTCGACGAAGACCTCGCGCGGCACCTCTTCCATGGTGCGCAGCACCGCCTGATCGCTGACCCCTCGCCGCCGCAGGGTGAGCTGAAACATCATCTTTTCGGTCGAATCAGGGGTTACGGCCATGTTCATCAGCGTCTCTGGGCACCGGCGCGCGGATCTTGCTGAGCTTGATGCCATTGAATCCAAAATACCGCGTTAAGGAAAAATTTCCCGTCATTTTTGTTCCCGATCAGGAACCTGGCGGCCTGGTTCGCGTTCGGCGCCAGCGGCGGCTCTTCAGATAGTCACCAATGACGCGTGGTTGAGGCCGACCCAGGGCTCCGGCTGAGTTGAGCAGTTCGCCGGATCCTGGACGAATCTCGCGCAGCGAGTCAGTCAGGGCGATGCGGCGAAGTGCCTTTGCGCGCTGGAAATGGACCAATCCCCAAACGTTTGCATTGCGCCTGGTAATGTTATTTGCGAGCCTATTTCAGGGACGGGCAAGGATTCCATCATGACAGCGATACGGCCGGCGGGCTGTTCAGTTTTCCTCGTGGAGGACGAGGTCATGATCCGGATGATGGTTGCCGATATGCTGGAGGAACTCGGCCATAGCGTCGCCGCCGAGGCCGGCGAGATCGGCGAGGCAGTCAAGCTCGCGCAATCGACCGAGTTCGACCTCGCGATCCTCGACGTCAACGTCAATGGCAAGGTGATCACCCCGGTCGCCGAGCTGATCAACGCCCGCAACCGCCCCTTCATTTTCGCGACCGGCTATGGCTCGTCCGGCCTGCCGCCGGAGTATCGCGACCGCCCGGCGCTGCAAAAGCCCTTCCAGCTGGAAACGCTGGCCCAGGCGATCTCAAGCGCGATGAAGAGCGCGCCGGTCTGACGATCGGTCCCGTAGCCCGGATCAGCGCAGCGACATCCGGGGCACCTCAAACGATGGTCCCGGATGTCGCTGCGCTCATCCGGGCTACAACGATCATTTCAACGTGTCGACCAGCGTTTCCGAAAACGCCTCATCGGTGCGATCGAGCCTGAGCGGCGTCACCGAGACGTAGCGCGCGGCGAGTGCTGCGAGGTCGGTGCCTTCGGCCGGCGTATCCATCATCGCCGCACGCTCGAAGCCGATCCAGAAGTACGGATTGCCGCGTCCGTCGTGACGGCGGTCGATCTTCAGAAAGCCCTGATTGCGCTTGCCCTGCCGGGTGATCCGGATGCCCTTGACGTCGTCGGGCATGCAGGACGGGAAGTTGACGTTGATGACGGTGTTCCGGGGCACGCCCGCGGCCATCACCTTGCGGATGATGTCGGGTCCGAATTTCAGCGCGGTGTCCCACAGCGGCGCGTTGCGCGTCTCGATCGAGAATTCCTGCGACAGCGCAAATGACGGGAAACCGAGAATGGTGCCCTCCAGCGCGCCGGCGATGGTGCCGGAATAGACCACGTCCTCGGCGACGTTGCGGCCCTTGTTGACGCCGCTCAGCACGAGATCGGGCAGCTTGTCGCCGAGGACGTGGCGCGCGCCCATGATGACGCAATCGGTCGGCGTGCCGCGCACCGCGAAGTGACGCGGGCCGACTTCGCGCAGGCGCAGCGGATCGTTGAGCGACAGCGAATGCGAGACGCCGGACTGATCGAGCTCGGGCGCGACGATCCAGACGTCGTCGGACAACGCGCGCGCGATCTCCTCGATGACCTTGAGGCCCGGAGCGTTGATGCCGTCATCGTTGGTGCAGAGAATTCGCATCCGTCAAAGTGCCTTTTTTCCGATTGGGCTCGATCTTCTTGGCTGACGAGCCGTCTTAACCGGCTAGGGCCGCGGAGGCAAACCTGACGAGGGCCCATGCCAGCGTGCCGACCTCACCCGCCAAGGGCTGACAAACCGGGCGCTGCCGGCGATCTTGCGCTCGAACACCGGCCAGGCAGCCGTGGCGCGCGCTACCGGATTGCTCGGCGACGGCGGCGGCCCAGGCTGTGGAGGTTCAATCGCCTGAGCATCGGACCCGGGCGGCTCTGGGACGGCCGTAGCAGGCGCCTCGGCGGATTTTGCCGTGGTAGCCGATTTTACCTTCAACCTGGCCAGCAGTTCTTCGATCGTGGGCACCAACGGCGGTTCGATCGAAGCGCGTGACGCTGCTGGCGCAGCCACCGCAGGCGGCTCGGCCGGCGCGGGATCAGCCAGCGCGACATGCGCGAACTTGGCTCGCGCGACCTCCAGCGCCTTGTCGAAATCCGGCCTGTCGATCCAGGCCTTCGATTGCATCGCCTCGATCACGCCCGCCTCGCCCAGGCGCGCGGCCTCGATGTCGTAATAGCCTCGCTGCTTCTGGTTGATCAGTTGCAGACCGTGGCCGGTGACCGCCCATTGTCGACCAAGCCAGTGGATGTCACGGTGGAGCGGCATCACACTGGCCTCGGCGTTACATGCCGTGCTCGATGACCTTGAGCCCGCCCATATAGGGCTGCAACACATCCGGCACCGCGATCGAGCCGTCCTGCTGCTGATAGGTCTCCATCACGGCGATCAGCGCGCGCCCGACCGCCGTGCCCGAACCGTTCAGCGTGTGCACGAAGCGCGGCTTGCCGTCGGGACCACGATAACGTGCGTCCATGCGGCGGGCCTGGAAATCGCCGCACACCGAGCAGCTCGAAATCTCGCGATAGGCGCCGCCGTCGCCCTGCCCCGGCATCCAGACCTCGATGTCGTAGGTCTTCTGCGCGGAGAAGCCCATGTCGCCGGCGCACAGCGTCATCACCCGGTAGTGCAGGTCGAGCCGGCGCAGCACTTCCTCGGCGCAGGCCAGCATGCGCTCGTGCTCGTCCTTGCTGGTTTCCGGCGTCGTGATCGAGACCAGCTCGACCTTGGTGAACTGGTGCTGCCGGATCATGCCGCGGGTGTCGCGGCCGGCAGCGCCCGCCTCGGCGCGGAAGCACGGTGTCAGCGCGGTGAGCCGCATCGGCAGCTCTTTCTCGTCCACGATCGACTCGCGAACGAGGTTGGTCAGCGAGACCTCCGCAGTCGGGATCAGCCCGAGGCGCGCGCTGCGCAGATCGGCATCGGGTTTTGCAAGCAGCTCACCGCTGATCGCCCAGAACTGGTCGTCCTCGAATTTCGGCAACTGGCCGGTACCGAACATCACGGCATCGCGCACCAGCAATGGCGGATTGATCTCGGCATAGCCGTGCTCACCCGCGTGAAGATCGAGCATGAATTGCCCGATCGCGCGCTCGAGCCGCGCCAAGCCCTTCTTCAGCACAACGAAGCGCGCGCCGGACAATTTCGCCGCCGCCTCGAAATCCATAAAGCCGAGCGCGGTGCCGAGATCATCGTGCAGCTTCGGCGCAAAGCCGTAGTCACGCGCCCTGCCGAACACGTGATGCTGGACGTTGCCGTGCTCGTCGGTGCCGTCTGGCACCTCGTCGAGCGGCAGATTGGGAATTGACGACAGCTCTCTCGTCAGCTCCTCGTCGGCCGTCTTCGCCGCGGTCTCGAGCTCCGGCATCGTCGTCTTGAGCTCGGCGACCTCGGCCATCAGCTTGGCGGCGCGCGCCTCGTCCTTGGCCTTCTTGGCGTCGCCGATCTCTTTCGAGGCCGCATTGCGCCGCGCCTGGGCCTGCTCGGAGGCCAGGATCGCGGCACGCCGCCTCTCGTCGATCGCCAGCAGCGACGGCGACAGCGGCCCAAGTCCGCGGCGCTTCAGGCCGGCGTCGAAGGCTGTCGGGTTGTCGCGGATCGCTTTGATATCGTGCATGGCGGGAAGTCCTAATATGCGTTGATTGACAACGGTTGTGTTGACAATCAACGTTCCACTACCACGACCGTCATCACCCGCGAAAGCGGGTGATCCAGTATTCCAGAGGCGTCGGTGTCTGACCGAAAGGCCGCGGCGTACTGGATACCCCGCTTTCGCGGGGTATGACACTGAATGTGGGGCGAAAGGGCCTACTCGGCCGGATTGGTCGCCGAGCCGGACGAGGCATTCGAAGCCGCGGCCTTCTTCTCCACGATCCGGACCGCGATGATGGCACCCTCATAGAGCGCGAGCAGCGGGATCGCGAGCGAGGCCTGGCTCAGCACGTCGGGCGGCGTCAGCACGGCGGCGATGATGAAGGCGACCACGATGAAGTAGCGCCGCTTCTCCTTCAGCATCTTCGAGGTGACGATGCCGACCCGCCCGAGCAGCGTCAGGATCACCGGCAACTGGAATGCGATGCCGAACGCGAAGATCAGCGACATCATCAGCGACAGATACTCGCCGACCTTGGGCAGCAACTGGATCTGCGCGGTCTCGGCGCCGGCCGCCTGCTGCATGCCGAGCGAGAAGCGGGTCAGCATCGGGAAGACCACGAAATAGACCAGCGCCGCGCCCATCACGAAGAACACCGGCGTCGCGATCAGGTATGGCAGGAAGGCGTTGCGCTCGTGCCTGTAGAGCCCGGGCGCCACGAATTTATAGATCTGCGTCGCGACGATCGGGAACGAAATGAAGCCGGCGCCGAACAGCGCGAGCTTGAGCTGCGTCAGGAAATATTCGAGCAGCGCCGTGTAGATGAATTTGGAGTTTTCCGGCCCCGCCACCCAGATGAAGGGCCACACCAGGACATTGAAGATCTGCTTGGCGAAGAAGAAGCAGATGATGAAGGCCACGCCGAAGCCGAGCAGCGCCTTGATCAGGCGCGAGCGCAGCTCGATCAAATGATCCATCAAGGGGGCCTTGGAGGCCTCGATATCTTCGGCGCTCATGACGCCCTCGCGTCCTTCAGCACGTCGGGCTCCGCAGACGACGCCTGCTGCGCCGGTGCGGGCTCGGACTTCACTTCACTGGTGACAGCAAGCGGCTCGCTGGTGGCGGCGTGCGTCTCGGCCTCGACGAAGGTTTCCGGCGTCGGCGCGACCGGCGTCGTGGGCGTGACCGGTGCATCGCCAGTCGATGTCACCGGCGCGTCGATCGCGGAGGCGACCTGCGCATCGACCGGCTTGTCGATCTGCAAGGCGTCGCTGACGTCCTTCTGCAACGAGGTCATGATGTTGCCGCCGCTGGTGATGCCGGTGGCGGCTTCCCTGACCTCGTCAAAGCTCTTCTTGAGGTCGGCCATCTCGGCCTCGCGCATGGCCTCCTGGAACTGACCCTGGAATTCGGCGGCCATCTTGCGGGCCTTGCCCATCCATTGCCCGACCATGCGCAGCACGCCCGGCAGTTCTTTCGGGCCGATGGCGATCAGCGCGACGACCGCGATGACCACCAGTTCACTCCACCCGATATCGAACATGAATTGTTCCGCCTCAGCGCGCCACGATCGGCCCCATGGTCTGATAGGACTCGCCGTCCTAACAGGATCTGGGGCCGCCGGCGCCTTTTCTCAACCGGCGTCCATAGCGCGTCTGTGCGACGGCGTCACCGTTTCGCGCAAAGAAAAACGTCGAAATATTCGTCAGTACGAGCGCGTTAGACAGCCTTGCTGCCAACGTCCTGGCGCGCTGCCGACGGCGCTGCGTTGTGATCGATCGCCTTGGTGGGCTCGGTCTTGTCTGCGACCTTGTCGTCGTCCTGCATGCCCTTCTTGAAGGCCTTGATGCCCTGGGCGACGTCACCCATCAGGTCCGAAATCTTGCCGCGTCCGAACAGCAGCAGGACCACTGCGATCACGACGATCCAGTGCCAAATGCTCAGCGAACCCATCCTGCAAACCCTCCAGAAATGGCCGGGCGAACCGGCCTGGACTTTGCCGGAAGGTAGGCCCGCGGGGTGTCAAAAACAAGGACTTCGGCCGCGGCAAATCGCTGTCGCGGCTACGTAATATTGCTAGGCTTAACCGGGAATATTCGGGCTATTCGCCCTTCTCCTCGGCGCCGTCCTCATCGTCGGCGTGGCCGGCGCGCTGGTCCGGTTCGTCGGCGTCGGGCTCAGCCGCGTCGACCTCCGAAGCCATCTCCGCTTCGACTTCGGTCTCGGCAGCCGTTTCGGCCTCGGCCGTCACTTCAACCTCGCCAGGAGCCTCGGGCTCGGCCTTCGGTTCCTCGGCGTCCGGCTCGACGGCCGGCGCCAGCAGCAGTTCCAGCGTATCGCCGGGCTCGAGCGGCTCCTCGTCCTCGCGCAGCGTCGCGTCGTCCGATGGCGACGGCACGGAGAAGCCGGTCGGCAGCCGCGAGTCGAGCAAGCCAGTACCCTTGAGTTCCTCAAGCCCCGGCAGGTCGCCCAGCGCCTCAAGGCTGAACTGCGACAGGAATCCGTCGGTGGTGCCGAAGGTCAGCGGACGGCCCGGTGTCTTGCGACGGCCGCGCGGCCGGATCCATCCGGTCTCCAGCAGCACATCGATCGTTCCCTTCGACGTCACCACGCCGCGAATCTCCTCGATCTCGGCGCGGGTCACCGGCTGGTGATAGGCGATGATCGCAAGCACCTCGATCGCCGCACGCGACAGCTTGCGGGTCTCGGTGCTCTCGCGCGTCATCAGCCACGACAGGTCGCCGGCGGTGCGGAACGTCCACTTGTTCGCGACCTTCACCAGGTTGACGCCGCGCGGCGCATATTCCGCCTGCAACTGCGCGAGCGCTAGCTTGATATCGACGCCGTCGGGCATCCGCTTTGCCAGCGTTGCCTGATCGACCGGCTCGGCCGATGCAAACAACAGGGCTTCCAGGAGCCGCAATTCCTCAGGACGCGCCACCGGATCCATAGGAGAAACCTCCTCCTCGGGCTCTTCTCTGCGCACTTCCGCCAAGCTTGCCATGGGCTTGCTCTCCTTCTTCCGCTTACTCAACCGACAGGTCCGGCGCCGCCATGGCGGCTTGCGCTGGACGCTTTCGGAAATAGATCGGCGCGAACGCCTGCTTCTGGTTGATCTCCATCTCACCCTCGCGGACCAGCTCAAGGGCCGCAGCGAAGCTCGATGCGAACACCGTCGCCTTCTGCTTGGGATCAGCGACATAGTTCATCAGGTACTCGTCGAGGCAGCTCCAGTCCTCGGCGAGGCCGACCAGCCGCTCCAGCGAAGCGCGTGCTTCCGCCAGCGACCACACCGTCCGCTTGGCAAGATGGACCGTCGTCAGCACGCGTGACGCACGCTGCGTCGCATAGGCCGACAGCAGGTCGTACAAAGTCGCGGTGAACTTCGGATGCTTGATCTCGGCGATCGTTTCCGGATTGCCGCGTGGAAAGATATCGCGCTGGAACTGCGGCCGGTTCATCAGCCGGTTCGCCGCCTCGCGGATCGCCTCCAGACGACGCAGCTGGTTGGCAAGCGCGGTCGCCATTTCCTCGGCGCTCGGTCCTTCCGCGGTCGGCGGTTCCGGCAGCAGCAGCCGCGACTTCAGGAAGGCGAGCCAGGCCGCCATCACCAGATAGTCGGCCGCAAGCTCCAGGCGAATCTTGCGCGCCGCCTCGATGAACGAAAGATACTGATCGGCGAGCGCGAGGATCGAGATCTTCGACAGGTCGACCTTCTGCTGCCGCGCCAGCGTGAGCAACAGGTCGAGCGGGCCTTCATAGCCCTCGACGTCGACCACCAGCGCCGGTTCGCCATCAGCGAGGTCGGCCGGCCGCCCGGTATCAAACGATAGAATTTCAGCGGTCATGCCGTCCCTACCCGATCCAACAACGCATCCAGTTCAGCTCGCGCCGCCTGCCGGTCGATCGGCTCAGGCTGCCTCCGCGCGGCGAGCGCGGCCCTGGCGCGCTCAAGCGCCTTGCCGGTCAGTTCCGGCGTCTCCCGCGCGACCTCGCGCATCTCGTCGAGATTGCCGTTGCAGTGCAGAATCACGTCGCAACCGGCGGTGACGATGGCGCGGGTCCGTTCGGCGATCGATCCGGCCAGCGCATTCATCGACACGTCATCACTCATCAACAAACCTTGGAACCCGATCAGGCCGCGAATCACCTGTTCGATGATTGTCGCAGAAGTCGTCGCCGGATGGGCGGGGTCCAGCGCGCTAAACACAACATGTGCAGTCATCGCCATCGGCAGGTCCGCCAGCGGCCGGAACGCGGCGAAATCGGTCCGTTCCAGCTCGTCCCTGGTGGTATCGACCGTCGGAAGCCGGAAATGGCTGTCCGCGGTGGCCCGACCGTGGCCGGGGATATGCTTGAGGATCGGCAGCACGCCGCCCTGTTCGAGCCCGTCGGTGACCGCGCGGGCGATCGCTGCGACCTTGTCCGGCTCGGTCCCATAGGCCCGGTTGCCGATCACGGCGTCTGCGCCCGCCACAGGAACGTCAGCCAACGGCAGGCAGTCGACCGTGATCCCGAGATCAATCAGATCGGCCGCGATCAGGCGCGAGCTGAGCCGGGCGGCGGCAAGGCCGAGCTTCGGGTCGATGTCGTAGAGTGCGCCAAAACTCGCGCCCGGCGGATAGACCGGCCAATGCGGCGGGCCGAGCCGTTGTACCCGGCCGCCCTCCTGGTCGATCAGGACCGGGGCGTCGGCGGCGCCGACTGCCGACCTGAGTTCCCCAACGAGAGCTGCCACTTGGACAGGATTCTCGATATTGCGCTTGAACAGGATGAAGCCCCATGGCCGCTCGGCGCGAATGAATTCGCGTTCGGCGTCATTGAGGGTCAGCCCGGATATGCCCGTGATGAATGCGCGGTTCGTCATTCGGCCGATTAGGCCGTATGCGGCTCACGGGTCAAGGAAACGGCCGTTAATTTCTTTGGATGAGGCATTGCGGCCCACCGGCCGACATCAGGCTCTTGCAAAGCTGGCTCGCCTCGTCCGATGACGCGAACGGGCCGGCAAAGGCGCGGTAATAGACGCCCTTCTCGCCGAGATCGACGCGTTTCACCACCAAAGGCTGCGAGCCAAGCACGTTGCGATACTTGCCCTGCAACGTCCGGTAGGACGCCTGAGCGTCGGCCTCGTTCTTCTGCGACGACACCTGGACCAGGTATCCACCGCCGCCAACCGAGGCGGTCGTGGTGGATGCCATCCGGGTCGGCGGCGCGGCCGGAGCTGCATCGGCCTGACCAGGGGCAAGCGACAGCGGCGCGTTGACGCTGGCGTTTGCCGCGGACGGATTGCCGCGTGACACCGGCGGCCTTGCGGCGGCCATCGACCGCGTCGGCGCGGCCTGGGCCGCGTCAGGCGTGTCGCCCTTAACCGCGAGGGTGCGGATCTTGCGCGGCTCGCTCTGCGGCAGCGTGCCGTTGGCGGTGATCGGCGCCGGCGCGGGCTGCGCGGTCTGCACGCTGGCCGCCGAGGGCGGATTGGCATTGGCATTCAGCGGCGGAAACACGACGCGCGGTCCGGCCGCCTTGGAGTTGACGTCGACCGGAGTTTCCTCGCGCGACACGATCTTCTCGGTGCCGTCACCCGCCGCCATGCGGTCGGGCGTCTTGGCCGGCGTATCGGCCTGCGCCGGGATCACCTTGGTCGGCGTGTTGTCGGCCTTGATGATCGGCGGCTCGCCGGTGCGGGGCGAGCCGACATAGTTGCGATAGGCGAGCGCGCCGCCGGTGCCAACCACCGCAAGCGCGACCACCGCAGCAACCGTCATCAGGCCGCTGCTGCGTCGCTTCGGTTCGGGTTCGTCCTCATAGGCCTCGTAGGCATAGGGATCGTCCGGATAGGCCGGATCGCGCTGGAGGTCCTGTTCGCCGGCTTCCAGCTGACCATAGAGCGCGTCGTCATAGCGCGACGGATCGTGGCCCTGCGCACCGTCCTGGTAATGCACCGCCTCGTCATATGCTTCAGCCTGCCGCGCGGGCTCGACCGCGCGATAGGGCGCGACCGGTGCCGGCGCGGACTGCGGCTGCTGGGCCGCATAACGGTGCAGCGGATGCACCGGGCTCGGCTGCTGGTAGTCCTGCTCGGGCTCTTCGTAATCGACATGCTGCTGCGCAGGCGGCTGCACCGGCGGCGGAACGACGGCGTCCTGCCGCGCGCGCTTCATCCAGGGCGGCGGGCCGGCGGGCGGCGCATCCTCTTCGTCTGCCTGCGGCTGATATTGTTGCGGCCGCACATTGGCGCGCGATTGCAGCGGATGCGGCGGCGGCTTGTTGGCGCTGCCGAACGGATCCGTCTGGCCGATCAGGCGGGCCAGCTCGGCAAGCGGATCGCTCTCGGCCTTGGGTGCCGTGTCGGCGGGAAAATGTCGGTCCTGATATCGATCAGCCATTGTGATGATGCATCCCCTTCGGGACAGCGCCAAGATCGCCGGCACAGCCGGTCCGAACGAGTTGGCCCCTGCCAGATGCCCTCACAAATCCCCACTCGTGAGGGCCTAATGCCCCTGCCTACCGCATCTCGGTCGGAGCGTGGACGCCTAGTACAGCTAAGCCCGATGCCAGAACCGAGACGACGCCCTGAACCATTGCCAGTCGCGCCCTCGTGATCTCTGCATCATTATTGATAATGAAGCGTAAATAGGGCAAATCCCGCCCCCTCGTCCAAAGCGCGTGAAATTCACTGGCCAAATCATATAGATAAAAAGCGATTCGGTGCGGCTCATGTGCCGCCGCCGCAGCCTCGATCATCCGCGGATAAAGCGCAAGCCGCTTCAGCAAATCGAGCTCGGCCGGATCGGTCAACCGTTCGACCGCAGCACTACGGAGATAGGCCAGCCGGGCGTCGTCGGTCTCGGGCAGGTCCGGAACCGCTTCCTCCCGCGCGTTGCGGAAGATCGAGTGGCCGCGGGCGTGGCCGTACTGGACGTAGAAGACGGCGTTGTCCTTGGACTGCTCGATCACCTTGGCGAGGTCGAAATCGAGCACCGCATCGTTCTTGCGGAACAGCATCATGAACCGGACGGCGTCGGAGCCGACCTCGTCGACGACCTCACGCAGCGTGACGAAATCGCCTGACCGTTTCGACATCTTCACCGGCTCGCCGTCGCGCAGCAGCTTCACGAGCTGCACGATCTTGACGTCGAGCACGGCCTTGCCCGCGGTCACGGCCTTCACGGCTGCCTGCATGCGCTTGATGTAGCCGCCATGATCGGCGCCAAACACGTCGATCAGGTTGGTGAAGCCCCGCTCGAACTTGTTGCGATGGTTGGCGATGTCGGATGCGAAATAGGTGTACGAACCGTCCGACTTGATCAGCGGCCGATCAACGTCGTCGCCATAGGCGGTGGCGCGGAACAGCGACTGCTCGCGGTCCTCGTAATCCTCGACCGGCTTGCCCTTCGGCGGCGGCAGGCGCCCCTCATAGATGTCGCCCTTGGCGCGCAGGAAGTCGATGGTCTCGGCGACCTTGTTGTTGCCCGAGGTGATCAGCGAGCGCTCGGAGAAGAACACGTCGTGATGGATGTTGAGCGCGGCGAGATCGCCCTTGATCATCTCCATCATCATGGCGATCGCCTTGTCGCGCACGATCGGCAGCCACTCGGCTTCCTTCATGTCGAGCAGCTTCTCGCCATGCTCCTTGGCGAGCGCTTCGCCGACCGGCACGAGGTAATCGCCGGGGTAAAGCCCTTCCGGGATCGCGCCGATGTCCTGCCCCAGCGCCTCGCGGTAGCGCAGAAACGCCGAGCGTGCCAGCACGTCGACCTGCGCACCGGCGTCGTTGATGTAGTATTCGCGGCAGACGTCGTAGCCCGCGAATTGCAGCAGGCTGCACAGCGCGTCGCCGAACACGGCGCCACGGCAATGGCCGACATGCATCGGCCCGGTCGGATTGGCCGAGACGTATTCGACATTGACCTTCTCGGCCTTGCCGATGTCACTGCGTCCGTAAGCGGAGCCGGCGGCCAGCACGGCGCGCAGCGCGTCCGCCCAGACCTGCGGCTTCAAGGTCAAATTGATGAAGCCGGGCCCGGCGACGTCGACCGAGGCCACCAGCGCATCGGCGCGCAGCCGCTCGGCGATCTTGTCGGCGAGCTCGCGCGGCTTGGCCTTGGCATCCTTGGCGAGCACCATCGCGGCATTGGTCGCCATGTCGCCATGGCTGGCGTCGCGCGGCGGCTCCACCACGACGCGCGTCAGATCGATGCCCGCGGGCCAGTTGTCCTCGGCGGCGACCGCGGCACAGATCGCGTGCACGCGCGTCAGCATGTCGGCAAAGAGGTGCGGTGAAGCAGTGGTGTCGGCCATGGCAGGGCGCTAACGCAA
Source organism: Bradyrhizobium sp. SK17 (assembly GCF_002831585.1). GTDB lineage: Bacteria > Pseudomonadota > Alphaproteobacteria > Rhizobiales > Xanthobacteraceae > Bradyrhizobium. The sequence continues at coordinate 5,174,134 of NZ_CP025113.1, read as the reverse complement.
ATCCGGGGTCGAGTCAAAAAGCCTTTGGTGTTCGATCAGGGCGAAACGGTCGGTCATCCCGGCAATGAAATTGCCGATCCGCCTGTTCCGCGCGCTGGCGGTCTCCTCCGCGCTCCCCTCGACCCATTCCGCCGGCAAATCTTCCGGCGACTGCCGGTAGCGCTCGAACAGATTGCGCACCACCTGCTCCGCCTCCCGCATCACCAGCATCACCCGCTGGTGGCGATACATCCGCCGGTACAGGAACGCCTTGATCGCCGCCTCCTGCCCGGCCACGTCGGACGGGAACGCAATCAGCGGAGTATTGTGGTTGCGGACGTCGTGGGCGGATTGCGGCTGGGCCGCCGCAAGCCGCCGGCTCGCCTCCGTGAACACGCCATTGATGAAATGCGAGATCAACTGACGGACCAGTTCGGCGCCGCGCCGGACCTCGTCGAGATCGGGATAGTGCCGGTCGATCGCGGCGATGATCTCAGCGGTCAGCGGCATCTCCTTGAGGTCGTCGACCGCGAACAGGCCGGCGCGCAGGCCGTCGTCGATATCGTGCGCATCATAGGCGATGTCGTCGGCGAAGGCCGCGATCTGCGCCTCGAGCGAGGCATAGCTCCAGAGCTCGAGGTCGTAGGTCTTGTTGTAGTCGGCGATCCCGACCGGAATGCCGCCCTCCCGGTAGCGCCCGGCCGGTGCGCCGTTGCGCTCGGTCAGCGGCCCGTTGTGCTTGACGATGCCCTCGAGCGATTCCCAGGTCAGGTTGAGCCCGCCGAACTCGGGATAGCGGTGCTCCAGCGAGGTGACGACCCGCAGCGTCTGCGCATTGTGGTCGAAGCCGCCATCATCCTTCAGGCATGCGTCGAGCGCCCGCTCCCCGGCATGCCCGAACGGCGGGTGGCCGAGATCGTGCGCGAGGGCCAGCGTCTCGGTCAGATCCTCGTCGACGCCGAGCTGGCGCGCCAGCGCGCGGGCGATCTGCGCGACCTCCAGCGAATGGGTCAGCCGGGTGCGGTAATGATCGCCCTCGTGGAAGACGAACACCTGGGTCTTGTGCTTGAGGCGGCGGAACGCGGTCGAGTGGATCACCCGGTCGCAGTCGCGCCGGAACGGGCTGCGGGTCCGGCTCGGCGGCTCCGTGACCAGCCGGCCCCGGCTGCGGTCGGGGTCGCAGGCATAAGGCGCGCGGGGGGCAGCCATTCCGACCGACACAGTATTTTAGTCCTTATCCATTTGATTCCATGGTCCGACGCACTTAACTATGTCTGAGGCGGCGGACCAAATGAATTGGGTATGACGCCGGGCATGATCCGATCAGATCGCGCTCAAACAGGGTTTCGGAGACCGAACATGACTGCTGCCATCACTGTCAGCGAACGGGCCGCCCGCCGTATCGGGCAGATCCTCAGCAAGGAAGGCGACGGCGCCAAGCTGCGCATTTCGGTCGAGGGCGGCGGCTGCTCCGGTTTCCAGTACAAGTTCGACGTCGAACGCACCCAGGCCGATGACGATCTGGTGATCGAGCGCGACAGCGCCGTGGTGCTGATCGATCCCGCCTCGGTCCCGTTCCTCGCGGGCTCGGAAGTCGACTTCGTCGACGACCTGATCGGCGCCTCGTTCCGCGTCGTCAACCCGAACGCGACCGCCTCCTGCGGCTGCGGCACCAGCTTTTCGATCTAGCCGCCTCCACCTACTCCGCCGCGACCACCTGCGGGCGATCGACGTCACCGGTGGCGTCTGCCTGCGGGTCGAGCTTGCGCCGCAACTTGCGGTCGATGCGGTCCAGATAGATATAGATCACCGGCGTGATGAACAGCGTCAACAGTTGCGACACGCAGAGGCCGCCGACCACGGCGACGCCGAGCGGCTGACGCAGCTCGGCGCCGGCGCCCGCGCCGAGCGCGATCGGCAGCGTGCCGAAGATCGCCGCGAACGTCGTCATCATGATCGGGCGGAAACGCAGCAACGCCGCCTCGCGGATCGCGTGCTCGGCACTCAAGCCGACGCGGCGGCGCTCCAGCGCGAAGTCGACCATCATGATCGCGTTCTTCTTGACGATGCCGACCAGCATCACGATGCCGATCATCGCAATCACCGACAGCTCCATGCCGAACAGCATCAGCGTCAGGATCGCGCCGATGCCGGCCGACGGCAGGCCCGAGATGATGGTGATCGGATGGATGAAGCTCTCGTAGAGGATGCCGAGGATCACGAAGGCCGCGAACACCGCGGCGAGGATCAGGACGCCCTGCCCGCGCAGCGAATCCTGGAACACCTGCGCGGTGCCGGAAAAGCCGGTCGCGATCGTCGGCGGCAGGTTCGAATTCTGCTCGAGCTCAGTGATCTTGTCGACCGCATAGCCCAGCGAATTGCCCGGCGCGAGATTGAACGAGATGGTCACCGCCGGCTGCTGGCCCTGGTGGTTGATCTGCAACGGGCCGACCGTCGGCACCAGCCGTGCCACCGCGTCGAGCGGGATGGTCTGGCCGCTCCCGGTCTTCATGTAGAGTTTTGACAGGTCGGACGGATCGACCCGGAATTGCGGCTGCACCTCCAGGATGATCTGGTAGTCGTTCGACGGCATGTAGATGGTGCCGACCTGCCGCGAACCATAGGCGTTGTAGAGCTGGTTGCGGACCTGATCGACGGTGACGCCGTAGACCGCCGCCTTCTCGCGGTCGATGTCGACCGTCATCTGCGGGTTCTTGATGTAAAGATCGGTGGTGACGTCGAGCAGGCCCGGGATCTTCTCGATCTTGTCGCGCATCTCAGGCGCCAACCGGTACAGCGACTCGGTGTCGCCGCTCTGCATCACATACTGATACTGGCTCTTCGAGATGCGGCCGCCGATGTTGAGGTTCTGCACGCTCTGGAAGAATGCCTGCATGCCCGGAATCTCGCGCGCCTTCTGACGCAGCCGGCCGATCACGACGCTGGCATTGTCGCGGGTCTTCTGCGGCTTCAGTGCGATGAACAGCCGGCCGTAGTTGGTGGTCGGATTGGGACCGCCGGAGCCGACGGTGGAATTCACATAGTCGATCGCCGGATCGGTCCGCAGCACCTCGACCAGCGCCTGCTGGCGCACCTTCATCGCCTCGAACGAGGTGTCGGTCGCCGCCTCCGTCACGCCGATCAGGAAGCCGGTGTCCTCCTGCGGGAAGAAGCCCTTCGGCACCAGCATGTAGAGATAGAAGGTGCCGCCGAGCGTCGCGAGCGTCACCGCGAGCATCAGGGCCTTCCTGGCCAACACCCAGTCCAGCGCCCATTCATAGGCCCGCAGCCAGGCCTCGAACATCGCCTCGAACGCCCGCAGCACGATGTTCGGCCGTTTGGCCGCGTCATGCGCGCGCAGCACGCGGGCGCACAGCATCGGCGTCAAGGTCAGCGACACGAAGCCGGAGACGATGATCGCGACCGAGATGGTGACCGCGAATTCGCGGAACACGCGGCCGACGATGCCGCCCATCAGCAGCACCGGGATGAATACGGCGATCAGCGAGAAGGTGATCGAGATGATGGTGAAGCCGATCTCACGGGCGCCCTTCAGCGCCGCCTCGAACGGCTTCATGCCGTGCTCGATATGGCGGACGATGTTCTCCAGCATGACGATGGCGTCGTCGACCACGAAACCGACCGAGAGCGTCAGCGCCAGCAGCGTCATGTTGTTGATCGAGTAGTCCAGCGCGTACATCACCGCGCAAGTGCCGAACAGCGAGATTGGCACCGCGAGCGCCGGAATGAAGGTCGCCGATGCCGAGCGCAGGAACAGGAAGATCACGAGGATCACCAGCGCGATCGCGATCAGCAGGGTCTCCTCGACGTCGCTGACCGCCTGCCGGATCGAGACCGAACGGTCCATCATGACCTGCATGGTCACCGAGGGCGGGATCGCGGCGCGCAGCGACGGCAGCTTCGCGAGCACGGCATCGACCACCGCGACGGTATTGGCGTCGGGCTGTTTCTGGATCGCGAGCACGATCGCCCGCTCGTCGTTCATCCAGGTCGCGATCTTGTCGTTCTCGACGCTGTCATAGACCTTGGCGATCTCGTCGAGGCGGACTGGCGAGCCGTTGCGCCAGGCGACGTAGATCTGGCGGTAGTCGGCCGCCTTGTCCATCTGGCCGGAAGCCTGCAGCGCGACATCCTGCTTGGGGCCGTTCAGCGTGCCGACCGGGGTCGAGGAATTGGCCCGCGACACCGCGGCGCGGATATCCTCCATCGAGACACCGCGGGCGGCGGCGGCCTCCGGATCGGCCTGGACCCGGATCGCAAATTTCTGCGCACCGTAGATCAGGACCTGCGCAACGCCGGGCAGCTGCGACAGCGCCTGCCCGATCGTGATGTCGCCGTACTCGTTGACGCTCGACAGCGGCAGCGTCGCCGACCCCAGCGAGACGAACAGCACCGGGAAATCTGCCGGGTTCACTTTCCGGAAGCTCGGCGGGATCGTCATCTCGATCGGCAGCCTGCGCTGCGCGATCGTCAGCGCCGTCTGCACGTCGAGCGCGGCCGCATCGATGCTGCGGTTGAGGTCGAACTGGATGGTGATGACGCTGGTGCCCTGCGACGAGTTCGAGGACATCGAGGAGATGCCGGCGATGGTCGAGAGCTGGCGTTCGATGATGCCGGCGACCGAGGCGGCCATGGTGTCGGCGCTGGCGCCTGGCAAGGTCGCGGTGACCGCAATCGTCGGGAAATCCACCTTGGGCAGTGCCGAGACCGGCAGCAGGCGGAAGCCGAACACGCCGAATGCGATGATCGACGCCGTGATCAGCGTCGTCATGACCGGGCGGCGGATGCAGAGCTCGGAGAGCGTCATCGATCAGGCTCCGGCCTTGCTCGTCCGCAGTTCGACCCGCGATCCTTCAGACAGCAACAATTGGCCGTCGACCACGACGCTTTCATCGCCCGCCAAACCGTCTGAGATCACCGATGAGCCCTGGAAGGTGCGATCGACCTTGACCGGACGGACCCTGGCGACGCCGTCCTGGACGACGAAGACGAAATTGCCGTTCTGGCTGCGCTGCACCGCGACCGTCGGCACCACGACCGCGTCCTCGCTGCGGATGATCAGCTTGGTCTGCACGATGGTGCCGGGCCACAGCGTCTCGCTCGCATTGTTCATGATGCCGCGCACCGTGACCATGCCGGTGGTCGCATCGACGGCGTTCTCGACCATCGCGACCTTGCCGCTCTCGGAGCGCTGGTGGCCGGGAATGGTCGCGACCACCTTGGGATCGCCGCCCTTCATGGCGTCGCGCAGGTCGACCAGCGCCCGCTGCGGGATCGCGAAGGTGACATAGACCGGCGCCATCTGGTTGATCACCGCGAGCGGCTGGGTGTCGGCGGGACGGACGAAGTTCCCGACCTTGACGTTGGCGGCACTGATCCGTCCCGCGAACGGCGCGCGGATCACGGTGTAACTCTTTTGGACGCGGAGGTTCTCCAGCGCGAACTGGTCGGCCTTGATGGTGCCGATCAGGACATCGGACTGGGTCTTGGCGTTGTCGAGATTGACCTGGGTGGTCGCGCCCTTGCCGACCAGCTCGGTATAGCGGCGAAGATCGCGCTGCGCGCCCTCGAGCTGGGCCTGGTCGCGGGCCAGCACGCCCTCGGCCTGCTCGATCTGGGCGTCGATCTGCCGCGCGTCGAGCATGAACAGCAGGTCGCCCTCATTGACCCTGGCGCCGTCCTCGAAATGCACCGAGACGATGGTGGTCTCGAGCCGCGACTTCAGCGCTACGCTGGAGATCGGGGTCACTTGTCCGATCGCATCGACGTCGACCGGAACCGATTTGCGTTCCGCCTTGGCCAGGTTCACCGAGACGACCCGCGGCTGCGGGGTCCCTAGCGCGGTGGCGGAGCCAGCACCCGTCCATGACGAGCGGGTCATGTAGGCCACCCCGGAAGCAATGCCGAGAATGGCGGCAGTCAGAACCAAATTGCGTTTTTTCATAAGCCTGGCACGTGCGGCGCCGGCCTCCCTTGAAGGCCGGGACGCGTCGTAACTCCCCCGTCGGCAATTGTTACGCCTTGTTTCTGGAGAGTTAGCACACGCCGATCGCCCATGGTATGCCACCTAAGTGAAATAGTGCGGCCTTTGGTCCGCCCCCGGACAAGCGCGCCCATCTCATGCCTGCCACGATCCTGATCTGCACCTGGGAAGCGGCGCGCGAACGCGCCGGGGCCATCCGCATCAGCGTCTTTGTCGAGGAACAGGGCGTGCCGCTCGAGCTGGAGTGGGACGATATGGACAGGTCGAGCTGGCACGCACTGGCGTTGACCACGGACGGGGCCGCGGTGGGGACCGGCCGGCTGCTGCCTGACGGCCATATCGGCCGGATGGCTGTGCTCAAAATGGCACGCGGCACGGGCGTGGGTGCCCAGGTGCTGGACGCGCTGATGGCCAAGGCGGCCGAACTCGGCTATCCCGAACTGATCCTCAACGCGCAGACGCACGCGGAGCCGTTCTATGCGCGCGCCGGCTTCGAGTGTGTCGGCGACGTGTTCGAGGAAGCCGGCATCCCACACATCGAGATGCGGAAGCGCTTGGCCTAGGCGGCGCGCCGAGCGACGCGAAGGCCCCATGAGATAACAAAGGACGTCCGATGACCGTTCGTATCGCCACCTGGAACGTCAACTCGGTCCGGCAACGGATCGAACTCCTGGTTGCCTGGCTGAAGGAGAGTTCGCCGGACATCGTCTGCCTGCAAGAGATCAAATGCGTCGACGACGCATTCCCCCGGCTCGAGGTCGAGGCGCTCGGCTACAATGTCGTTACCCACGGCCAGAAGACCTTCAACGGCGTTGCGCTATTGTCGAAGCTGCCCTTCGATGAGACCAAATCGGGCCTCGCCGGCGACGACGAGGACAGCCACGCCCGCTTCCTCGAGGGCGTCGTCACGTTGAAACAGGGCGTGGTGCGGGTGGCGTGTCTTTATTTGCCCAATGGCAATCCCGCCAACACCGACAAATATCCCTACAAGCTCAAGTGGATGTCGCGGCTTCTTAACTACACGCGGGAACGACTGAAGGCCGAGGAGCCGCTGATCCTGGCCGGCGACTTCAACGTCATTCCGGCGGCCCGCGACGTCTACAATCCGGCTGCCTGGGTCGACGACGCCCTGTTCCGCCCTCAGACTCGCGAGGCCTTCCAGTCGCTGCTCGGCCTCGGACTGACCGACGCGCTGCGGGCGGTCAATGATGAGCCCGGCCAGTACACCTTCTGGGACTACCAGGCGGGCGCCTGGCAGAAGAATTGGGGTCTGCGCATCGACCATCTCCTGATGTCACCTCAGGCGAGCGACCGGCTGATCGATGTCGGCATCGATAGCTATGTGCGGGCCTGGGAGAAGCCGTCCGACCACGTTCCGGTCTGGGCCGATCTCGATTTCGAGGTCGCCTGAAGCCCCACCACCGCAAGCAAGATCAGTCGCGGCGGCCTTGCACCCAGTGCTCCAGCATCTGCAACGCCATGGCGCGATCGTCCTCGGAGGCCTTGGCGATCGCCCGGTTGTAGCTTTCCTTGATCCAGGCCTCGTCCGGCGTCGCGCTGTCACGCGCCAAGGTCAGCCACATCAGGCCGCGCGCCCGCTGCGGCGGCAGCCGGTCGCCGTTGAACAGCATCTGGCCGAGCAGCGCCTGGGCCTGGTGCTGGCCCTTCTGGGCGGCGAGCCCGAGCCAGCGGGCGCCATAGCGGAAGTCGTCGCGTGAGGCGTCCGGCGTCTTCAGGTACAGCCGGGCTAGGTCGTACTGGGCGTCGGCATTGCCGAAATAGGATGCAGCATAGGAGAACATCTCCCGCGCCCGCTCGGTGTCCGCCTTGACCTTGGAATTGGGGATGCCGCTCAGATAGTAGCGGCCGAGCGCCACGAAGGCGTTGGCCACGATGGAGGCCTGCGGCGCCGACGGCGAATCCTCGGCATGCGCATTGGCGATCCGGCTGAAATATTCGAAGGCGCGCATGTCGTCCTGGATGACGCCATCGCCCTCGGCGTACATCTTGCCGAGCTTCCACTGCGCCACCGGGTGACCGCCCTCGGCCTGATACTGCAACGTGCTGATCGAGGAGCTCGGATCGGTCGCCACCGGAGCAACCGGCGTTGCGGCCCGCTTGAGGGCGGCGGCTCCGCCCGGCTGCGGTGCGACCACCGGAAGGACGGTATCCTGCGGGTTGACCGGGGCACCATCGAATCCGAATCCAGGGCCCGCCACCGGAATGGCCCCTAACGCAAACGCAAAAATCGTACGCCTAAACGTCCGCATAACACTGTTTCTCGTGCGCGCCACCCGGATGGGTGACTGCGCCATCCACCGCCGGCCCCACTTGCTCGGCATATTTCCACAGCGCACCAGATGTGTGGTTAGTCGCGCGAGGGGCCCATTTGGTCTTACGATCTGCGAGCTCGGCGTCGCTCAATTTTACGTTAAGGGTGCCGACGTCAGCATCGATCTCGATGATGTCGCCGTCCTGCAATAACCCGATCGGCCCGCCGATAGCCGCTTCAGGTCCAATATGTCCGATGCAGAAGCCACGGGTGGCGCCCGAGAACCGGCCATCGGTGATCAGGGCAACCTTGCCGCCCATCCCCTGCCCGGTCAGCGCCGCCGTGGTCGCCAGCATCTCCCGCATCCCGGGACCGCCCTTCGGCCCCTCGTAGCGGATCACGATCACTTCGCCTTCCTTGTAGGTGCGCTTCTGCACCGCCTCGAAGGCGTCTTCCTCGCGGTCGAAGCACCGGGCGGGACCGGTAAACTTCAGGTTCGACATGCCCGCGACCTTCACGATCGCACCCTCCGGAGCGAGATTACCCTTCAGCCCGACAACGCCACCCGTGACGGTGATCGGATTGTCGGCGGACCGCACCACGTCCTGGTGCGGATTCCATTTCACGCTTTTGAGGTTTTCAGCGATCGTTCGGCCAGTGACGGTCAGGCAATTCCCGTGCAGGTGGCCATTGTCGAGCAGCGTCTTCATCAGCAGCGGAATGCCACCTACTTCAAACATGTCTTTGGCAACATAACGGCCGCCCGGCTTCAAATCCGCGACGTAAGGAGTCTTTTTGAAGATTTCGGCGACGTCGAACAAATTGAATTTAATGCCGCACTCATGGGCGATCGCCGGCAGGTGCAGTGCAGCATTGGTCGAGCCACCGGAGGCTGCAACAACGGCCGCAGCATTCTCAAGGGCTTCGCGGGTGACGATGTCGCGGGGCCGGATGTTTTTCTCGATCAGCTCCATCACCTTCTCGCCGGCGGCGGCGCAGAAGGAGTCGCGGATCTCATAGGGCGCCGGTGCGCCGGCCGAGTACGGCAGCGCGAGGCCGATCGCCTCGGACACGGTCGCCATCGTGTTGGCGGTGAACTGGGCGCCGCAGGCGCCGGCCGACGGGCACGCCACCCGCTCGATCTCATCGAGGTCCTCGTCCGACATGGCGCCGACCGAATGCTTGCCGACCGCCTCGAACATGTCCTGCACGGTCACCGGCTGGCCGCGGAAATTGCCCGGCAGGATCGAGCCGCCATAGATGAAAATCGAGGGCACGTTGAGCCGGACCATCGCCATCATCATGCCCGGCAACGACTTGTCGCAGCCGGCGAGGCCGACCAAGGCATCATAGGAATGGCCGCGGACGGTCAGCTCGACCGAATCGGCGATGCATTCGCGCGACGGCAGCGACGAGCGCATGCCGTCATGGCCCATCGCGATGCCGTCGGTCACAGTGATGGTGCAGAATTCGCGCGGCGTACCGCCGGCCGAGGCCACGCCCTTCTTTACCGCCTGCGCCTGGCGCATCAGCGAGATGTTGCAGGGAGCAGCTTCATTCCAACATGAAGCAACGCCGACAAAGGGTTGATGAATCTGGGCTGTCGTCAGTCCCATGGCATAAAGATAGGACCGATGCGGTGCGCGCTGCGGCCCTTCCGTCACGTGACGGCTCGGTAGCCTGCCCTTGATGTTCGTCTTGGCGTCCATCGCGACCCTGTTCCCGGCGCTCTTTCCTCCATCAACGCCGGAACCCATGAAAATGTCCCGTCGTCGCGAGCGCTGGTTGTTCAACTATGTGAATATCCTTTCATGTCGGGGTGTGGCTAAAAAGCGGCGCAACTGCCAACTGACTGCTTTTAGGGTTAAATGTTGGGATGATGTTGCGAAATCGCAACAATCGTGGCCTGCGCGCAACCATGTATTATCGGTCCTTATGGGAACCTGACGCGCGCCTGAACAGGGCCGCCTTAAAGCTGCTGCTTAATAACGGAACTCGCCTGAGTTGTGATTGAGTTCCCTGAAAAACAGAGGCCGGTCAGGTCGTCCCCCAGCAACACCGCCATCACTCCGAGGCGCAAGCCCTACTCCGCCGCCAGCTTTGGTGGCGCTGGAGGCATCCAGCATTGCGTGCGATTGCGGCCGCCTTCCTTGGCCTGATAGAGCGCGGCGTCGGCCGCCTTCATCAACGCATCGACCCCGGGCATGCTCGTGATGGCCTCGGCAACGCCGACGCTCACCGTCAGTTGCACCGGGCGACCCTCCGCGGTCAATGTCAGGCCCTCCACCCTCTTGCGAATGCGCTCCGCGACAGTTCGGGCGCGCGACAACGTCGTCTCCGGCAGCAGGACCGCGAACTCCTCGCCTCCAACACGGCCAACGATGTCCGACTTGCGCTTGCCGCGAACGCAGACGTCGGCGACCGCCCTGATCGCCTCGTCACCAACCGCATGACCGAACCGGTCATTGACGCTCTTGAAGTGATCGATATCGACCATCAGCACCGATAACGAACGATAGTAGCGCTGGAACCGGCTCCACTCGGCATCCGTCATCGTCAGGAACTGGCGGCGGTTGAACAGTCCGGTGAGCGGGTCCGTGGTCGCGAGCACCTCGAGCTGTCGTGCATTGCGGACGAGATCGGTGACGTCGACAAAGGTCAGCATCCGGCCGCCGTTTGCCATCGTCGAGCAATGCACCCTGATATTGCGGCCGTCCGGCGTCTGGACGTCGCGCTTGTGGTCGCCTGCCTTGATCTCCGCGATCCGCTTCGCCGGAAAGGCCTTGATCTGCTCCAGCGTCGCGTCCGCCGGGACCGCGCGGCGATTGCGCGTGAGCAGCGTGACGTAGGCCGGATGCCGCGCAACCTCCTCCTCGGTCACCTGCCAGAATTCCCGCATTCTCCGATTGAGGAAGATCGCATTGAGATCGCGGTCGAGCAGGACGACGCCGTCTTCGACGTTCTCGAGCGCACCGGTCAGCACCTTCAGCTTGTCCGACGCGCGCACGATGTCGGTCACCGGCGTGTAGCTGACCATCCGGCCGCCGTCGGGCAACGGCGTGCACTGACAGCGAACCACGTCGCCATTGCTGCGCCTGAGATCGATCGGGTGGACGTCCCCGACGCTGATGAGACGGACGCGCTCTGCAACATAGGCTTCGAGCTGCTCGGCCGGCAGCTCATAGGCCATCGTCTTGCAGCCGTGATGCATCAGATCGGTGAAGCTGGGATTGCGGTCGGCCACCGCGTCCGGAAGCGCCCACATGTTCCGGAACGCGCGGTTGATGAACAGGGCCTTCAGCTCCGTGTCCAGCAGCAGGATGCCGACCGGGATCTGATCGAGCGCCGCGCGCAGCGCCAACATGTGCCCGCGCAGAATATCGCCGCCGCGCCGTTCCAGAATGGCTGCCGAGGCGGAAGCGGCCGGCACCGGACCCGCAGCGTTCGTCCGCTGCTCCTCAAAGGCAAGGCCGAGCTGGCGGTCCGACTGCCACAGCCGTTTGCACGGCTTGACCTGATTGCTGCCGACGATCAGCAGCTGAACGTTGTCGGGAATGCCGATCGTGGTTTCGAGTTCCACGGTGGCTCCCGCATCGGTGAGCTGCCGGATTGTGCAATCAAAAGCGGAGCGACCGAAGTTGAAGACGATCTTTCCGGCCAAGAACGTTCGGCCGCGGGAAGCTGACACCTGTCCGGACATGGCAAGACCACCAGGAGCAATTGCGAGCCCCCTCACATCAGCACCTTTGAGTCACCAAGCCATGAACGGTTTCAGAGGATTTTTTCGGGAACTGCCAAAGGCCGCGCTGTGAAGACGGTTCCATCCGTCGAGCCCGGCGTTGTGGAGGGCCACACGTGAAAAGACCGCCCGAAGGCGGTCTCTGCGGAGCTCATCCCGAGGCGCGATCGAAGATCAGGCCGCAGCCGGCGCGTTGCGGCGACGATAGGCCATGAAGCCGACGGCCGCGAAGCCCAGGATCAGCATCGCCCAGGTGGACGGCTCGGGGACCGCCGGCGTAGCCGCAAGGGTCGCGGTCAGCACGCCGTTGCTGCCGTGGCCGGTGTGCATGTCGTAGTAGGAATACACCGCGGTCGTGAACAGGCTGACGTAGTTGTCGGTCGAGAACCCGCTCGACGTGATGTCGTAAAGGGCTCCGTTGAGAAACTGAACCGTGACAAGGGTGAACTTCGGAATACCGAACCCGAAGGTGTGGCCGTCGATCGTGAAGGTCAGCCCGGTGATATCAGCGGCAGCGATCGTATCGAGCCCGCTCGTCGCAACCGGCCGATCCAGGGTCAGCAAACCGGACCCGCTATAGGGAGAGCCATCGGTCGGAGTGAGAGACAGATTGTAAGTTACCACCATCGCATCAGCGCGCTGCGTAACGCCAGCGAAGGCGAGTACCATCAAAGCAAGCGCAATCAGTCTGGATTTGTTCATTGTTCTTATGCTCCCTGAAAAAATCACGATTAACTCGAATTCAAATGCTCGTCAAAAACGGAGCTCCACCAATTTGCTGCATAATGCTCGTTCAAAGGTATGACTCTGCCTCGCCGATAGCGACGAATTCTCACTCCGCGCACGCCATTCAAAAAGACGCCAGGCACGACGCTGATGACGCGTTTGTTTTGCACGTCACCACAAACAAAAAGACCGCCCGAAGGCGGTCTCTCTGTGGCTCGTTGACGCTGATGATCAGGCGGCGGGAAGCGAGGACGCCTGACTGCGCTTGCGATAAGCGAGGAAGCCCAGCCCGCAGAATCCGAGGATCATCATCGCCCAGGTCGAAGGCTCCGGCACGGCACCGACAGCGTGAAGGCTTGGAGCGCCCAATGAGTATTTGCCGCTCAGCGTATCGCTTCCGGCGACGTGCTTGATCTCGAAACTTCCATCATTGTCCCAGCCGTTATAGAGGGCGAGATACGCCGCTCCGGGCAGCAGGCCCGTCTGCGACTGGGTGACGGCGATCGACAGATGGCTGGAATCCGGATTCGAGGACTGCGGCCACACATGCGCGCCCTGCAGACCGCCAAAGGCGATGTTCGAATTCGTCAGCTCGAAATTCAGCGTTCCGAAGGTCGCGCTCAGGCTCGAGAAGATCGGGTTCGGCAGGCTGGTCCAGTTGATCGGACCGGTCGTCGGAAACGACGGCAAGTCCAACACCAGGACGCCGGTGCCGACAGAAGTTCCAGACCAATTGCTGAAGGTGACGCCGTAGTCGACCAAAACGGCCTTCGCCGGAACCGTCGAGGTGGCCGTAACAATCAATCCGAACGCGGCCGCCATTAAAGATTTAACCCGAAACATTTAACCCTCTGAGTATTTAAATTCCGCGCGCGATTTGGCAGAAAACCAAATGCCTGTCAAAGCGGCGGATGGTCTTTGCACAGCAGTGGTTACCGGCGAGGACGACGAAAGCGCAGTCATGCGTTGTTATGCCGCACGATCGGCCGGCAGCGCCGCGCGACGAGATCAACCGCGCTTCGAAGGATTGTTCGGTTTACCTTACCGGCGCTGCGATGCGCCTCACGCGCTCAGCCGCGCCCGCTTCGCATTCAGCGCAGAGGCAACGCGGCTGACCGCTGGGCGGCCGAGCAAGCCGGCCATCTCATTGGTCGCAGCGAGCAGCCAGTCCATATCCACGCCGGTCTCCACACCCATGCCTTCCAGCATGTAGACGACGTCTTCCGTTGCGACGTTGCCGGTGGCGCCGGGCGCATACGGACAACCACCGAGGCCGCCGGCAGCGGAATCGATGACGCGAACGCCCTGCTCCATGCCGGCATAGAGATTGGCAAGCGCCTGGCCGTAGGTATCGTGGAAGTGCATCGCAAGGTTGGCGACCGGAAGCTCGGCACCGACCGCCCGCAGCATCGCCTTGGCCTTGAGCGGCGTGCCGACGCCGATGGTGTCGCCGAGCGAGATTTCGTAGCAGCCGAGATCCCACAGGGTCACCGCGAGGTCGGCCACTGCCTTGGGCTTGATCTCGCCATCGAACGGGCAGCCGAGCACGCAGGAGATATAGCCGCGCACCTTGACGCCATCGGCCTTGGCACGCGCCAGCACCGGCCGGAAGCGTTCGATCGACTCCGCGATCGAGCAGTTGATATTGGCGCGTGAGAAGCCTTCCGATGCAGCCGCGAATACCGAGACTACTTGAGCACCAGCCGCACGCGCGGCGTCGTAGCCCTTCTCGTTCGGCACCAGCACGTGGAATTCGGCGTTCTTGATATGGCCGACGCCGCGCAGCACCTGGTCGGAGTTCGCCATCTGCGGGATCGCCTTCGGCGACACGAAGGCGCCGACCTCGACGGTGCCGAGCCCCGCCGCCACCAGCGCCTCGACGAAGGCGATGCGCGCTTCGACGCCGACTGGCGTCTTCTCGTTCTGGAGGCCATCGCGCGGCCCCATCTCGATGATCCTGACCTGATCGCTCATGACGCGGCCGCAGGCTCCACTTCCGCAAGCTCGACGCCCTCGCCGACGATGTCGCCGACCTTGCATTTGAGCTTCTTGAGCACACCCGCGTAGGGCGCGCGCAAGGTCTGCTCCATCTTCATCACTTCCAAGGTGAGGATCGGCGCGCCCTTCTCCAAGGTGGCGCCCTCCTCGGCCAGCAGCGCCACCACGGTGCCGGGCAAGGGAGCCACGATCTTGTCCTCGCCGACCTGCTCCTCGCTTTCGCCGCCGAACGGATCGACCCAGTGCAGGTCGAAGCGGCCATTGCGAGTGCGCAAATAAAGCTCGTGGCCCTCGATCACAGAAGCGATGCGCGACTTGACGCCGTTCAGCGTCAGGTCGAAGCCGTCGTCGTCGGACGACGAGATCGCGAAGGGAAGCTCGCGGCCGCCGATTGATAGTGTCGACGGTCCGCTGCCATAGTGCAACGTGATGGTCAGTGGTGGCTCGTGGCCCTGCCGGAGCGAAAACACCCGCTGGCGGCGGCCGACCGGCATCCAGCCAAACGCCTGCCACGGCGAACTGGCCTCACGCCGTGACGCCTTGCGCTCGTCGTCGACGATCGCGGCCACCGCCGCGCACAGCTCGAACTCGCCGGCAGCACCCTGCCCCGCCGTCAGGTTTTTCAGCTCGCGCTCGATGAAGCCGGTGTCGATCGCATTGGCCCTCGTCGCCGGATGCGTCACCAGCGCCGACAGGAATGGGATGTTGGTGACGATGCCGCGGACGTCGGTCTGTTCCAGTCCGCGATTGAGCTTCTCGATCGCGCCTTCGCGGGTCGGCGCCCAGGCGATCACCTTGGCGAGCATCGCGTCATAGTATGGCGAGACGCTATCGCCGCTGCGGTAGCCGGCGTCGATGCGCAGGCCATCGCCTTCCGGCGGCGTCCGCCAGGTCTTGATGCGGCCGACCGAAGGCATGAAGTTCTTCTGCGGATTCTCCGCATAGACGCGCGCCTCGATGGCATGCCCGTTCAGCTTGATCTCGTTCTGCTTCAGCGGGAGCGCCTCGCCGAACGCGACGCGGAGCTGCCATTCGACCAGATCGACGCCGGTGATCAGTTCGGTCACGGGATGCTCGACCTGCAAACGGGTGTTCATCTCGATGAAGAACACGTCCTTGCCGTCGGAGACGAACTCGATCGTGCCGGCGCCGACATAATTGACTGCGCCGGCGGCCTTGCGCGCGGCCTCGCAGACGGTGTCGCGCTGCGCGGCGTTCAGGGTCGGCGACGGCGCTTCCTCGATCACCTTCTGGTGGCGGCGTTGCAGCGTACATTCGCGCTCCCACAGCGACAGCAGATTGCCGTGGCTGTCGCCGATGATCTGCACCTCGATATGCCGCGGGTTCTGGACGTATTTCTCGATCAGCATGCGGTCGTCGCCGAACGCCGCCTTGGCCTCCCGCTTGGCGCTGGTGATCGCGGCCGACAGCTCCGCCGCCGCATTGACCACGCGCATGCCGCGGCCGCCGCCGCCGGCCGATGCCTTGACCAGCACCGGGAAGCCGATCCGGTTGGCGGCGTCCGCCAGGATCACCTCGTCCTGCGCCTCGCCGTGATAGCCGGGCACCAGCGGCACGCCGGCCTTCTCCATCAGTGCCTTCGAACCGGACTTCGAGCCCATCGCCGTCATCATCCCGGCGGTCGGGCCGACGAACACCAGACCTGCGTCGAGGCAGGCCTGCGCGAATTCGGCATTCTCGGAGAGGAAGCCGTAGCCGGGATGCACCGCTTCGGCGCCGGTCTCCTTTGCCGCTGCGATCACACGTTCGATATCAAGATAGCTGTCACGCGCCCGCGCGGGCCCGAGCAGCACGGCCTCGTCGGCGAGCGCGACATGCATGGCGTCGCGGTCAGCCTCGGAATAGACGGCGACGGTGCGCAGCCCCATGGCGCGCGCCGTGCGGATGACGCGGCAGGCGATCTCGCCACGGTTGGCGATCAGCAGCGTGCGGAAGCGCCGGTAGAGTTTTGAGCGGTCCATGATCAGATCCTTGGCTCACATCCTGAACAGGCCGAATTTGGTCGGCTCGATCGGCGCATTGGCGGCGGCCGACAATCCGAGCCCGAGCACCAGGCGGGTGTCGGCGGGATCGATCACGCCATCGTCCCACAGCCGCGCGGTGGCGTAATAGGGATTGCCCTGCTTCTCGTACTGGGCACGGATCGGTTCGCGGAACTTGTCTTCCTCTTCCGCCGACCAGCTCTCGCCCTTGGCCTCGATGCCGTCGCGCTTGACTTGGCTCAGCACCATTGAGGCCTGCTCGCCGCCCATCACCGAGATGCGGGCGTTCGGCCACAGCCAGAGGAAGCGCGGGCTGTAGGCGCGGCCGCACATGCCGTAATTGCCGGCGCCGTAGGAGCCGCCGATCACGACGGTGAATTTCGGCACGCCGGCGGTCGCGACCGCCGTCACCAGCTTGGCGCCATCGCGCGCGATGCCGCCTGCCTCGTATTTCTTGCCGACCATGAAGCCGGTGATGTTTTGCAGGAACACCAAGGGAATGCCGCGCTGGCAGCATAGCTCGATGAAATGTGCGCCCTTCAGCGAGCTCTCGCTGAACAGGATGCCGTTGTTGGCGATGATACCGACCGGATAGCCCCAGATATGGGCGAAGCCGCAGATCAGCGTGGTGCCGTAGAGTTTCTTGAACTCGTCGAATTCAGAGCCGTCGACGATCCGCGCGATGATGTCGTGCACATCAAACGGCTTGCGGCCGTCGGCGGAGACCACGCCGTAGATCTCCTCGGCAGGAAACAGCGGCTCCTGGACGGCGCGCATGTTGAGCGGTGCCTTCACCGGCTGCTTCAGCGTGCCGACGATGCGGCGTGCGATGCCGATCGCGTGGGCGTCATTCTGGGCGTAGTGGTCGGTCACGCCCGACTGACGGGAATGGACATCGGCGCCGCCGAGCTCTTCGGCGGTGACGACTTCGCCGGTTGCAGCCTTCACCAGCGGCGGACCGCCGAGGAAGATGGTGCCTTGATTGCGCACGATGATGCTCTCGTCCGACATCGCCGGCACGTAGGCGCCGCCCGCAGTGCACGAGCCCATCACGATCGCGATCTGCGGGATGCCCTGCGACGACATCTGGGCCTGGTTGTAGAAGATGCGGCCGAAATGCCGCTCGTCGGGAAAGATTTCGTCCTGCAACGGCAGGAAGGCACCACCGGAATCCACCATGTAGACGCAGGGCAGATTGTTCTGCCGCGCGATGTCCTGGGCGCGCAGGTGCTTCTTCACCGTCATCGGATAGTAGGTGCCGCCCTTGATGGTGGCATCGTTGGCGACGATGATGCATTCGCGGCCCGCGATGCGTCCGACGCCGGTGATGACGCTGGCCGAATGCACGTCACCGCCATAAAGGCCGTTGGCGGCGAGCGGCGACAATTCGAGGAAGGCGGTGCCCGGGTCGACCAGGAGATCGACGCGGTCGCGCGCCAGCATCTTGCCGCGCGAGGTGTGGCGCTTGCGCGAGGTCTCGCCCCCGCCGCCGGCCACCTGGTTGAGCTTGTCGCGGAGCTCCGCGACCAGGCCGCGCATTACCTCGGCGTTGTGGGCGAATTCGGAAGATGTCGGATCGATCGTCGAATGAAGCGGCATCGGTGTTGCACGTTTCGTTGGAGGAGCTGACAAGATCGGGGACGTCGAGCGAACGCGCCGCGGCGCGATCGCTGGCACGAAGCTCAGGCCGTCTTGGCGAACAGCTCGCGGCCGATCAGCATGCGGCGGATTTCGCTGGTGCCGGCGCCGATCTCGTAGAGTTTTGCGTCGCGCAGCAACCGGCCGGTCGGATACTCGTTGATGTAGCCGTTGCCACCGAGCAGCTGGATCGCATCCAGCGCGCATTGGGTGGCCTTCTCCGCGGCATAGAGGATCGCGCCGGCAGCGTCCTCGCGGGTGGTCTCGCCGCGGTCGCAGGCCTTCGCCACCGCGTAAACATAGGCCCGCGAGGCGTTCATCGTGGTGTACATGTCGGCGATCTTGCCCTGCACCAGCTGGAACGACCCGATCGGCTCGCCGAACTGCTTGCGCTCGTGCACGTAAGGCAGCACGACATCCATGCAGGCCTGCATGATGCCGATCGGCCCGGCCGCAAGCACCGCGCGCTCATAGTCGAGGCCAGACATCAGCACGTTGACGCCGCGGCCGACCTCGGAGAGCACGTTCTCCTCCGGCACCTCGCAATCCTCGAACACCAGTTCGCAGGTGTCGGAGCCGCGCATGCCGAGCTTGTCGAGCTTCTGCGCGGTGGAGAATCCCTTCATGCCCTTTTCGATGATGAAAGCAGTCATCCCGCGCGGGCCGGCATTGGGGTCGGTCTTGGCGTAGACCACCAGCGTCTCGGCGTGCGGACCGTTGGTGATCCACATCTTGTTGCCGTTGAGGATGTAGCGGTCGCCCTTCTTGTCAGCCCGGGTCTTCATCGAGACCACGTCCGAGCCGGCGCCGGGCTCCGACATCGCCAGCGACCCGACGTGCTCGCCGGAGATCAGCTTGGGCAGATATTTGCGCTTCTGCGCCTCGTTGCCGTTGCGGCGGATCTGGTTGACGCAAAGATTGGAATGCGCGCCATAGGCCAGCCCGACCGAGGCCGATGCCCGCGAAATCTCCTCGACCGCGATGCAATGCTCGAGATAGCCGAGGCCCGAGCCGCCATATTCCTCCTCGACCGTGATGCCATGCAGGCCGAGCGCCCCGATCTTGGGCCAGAGGTCGCGCGGAAAGGTGTTGGAGCGATCGATCTCGGCGGCGCGCGGCGCGATCTCGTTGGACGAGAAATCATGCACCGTCTCGCGGATCGCATCCGCGGTCTCGCCAAGGTCGAAATTGAAGATTGCCGCCCGGTTCGAGGCCATGATCCCTCCCATGAGATTCATCTTGCAATTAAACGATCATACGTTTTTTTCTTGGCTTCGCAAGCGACTGTGCTATGGTTTGCGCATGAAATCCGCATTTCATTGAATTTGCTGCGATTTCGTGCGATATAGATACGGTCGTTCGCTTGTTTCCTAGCTCTCCTGGCAAGCCAACACCCCTCCGAGGCCCCGATGGCACGCACGATCGGCTCACATGGCCCCACGACGCTGGAGGCGATCCGCAAGGCCGGTGTGCGCCTGATCTTCGAGCACGGCTACGAGGCGATGAGCCTGCGCCAGCTCGCCGCGGAAGTCGGCATCCAGGCAGGCTCACTCTACAACCATATCTCAACCAAGCAGGACCTGCTGTTCGATCTGGTGCAGGACCATATCAACGATTTGCTGCGCGAGTTGGACCTTGCGCTCGCCGGCAAGGCCGATCCGGTCGAGCGATTACGGGCCTTCGTCGCGTTCCACGTCACCTATCACATGACCCGCAAGCGCGAGGTGTTCATCGCCAATTCCGAACTGCGCAGCCTCGATGCCAAGAACTACGATGCCGTGGTGGCGCTGCGCGGCGCCTATGAGCAGCGGCTGGCGCAAATCCTTGCCGATGGGCTGGCGGACGGCGTGTTCGAGGTCGTCGACATCCAGGTCGCGACCTTCGCGATCATCGCGCTGCTGACCGGGCTGTGCACCTGGTACCGCCCCGGCGGCCGGCTGACCCGCGACGCCATCATCGCGGCGCATGAGAAGCTGGTGTTGTCGGGGGTCGCGCCCCGGGCCACGATCGGCGAGCTCCGCAGCGGCGGCAACAGCCCGCGGACCGCGATGGCCGGTTCGTGACTGTGACAGAACGCCCACAGCTCGATGACATCGACCTGCGGATCCTCACCGAATTGCAGTGCGACGGCCGGATCAGGATCAACGAGCTCGCGGAGCGGGTCGGCATCACGGCCCCGCCCTGTCTGCGCCGGGTCCGCGCGCTGCGCAGCCGCGGCGTGGTCCAGGCGATCCGCGCCACGCTCGACGAACGGCTGCTCGGCTATGAGGTGACGACCTTCGTGCTGATCCAGCTCGACAGCCAGAACCTGGTCGCGATCGAGGCGTTCGAAGCTGCGGTGGCGGCCGTGCCGCGCTTCCTACAATGCTGGCGGATCTCGGGCGATGCCGATTTCATGCTCCGCTGCGTCGCGCCCAGCGTCGACGACATGCGCCGGCAGTTGCTGCAATTCGCCGGGCTGCCCAATGTGCGCAAGATCAGGAGCTTTCCGGTACTCGGCGTCTCCAAGGATGCGCCGCTGCCGATCCCCGGCGCCCTCGCCCCAAGCCCCGCGAGCTAATCGTAGATCCTAGTGGGTCCAGGGCTCCCAGCGGCGGAAGGCGAAATTGTCGGCATAGGCGATCTGGCGGTGCGCCGAATCCTTCGGCTCGATCACCTGGTAGGCGATGCCCTTGCGCTCGCAATAGGCGACCGCCTCTTCCTTGGTGTCGAAATGCAGGGTGAGCTGCTGCTTCATGTCGGACGACGAGGTCCAGCCCATCAGGGGCTCCACCGTGCGCGGCTGCTCCGGCTCGTAATCCAGTTGCCACGCCTTGGTCTTGGCTCGTCCCGATTGCATCGCGTTTTTGGCGGGCTTAAAAATGCGTGCGGTCATGGATGGTCGGGCCCCGTAGGATATAGGACATGGAAGCGATTTGAAGGAGCCCGCCGGGATAGTATAGAGACACCGATCAACGATCTGATCGGTGATTCCTCGACCCCGGAGGTAGCCTTCGCCGGACCGGTATAGTCATTCTACCGCGCTGTGACAATCTGGCCTCGGGGCTTCCCTTTGGAGTGCCTTGGGGGAGAGCCTTGGACCCGGGCCAGATTGTTACAGCATGGTCTTCTCGACAGCATCACCTCGAAGAAGAAGCGGCGCGCCCCATGGAAATCCACGCTAGCCTGCCCGAAAAAGGACGTGACCTGCGGCTCGACCTGTTCCGCGGGATCGCAAACTGGGCGATCTATCTCGATCACATCCCCGACAACATCGTGAACTGGATCACGACGCGGAATTACGGCTTCAGCGACGCCGCTGACCTGTTCGTCTTCATCTCCGGCTACACCGCATCCTTTGTCTATGCCCGCATGATGCTGGAGCGCGGCTTCATCGTCGGCGCGACCCGGCTGACCAAGCGGGTCTGGCAGCTCTATGTCGCGCACATCATCCTGTTCGTGATCTACATCGCCGCGATCAGCTATCTCGCGCTGCGCTTCGGCGACTCCGAGATGATCAACGAGTTCAATGTCGCCGGCCTCGTCGACAACGCCACCGAGACGCTGCGCCAAGGCCTGTTCCTGAAATTCAAACCGGTCAATCTCGACGTGCTGCCGCTCTATATCGTGCTGATGGGCCTGTTTCCGCCGGTGCTGTGGTTCATGCTGCGGCAGCCGAACTGGACCATGGCGGCCTCGATCGCGCTGTGGCTGGTGTCGCGGCAGATGGGCTGGAATCTGCCGGCCTATCCGGCCGGGACCTGGTACTTCAATCCGTTCGCCTGGCAGGTGCTGTTCGTGTTCGGCTCGTGGTGCGCGATGGGCGGTGCGCGCAAGAACATGCACATCATCAATTCGCGCTACACGCTGTGGTTCTGCATCGCGTATCTGATCTTCGCGCTGGTCATGACGATGGCCGGACGCTTTCCGGAGTTTGGCGCCCAGTTCCCGGACTGGCTCTATTCGATGTTCAATCCGAACGACAAGACCAACCTTGCGCCCTACCGCTTCCTGCACTTCGTGGTGATCACGGTGCTGGTGATCCGCTTCATCCCGAAGGACTGGTCGGCACTGGAGTGGAAGGTATTCGATCCCCTGATCGTCTGCGGCCAGCAATCGCTCGCGGTGTTTTGCGTCGGCGTGTTTCTGTCCTTTGTCGGACATTTCGAACTGTCGATGAGCTCGGGCTCGCTGTTCGCACAGATCTTCGTCAGCATCTCCGGCATCGCGATCATGACGATCGTGGCCTATTACATCTCGTGGTCGAAGCGGCAGGATAAGCCGGTCAAGCCGCCGGCACCGAAGCCCGCGGCGCCGGCCGCCAAGGCCGGGTGACGCTGTTCGTCACTTCCGAGGCGTCCGACGCTTGCCGGTCGGCGGGTCGCTCCGCCATCGGCCTTTTGACGAGATGCCGTCCCAACTGGTGGTCCAGCGATATTCGGCAGGACCAGCTTTCGCGATGCCGTCCTCGCTGCGCGCGCCCTGAAGGGCGAAGGTAGCGCCCTGCGGGTCGAGGCAACGGACGATCCAGCTGCCGTCAGGCAGCTCAAGCGGCCCTTCGTAGACCCGTCCGCCACCGCTGTTCACGCGCGCCATCGCCGCGTCGATGTCGTCGACGTTGAAATAATAGAGCCAGAACGGAATCGGTTCGAGCGGACGCTTGTTGAAGATGCCGCCGGCCATCCGTCCGCCGGCTGCGAACAACTGATAAGGCTCGGCGGAAGCGACCTCGGCTTCAGCCTGCTGCCAGCCGAAAACGTCTACGTAGAAGGCGAACGCCTTGCGCCAGTCGGCAGCCAGCAGTTCGTGCCAGCCCACGCGCGAAGGCGCGTCGAGATCGGCCACGACAGGCGCGGCAATCTTCAAATCGCTCACCAGTCCAAAGGTTGCGCGCTGCGGGTCAGCGACGATCGCGATGCGGCCAATGTTGGTGCTGGTCGGCGGGACGTAGACGGCACCACCAAGTTCTCGAATCCGGGTCGCAGTCGCGTCGATATCGCCGACACCGACATAGCCGACCCACCGCGGCATCGCACCCTGCCGCCTGCCCTCTTCAGGCAGCTCCATCAATCCGCTTCGCGGGACATCGCCAGAGATGAACAAATTGTAAGAAAGCTCGGCAGTCGAAACGTCTCTGGTGCGCCAGCCGAGGACGCTGCCGTAGAAGGTGCTCGCACCCGCAGCGTCAGTGGTCAGCAGCTCGTACCAGACAAAACTCGCCGCATCATCCGCCATGGTGATTCCTCTGGTGCCCCCTCGGCCCGGCTTCAGAGTAATCGCAGCGCAGCATGGATCGTCTCGCGGTCCGCAAACTGTCGTTAACGATGTGGGCCGTGTGACGGCAACGGCGTCGGATCACGTTCATCAAGATGAAATTGCAACGGAATGCGCGTTGAAGCGTTGTGCGAGTGCGCCGCGCGTCTTGCATGGTCAGATCGTCGAGCGTACAAATGCGTGGGGTGGATTTGAGAACCAGTTTCGTCAGGAATGGAGGATGCGACTATGCCACGGGTGAAGCAAGCCCCGACGCGGAAGCGCGTAACCAAGGCCGCGGTGCCCGCGTTGGGTGCTGCCGGATTGACTCTCTCACTGGTGGGTAGTGCGTCCGCTTCGGCAGTGCCCGCGACCGACGCGCCAAAGACTACGAACTACACTCCGACCCATGCCATCACGCTCGGCGAAGAAGAAATCGCTGACGTCAGCCTTGCGACCTTCCACCTGTTCGACAAGGAAGACGCCGGAGCCGGCGTTCAGGTCGCGTGGCGTGGATGCGGAGGCTGCCGCGGTTGTCGTGGCTGCCGCGGATGTCGCGGTTGCCGATGCGGCGGCTGTGGTGGATGCGGTGGCGGCTGCTGCATTTCGTGGGGCGCCTGCCGCCTCTGCTGAGCCGGATAGCATTGCGTTGCCAAACATCAATCGTCATGGCCGGGTTCGACGCAGGTCGACCCGGCCATTTCATGTTGCCCCTGCCGATGTTGCCCTTGTGCCATTGCGCGGCACGGCTCGTGCGGCAACACCGGAATGCTGAGGCCTCCGGCCTCCTCCCGCCCCGAGAGACCAGCCAACACGGCTGCATAGGAACGATTCCTTGCCCAGAAAATCCATTGCGCAGGCCGACAAAGAGACGCTGCAATTCGCACCGAATTTCACGGCCTATGTGCTGCCTCCGGACATCGTCTGTCTGTATTCCGAAGACCGCAAATTCTTTCTTCACGGCGAACTCTATTGCGCGCTGGCGGCGGCGATCGGCACCAAGGGAAAATCCCGCGTCAGTCTCCTCGACGAACGCGGACGAAAATTTCCACCGGACAAGATCGATGAAGCGATCAAGCGCCTGCTCGATCGGCGCTATGTGATCTTGGCATCGCCAACTCCCCACAACGCCGTGGACGGGCTTTGGGCGAGCCTCGGCCTGCCCGGCCCGGTCGCTCGGCAAAACCTGCAAGACTGCCGCGTGCGGGTCGAGGCGATCGACGTCAAGGGCGCGGCTGAATTGAGCGAGGCGTTGCGGGACCTCGGTGTCCGCGTCGTCAAGGCATCGCCCGATCTCACGGTCACCCTGGTCAACGATTATCTCGATCGGCGGCTGGCGGAGCGCAATCTGGAGCGCGTGTCCGGCAAGTCTCCCTGGCTGCTGGTGCAGCCCTCCGGCGTGTTTCCGCTGGTCGGTCCGGTCTTCAATCCGGGCGAGAGTGCGTGCTGGACCTGCCTGTTCGATCGGATGATCCGCAACCGCGAGATCAAGGGTTTCCTCGATCGCAACGGGGCACGCCCGGTTGCGGTCTCTGCCCTCGCGCAGCACACGATCGGGCAAAGCGCCGTTCAGTTTGCGGCGGTCGAGATCGCCAAGGCGATTGGCAGCGGCTTCCGCACCGATCTGCGCAATCACATCATGAGCCTGGACCTGCTCGGTTCGACCATCGCCAGGCACTATGTGGCTGCCCGCCCGCAATGCCCGACTTGCGGCAACAAGAAACTGCAAAATCCGCGACGAGCGCCGCAGCCGATCGAACTGGGCCCGGGCGCCACGCTGGTCATGACCAGCGGCGGCTATCGCACGGTGTCGTCGCGCACCACGTTGGCGCGGTTCAAGAAGCATGTCAGCCCGCTCACCGGCGTCGTGACACGGCTGGAGCGGATCGAAGTCGATCTGCCGATGAACACCAGTTTTTACGCCCAGCACAATTTCTCCGCGCCGGCGCAGACTCTCGACCAACTCCGATCCGGGCTCAGCGGCGGCAGTTTCGGCAAGGGCAGCACCGCCGAGCAAGGCGAAGCCAGCGCGCTGATGGAAGCGATCGAACGCTACTCGGGAATTTTTCAGGGCGACGAGATCCGGACAAAAAAGCGCTTCACCGACTTCGCGCCGGGCGATGCCATCCGTCCCAATGACGTTCTGCTGTTCAGCGAGGAGCAGTATCGGACCCGAGCGGTTCACAACCATGACGATTCCCATCACACCCAGCCGGCGCCCGATCCGTTCGATCCGTCCGAGCGGATCGAGTGGTCGCCGGTCTGGTCGCTGCGCGACCAGCGCTTCCGGCACGTTCCGACCAGCCTGCTGTATTTCTTCTATGACGGGCCGGCTGCCTTCGCCGCCGATTCCAACGGCTGCGCTGCCGGCAATACCCGCGAGGAAGCGATCGTCCAGGGCTTCCTCGAACTGATGGAGCGCGATGCCTACGCGATCTGGTGGTACAACCGATCGCAGCGGGCGGAGATCGATCTCAACAGCTTCGAAGATTCCTATGTCCGCGATCTCAAGGCGCAACTCGAGGAATCCGGCCGCAAGCTATGGGTGCTCGACATCACCAGCGATCTCGGCATCCCGACCTATGTCGCTATCGTGCACTGGATGCAGAACGGCCAGGAAAACATCGAGTTCGGGTCCGGCTCGCACTTCGATCCGCGCATCGCTTTGCTGCGGTCGTTGACGGAGCTGAACCAGTTCCTCTCCATCGGGCTGATGGGTGGCGGCAGCGGCGAGAAACCGAGCCTCGACGGCATCAATCCGCTGCGGATCGCGGACTATCCGTTCCTGCTGCCGAGCTCGAATCCGGTTCTCCCCCCAGCGACCGCTTCGCGCGTACCGCTCGACAACACCCGTGCGCAGGTGGACGCCTGCGTCGACATCGCCGCGCGCGCCGGGATGGATTTCCTCGTTCTCGACCAGACCCGGCCGGACGTCGAGGTTGCCGTGGTCCGGGTGATCGTGCCCGGCATGCGCCATTTCTATCGCCGCTTCGGACCCGGGCGGCTCTATGATGTCCCGGTCAGGCTCGGACTGCGCGATCGGCCTTCCCTGGAAAGCGAGCTGACGCCGTTCCTTCCGCATACCTGAGGTGATGCCGGCGTGCGCACGCCCAAACGCACATCCAAGACCACCCCGAAGCAGGCGGGATCGCCAAGCGCAGCGCCGCCGACGCTGCTGGCTCGGCTGAATGCGCGCGTCGCGCTGGACACCCAGACCGACGGCCGCATCGCGGCGCATGTCGATGGCTATTCGGAGCCGCTCGGAACATTCAGCACCGCGGTCGCGGAGCGCGCGCGCGGCCTGCGGGACGGCTTGCCTCTGCCGTCGGCTGCGCCCGAGGGCGATGCCACGGCGCGCGACATCGAGCGCCTGATCCGACAATTGGCGCTGCGCGGCCTGCTGGAGTACCGCCTGCCGGGCGCGCGCGCGACCGAGGACCTGGTGGTGATCGAACCGCAGCTTCCCGGCTATTGGCCGCGGATGCCGACACTCTCGGATGCGACGACAATCGTATTGTCGCGCTTCGCCTATCTGCGGCGGCGCGGCACGGAGATGGTGCTGGAATCGCCGCGCGCCGGGGCGCTGTTCAAAATCTGCGATCCCCGGATCGCAACCCTGCTCGCGATCCTCGCCGTTCCACAGACGATCAGCCAAATCCGGCGTCGGCAGGACTATCCGGGCCCGGCAATCCTCGCGCTGCTGCTGGATTGCGAAATCCTCGTCAGCGTCGACCCGGCAAAGCGCGATGCTCTCCGGCGGGCCGAAGGCGACGACGATCTTGTGCTGTGGGATTTTCACGACCTGCTGTTTCATGCGCGCAGCACGGAAGGCCGCCAGGCCAATCCGCTGGGCGGCCTCTACCCGCACACCGGCCTGATCGCGCCATTGCCGGCGGTGCGGCCCGCCTGGCCCGGACGGATCGTCAAGCTGCCCGAAGTCGACGGGTCCCCCTCGCCGTTCGAAGAGCTGCTGCACGCAAGGCATTCCACGCGCGACTTCGATGAACGGAAGCCGATCACGCTCGTGGAGCTGTCCAGGTTGCTGCGCAGCGTTGCGGGCGTCCGCTCGAAATGGAGCAGCAAGCTCGAGTTCGCCGACGATGGTCCCGACATCGAATACACCGGCAGACCCTATCCCGGGGCGGGCAGCGCATATGAGCTTGAACTCTATCTGACCGTTGCGAGCTGCGATGGCCTGGCGCGGGGCTTCTATCACTACGACGCCGCTGCGCACGTGCTGGCAGCGATCGACGCCCATCCACAACACATCGAGGCCGTGTTGCAAAGCGCCGAATTTGCCATGGATGCGTCCGCGCCTCCGCAGATCCTGATCACGATCGCCGCGCGCTTCGGCCGGATCTCCTGGAAGTACAGCGCGATCGCCTATGCGCTGATCCTGAAGGATGTCGGCGTCCTGACCCAGACGCTGTACATGATGGCGACGGATCTCGGTCTCGGCGGCTGCGCGATCGGCACCACCAATATCGATTTGTTCGCCAAGATGACCGGACTCGACTTTCACGTCGAGGGACCGGTCGGTCAATTCGCGCTGGGACGCGGCATGGCAGCGCCCGCCTCCGGCTAGCGCGACGCCAGGCGTGATCAGCCGCCGCCGCGACTGCCGTCCTGCGTCGTCGAGGACACGATGGTGGCGACGTCGCCGAACGTGGTCATCACAGGTGTGACGACCTTGTGCATGGTGGTCTTCGATACCAGCGTGTCGTGCAGCACGAGGTGGTCGATCCCGGTGGTCAGGAAGCAGCTCACCGCGTCCTGCGGCGTCTCGATGATCGGCTCGCCCTTGACGTTGAACGAGGTGTTGATCAGCACCGGCACGCCGGTCAGCGCATCGAACGCCTTGAGCAGGCGATAGAGCATCGGGTTGGTTTCCTCCCGCACGCTCTGCACCCGCGCCGAGCCGTCGACATGCACGATCGCCGGGATCTTGTCGCGCCATTCCGGCCGGACCGGCTTGGCGATCAGCATGTAGGGCGAGTCCTCCTCGCCCTCGAAGATGTCCCGCATGCGCTCCGCCAATACGATCGGCGCGAACGGCCGGAACGCCTGGCGATGCTTGACCCGGCTGTTGAGGATGTCCTTCATCTCGGCCTTGCGCGGATCGGCGATCAGGCTGCGGTTGCCGAGCGCGCGCGGACCGAACTCCGACGGCCCCTGAAACCAGCCGATCACCCGCTGGTCGGCGAGCAGTTTTGCCGTGTCCCGGCAGATGTCGTCGCTGCGCCTGACGTCGACCTGGATGCGCACCAGAAAATTTTGCAGCGCGGCTGCGACCTCGGCATCGCTGTAGCGCCGGCCGACATAGGCGTGCTCCATCACGAACGAGCGGCGCTGCTTCAGCACCTCGAGCCAGCCGTAATAGGCGCAGCCGATCGCGATGCCGTCGTCGCCGGCGGCGGGCTGGATCCAGACGTTCTCGAAACCGGCCTCGCGCGCGATGCGCCCGTTGGCCACGCAGTTCAGCGCGACGCCGCCGGCGACGCACAGGTTCTTCGCACTGGTGGTCTCGCGCAGCCAGCGCGCACGCGCCAGCAGCACATTCTCGGTGTCGTCCTGCACCCGCCAGGCGATATCCTGCCAATGCTGCATGGTCGGGCTCTTGTCCCAGCTGCCGCCGTCGAGCACGAAAGGCTGCTGGTTGTCGCTGCCCCAGAACGGTACGTGCAGCTCGCCGTCTTTCATCTCGAGCAGACTGCCGACTTGCCCATGGCGGCCATAGGGTGCGAGCCCCATCAGCTCGCCGCACTTGTTCCAGTCGCCGAACACATAGGTCGAAACCCGGCTGTAGAGCGCCCCCAGCCCCGGCATGTTGTAGAACTCGTCCGACAACAGCCCGCGCGCCGGCTCCATGTAGACCTTCTTCAGGCATTCGAGCCTGGTGTCCTCGAACCTGTAGTAGCTCTCGGATTCGCGGGCCAGCGGCGAGGCCCCGTCCTGCGGATGGGACTCCATTGCGTCAGCCTGATAGTTGCCGACACCGTCGACGATCATCACGACGCCGTCCTTGAACGGTGACACCGCGAACGCGCTGTAGGCATGCGCGAGGTGATGCGAGATCGACACCACCTTATCGGATTTGGAACGAAACAACGGGTGCTTGATTGCCTCGTTGCGCTCGGCGATCGGCAGGAAGCCCGGCATGTCCTGATGGAGCATCCGTTCCTCCATCTCGGGCACCGGCAGGATGTAGCTGTTGCGCACCACGAGATCGACGTCGTCGAGCGTAATGCCCTCGGCGGACAGGCAGTAGTCGACGACCTCCTTGTAGAAGCCCGAGGCGTGCTTCTCGCGGGTGATGCGCTCCTTGGAGATCGCGTAGGCGATCGCGCCGTCGCGCAGCAGGCAGGCGCTGACGTCATGGTCGTAGACGTTGAGACCAAGGACGTAGATGTGTTGTTTCGGCATAGGCACTCTTCAGGAAGGATTCTCGGAATGCTCAGAGAACATGATCGTGTCGACTTCAAGTTCTCGACAGCATTTCAGCAGGTCTGGCATCTCTGCATCCGCGACGCACAAGTCAAATCGATGCAACACACGATGAACAGAATGAACCTCGGATGAACGGCAAGATGAACGCAGCAACCACCTCATTTCATGCATGCATGACCACAACTTGACCTTACTTTTTGGCCTCAATAGAGTCGCTAAAGCTCGCAAGAACCTTAGTGAAAATATTGTACTCGCATGCTCGAACCGATCGTCGGTGTTGCGCGTCAAAGCACGATAGCCAGCATTGGTTCAGATGTTTGGAAGTGACTGGAGATCTCTGGAATGACTAAACGCTACAATATCCTGACTCGTTGCCTCGCAGCGGTCGCTTTGTTGTTCGTCTATGTCGCAAGCACCTCGGCCATCCTGGTCGGCGCGACCACATCGTCGGCGCAAGCGCAATGGCGCGGACGTGGCTATGGCTATCGCGGCGGCTGGGGTCGTGGCGGCGGTTGGGGTCGTGGCCGTGGTTGGGGCTATGGCCGCGGCTACGGCTACGGCGGATATGTCGGTCCCCGTTGCTGGTGGACCCCGCGCGGTGTTCGCGTTTGCCGCTGGTAACAACCGTCCGGACACACAAGCGATAGTGAAGACAACGATCAGGTGCGTCGGTCCCGGCGCACCTGATTTTCTTTTGCGGCCTCGCCTGACTGCGGCACGCAAGAAAGAGCCCCGGAAGGGGCCGGGGCTCTAGTCAGGGAGAGAACGCGTCAGAAATCGGGATGCGAAGGCGAGCCATCGGCCCGATCAGCCAATGCATCTAGTACGTGTATAAGAGCAGATTCGTCTGCCTCAGGCTGTAGCCATGTTGCAACAATCATCTGGAATGATCAGCGTGTGCACGGGTTCCCGAGCCTTGGCCAAGAGCCCAGCCCACCGACGAGACACCAAGCGAGATTTCTAGCCGTCGAGGATTGCGACCGCCCTCGTCCACCCCGCCGACGCGCGCTCGATCTTCACCGGAAAGCACGACACCATGAACCCGCTTGACGGCAGTTGCTCGAGATTGTGCAGCTTCTCGATGTGGCAGTAGCCGATATGGCGACCCGCCTTGTGGCCTTCCCAGATCAGGCTGGCGTCTTTTGTCTCGGCATATTTCTTGGCGGTGAAGACGAACGGCGCGTCCCAGCTCCAGCCGTCGATGCCGGTCAGCCGCACGCCGCGCTCGAGCAGATACATCGTCGCCTCGTAGCCCATGCCGCAACCGGAATTGACGTAGTCGGGCTGGCCATACTTCGCGCCGGCGCTGGTGTTGACGACGATGATCTCGAGCGGCGACAGTGTATGCCCAATGCGCTTCAGCTCGGCCTCGACATCGCCGGCTGTCGCGACGTAGCCGTCGGGCAGATGGCGGAAGTCCAGCTTCACACCGGGCTGGAAGCACCATTCCAGCGGCACCTCGTCGATGGTCCATGACCGCTCGCCGCGATTCATGGTCGGATGGAAATGCCAGGGCGCATCGAGATGCGTGCCGTTGTGGGTGGAGAGCGAGACCTGTTCGACGGCCCAGCCCTGCCCGTCCGGCAGATCCGCAGCCTTCAATCCGTCGAAGAACTGCAACATGCGCGGCAGCCCCTGCTGATGATCGATATACTGAATGGTCGGGTGGTTGCCGGGCGGGTCGGCCGGAACGTCATTCTGCAGGGGAACGGAGATATCGATCAGTCTACGTGCCATGGCCGGTCCTCTCTCTGATTGTTCTTGTCGGTTCGGATGACGATGCCGATCGTAGCCCATCACCCGGCATCCCCTGGCGATAGTGTACACACATCTGGCAAGCCGGTCGGCGCAATGGTCGGCGCCTACTCGGCAACAATGATCATGTCCGGCGCGAGGCCGGCCTGGTACCGCTCGTGCATTGCGACGTAAGCCGCCTCGATCTGCCTGGTGAAATGCTTGGTATCGAACAGCGGCTTGGTCAGACGATTCTGCGCGAGCTTCTCCTTGAGCGCCTTGAGCGCTTCCGGATCTCGCGCGATGCCGATCGCCCGTTGCTCATATTCGCTGGCATCACGGGCAATCAATTCCGGCAAGCCGACCGCTGTGAGCAGGCTTGCGGCCACTCTGCCCGCGAGGGTGTCGCCAATCTGGGTCAGCACCGGCAAGCCTGCCCAGAGCGCGTCGCTCGCCGTCGTGTGAGCATTGAAAGGCAACGTATCCAGAAAAAGGTCCGCGGCGCGATGCCGGGCCAGATGATCCGCCAGCGAAGACACGCGCCTGGCGAAGACCAGCCGTTCGGCATCGACGCCGCGCAACGCCGCCTGCATCCTCAGATTGGCTGCGGCGGTGGTGCTGTCCTCACGGAGCCAAAGCACGCTGCCGGGCACTGCGGCCAGGATCCGCATCCAGCGATCGAACACGGCCGGCGTGATCTTGTAGAGGTTGTTGAAGCAGCAGAACACGACACCTAGCTCCGGAAGCCCGCATTCAGCCCGGGTGAACACCATCTCCGATATGGCGCGCGTTGCATCGTTCGCCTGATAGCTGTGCGGAAGATACGCAATCTTTTCCGAGAAATCGCCCTGCTGCGAAGCCGGGATGATGGTTCGATCGGCGATGATGTAGTCGATGAAATCAGCGCCACTCGTGCCGGGATAGCCGAGATAGCCGACCTGGATCGGTGCCGGCCGCTGCGCGAAGATGTTGGTGCGGCTGTTCCTGGTGAAGCCGTTCAGGTCGACCAGGATGTCGATCTCCGCGGTCCGGATCTTCTGCGCAACCTCGACGTCGCTGAGCCGCGAGCAGTCGAGGAATGCTCCGAAGGCGCCTTCCAGCCGCCGGCGCATCGCAGACTCATTGGCGGGACCGATCGATATTGCCGTCGTGTCAAACCTCGACCGGTCGTGATGTTCGAACATCCCGGCCGTCAATTGCGCTACGGGATGGTCCTGAAAATCTGACGACACGTAGGCAATGCGGATGTTGTCGTGCTTGTAGATGTCTCCATTCCAGAGCGGGTTCTTGGCCGGCGGATGCCATTTGCCGACCCAACGCCGCACGTAATCATACTGGTCTTTGCTCGACGAGGTGACGCCGACGAACGTGAAGGGATCGGTATGCGACTTGTTGTTCCGGGCCGAGTCGATCACCCGAGCGAAGTCGGCTTCAAAACTGTCCCAATCGCAAAGATGCGTTTTCAATTGCAAACGGACACCTTCGAGACCCACCAGATCGGGCTTGAGCGCCAACGCCTTGTCGTAGGCCTCGAGCGCTTGGTCATGACGCCCTGTTTCCATGAACACGTTGGCGCGACCGCACCATGCCTCGACCAGGTCGGGCTTGAGGGCGAGCGCTCTGTCCTGCGCGGCAAGGGCGTCGTCGGTGCGTCGCAGTTTGAGCAGCACATTGCCAAGACCAAGCCACGCCCCGGCCAGATCGGGGTTGAGCGCGCGCGCGTTGTCGTAAGTTGCAAGCGCCTCGTCGAAGCGCTCCAGCTTGAGCAGCGAGAGGCCGCGACCGAGCCACGCATCGGCCAGATCTGGCTTGAGCTTCAATGCGCGCTCGCAGGCGGCAAGCGCCTGATCATAGCGCTCCAGTTCCACGAATGCGTTGCCAAGGCTGAGCCACGCCTGCACCAGATCGGGCTTCAGCGCCACAGCCTTGTCGTAGGGCGCAAGCGCCTCCTCGTGACGCGCCAGCTTGACGAGCAGATTGCCGCGACCGAGCCACGCCTCGGCCAGGCTGGACTTCAGCGCCAGCGCCTTGTCGTATGCGGCGCCGGCCTCGTCGTATCGCTTGAGTTCGGTGAGCAGATTGCCGCGGCCGAGCCATGCCTCCGGCAGGTCGGGCTTGAGCGCCAGCACCTTGTCGAAAGCCACCAGCGCGTCGTCGAGCCGCGCCAGCCTGAACAGCACGTCGCCACGACCGAGCCACGCCTCGATCAGATCGGGCTTGACCGCGAGCGTCTTGTCGTAAGCGGCAAGCGCCTCGTCGAACCGCCCCACACTGCCAAGGAGGTGACCGAGCCACGGTGCGGCCGCGCGAGGCTCAAGCGCGACCGACTTGTCGTAGGCGGCGAGCGCCTCGGTGTAACGCCCGAGCTTCGCATATGAATGGCAGCGGCCAAGCCACGCCTCGGCCAGGTCAGGCTTCACGACCAACGCCTTGTCATAGGCAGCAAGGGCCTTGTCGAAACGCCCGAGGTTGGTCAGCAGATGACCGAGCCACGGTCCGGCCAGGTCCGGCTTCAAGGCGATCGCCTTGTCGAAGGCGGCGAGCGCTTCGTCATGCCGCCCCATCGCCGCGAATGCATTGCCACGACCGAGCCATGCCTCGGCCAGATCGGGCTTGAGCGCCAGGGCCCTGTCGAACAGCGCGATCGCCTCGAGCGGCCTCCCGCCATTCATCGCATTGATGGCATTCTGGTATGTCTTCTTTGCCGCGCTCATCGTGCTTTCGCTAACCCTGTCTGAACAGTCCCGATCCTATCCGATCGGCGCGAACCGAGCGGCAGTCACGTGGAGCCGAAGTCGCGGCAAATGACGCCTGCATCCGTTCGGCGGTGCTCACGTGCCGTCCCGCGGATCCAACACGCATTCTGTCCCCGCCGCTATTTGGCGCCGGGACACTAGCAGGCAACCTGAACGGAACAAGTTCCCGCACACCCGTGAATTCCGCAACGCGGATGGCCTCTTTCATCGGACAGATTTGCGGAGCGCAGCCGCTCCGGCCCAGCGCAGCGTTGAACCTATTCCCGGTCAGGACGACTCATGGTCACTGGGGATTTCAGGGCCCAGTATTTCGGCGGCGCCGTCTGGACGAACATACTCCGTCCAGGCGGCGTTGTTGCGTCTGGCGATACATTCTGGATCGCGACGAGTCCCCGGCAGACGCATGATGCGCGCAGTCGCGCGCCACCGGCGCAGGTGCGACGGCAAGGTCTGAAACCGTGCGATGGGATGGTCGGGGCAGCTGGATTCGAACCAACGACCTGCAGTACCCAAAACTGCCGCGCTACCAGGCTGCGCTATACCCCGACATTTCCGAGAGGCCCCGTGGATACACGCTTCAGCCAGCGCCAGCAAGGCGCCGGAGCGGGGCTTCCCGAGGCGAAATCGGCACTAACGGCTGCCGAACAGCGGGTGGGCGACCCGGTCGCCGGGCTGGATGCCGTATTTCTGCGCGGTCCCGGCGATCACCTCGAGGACGCCCTTGGCCAGTCCCCGCGACGGAATGATCCTGGTCGACATCGGCTCGGTGTTTTCCGCGATGCGCAGGATGCGCCCGTCGGCGCGGATGAAGATCATGTCGAGCGAGATGTAGGTGTTCTTCATCCACATCGACACTTCCTGCTCCGGCGAGAAGTCGAACAGCATGCCTTTGCCGTCCGCGAGCTCCTTCCGGTACATCAGGCCGGTCTCCTTCTCCTCCTCCGTGGTCGCCATTTCGACCGAGAACACGTGCACGCCCGATTTGGTGACGATCTCGAGCGGCTGCACGCTGGCGGCCTGTGCCGCGGGGCCCAGCAGCGTACCGGCAATGATGACGAGGGAGGCCACCAGCCACGGACGCAGCCGGCCAACAATACGATCGAAATACATCGACAAATACTCACACCGGAGAAGATTTTCCGGCGGACCCTAACCCGATGATTGCGGCAAATGCCAGAGGCCAGAGGGCTCGCCATCGGCTCACGTTTCCGTCAGGGCGAGCGACCGGAGGTCTCGTTTGAGCATGATCTCCGCGCAAACGCATTCCGCACTTGTCGCGAGGGACAACTGCTTCGGGCTTTTCCGGATGATGCTCAGTGCGATGACAGTGCCGACGGACCGGTCTCGGGGTGGATCTCGGCGGCCATCATGCCCTTGGAGCCCGGCCCGAACCGCACCAGCACATATTGGCCAGGGCGCAGCTCGGTCATGCCGAAGCGCCGCAGCGTCTCCATATGCACGAAGATGTCGGGGGTACCCTCCCCGCAGGTCACGAAGCCGAAGCCGCGCAGCCGGTTGAACCACTTGACCTGCGCGCGCTCCAGCCCACTGGTCGCGGTCACCGTGACATGGGTGCGCGGCGGCAGCATCTGTGCCGGATGGATCGCCGTCGACTCGTCCATCGAGACGATGCGGAAGGCCTGATAGCCCTTGGCACGCTGAACACATTCGACGACGAGGCGTGCGCCCTCATAGGCGGTCTGAAAGCCGTCCCTCCGCAGCACCGTCACATGCAGCAGGATGTCGGGCCAGCCATTGTCGGGGACGATGAAGCCGTATCCCTTCGAGGCGTCGAACCATTTGATGACGCCGGAGACTTCAACGAGGTTGGCTGCGGCGTCACCGAGGCCAGAGAAGGCATCCATCGCCGCATCGCGCGACGCACTGCCGCCGTATTCGCCTTGTGCAATTCTACTTTGCCCAACTCCGCCGATCGGCGGTCCGCCGAGCTTCTTGGACTCAAATCCGTCCGACCCCATGACCCCGGACCCCACACATCAAATGCAAATCGCCGTCGTTGCGGCGCACCC
Organism: Bradyrhizobium sp. SK17; assembly: GCF_002831585.1. Classification (GTDB taxonomy): domain Bacteria; phylum Pseudomonadota; class Alphaproteobacteria; order Rhizobiales; family Xanthobacteraceae; genus Bradyrhizobium. Next base: position 5,137,576 of record NZ_CP025113.1, on the reverse strand, counting down.
TCTGCACGCTGCTCTCCATGACCAACTCCGTGGTCGCTCATTTTGACGCTGCGCGAATCTCTCAACCAAAAGATAACACTCCCGCTTGCCGGGCATAGCTAAAAATCGATTCTTGCGGGAACTATGAACAGGCTTGCACAGCCGCGAATCAATCGGGCATCAATTGCCTACGAAAGGACCAAGCGTATCGCCGATGTCGTGGCGAATGACGAGATCGGCGACGTCGTCTTGATCGGTCGGCTCGTTGTTGATGATCACGAGCCGCGCGCCGCTCTCCTTCGCCATCATCGGAAACCCCGCGGCCGGCCACACCACGAGCGACGATCCAATCGCCAGAAACAAGTCGCAATGCCTGGTGAGTTCCGCCGCGCGGCGCATTGCATCCTCGGGCATCGATTGCCCGAACGAGATCGTCGCGGTCTTCACCGGATCGCCGCAGTCTGCGCAGTCTGGCGCACGGCCGGCCTGGTCGAAGGCCCGCTTCACCCACGATAGGTCGTAGTCCTTGCCGCAGCCGATGCAGCGCGCGTAGGTGGTGTTGCCGTGCAGTTCGATCACGTCATCGGCCTTGAAGCCCGACGCCTGATGCAAATTGTCGATGTTCTGCGTGATGATGCCAGGAACCTTGCCTGCCCGGTAGAGCGAAGCCAGCGCGCGATGGCCGCGACCGGGCCTGGCGGCGGCGAACGTCGGTTCCATCGCGAAGCGGCGCCGCCAGGAATCATCGCGCGCTTCCTGGCTGGCGACGAACTCATCGAACGGGATCGGTCGGTTACGGGTCCAGAGCCCGCCCGGCGAGCGGAAGTCGGGAATGCCGCACTCGGTGGAGATGCCCGCGCCGGTGAAGGGCACGATCGACGACGCCTCAGCAATCATCTCGCCGAGTTGCTCGACACCGCTGCGCAAATCCTTTGCAATCGAGTCTTTTGCAATCACTGGAAATCATCCGGTTGGTCGTTGCGATTATAGCACGGCCAGAGCGATTGCGAGCTCAACCATCACGCGCCGTCGGGTGAGACCGGGGCATCTTGAGCGACAATCCACTGCTGCGGACAGGCCGCATCACCGGTTCAGCGCCTCAGCATCATCACAATCCTGCAATGCCGGCTCCGCATTGACGCCCGATTCGCTGACGTCAATGCGCCGCGGGACAGGACCACGATGAGAAGGATGGGCAATGACCGATCAGGAAGACCGCGCCGCGCGCGAGCGCGAGGAGATCGTCGCACGCGTTGCCAGCTTCAGAGCGACGCAGCAGAGATTCGAGCGTGATCGCCAGGAATATTACGACAGCACGCTGGGCAATGTCTGGAGTGGAATTCAGCGCAAGAGCGCTTGATGGCGTGCCCGGTGGCGCATGATCACACCATGACACTCGATTGAGAAAGCCCGGAGCGATGCGCTCCGGGCTCGTCGTCGTCGTTACCAATAGTGCCGGTAATAGTAGTGCCGATAGTACGGACCGCGATAATAGGCGTAGGGTCCGGGACCGTAGTAGCCATAACGCGGACCATAATAACCCGGGTAGTAGCCCGACCCGTAGTACGGACCATAAGCGCCATACGCCGCCCCGGCGGCGCCCGCGGCGAGCGCGCCGGCGGCCAGACCGAAAGCCAGTCCGGGTCCGATACCGCGCGCCTGCGCCGGCGCGCTGACCATCGTTGCGCCGATGGTCGCAACCGTCGCCAACACTGCCAGTACCTTTTTCATACGCAACCTCCTCATGTCGTTCGGTGCACCAACGCGGGCGCGATGGGATGGTTGCAGCGAGGCTATTGGCCGCCGCGCTCGCTTCGGTTCCGCAGTCATGCGATTGCGCAAAGCTACCATCGGTTAGCGCGGGAACAAAAACACAACCATAGGGATTAGCTTGGGGTGAGCGAGGTTGGCATCGATGCCGGCGTGGATGGAATTGCTGCTGAACGTGATGGGCTTTGCCGGATTTGTCGGCGTCGCCATGTATCACAAGCGCCCGGACGGGAAGCTGCCGGACTGAGCGTCGGCAGCGGCCTCAGTTCGCCTTCCGCGCCTCGCCAGCCGTTCGAACCAGCCGGTCCGCCTTCACCAGCACCTTGCCGCTGTCCGGCTGTGGCCGAAGCCAGAAGCTGATCCCAACGAAGACAGCACAGAACAGCAGGCCCGCCACCATCACCCGTCGGTGGGTCGGTCGGTCCGCGTTGTGGAACGATGGCATCATGGCAGTCACCTGCGACCATCCCTAGCGCAACCACAGATGGTGACAACAGGACGCTGCTCTTAACCTAACCAGGTAGAGTTAGCGGTGGGCTGGTAGGGTTGGAGCGGGAGTTCCGGCCGCACGCCGCGGCAGCGATCCACAGACTATCCCGGGCTTGTCCGCAGCAAATTCACAGCGGCGGCGGTGCTTTTTGCGGAGCAATATGCGCGTCTTGCTGCGCACTCGTCCACAGCCTGCCGGCACTCGGGCGCTCGCCAGCCTGTTGCGGGTCGCCTGGAAGCTCAGGCCGCGGGTTCCGACGAGCACGACCTCGCCATCGCTGATTGTGCCGGATAACCCACTCGCCACCTCCTGCCCGGCAAAACAGCGGGATCGGATTCGCGCCGAATGCGCCGCACCGGGGAGCTTGCAAATCGTTAAGATCCCCCTGACAAGGTTCGACGGCTGGAGGGAGAGAGCCATGCTGGTTTACCCCGTACCTGCCGAAGTGACGCAAGCCAGAGTGCAACTCGTCGTCGATCAGACCGCGAAGGCACAGCCCCGCATTATCAGCGAGGATGTGCTTGACGTCTTCGCGGCCAAGAACCAGGCCGACCGCGACGCCGTCGAGACCATCCTCGATATCAAGGTCTGAGCGCGACACTGCGCGATCCGCCCCGCGAGCTCCCGTCGCAGGTTTCTTTGCCGTGAACCTTTTGCGCAGTGCGAAGACATACCGGCACTGGGGATTTCAGGGCCCGGCATTCGGCACAGCGCTGTGGGACAAACACACTTCGTCTACGCGACGCTGTTGCATTTTGTAGATTCAACCTTAAGTTTGGTGCCGAACAGTTGACGGCTCACGCCCTGAGAGATCCCCAGTCCGTCAGCTGGGAAAGCCCCGCATCCAGCCTGCGGGGCTTTCTTTTTTCCGAGCGTAGGAACCTCTCGGTCCGAACACCGTTATGTGAGCGGTTGCCGGCGCGATCTCCCCAAGGCCGGTCGGCATCAGACCTCGCGAGCCCGCTCGCGGGGTTTTGCGTTTTAGAGGAGGTCCAACCTCGCGCGTCCTTGATTGGAAGTGATGAGCGATCGATGGGATAGAGAGGATGCCTCCAAGGCACGACCACAAGCCCCGTTCCGGCGCCGCAGCCGGGCGGGGCTTTATCGCATCCGATCCTGCGCGAGCCCCCTGCCCGGCGTCGGGTTTTGCTGCTAATTCATTGGCCGTCTCGCCCCAAGGGCCAAACAATATCTGAATCCGCAGGAGGATGAATAATGCGCTATCTCCACACCATGCTGCGCGTCCGCAATCTCGATGTCGCGATGAAGTTCTATCAGGACGCGCTCGGACTGAAGGAAGTGCGCCGCATCGACAATGACAAGGGCCGCTTCACGCTGGTGTTTCTCTGCGCGGAGGAAGACCTCCATCTGCTCAAGTCGCAGCCGCAGACCCGCGGCGCACCGCTGGTCGAGCTGACCTACAATTGGGACGAGGAAAAGTACGGCGAGGACCGCCATTTCGGCCATCTCGCCTACGAGGTCGACGACATCTACGCCACCTGCGAGAGGCTGATGAAGCTCGGCGTCACCATCAATCGTCCGCCGCGCGACGGCAACATGGCGTTCGTGCGGTCGCCCGATCTACACTCGATCGAGATCCTGCAAAAGGGCGAGCCGAAGGCGCCCGCCGAGCCATGGGCCTCGATGCAGAACACTGGCCACTGGTGAACGCTGCCTCGCATCCGTCCCGATCTGCTTTCCGCGCCTCATCCGGAGGCCGAACGATCGTTAGGAACATGCCGCCACCGCTGACGTTGCCCCCTCACCAAGAGGAATGCGAGGAGGCAATGAGATGGGAAAAGGAATTTTGCTTTGGCTGTTGGGCGTGCCGATTCCGGTGATCATCGTGCTGTGGTTGTTGTTCGGGCGCTGATCGTATCTTGATGCGCCATGCATGAGCGTGAGGCTCTGCCGCACTGCGGCGGAGCCTGTTTTTTGCTCGCGATACAATTCATCCCGCGCTTTTCTCCGGCTATTCCTCTAAGAACGCGCAAAGCGCAACCGCGGGAAGAAACGTGATGGACAGCAAGCCGCAACTGACGATCTGGGGCCGGGCCAACTCGGTCAATGTACAGAAGGTTCTCTGGTGCCTCGCCGAGCTCGACGTGCCCTATCAGCGCATCGATGCCGGCATGCAGTTCGGCCGGAACGACCAGCCCGACTATCTCGCGATGAATCCGAACGGGCGCATCCCGACGCTGGTCGAGGGCGACTACGTGCTGTGGGAATCCAATTCGGTGATGCGCTATCTCTGCATGGCGCATGGCCAGGGCTCGCCGGTCTACCCGCAGGCGCCGAAGGCGCGCGCCGCCGTCGACCGCTGGCTCGACTGGACGCTGTCGACGCTGCAGCCGGTCGACCGCCCGGTATTCTGGGCGCTGGTGCGCACGCCGCCCGAGAAGCGTGACATGGTCCAGATCCAGAAGGACGCCGATGCGGAGGGCATCGTGTGGCGGGTCGTCGAGGCGCAACTCGCCAGCCGCCGCTTCGTCGAGGGCGATCAGTTCACGATCGCCGACATCGCGCTCGGCACTTTTGCGCGGCGCTGGCTCGGCGTCGAGGGCGTGACGAAGCCGACACTGCCCAATCTCGAGCGCTGGTTCGGCGAGATCGCGCAGCGGCCGGGCTTCATCCGCTTCGTGGCGCCACCGATGTCGTGAGCGTCGGGCCGCTCAGCGACCGCCGGAGACGACGCCGTCGACGCGAATGGCGCCGCCGAGCTTCACGCAGGTGTCGGAGCCCTCGACCTTGACGAAGCCCGGTCCATACGACGCACAGGCGTTGCTCCGGGTCGCGGACTTGGACGGCAGGGTTTTCCCGGCGTCGGGCGGCGTCCGAAGATTCCAGCGGTCGCCCTGCTGCGCGGACGCAGCGGCAGGAATCAGGACGGCGATGACGGCGAAGCAGGTCGTGCGCATTAGAACTTCTTAACGCGTGTCGCGGGATCAGGCCAGCGCATGACGCGATCGGGCAGAACCGTCGAAAGACCGACGTGGTCAGGCTTCAGCGCACGAACCGGACGCCGAAGGTCTTGCCTTCGCGCCACACCACCTCGCAGGCGCGCCCGGTGCGGGCGTCCCGCGAAAACGCCAGCCGCAGCTTGGCCGGCAGCGTGTTGTTGTCCTGGACGGTGATCTTTGCGCCGGACGAGGAAATGTCCTCGACCACGCAAGGCCGCGCGGCGAAGCCGCCGTCGAGCGTGATCCAGCCGGACTGACGCAACGATTTGCGCGTTTCGCGCTTCCTGGTCCCAAGAGCCATCACTTCATCCCCAAGGTTCAGCCCTACCGCCGTTGGCTTTACAAAGGGTTGCGAAATATCAGCGGTTTGCAGCGATTCCGGAACGGCGAGCACGCCGCCCTGCAAACTTCAACCAAAACAGACCTTTGGCGCGCGGAATCGACAGCCGCGACGTGCGTTGCGCGCTCGATCCAGCAGCACGAAGTGTCGATCTCGGTGACGGCTGCAAACCACGTTCGTTCATCTTGTTCCCAGAAGGAGGGTGGGAACCAAATGAAATGTTCGGTATCTAGGGGCTTTCATTGCCCTGCCCCCGGCCCGCCAGCAACCGACCAACAGGCGGAAAGTCGTTTGAGCCACGATGGCGTTCAACCTCCGCAAGATCGACCTCAATTTGCTCGTGATCTTCGAGGCGCTCTACGCCACGGGCAGCACCGGGCGTGCCGCCGAGCGGCTCGGCATGAGCCAACCCGCGGTGTCCAATGCACTTGGCCGGCTGCGCGACCTGATCGGCGATCAGCTCTTCGTGCGGGATACGCGCGGACTGAAGCCGACCAGCAAATCCAACGAGATCATCCGCCCCGTGCGCGAGGCGCTGGGCGTGATCGGTAGCCAGCTCATCACCTCTGACTCGATCGATCTCTCGACCTACCAGCGGCAGTTTCGGGTCATCATCGCCGATCCCTTCGAGCCGATCCTGATGCCGCCTATCGTGCGCGCCATCACCACCGAGGCGCCGGGTATCGAGATCGAATGCGTGCAGGCCACCGCGAGATTTGCCGAGGATATCCGCGACGGCGGGATCGATCTTGCCTGCTTTGCTTTTCCGATCGACAGCAAGGACATCGTCACGCAGGTGCTATGTCCGATCGAGCTCGTCATCCTGAGCCGACGCGATCACCCTGGAATTAAGAAGCCGCTCGACATCGACACCCTGCGCCGGCTGCCGCAAATCGCGATCGGCCGCGAGCTGCGCGGCTTCACCGGCGTCGACAAGAAGCTGATCGCCGCCGACACCGCCCGCCGCACGCCCTATATGGTCGGCAAGATCTGGTCGATGGCACCGATGATCGAGCGCACCGACCTGATCGGCTTCCTGCCGCGCCGCTTCGCCAACGAGATCGCTCGGAACTTCGATCTCGACATCCACGAAGTTCCGATGAAGCTACCCGAGCAGCATGCCTATCTGATGTGGCATGTGAGCAGCGAACGCGATCCCGGCCATAAGTGGCTTCGCGACTCGATCATGCAAGCGATCCAGACCGATCCGTAGAGCGGAGCCCATCGCTTGAGCGTGAGCTCCCCGGGAAAGCCACCCTGCTCTTCCCGCGTCGTGCCTAGAGCAAACTGGGTTCTGGTTGGATCTAGCCGAACTGCGCTTTGGCATCGACGCCGGAGCGGCGCTCGCTCTTGATCCGGCGACAGGACGCCAAGCCGAGACCAGCGAAACCAAGCAACAGCATTGTCCAGGTAGAAGCTTCGGGAACGGACCCGACCGAATTCAGATAGCTGGCGTCAGTGAGGGTCTTGAAGTGCAGTTCGCCGTTGCCTTGGAACGAGGCGGCGAACAGCGTCCCATCGATCGGGCTGGAGCTTGACACGGTTGCGTTGGGAGCAAGAACGGTGCCGCCGAATTCGACGCCGAAGTTGAGGCTCGTCGCGTCGTAGAAATTCCACAATATGTCCGACGCGTAGTTGCTGTCGTTGAAGTTTCCCGACCCAGTGGAAAAGTTTCCGTCGACGTTGACGACCAGCAGCTTTGCGCCGTTGAGGTCGAAGGTCGGATTGCTGACCTGCTCCAGCTGGGCGGCAGTGATATTGATCACGGCGACACCGTTCACCGGCTGGGCGGTAAAGATAGAGCTGTTCTGCGAAATGATGGCGAGACCGGACGACCCAGTTGTCGCCATCTTGGAGAGCGCGCTCGAGACCTGCGTCAGCTGCCCCGCAATCGAGCTGTAACTGTAGGGAAAGGCGTAATTGGAGGTGACCTTGCTGGCACCCGAGAAGGTCGCGTTCTGCGAACCTCCGACATGCACCGTCAGATTGTTGACGTTGTACGGGCCGCCGGAGGCATTTCCGTAGATGTTGACCCCACCGTAGCCCGAAAGCGAAGAGGCCGTCGGTTGATAACCCTGGGTATCGAATGTCGTGCTCGGGCCCGACAGATTGCCGCCGATCATCACCGCTCCGACGGTGTCGGACTGTGAGCTGAAGTTGGTGACGATCGCGTTGAAGTTGGTCAACAGATCGCTCGTGAGCGGGAGCGCTGCGGCAGGTCGGGTTGCACCTGCCGCAAGGAGCGCGGCAATCAACCAGGCACGGGACATCTTCATGAAGCCCTCAATCAAATCAGTTGTCCGAGCAGCGGCCGGTTGCGCTTACGACGAGCCAGAAAGCCCAGTCCGCAGAAGCCAAGGATCATCATGACCCAAGTGGCAGGCTCCGGGACCGCAGCGGTCAAAATGGTCCCGTTGGTTCCGAACGCGATCGAGGCGGGCGAGCCCGTACTATGGGATGCGCCGGCCACAGGGTAGTCGTCGTCGATCTCCCCAAAAGAAAACAGGATGAGATCCGCCTGGCCGTCATTGGAAAAGAGTAGCAAGGAATGCCCGCTCGGACCGAAATTGCCGTCAAAATTGAATATGAGATTGCTGCCGACCGCTTCCAGGACGTTACTTCCACTGAAAGACATGTTCGAAAGCTTGTCCGCGACGTGAGTTCCGATGGTCAGACTGAAAGCCAGGATATCGGACTTCGACAGTGCGCCGGTCTTTCCGTCGGTGTCGATATAGCCGGTCGTCGTGATCGTATTTCCCGTGGTGTCATCGGTCACGGCGATGTCGACGGTGTAACGCTCGGTAACCACTGACGCCGTTGCGCTAGAGGCACCGACACATAGCAGGGCCAATCCTGCGACAATCGATCCAAAATTCAGCAATAACTTCATTTGAACACCAGCCTCAAAAAATAGTCGCATCAGTCGGGCCTGTTTCGGCCCGTCAACGCGTCAGACTTTCGCCAGTTTGGTTTTAGGAGGACGGCGGGGGCGATGTGAAATGGATAATTAATATACTCCGAATTCAGGAACCTGATTGGCTCCGCGGCAAACGACCAACGGAAGGCGGCGCCACGAGCCTCGCCGACCTCGCCTCCCTGATCCGGAAAACAAAAAGACCGCCCGAAGGCGGTCTTGCTATCAACGCCGATCAGCTGAGGATCAGGCCGCGCTCAGCGCATTGCGCCGCCGATAGGCCAGGAAGCCGAGTCCGGAGAAGCCCAGGATCATCATCGCCCAGGTCGAAGGCTCGGGGACGGCGGAGATCGTGGTGGAGAAGAAGGCCTGCCCGGTGTTGTCGCCGCTGCCCCAGATCCACTGTGCATTCGTGCTGATGCCCGCGATCGGCCCGCCATACGCGCCGGTCCAGATGTTGGCGCCGCCATTGCTGCTGTCACCCGCCTGCAAGGCGGCCGCTCCGGACGGAGTGCTCCAGGACGAGCCGGCGGTGACCGTCTGGGCGCGCCAGGCGGCATCCGTCGACGTCAGGAGCGTGGCTGAACCGTTGCCGAACAGTCCACCGCCGAGCAGGTTGAACTGACCCAGGATGGCGTTCGGATTGCTGCCGCTCGACGGCGTCGTGGTGTGATCGGAATCCGAGGCGTAGTTCTCCGCCACGATGTGCAGGTACCAGGTCCCGGCGCCGAGGTTCAGGCTGAACGACTGCGGGTTGCGCCAGTCAACGCCGGTGCCGCCGGGGGTGATCAGTGTGCCGAGCGTGGAGTCGCTCGAGCTGATGTAAGCCTGAAATCCGTTGTCCGCGGTCAGCACGCCGGTGAGGGTCGAGGCATTCGCCGCAGGCGCGGCAATCGCCGCAGCCATCACTAGTCCGAGCGCAACCTGGCGCAACATCGCATGCTCCCAATGGATTAAAAATCTCGCGCAGGCTTCTAATCAGGGGCAAAAGAGTCGGTCAAGCGACGGGTTAAATTAAACATTAATTTCAACCGCCCGCAGGATATCAAAACGACCGTCGATTAAATGCGCACCCCGGTTAGCCGCGCAGCCGCCGACGGAACTCCCCTGCCGCGTCATGCCCGCATGCATGGGCATTGAACGCAGTCACGTTGGACGGGCTCGCGGCTCGGATGGGATATGCGTTGGAAACATTGGCGCTCCCTAGCGGAATCGAACCGCTCTCTCCACCGTGAAAGGGTGGCGTCCTAACCGATAGACGAAGGGAGCAAAACTCCCGGCAGATCAATACGTTAGACGTGAGATGCGCCGGACTGGTCATGACCGTCAACGGTCGCGACGGGCGAACGTATAGTGGCGATTGGCCGGTCGGGCAAGCGTTCAGAACGCTTTTCCGGGGATGGCCGCCTACCTGCAGGACAATCCGGCCTCGATCGAGGTCCAGAAACCACAATGCGACGGCACATGGGCATGCGCCCGCGAACCGCCGGCGTGAATCAGGATTGCGGCGGCAAGCGCGACGACGACGGCGGGGATGAGGAATCGACGGAACGACATGGGCCTGCGCATCAAGCGATATCGTGGCCTAACTAAGGCCAGCGCACGGGATGAACATCCAGCGCTCGCGCGGGACCGTTCGCGGTTAGTCCCTGCGCAAACGAGATCCGCGGCTTTCGCAGTGAACTGCTTCGCGGCTTGGGCGCGCTAGTGATTGGCTGCGCTTGCGACATCCTGGCGATTGTTCGGCTGCGCCGCCGGCGCCTGCTTGATGCAGGTGCTGCAAATCACGAGCTTGCGCGCCAGTCGATCGTCGGCGTCCGCTTCCGACACTTGTATGTCGGACGTCTCGGCCACCGCCGGCGACGTATTCCGCGCATGGCGTCGCGGCTGCGGCAGATTGGGATCCTGTCCGGCACCATCCCACGCCAGCGGGCCGGTTCCCGGCGCCGGCGTGGACATGCTGTATTGCTGCGAATATTGCGCACAGGCACCGAGCGCGATCGGAAGAAACAACACGGCGGCCTTACGAGCCCAGTTCCGGAATGCAGACATGATCACACTCACACGCTATTCGTACCGCGACATCAGTACTGCGACCTAAGAGCAGAACCGCTAAGAAATCGTTTGCCTTGTTTGGTTCGTCGCATCCGACCGCGACGGCATCAAGACGGGATTGCGGCGCCAACGCGCCGTCGAACACGCTAGTCCGGAGTCCAACCAATGCCCGCCATCAACCATCGCTTCGACGGCAAGCGCGTGCTCGCCGATCTCAACGCGCTACGCGCGATCGGCGCCTACAAAAGCGGTGTACACAAGCCGACATTCTCGGAACCGCATCTGCGCTCGCTCGACTGGCTTGCGGCACGCCTGCCCGATGCGGACCTCACCGCAACCATCGACGGGATCGGCAACGTGTTCGGCAGCAGCACAAAGGCGGGACCAAAGCTGCTCGCAGGCTCGCATCTCGAGAGCCAGAACCATGCCGGCTGGCTCGATGGACCGCTCGGCGTGATCTATGCGTTGGAAGCCGCGCGCGTCATCAACCGAGATCCCGGCATCAACGGCGCGGTCGAAGTCGCCGCCTGGTGCGACGAGGAAGGCCATTTCGGCAGTTTCCTCGGCAGCCGCTCGTTCGCCGGCGCAGTGAGCGAGGCCGACATCGATGCCGCGCGCGACCGCTCGAGCGGCCGCGCGATGCGACAGGCATTGCAGGATGCAGGCTTTGCCGGCCGCCCTCGCCTCACCGCCGAGGCTTCCCGCCATATCGGCTATCTCGAAGCCCATATCGAGCAAGGCGACACGCTGGAAAGCAGCGGGCTCAAGATCGGCGTCGTCACCTCCATCGTCGGTATCTGGCAGTTCCGCATCACCTTCACCGGTGCGCAGAACCATGCCGGCACCACGCGGATGGCGGTGCGCAAGGATGCGGGCCTGGCGCTGGCGCGGTTCTGCGTCGCGATCGACGACAGCTTCCCTGCCCTGTGCGGACCGCGCACGGTGTGGACCACTGGCCGCATCACGCTGGACCCAGGCGCGCCCAGCATCATCCCCGGCGGCGCCGAGATGCTGTTCCAGATCCGCGACGACAATCCCGAGGTGATCGCGCGTCTCGAGCAACATCTGCATCGTCTGGCGGCCGAGGCCACCGCGCAGGGCGGCTGCGGCGTGCAGGTCGAGCGCATCCGCACCGGCGTGCCCGCGATGATGACGCCGGCATTCCAGGATGCGATCGAGGCGGCCAGCGCGACCTGCGCCGGCGGCAAATCGATCCGCATGCCGAGCGGCGCCGGTCACGACGCGCAGGTGCTTGCCACGCTCATGCCGGCGGCGATGCTGTTCGTGCCGTCGATCGGCGGCATCAGCCATCACTGGAGCGAGAACACCGACGATGCCGATATCGTCACGGGCGCCGAGGTGTTCGTCGAAACCTGCCACCGCCTGCTGACGCAAGCGGCGTGCTAACCGGTGCGTCGTCCGAACGGAACCACGGCCCAGGCCCGCTCGTGCAGATAGTACCAGGCGATCTTGGTCACGATCTCGAGCCCGGCGATCGAGCCGGCGAGCGCAACCTTGCCGGTCATGAACCAACTGATGGCGAACGTATCGAGCGTCCCGAGCGTCCGCCAGCTGACGGCCTTGAGGATCGATCGCGTATGACTCTCTGCTGCGCGTAAATGCACCCGGTAACGTCTCCCGTCTGATCAAGCACTTCTACCATGCCGTTCATCAGCGCGCTCGCGTCCGCCTCCGCCGGAAATAGCCAAACGTGAACTCCCAACCGCGCGTCCGCCGCCGCCGACCACCTTGCAAAGTGCTGGGTTTGTGGCCATTTTTGCCGTTCACGAGAACAGATTGAGCCCCATGTTGTTGCTTGAGTCGCTTCCGACAGTGATCGGCGCCGCCGCGATCGCCCCCGCGCTGCTGGTGCTGTGGCTGGTGATCGCCGCCGACGAGCGCCCCGGACCTCCGGTTCAGGTATGGCTTGCCTTCGTGCTCGGCGCGGCCAGCATCTCGCTGCTCGGACTGGCGCGAATCCCCTTCAATGCGCTGCTCGCCATTCCCGACAATCCCTGGGCGACGCAGGCAGTGCGCGCGGCATTCGGGGTCGCGGCGCCGGAGGAGATCGTCAAGGTGCTGGTCATCGTCGCGATCTCGACGCGGCGCCGTGCCTTCGCCGACCCGATGGACACAGTGGTCTATGGTGCGGCCGCGGGCCTCGGATTTGCGGCTTACGAGAACCTCGCCTATCTCGTCCAGCACAAGGACATGTGGCGCGCGCTGGCAGCGCTGCGCAGCGTGCTGACCGTGCCGTTCCACGGCGCGCTCGGCATCATCGCCGGCGCCTACCTGGCGATCGCGCGCTCCGGCGGCGCGCTCGGCGCCTATCGCGGCCATCGCGACTGGGCGCGCATCACCAACTGGGCGCTGGTGCTGGTCGCACCGGTCGCGCTGCATGCGGCGTTCGATTTTCCGCTGCTGGCGCTCCAGCGCATTCCGGATCTCAGCTCGACGACGCGGCTGCTGCTCGGTTCGGCCAGCGTCCTGATCGGTTTCTCCTCGATCGGCTTCGCGATCCGCCTGGTGCGGCGCCTCGGCAAGCATCACGCGCCGCGCACAGACATCGCGCGCGAGCGGCTCAGCCAGTTGCGGCGGATGTGGGCGGTGCTGCTGATCGGCGGCGGGACCGGCTTTGCCGGGGTCTGTTTCCTGCTCACCTCGCTGCACCACTGGTACGTCAACCCCGAGCGCGACGCGTCGTTCATCCTGATCCCGATCGGCTTCACCTCGATCCTGATCGGGCTGGCGCTCCTGGTCGCGACCACCGCCGTCTACTTCTTCGGCCGCAACCGGATGCGAACCGCCTCGGAAGGTCTTCCGGCCGCGCCGGGCCAGAGCTAGGACGGGCGCGCGTCGACGTGGCCCTTTTGCGCAACCGGAATAAGCTTGCCGACACACTCCGATTTGCTGATCGGCATGGCGTTGGCGGCGTGCAACACCTGACGGCGAACCGCGGCGGGGTTGCATTTGGGGGTGACATCCCCAAATCCCTGCGCTATAGAGCCGCCCCATGATCACCGTCGCCACCAGCTATTTTTGGTACTTTAGCTACGACAACTCGCTGGCGGCAGGAGGATCGCGCTCAATCTGAATAATTGCAGCAAACATCCAAAACAAGCCGCCAGACCTGGCGGCTTTTTTGTGTGCCGGCAGGTCCGAAATCCAAAGGAGCCAGCCGTGTTGAGTACGACAGACGATCTTCGCATCAAGGAATTGAAAGAGCTGAGTACGCCTGAAGAGGTGATGCGGGAGGTCCCGCGCACCCTGACGGCGACCCGCGTCGTGATGGGCGCCCGCAACGCCATCCACGCGATCCTCAATGGCACCGATGACCGCCTGCTGGTCGTCGTCGGCCCCTGCTCCATCCACGATCCCGCGGCGGCCGTCGATTACGCCGAGCGCCTCGCCGGCCTGCGCGAACAGTTAGCCGACCGCCTCGAGATCGTGATGCGGGTCTATTTCGAGAAGCCGCGCACCACCGTCGGCTGGAAGGGGCTGATCAACGATCCCGGCCTCGACGGCAGCTTCGACATCAACAAGGGCCTGCGGCTCGCCCGCAACGTGCTCTCGGCGGTGAACAATCTCGGCTTGCCGGCCGGCACCGAATTCCTCGACATGACGACGCCGCAATACATCGCCGACCTGGTCTCCTGGGCCGCGATCGGCGCGCGCACCACCGAAAGCCAGATCCATCGCGAACTGGCGTCCGGCCTGTCGTGCCCGGTCGGCTTCAAGAACAGCACCGACGGTGGCGTGCGGATCGCGGCGGACGCGGTGCAGTCGGCCTCGCACCCGCATCACTTCATGGCGGTCACCAAGGGCGGCCGTTCGGCGATTGCTGCCACCAGCGGCAACGAGGATTGCCACGTCATCCTGCGTGGCGGCCGGGTGCCGAACTATGATGCAGCAAGCGTCGATGCCGCCGCCGCCGAGCTCGGCCGCGCCGGTGTCGCAGCGCGGTTGATGATCGACACCAGCCACGCCAACAGCAGCAAGAAGCCGGAGAAGCAGCCCGCGGTTGCGGCCGACATTGCGCAGCAGGTGGCAGGCGGTGAAGCACGCATCATCGGCGTGATGATCGAAAGCAATCTCGTCGCCGGACGCCAGGACGTCGTACCGGGCAAGCCACTGACCTACGGCCAGAGCATCACCGACGGCTGCATCGATCTGGAAACGACCGCTGACGTATTGAAGCAGCTGGCCGATGCCGTCGACGCAAGACGCAGCGTGCGGCGCGACGGCTTGCAGGAGCGTTCGGCCTGACACGGCCGAACCGATTGAGCGTTGCCGGCGGAGCTGTCGCGCTCCGCCGGCGTCTCACGGGAGGTCAACACCCGCGGCAGATGCTCTTGATCTTCTTGTCGAGCGCCGCGTCTTCCTTGTTCGCCGTATTGTTCGGATCGCTGATGTTCTTTTCGTTGGGTATGTCGCCGCGGCGGGGCTGACGATGTCCAATCGGCGCTTCCGGCACCCCGGAATTCTTCTGCACGGAGGACGATCCACCTTGCTGCTGCGCCCAAGCCGGGGACATTCCAACCTGGGACGCTCCAGCCGCAACCAACATCAGAGCCATCACCAAAACTGTCTTCCGCATCTCGCGTCTCCGCTTCTCAACCCTATCGCGCCCGTTCCGGCACTTCGACGGTAGCACAGTTGCGTCGCCCCTGCGCTGCGCAATCCTGCACCTTCCGTATATCGGCCATCGCACCAAGGAGCCAGATTCCCGCGCCGACCAGCAGCGCAAACATGCCGAACATCACAGCATTTTCGATGCTGCGGCTGCCGCCGTCCTCGGGCGGCTCCTGCGCTCCGTCCCCGGCCCCGCCCATATCCGCCTCAAGATTGCGGCGGATAAAGATGAACCTCGCCGCAATAATCGACGATACGGTATCGTCGTTCCGCGGCATCTTCACGTTCGCGGGAAGCCGGCTGCGACAAATAGGTCGGGCCGATCGGCGCCTTGCCGTGGCCGCCGGGGATGTCGAGGACATAATCGGGCTGACACAGGCCCGAGACGCGCCCGCGCAAGGCCCGCATCAAGTCCTGCCCGGCTTCGATCGTCGTGCGCAAATGTGCGGTGCCTGGCGCAAGGTCGCCGTGATGCAGGTAATACGGCTTGATCCGGCACCCGACGAAGGCGCGCATCAACGCCGTCAGCGTCGCCACATCGTCGTTGACGCCGCGCAGCAGGACGGACTGGCTGACCAATGGAATACCGGCATCGGCAAGCCGCGCACATGCCGCGCGGGCATTGGCGCTCAGTTCGCGGGGGTGGTTGGCGTGGATCGCGATCCAGGTCGTCGCGCCCTCCACCCGCAACGCCGCGATCATATCGGGATTGATGCGCACGGGATCGGCGATCGGAACACGGGTGTGGATGCGGATGATCTTCACATGATCGATGCCGGCGAGATCGGTCATGATCTCGGTCAACCGGCGCGGCGACAGCATCAGCGGATCGCCGCCGGTCAGGATGACTTCCCAGATATCTGGATGGGTACGGATGTAATCGAGCGCCGCGCCGTAGGCGTCGTCGGACAAGGCCGTGGCCTTTCCCGGTCCGACCATTTCGCGCCGGAAACAGAACCGGCAATAGACCGCGCAGACATGAACGAGCTTGAACAGCACCCGGTCCGGATAGCGATGCACGATCCCGGCGATCGGCGAATGCGCATCGTCGCCGATCGGGTCGACGTTCTCGCCGGGCTGCTCGACGAGTTCGTCAGCACTCGGGATGAACTGTCGCGCGATCGGGTCGGCCGGATCGGCGGGATCAATCAACGCGACGAGTTCAGGTGTCACCGCGACCGCGTAGCGCGCAGCGACCTGTTCGAGCTCGGCAAGGGCAGCGACCGGCGCGAGACCAGCCTCGACCAGTTCGTGCGGCTGGCGCAGGGTCGCCGCCAGTTTCGGATCGATCCTGTTCATGTCTCTCCTGCAGGCGGGGTCCAGACCACCTGATCAATTCGCGGCGCGCCGCTCGCCAGCATCACCAGCCGGTCGAAGCCGAGCGCAACGCCGCTGGCTTCCGGCATCTGGCCGACCGCGGCGAGAAAGTCATCGTCGAGCGGATAGCGCTCGCCGTAGCGGCGGGCCTTCTGGTCCATCGCCGCGGTGAAACGATGGCGCTGCTCGGCCGCGTCGGTCAGCTCGCCAAAGCCGTTGGCGAGCTCGACGCCGCAGGCATAGACCTCGAAACGCTCGGCTACGCGTGGGTCGCCCGCCTTGGTGCGCGCCAGCGCGGCCTCCGGCGACGGGTATTCGAACAGCACCGTCAGTTGGCCCTGACCGAGATTGGGCTCGACATGCTCGACCAGCACCTTGCTGAAGATGTCCGACCAGGTGTCGTCATCTGCAATCCGCACCCGCGCGTGCGCGGCCGCCGCCAGCGCGGCACGGTCGCCCTCGCCGTCCGAGATCGTCGCCAGCAGATCGATGCCGGCAAAGCGTTCGAAAGCCGCCGCGACCGTCAGCAGCTCCGGCTCGGCAAACGGATCGGCAATCTTGCCGCGGAATGAAAACCGCCCGATTCCGGTCGCCTGCGCCGCGTGGGCGATCACCACGATTGTATCGGCCATGATGGCGTCATAGCCGGCATTGGCGCGGTACCATTCCAGCATGGTGAATTCGGGCAGATGCAGATCGCCGCGCTCGCGATCGCGGAACACGCGCGCGAATTCGTAGATCTTGGGCTCGCCGGCCGCGAGCAGCTTCTTGCAGGCGAACTCCGGCGAGGTGCGCAGATAACGTGTCGTACGCGCGCCGTCGGCCTGCCGGAGCTCGGTCCGCGGGGCGTGCAGATGCGTCTCATTGCCCGGCGATACCTGTAGAATCGCGGTCTCGACCTCGGCAAATCCCTGCTCCTCGAACCACGCCCGGAGCGCTCGCGTGATTGCGGTCCGCGCCTGCAAGAACGGCCTGCGGTCGGCGTAGCGCCGCGGCATCCACCACGGCGAGGGCTGGTCGTGCCCCGTCATCGCCAACGGGTCCGCTTGGATTCGACATCAACAAGCCTCCACCCCCGCTCAGGAGTCGGGCATAACCAGTTGATTCGAAGCAGATTCATGGTCGGCACGGCGTTGGTCACCGGAATAGGCGGCGAAGCTGATCCCTTCTTGTCGAAAGATGCCGGCCTTGTCCATGCGCCACCACGGCCGAACCGGGGGCGGATGGCACGATTCGGCCCGGAAATTGGGCCAATCCGGGGCGGCAGGGACGGCTGCCAAACTGCCGAATTGGACCGCAAAAGACTGGCATCTCAGGGACAAATCAGTATGTTGCAGCCCGAAATCGCCGCCACGGCCGAGGGGCTGCCGGTCCGGTTTGCGCCCCCGCTTCTCAAATTCAGGAAAACACCTTTGAAAGTCATCGCCAGTTCCATCCGCAAGGGCAACATCATCGAGCAGGATGGCAAGCTCTATGTGGTCCTCTCCGCCGAAAACATTCATCCCGGCAAGGGCACCCCGGTCAGCCAGATCGAAATGCGCCGCATCGGCGACGGCGTGAAGGTGTCGGAGCGCTACAAGACCACCGACCAGGTCGAGAAGGCCACCGTCGAAGACCACAACTACAACTACCTCTACGAAGACGCCGACGGCTTCCACTTCATGAACAACGACAACTACGACCAGGTCCAGGTCTCCAAGGAGATCGTCGGTTCGTCTGCGCCGTATTTGCAGGAGAACATGACCGTCAAGCTGTCGATGCACGACGGCAATCCGGTCGCGATCCAGCTGCCGCAGCGCGTGACGTTGGAAGTGGTGGAGACCGAGCCGGTGACCAAGGGCCAGACCGCCTCGTCCTCCTACAAGCCCGCGGTGCTGTCGAACGGAATCCGCACCGGTGTGCCGCCGCACGTCTCCACTGGCACCCGCATCGTGGTCATGACCGAGGACGGTTCCTACGTGGAACGCGCCAAGGACTAATCAAGGACTAAGCAGCGTGGACGCCGCGAGGTCGAGGTGAATGATCTCCCCGCATCAGGCTGTTGTTTAAACATAAAATTTCCGGAAAACTGCTACACACTTTTCCGGATCTTGCTCTACTCTCGCTGGCGATCAGTCATGAGCCGGGGGGTGCAGTGAGCAGGAAGGTGGTCAGCTTCATCAGTTGCTGGCTTGCAGCCCTGCTCTTGCCTCTTCCCGGCGCTGACGCTGACGAATTCAGGACACCCTCGATCTCGGCCATGCGGGTCGAATGGCGCGCAGCGCTCGACCAACTGCGGCAGGAGATCGGCGTCCACCCGGCCGTTGCCGCCAATTTCAGCTTCGCCGGCCAGCGCCGCGTCCCGGCCTCGGATCCGCGCTCGACCCCTGCGCTGGTGCAGCTGAATGCGGTGACATCGCCGCTGTTCCCCGGCATCGCGCGCAGCCCGATCCCGGTGCTGCTGCCGTTCGATCCCGCGAGCTATCTCGACGCACGGCTGAGCGGCGCGCCGGACAGCCTGGCGGTCGCGCGCCACCAGGCCGACTTCCGTGCCGCCGATCTGTTCCATGCCGGCGCATCCGGCTACGACGCAGTGTTCTCGCTCGACCCGGGAGCCGGCGACGGCATGCCGCCACGGACGTTCGCAAAGCCGGTCGAGGTGCAGATCTCTGGCTCGATCCTGGTCTACGACCTTGCCGACCGGCTCGGTGGCAAGGGCGAGCCGGTGAAGGCGCTAGCAGCGCAGTTTCCGGATCTGCGCCGCTTCATCCGCGAGGGCTATGTCCGCTATGCCTTCACCAGGTTCGGGATTCCCTATGTGGTCTCGATCCAGTGCCTCGACAGCGCGCCGCGACCGAAGCGGCTGGCGTGCCGCGAGGCCTCCCCGGTCGCCGAACGCTTCCTGAAGGCGTTGCATATCGCGGGCGGACAGCCGTCACGCCCGCGCAGCGACCTCGCCGCCGACGTCGCCGAGCGCCCAATCGCGCCGTCGGCCGCCTTCACCTATCGCCCGAGCGGCGACATCATCGCCGGCAGCGGCGGCCGCAGGCAGCAAGGCGGCCATGCCGACTTCACGGTGTATTCGCAGATCCGCTTTCCGCTGGAGAAGGCGCCGGCGTTCGCGCATTCGCAGTCCTTTCCGAAGCGCGGGCGGGTCGACGAGTATCCCTGGCAGGACAATTTCTGCGAGGCGCGCAGCTTCGAGGTCGGGCAGTGCGCGAGCGGCTACGGCCACCAGGGCCAGGACATCAGGCCGGGCGGCTGCCCGCCCGACAGCAAGGATGGTTGCGACCCCAGGCAGCAGGCGGTCGTCGCGGTGCGCGACGGCATCGTGATCCGTTCGGCGCAGCAGCAGGCGGCGACCTTGCAGGTCAATACCCGCACCGAGCATGTCCGCTTCCGCTACATGCACATGAACCCGTCCGCGATGGATGCCGACGGCCTGCTCAACGGCCGCCGCCTCGGCGAAGGCGAGAAGATCGGCGTGGTGTCGAACTATCTCGACCATCCCAACGGCACCTCGCGGCATCTGCATTTCGACGTGCAGGTGTTCACCCGTGACGGCTGGCTCTGGGTCAATCCCTACACCACGCTGGTGTCGGCCTATGAACGTCTGATCCGCGGTCGCGGCCGCGAGATCGGGCCGGAGCCCGGACCCGCCGCCGCCGTGGCCCACGCTTTGCCCGACGACGTCGTGCATCACATCGACACCCAGGAAGGCGGCGGCAATTAGCGCGTTCTCGAGCGAGGTGGATCGGTTCGAGGCGCACTGGCAAAATATCGAAAACAACCCCATGCAAAGCAACAGCCGGCCATCGTCGTACGGCTGGCCAACTTGACACGTCGGGCAAATCAGCGGCACAATTCCATTATTCCGAACTCAAGCGAACGTCCCTCGTTTTGCGTGGCGACCCGACGCGTTCCGCTATTTCGCCAGTACCGCGCTTTGCAGCGCCGCAAGCGTGTCCGGTCCGTAACGCCCATCGGGCGCGCGCTTGAGCAGGCCGGCCTTCACCAGGCGCTGCTCGACCGCTTTGCGCAGCTCTGGGGTCAGCGAGGTGGTCGGCTTCTCGATCAACAGCGCGCGCGCCACCGGTGAGCCGCCGCGCAGCGCTTCCAGGCCGTATTCGGCGGCCCTGCCGGGATCGCGCCGAAGACCGCCGGCACCCGCCATCAGCAGCGGCATCAGGCTCGCCCTGGCGTTCATGTTGCCGATCGCCGCGGCACGTTCGTAGAAGTCGGCGGCACGCGCGAAGTCGCGCGCCTCGCCGATGCCGCCGGCGGCCATATTGCCGAGCATGACATTGCCGTCGCCGTCGCCGAGTTCGGCGGCGCGCTGAAACAACGTGCGTGCCGTGGCATAATCCTTCACCGCGCCGGTCAGGCCGAGCAGCACATAGCCGACGCGCAACATCGTCGCGGTGTGCTCGGTGGTGACGAGCTTGTCGATCCATTGCCGCGCCCGGCTCGCATCCTTCGGCACGCCGGTGCCTTGCAGGTATAGCACCGCGAGGAAACCCATCGCCTGCGGATCGCCGGTATCGGCAGCCTTGCGGTACCATTGCGCAGCCTGCGCCGCGTCCGCGGGACGCCCCACCCCGTTCTCGTAGCCGATGGCGACGTTGCGCATCGCCGGCACGTTGCCCGCGGCCGCGGCCTGGTCAAACAACGCCACCGCGCGCGGCAGGTCGGCCGGGCCGCCCTCGCCCTTCTCCAGCATCACGGCGAGGTCGGACATCGCCGCGACCGAGCCCGCCGCAGCGGACTTCGTCAGCCAGTCGCGCGCCTCCGCGAGTTCGCCGGCGACGCTGAGCGCGCGCGCCATCTGAAATTGCAGACGGCGATGGTCCGGCGCCTGCGTGAGCGCCGCGCGGCAGGCATCGACGGCGAGCCGCGGCTGGATGTGATTGAGCGCGACGCCGGGCACGCCGGAGGGCCGGTCGGTGTCCTCGGCGGACGCCGCGAGCTTGTCACAGCCTTCCGCGGCGCTGCGCGCGGCCGGTGTCGGCAGCACCAGCGCAGCCGTCTGCGTCTGCGCAGGGGCTGCGGCTACCGGCGGCGGCGCCGTCGGGGCCGGCTGACCGACGAAATAGAAATCGCCGAGCAGCGAGAACGTCACCTCGGGCAATTGCCGCTCGTTGGTCGCCTTGTAGACGTCGGCCGCGACATGCCGGAACAGCGGGCCGATCTCGGTGCCGGGCTGGCTCACCTCGCGGATGAACGCGGCCGCGAACGGACTGTTGCGCCCCTCGCCGTCGGCGGCGACCGCGCCGGGCTGCGTGGAATAGGCGATCACGGTGCCCGCGGTCTGCTTGATCCGTGCCAGGCCGCGCGTGATCGTCACGGCGCGCGCGGGATTGGCCTGCGCCAGCAACTGGTCGGCAAGCGGATTGTCGCGGCAGGCGTCGAGCATCAGGATGCGAACGCCACTGGCGCGTTGCAGGTCGGCGAGGATGTCGTCGACCCGCGCCATCTGGGCGCCGATGTCGGCGGCGCCAGTCAGCCTGGCATCGATGGGCACGAGGTAGTTCGCGCCCTGGAATTGAAAGCCATGACCGCCGTAAAAGAACAGTGCAGCATCAGCGCCGACGGCGGCATCGGCAAAGCGGCGGAATGCGTCGTCCATGCCGCGCTTGTCGAGATCGACCCCCTCCACCACCTCGAAGCCGGCCCCCTTCAGCATCCGCGCCACATCGGTCGCGTCATTGCGCGGATTGGGCAGTTGCACCGTGTTGCGATAGGCCGAGTTGCCGATCACGAGCGCCACGCGCCGCTCGGCAAAGGCAGGGCCCGATGCGACCATGCAGCCGAAGAGGACAAACGCCGCGGCCGCGACCCTGCGCCGGACTGAGTACCGCATGCTGCCGCGTCCGCTTACTTCTTCCAGGGGGCATCGCCGCGCGCTGCGGCGTCGGCAAGGATGCCCTGCTCATAGTCGATGAAGGCGCGCACCATCGCGCGATAGGCGGCTTCGGCCACCTTGGGCGACAGACCATCCTGCTCGGCCAGCGACATCGCCTTCTTGACCACCGCCTCGGCGCGCTCCGGCGCCTCGACTTGCGCCGGATTGGCCTTGAAGCGCGCGGCCTCATGGACGTAGCGGCCGCGCTCGGCCATCAGACGGACGATCTCGCGATCGAGTCGGTCGACATTGCCGCGCACCTCGCCAAGCGTCTTGCAGCAGGTGCCGTTGTCGACCGTGGGGCTGCCCCATAGTGCCGCCGTATTGGTTGCGGGTTCCTCGGCCCACGCCATCGCGGGAACCAGGAGCGTCAGCAGACGTACCGGCAATCGCATCGAACGCCTCCCAATAGCGCCTCGCGATTGTTATGCCGATTTTGCGTAGAGATGGAAGCCGCGACGCCGGCGGATCGAACGCGGGTTCCGTTCGGAACTGGATCGATGCAACCGGTCACATCATGTGATGCGATCAACCGAGCTCGATTCCCGCCAAAACCTCGCCCACCTTCTTCTGGGCGTCGGGAGGCAACGGCAGGATCGGACGCGGCGGTTCGGCCGCACAGATCCCGCTGAGATTGGCGATCGCGTAAACGACCCGCAGGCTCGAGAACGTCTTGAGCAATTGCCAGACCGGCTGCAACCGCGCGTCCAGCTGCCGCGCCTTGGCGGCGTCGCCACTTGCCGCGGCACGGACGATGTCGAGGCAGACCTTGGGGAAAATTCCTGCGAGGACGCTGTACCAGGTCTCGCCGCCCGCCAGCAGCGCCTCGGTACAATTCCAGTCGGCGCTGTAACCCAATGAGAACCCGTTCGGCACGACGGCCCGCAATTCGGCGATATGGCCCGGCAAGGCCGCCGCGTCGAGTGCGGGACTCTTCACCGCCACGATGCCGTCCACATGGCTCAAACGGCCGATCAAGGCCGGCGTGAAGCGAAAATGCGTCGTGCCCGGATTGTCGTAGATGCAGATCGGCAACCTGCTTTCACGCGCCACCGTTCGGAAGTGCTCGAAGACCTCATCATCGGTCAGCGGCGTATACGATACCGGGGCAAGGAGGCCTGCGGCCGCGCCGGCATCACGTGCGTCCTGCGCCAGTCTTACGGCATCATCGGTCCGCAGCGCACCCACGCCAACCAATATGGGTATCCCGCCATCGGCCAGGGCGGTAGCCGCCTGCACCGCACGCCGCCGCTCGTCGCGGCTAAAATACGGATAGGAACCGGTGCTTCCGAGCAGCCCGATCGAATCCACCTTCGCGGCAATCAGGGGCTCCAGCAATGCGCGAAGCGCTCCCGCATCGACCTGCCCGTCTCGATTGGACGGCGTGATCGGGAAGGCAGAAAGCCCCTTGAGATGGACCATCGATTTCTCCTGTTCAGTGGCGGCCGTGAGAGGCGGCGAAACCGCGCTCCGGCCGCAATCGTCGCGCCATCAATCGCCGCGCGCAGTTCCGCCTGCAAGGTCCAGTTTCCTGCGGACTTTGCAGCAAACTGGCCCAGTGCCTCGCCGGGTTCGAGACCGACGCGGAACCGGGTTGGCTTCGATCGGCGTTGCTATTCGAGCATCGTGGTGAGCGGCGCGCCTTCATCCGCCACGAACACCGCGATCAGCTCCGCAGGCTCCGTGGCGCTTGCATTGGCCGAGACCATGTGGGTCGAGCCCGGCGGCTCGAAGAAGGACTGGCCGACATGGAAGGTCTCGACCGGCCCGCCGCCGAGCTGGGAGCGAATCTCGCCCTTGGTGATGTAGGCCGTCACCGAGCCGGAATGACGGTGCGGCGGCGTGAACCCGCCGGGACCGTAGAACACGCGCACGACGGTGACGCGCTTGCCCGGCACGTTGGGCAGCGCGTGCGAAGTGATGACCTCGACCTTGTCGAGTGGCGACGCCGCATTGGCGCTGGCGCATAGCGGCGCGATCACCGAGGAGATCGCATCCATCGGGGTCGGCAGGCTCTTGCCGATCACCAAGGCGCTGGCCAGTCCTGCGACCACGGCCAGCGACACAGGCCGCGACAACCGCGCGAATGGAAGGGATGGTGTCATCGTCATCGAGGTCATCGGCCGTCTCCCTTGCTATTTACTGTTTGATCCGTTCCGGCTTTAAAGCGAGATGAGGTTGAATCCTCGTCTCGCTTTAGCTTCTTGTTTGCGCATGATCTTTTCGGAAAGCCGCTGCGCACTTTTCCGGATCATGCTTTAGGAAGCCGCAGCGTCGGTGCGCTGCCGGCGCGGCGGCGGCGTCCAGCGATAGGCCGCACCGAACCTGTTCCAGACATTGATCGATGCGATCGCCGAGGTCAGATAGGTCAGCTCCTGCTCGGAGAATTCGGCGGTCACCTGCGCATAAACCTCGTCGCTGACGCCATTTGGCATCGTCGTCAACGCCTCGGTCCAGGCCAGCGCGGCGCGCTCGCGGGCCGAGAACTGCGGCGCCTCGCGCCACACCACGACGAGATTGAGCTTGTCGACGGGAACGCCGAGGCTCTCGCTCTGCAGGATATGATACTGCACGCAAAAGGCGCAGCCGTTGATCTGCGAGGCGCGGATCTTGACGAGCTCCAGCAGCTGCTTGTCGAGACCGGCCTTGGCGGCGAACTGGCCGAGCGCGCGCACGGCCGCGAAGACGTCGGGCGCTAGCCTCTCGAAGTCGGAGTATTCCTTGCGGGCATGTGACATTGGCGTGGCCTCATGTTATCAGTGTACTGAGACATTATCAGAGCTCTGATATCGAGCAAGCCACGAACACTGACGAAGGCAACATGGCGGGGATGCAGAAACGTGGGAAATCCGGTGCTGCCAAACGGCGCCCGGTCGACAACATCATCGGCGGAAGGACCACCGCCGCATCAGGGTCGGGCGCCGCCGACGCCCTGCTCGCCTCCTCCGTCCCGGCTCCCGGCGAAGGCAAGCGCGGCGAACAGGGTTATCTCGGCTATCTGCTGCGCCAGGCCCATGCCGCGTCGCGGCTATCGATGGAGCGTGCGCTGGGGCAACTCGGCGTCACCTCGCCGCAATTCGTCGTGCTGACGATGCTGAAGGCCTATCCCGGGCTGTCCGGCGCCGATCTGGCGCGGGTGGCGCTGCTGACGCCGCAGACGGTCAGTGTGATCATCCGTAACCTCGAGCGTGACGGTGCGATCCGGAAGACGCCGCACCCGGTCCACGGCCGGGTGCTGCAATGGGCCCTGACCAGCCATGGAACCAGGCTGCTGGAGAAGTGCCGCCACATCGCCCAGGGCCATGAGCGCCGGCTCGCTGCCGGCCTTGACGCCAAGTCGGAACAGGTGGTGCGCCAGTGGCTGTCAAAAATCGCCACAGATTTTGCAGGATAGCTAAAGCATGCCCCGGAAACGTGGGAACCGGCTTTCCGACAAGGACATGCTCAAATCGTGATTGCTGCGGCGGCGTGGCTTTTGGCTCACTCGACCGGCGCCGCTACACTGGTCAGATGAAACAGCCTGATTCTCCGCGATCCCCTGCCCGTCGTGCCGTCCTGAAGGCGGGGCTGGCAGCAAGCGTTGCGCTCGCCACCCCGCTCGGCGCACTGGCCGCCGCCCCTTCGGGCTTCGATCAATGGCGCGACAATTTTCGCGCAAAGGCGCAGGCCAAGGGCATTTCGGACGCGACCTGGAATCGCTGCATGGGCCGGGTCGAGCCCGACATGAGCGTCTTCAAGCAGATGCGCAACCAGCCCGAATTCCACGAGCAGATCTGGCAATACATCAACCGCCGGGTCTCCGACTGGCGCATCATCCATGGCAAGGAAGCGCTGAGGAAGAACGAGGCGCTGTTCACCCGGATCGAGCGCGACTTCGGCGTCGAACGCGGCACGTTGCTCGCGCTGTGGGGTGTCGAATCGGCCTATGGCGATCCGCTGGTGCAGCAGAACCACATGACGCCGGTGTTTCCCTCGCTGGCGGCGCTCGCCTGGAACGAGCCGCGCCGCAAGGCCTATTGGGAGACCGAACTGATCAACGCGCTGAAGATCGTGCAGCGCGGCTGGAGCACGCCGGAGGAGATGAACGGCTCCTGGGCCGGCGCGATGGGTCATTCGCAGTGGATGCCCGAGGTCTGGCTCAATGTCGGCTTCGACTATGACGGCGACGGCAAGGTCTCGCCGTTCGGCCGGCCCGACGATGCGCTGGGCTCGACCGCGAAATACCTGGTCAATCGCGGCAAGTGGCGCCGCGGCGAGCACTGGGGTTACGAGGTGCGCGCGCCGGGTGGCGCCAGCGGCAGCCGCAGCTATGCGGCCTGGGCGAGCGCCGGCGTCGTCAGAGCCGATGGCCAGCCGTTCCCGCAGCCGAACGCGTCGGCGCAGCTCTGGATCCCGGTCGCCGGCGGGCCTGCTTTCCTGCTCGGCCCGAACTTCAACTCGGTAAAAAGTTACAATCCCTCGATGAACTACGCGCTGGCGATCTGCCATCTCGGCGATCGCTGCCTCGGCGGGCCGCCCTTCATCCAGCCCTTCCCGGGCTCGGAGCGCGCGCTGACGCTCGCCGAGGTGCAGGAGATGCAGACGCGGCTGACCAAGGCCGGCTTCGACACCGGCGGCACCGACGGCCGGGTCGGCAACGACACCATGAAGGCGATCAAGGATTTCCAGATCAAGTCCGGCCTGCTGCCCGCCGATGGTTACGGCGGGCTCAAGGTGCTGGCGCGGTTGCGGCAAGGCGGTTAGCCATCATCGCGATCCCGTGTAGCCCGGGTGAGCGACAGCGACACCCGGGGTGGTGTCTCCCGCATGTCGCTCCGCTCATGCGGGCTACACGCTAGCCACCCGCAGGCTGCCGCACCACGCCGCCGGCATTCATGCCGCCGTCGATGACGAGTTCGCTACCGGTGACGT
Source organism: Bradyrhizobium sp. SK17 (assembly GCF_002831585.1). Classification (GTDB taxonomy): domain Bacteria; phylum Pseudomonadota; class Alphaproteobacteria; order Rhizobiales; family Xanthobacteraceae; genus Bradyrhizobium. The sequence goes on along the minus strand of NZ_CP025113.1, from coordinate 5,110,327 downwards.
AGCGCGAGGCATCGGAGGCGAGATAGAGCACGCCTTGCGCGATCTCGATCGCCTGGCCGGCGCGGCCGAGCGGCGTCGCGAACCTGGCGCGCTCGTCCGGATCGATCGGTGCGTTCTGGCCGGCGCCCGTCGCACCGGTCGGGATCTTGCCCCAGATCGGCGTGTCGATGATGCCGGGATGCACGGAGTTGACGCGGATGCCGTCGTTCACCTGCGCGCATTCCATCGCGATCGACTTGGCGAACAACCGTACCGCGCCCTTGGTGGCGCTGTAGCCGGAGAGCGTCGCGGCACCACGCAGCCCGGCCAGCGACGACATCATGATGATCGAACCGCCGCCATGCTTGCGCATCAGCGGCAGCGAATGCTTCACCGACAGGAACACGCCATCGATATTGATCGCGGTCTGGCGGCGCCAATCCGCCAGCGACATCTCGACGATCGACGGCGCCCCGATACCGATGCCGGCATTGGAGACCATGATGTCCAGGCGGCCATGGCGCTTGCCGATCTCAGCGATGACCTCGATCCAGCGTTCCTCGCTGGTGACGTCCTGCGGCAGGAAGCTCACCTTGCGCCCGGCCTTGGTGAGCCGCGCGGCGAGCTCGGGTCCCCGCAACTCGTCGATATCGGTCGCAACCACCGTCGCGCCTTCCTGCGCCAACAATTCGACGATCGCCTCGCCGATTCCCGATGCGCCGCCGGTCACCAGCGCGACCTTGCCTTCAACCTGTCCTGCCATGTCCTCTCCAAACGTTTCTTATCGGATCACCGTCGGGCCCTGATCCGGCGCCGCGACGTCGAGGACACGGAATTGCACACGTTCGGTGCCTTGCCAACGGTCGACTGCAAGAGAGCCCGCCACGTGCAATTGCTGACCGCGATTTTGCGTCAAGGCGCTGCCGAGCTTCTGTCCGATGGAGCGGAATGCGATACCGTTGACGATGGACCCGTCGCCGGACTTGAAGCGCAGCCGCAAATGCGCCTGCCCGACCTCGTCGGCATAGACCAGTTGGTGCGACGGCAGCGCGATCACCGGCTCCGGATTGGCGCTGCCGAACGGCCCCGCGCGATTGAGCGTCGCGGCGAATTCCGGCGTCACCGCGCGCGCGGTCACGGCGCCGTCGATGAACAGCTCGTTCTCGTGACGGGAATTGGCGACGTCGGCTGCCAGCGCGCTTTCCATGTAGGCGCGGAATTCGGCGAGCTTCTCCTTGCGCAGCGTGACGCCGGCCGCCATCGCGTGGCCGCCGCCCTTCATCAAGAGGCCATCGTGCACCGCCTGGCGCACCGCTCGGCCGAGATCGACGCCGCCGATCGAGCGGCCCGATCCGGTGCCGATGCCGCCCGGCTCGAGCGCGATCGCGAATGCGGGACGCGCGAACTTCTCCTTCAGCCGCGCCGCGACCAGCCCGACCACGCCGGGATGCCAGCCTTCCGCCGCGGTGACGATGACAGCGCCCTTGTCCTCGAGCCCGAGCGAAGCCAGCGCCTCGGCTTCGGCCTGTGCCTCGGCGGCCTGCTCGATCACGCGACGTTCGTTGTTGAGGCGGTCGAGCTCGGCCGCGATCCGCGCCGCCTCCGAGACGTCGCCTTCGAGCAGCAGCCGGACGCCGAGATCGGCGCGTCCGATACGGCCGCCGGCATTGATCCGCGGCCCCAGCATGAAGCCGAGATGCCAGGCCTCCGGCGGACCGTTCAGGCGCGCCACATCCATCAGCGCGGTATGGCCGACATGGTCGCGGCGGCGCATCGCGATCAGCCCCTTGGCGACGAAGGCGCGGTTGAGCCCGATCAGCGGCGCGACGTCGGCGACGGTGCCGAGCGCTACGTGATGCAGCATGCTCAGCAGGTCTGGCTCCGGCATCACGCTGGTCCAGAAGCCGCGCCGGCGCAGCTCGCGGTTCACCGCAACCAACGTGACGAACACGAGGCCGACGGCGGCGAGATGGCCGAGCCCGGAGAGATCGTCGGGCCGGTTCGGATTCACCAGCGCATCGACCTCGGGCAACTCGTCGCCGGTCTGGTGGTGATCGATCACCACCACCGACATGCCGAGCTTCTTCGCTTCCGCCAACGGCTCGATGCTGGTGGTGCCGCAATCGACCGTGACCAGCAGCGTCGCGCCCTTGGCCGCCAGCGCACGAACGGCGTCGACGTTCGGCCCGTAGCCTTCGAAAATCCGGTCCGGAATGTGGATCAGCGGATCGAGCCCGCAATGGCGCAGATGCCAGGTCAACAGCGCCGCCGAGGTCGCGCCGTCGACGTCATAGTCGCCGAAGATCGCGACCTTTTCGCCGCGGACAGCGGCATCCGCGATACGCCTGGCGGCATGCTCCATCTCGGTGACCGTGTACGGATCCGGCATCAGCTTGCGGATGGTCGGGTCGAGGAAGTCGGCGACCTCGTCGATCGCGACGTCGCGCCCCGCCAGCACGCGCGCCAGCATTTCCGGCAGATTGTGCCGCTGCACGATCGCAAGCGCCCGCGCCGCCCCGCGCATATCCAGCCGGTCGCGCCAGAGCTTTCCGGTCAAGGACCGCGTCACGCCAAGGAACGCCTGTGGCGCCTCGATGGGGATGGCAGTGGCGGGAGGGGTCATATTGCGTTCAATTCGTCGAGCGTCCACCGGAGGTCATTTCAGCAAAGGAGTGGGCCGTAATCCGCCGCCTCACGCCGATCGATCAGGATTGATAGAGGTAGCATATCGGTGCGCCGAGGGTGCCCCGGCCCGGCGGTTTTGCACAACGCAGCCATGATCCTGATCTTGCGGAACAATCCCCGCCCCCTCGGCCTAGCCTGCGCTTCGGCACCAAGGGAGCGGCGAATGCCCTCAAGCCGGCTCCGGCTGCAAGCCGGTCGACCAACCAGCAAAATTTCACGCAATTTCTGCACATCATCTCCTGTAAAGCCTCCCATTTTGGCCTCGCGAGCCGCGCCTGATCCTTCGACCTGACGGCAGATGTCGTGATGGGACGGAGGTCCGATGAACGCAAGCACAGCAAGAACAATCGCCCGGCAATTCGCCGCTCCGTTCTCGGCCGTGCTCGCGCTCAACATCGTCGCGCGTGGTCAGGCCTTGTTCGCACCGATGTACTCGATTGACAGCTATGACGTCGCGCGGAAGTCATTCGGCGGAGAGATCGCCTACTCTCTTGGCGATGGGCGCTTCATTCGCGCCGCGCTGTGGTGGTTACAGGCGCAGATCGGCTTCCTGCCGATCGAGTCGATGTCGGCATCGATCTGTCTGGCTATTCCGCTCTTCATCATCGCCGGATTCGTATTTGCGGCGGCGATCTTTGATGATTTGAAGCAAGCGGAAGCGTTCGCCTTCGCCGCGCTGTTCACCCTGCATCCATTTGCGACCGAATATTTCTATTATGGCGAAGTCACCTTCGCGACAATCCTGGCGTTCCTTTCGGCGGCATTGGCCATATGGAGTGCCTACCGCGCGCCGCAATCGCTGGTCTGGCGTTGCGCAACCGTCGCAGCGGTCGTCCTCGCCCTGGGCAATTATCAGATTGTGATCGGCCACATCGCGGCAGGCGGACTCCTCGTTCTGGTGGCGCGAATGTGCGCTGGCCGCAGCGCTTCGGGGTTGGACTGTTACGCTTTCCTCGGCGACTTCTCGCGTCGTACCGCTGTCCTGGTCGCCGGAGCTGCGGTCTATCTGGCCTGCCTGGTTCTGACGAGATATTTCAACGCAGCGGTCGCTTCGGGCAGAGCCTATCGCACCGGCTTACCGGACTTCTCCCACAAGCTTCACGCAGTCGGTCCTGCGTTGAAGTTTTGCCTCTTCCCGCCGCAAGGCATCGTCCCCACAACAATCTCGGTTGCGACCATCCTCGGGCTGGCGATGTGTGTCTTCCTGCTCCTGCAAATGACAATGCAAGGCCGGAATCGCATTGCCGCCCTCGTCGTCGGATCGGCAGTCGCCTTGGCAGCGATCTGCGCCGCAGCCGCATCGCTGATCGGTGACGTCAGTTGGCAAGCGCCGAGGCTCTTCTCGCCGATCGCGCTCTGCATAGCAGCACTTGGTGTGGCAGGTTTTCGACTTGCATCCGCCGGACGGAAATTCGGGCTGGTCGCCATATCCGCCATCGTGATCACGGGCTATGTCGGCGCGGACGCCTCGATCTTTTCGATCAACGGCGCATGAACTTATGGGACCATCAGGAAGCGAACCGGATCATCGCTCGGCTCGAACCAGACCCCGCCTTCGGCAAGGTGGCGGCGCTGGCCGTGGTGGGCCGCCGCAAGGCGCACCCGCTCGTGCTCAGCACATCGTCTGTCGATATGAACACATCCGGACTTGGTTCGCCGTGGTCCAAGCTGGGGCTGTTCGAGCAAGCGACGGGTTACAGTTTCGCGTCACCGACGGATGCCCAATGGCAAACCGCGATCGATTATTGTTCGCGTGCGACAGCCTGGCCGCTGCCCGGTTCCGTCGGCGTGATCGACGACCTGGCGGTCGTCTGCCTTCCCCAGGCTCATTAGGCTTCCACCGCGGCTCTCACATCCAGGACACGAGAGCGCCGGGCTCAGCACCCCATCCTGTCCGCTATGGCCCCGAAATCCTTGGCCACGATGTCCCAGTTGCCGGTGGCCTCGAAATCGACCTTCTGCAAGGGACCGTACTCGGTCGGCCGCGCCACGAAGGCGGTCTTCAGGCCGTGCTTCTGCGCGTGCTTGAGGTCGTAATTGTGGGCGGCAACCATCATCACCTGCTCCGGCGGCAGGCCGAGGAGCCTGGCGGCGCCGAGATAGGTTTCCGGATCGGGCTTGTAGTGTTCGAACAGTTCGGCCGACATCACGAGGTCCCAGGGAAGGCCTGCGAACTTCGCCATGTTGGTGAGCAGCCCGACGTTGCCGTTGGAGAGCGGAGAGATGATGTATTTCGTCTTCAACCGCGTCAGGCCGGCGACGCTATCCGGCCAGCCGTGCAGGCGATGCCAGCCCAGCGTCAGATGATGCAGGTCGGCGTCGGTCAGCCCCTTGATGTCGAACTGGGCGATCAGCTTCTCCAGCGAGCGGCGATGCAGGACGTCGAGGATGACGTAGCCGTGCTGCGGGTTCTTGCGCACCTCGTCCATCGAGGCCGTGTAGACCGCGCGCCAACCGTCGACCAGCGCGGTCCAGTCAGCTTTGATGCCCCGCGCCTCGCCCCATTTGGTGAAGTCGTTGATCAGGCTGGTGCGCCAGTCGACCACAGTGCCGAACACGTCGAACACCAGGGCCTTGACGCCGGATAGATCGGACATGGGTGCCTCCTGTTTTTTTGTTCTTGCTTGCGTCACACTCTCTCTTCGTCATTCCAGGATGCGCCTCTTGGCGCAGGCCTCAGATGCGCAATTGCGCATCGGGGAATCCATACTCCCGATGGTGGTTATGGATTCCGTGCTCGTCCTTCGGACGCCCCGGAATGACGGAGTCTACTTAGTCGAGGTGGAACTTCTCGAGCTGGCGGTGCTCGGCCTTGATGTAGCGCACGGTGCCGGTGACCGAGCGCATCACGACCGTCTCGGTCTCGATCACGTCCTTCTTGAACTTCACGCCGGTCAGCAGCGAACCGGTGGTGACGCCGGTGGCGGCGAACAGGCAGTCGCCCTTCGCCATGTCCTCGATGCCGTAGATCATCTTCGGATCGGTGACGCCCATCTTGTGGGCGCGCTCGCGCTTCTCTTCGCTGTCGAGGATCAGGCGGCACTGCATCTGGCCACCGATGCAGCGCAGCGCAACGGCCGCCAGCACGCCCTCGGGTGCGCCGCCGGTGCCGATATACATATCGACGCCGGTCTCTTCCGGCGTGGCACAGTGGATCACGCCGGCGACGTCGCCGTCGGTGATGAAGCGAACCGCTGCGCCGGTCGATCGCACGCTGTTGATGATCTCGGCATGGCGCGGACGGTCGAGCACCAGCACGGTGATGGCGCTGGGGTCGACGCCCTTGGCCTTGGCGAGCCGGCGCACATTGTCGGCCGGCGGCGCATCGAGCTCGATCACGTTCTTGGCAAAGCCCGGTCCGATCGCGATCTTCTGCATGTAGACGTCGGGGGCGTGCAGCAGCGTGCCGCCGTCGGCCATCGCCATGGTGGCGATCGAGCCCGGCATGTTCTTGGCGCACAGCGTGGTGCCTTCGAGCGGATCGACCGCGATGTCGACCTTGGGGCCAGCGTTGAGGCCGACCTTTTCGCCGATGAACAGCATCGGCGCCTCGTCGCGCTCACCCTCGCCGATCACGATGGTGCCCTCGATCGGCAGCTTGTTGAGCTCGCGCCGCATCGCGTCGACCGCGGCCTTGTCGGCGGCCTTTTCCTGGCCGTGGCCGCGCAACCGCGCGGCCGACACCGCCGCGCGCTCCGTCACGCGCACGATTTCGAGCGTCAGGATGCGCTCGAGCAGCATCTGCGGCGGCACGGAAATATGGGTCGACATCGGCGTACTCCTTAAGCCTCGGGGACAGGCCAGCCTGTCCGCATCAATCGTCTCACGCCCGCCCCGTTCAGGCCATGCGCTAGTTTTTCTCGATCCGGATCACCTGCGGCCGGCCGCTGATGACCTTGTCGCGCTGCACTGCGGCCAATGCGCGGTGCACGGCATCCTCGCTGGTCGCATAGGTAATCAGAATGACCGGAACCGGTGAAGGTTTTTTGGCCGCACCGTTAACGTCCACACCATCCGGATGCCGCTGCACGATGGATTCCAGCGATATCTTCTGTTCCGCGAGCCGGGTGGCGATTGTTGCGGCAGTGCCTGCAAGATCGCGCGCCATCAGGCGGATGTAATAACCGCCCTCGTGGCGTTCCATCGGCGCCTTGGAGGTGTCGCGCAACCGCTCGACCGGACGCCCGAACGGCTTGGCACGGATGCCGCGGGCGACGTCGGCGATATCGGCGACCACGGCCGAGGCGGTCGCGCCGCCACCTGCGCCGGGTCCGACCAGCGTGATCGGCGGAATCCCCTCGCCGTCGATGGCAACCGCATTGGTGACGCCCATGACCTGCGCGATCGACGATGATTTCGGCACCATGGTCGGGTGCACGCGCTGCTCGATGCCCTTCGCGGTGCGCACGGCAACGCCGAGCAGCTTGACCCGGTAACCGAGTTCCGAGGCAGCCTTGAGGTCCTCGGGCGTGATCGAGGAGATGCCCTCGACATAAACAGCGCTCTCCGCGACCTTGGTTCCGAAGGCGAGGCTGGCCAGGATCGCGAGCTTCTGCGCGGTATCGTGACCATCGACATCGAACGACGGATTGGCTTCGGCATAGCCGAGCCGCTGGGCGTCCTTCAGGCACTCCTCGAATGACAAGCCCTCCTGCTCCATCCGGGTCAGGATGTAATTGCAGGTGCCGTTGAGGATGCCGTAGACGCGGTTGATGCTGGTGCCGGCGAGGCCCTCGCGCAGCGTCTTGATGACCGGGATCGCCGCACCGACCGCCGCCTCGAAGTTGAGCGCGCCGCCATGCTTCTCGGCGGCGGCGGCAAGCCGCAGGCCGTGCTTGGCGATCAGCGCCTTGTTGGCGGTCACGACCGACTTGCCGGCTTTCAGCGCCGTCTCGATCGCCGACAGCGCGGGATCGCCGGCGCCGCCCATCAGCTCGACGAAGCAATCGATATTGGGATCCTCGGCCAGCGCCTCGGGGCTCTTTGCCCAGGCAATGCCGTGCAGGTCGAGCCCGCGCTTCTTGGCCTTCGAGCGTGCCGTCACGGCGACGACACGGACGCCACGGCCGCTGCGCTCGGCGAGCGCCCGTCCTTGCGTTTCGATGAGGCGTACGACATCGGCACCGACGGTGCCGAGCCCCGCTATGCCCACGTTGAGGGGTGCGACCATGGAGTTAGGGGACCTGGAGTTTAAGCAACCTGGAAGGATTAGCGTCGGTTGGCGAGAGGAACGACGTTGTGCAACGTTTCGATGCCGCTTTCAAGGAAGCGGCGCACGCCGCGCGCAGCCTGCCGGATGCGCTGCTCGTTCTCCACCATCGCGATGCGGACATAGCCCTCGCCGTGCTCGCCGAACGCGACGCCGGGCGACACCACGACCCCGGATTTCTCCACCATCAGGGTGGCGAACTGCATGCTGCCGACCGCCTCGAACGCCTTGGGCAGCGGCGCCCAGGCGAACATCGAGGCCTGCGGCGGCGGAATGTCCCAGCCGGCGCGGCCAAATGACTCAACCAGCGCGTCGCGACGCTTGCGGTAGGTATCGCGCATCTCGCGGATGCAGTCGTCCGGACCGTTCAGCGCCGCGGTCGCCGCCACCTGGACCGGCGTGAAGGCGCCGTAGTCGAGATAGGACTTGACCCGCGCAAGGGCTGCGATGATGCGCTCATTGCCGACCGCAAATCCCATGCGCCAGCCGGCCATCGAGAACGTCTTCGACATCGAGGTGAACTCGACGGTGACGTCGATCGCGCCGGGCACTTGCAGTACCGACGGCGGCGGATTGTTCTCGTCGAAATAGACTTCGGCGTAAGCGAGATCGGACAGGATGAAAATGTCGTGCTTCTTCGCGAAGGCAACGAGATCCTTGTAGAAATCGAGGTCCGCGACATAGGCGGTCGGGTTCGACGGATAGCAGACGATCAGCGCGATCGGCTTCGGGATCGAGTGGATGATGGCCCGTTCGACCGCCTCGAAGAACTGCGGCGTCGGCTCCGAGGGCACCGAGCGGATCACGCCGCCAGCCATCAGGAAGCCGAACGCATGGATCGGATAGCTCGGATTGGGGCACAGCACGACGTCGCCGGGCGCGGTGATCGCCTGCGCGACGTTGGCGAACCCCTCCTTCGAGCCGAGCGTGGCGACGACCTGGGTATCGGGGTTGAGCTTGACGCCGAAGCGGCGCGCGTAATAGGCGGCCTGGGCCTTGCGGAGACCGTTGATACCGCGCGAGGCCGAATAGCGATCGGTCCGCGGCTTGCCCAGCGTCTCCTTGAGCTTCTCGATCACATGCGCCGGGGTCGGCAGGTCCGGATTTCCCATGCCCATGTCGATGATGTCGGCCCCGGCGTTGCGCGCGGCCGCCTTGGCCTGGTTGACCTTCTCAAAGACGTAAGGCGGCAGACGGCGAATGCGGTAAAAATCTTCCATGGGACCCTTGCTCCGACAACCGCGACGCCAGAATCGCCCCCTATAGCTTGCATGCGGAAGCCGGCTCGGCCTCTTGCAGAAATCGCGCTGAATCAATGACTTAGAGCGAATTCGGGCGCACGATCTGGGGGCTGCGGCCGGACCTGCGGTTGAATTGGGCTTCTTTTAGCACGGACGTCGGGCGGCGCCAGCGCTGATCGGCCGTTTGACGCGGGCTCACTTGCCGGCCTGGGCCGCCGTCGAGGCCTGGCGATCGCGCGCGGCAATCAGCTCCTGCTCGATCTTGGCCTGATCCGCCGGCTTGATCATCGGATCAGCGCGGTCGGGCGGAATATCGTGCACCGGGAGGTAACCGCTGGGATCCTTGGCCCGCGCCGGCGCATCGGCCGGCATCGCCATATCGGCGATCGTGCTCGAGCACCCGCTCAGCGCCAACACCGACGCGAGCAGCGCTGCGGCCGCGAGCCCCCTCTTCATCATTTCGACCGGCATGCGCCGAATTGTCCCCAACAAGCTGGCGCGAACGTCGCGCGTCGCTGACACGGGTCGCACTGGTACGAGCCTTGCAGCGTCCCCCGCTGCGTTAATTTCGACTTCAGCGTTTCAAACCATTGTCGCCCGAAACGCTTAAGGCGTGAACAACAAAACCGACCCCTGAGGCTTCAATATGACGGAACAAAGATTTTTTGTCGCACCGCAACAGAGCGAAACATCGGATTTTCACTGATTATCGTTGCCGCACCGCGCGATGACGCCCTCCAAACGACGCGATAGTGTCCCTCAGATGAGCAACGTCAGCACCGACACCCAAGCCGCCCCCAAATTCAACGCCGAAGCCTTCGCCATGAACATCGCGCGGGCGATGGAGAGCAGCGGTCAGGCGCTGGCCGCCTACCTCAAGCCGCGCCAGATCGGCGAAGTCCGTGACAAGCCGCCGAACGAGCTTGGCGAGGTGATCAAGACTTTCAGCGTGATCGCCGAATACTGGCTGTCCGACAAGGAGCGCGCTTCGTCGCTGCAGATGCAGCTCGGCAAGGATTATCTCGATCTTTGGGGCTCGGCGGTGCGGCGGATGGCCGGCGAAGCCGATGCCAAGCCCGCGATCGCGCCGGCGCCGCGCGACAAGCGATTCCAGGACCCGGAATGGAAGTCGAACCAGTTCTTCGACTTCATCCTGCAACTGTATCTGTTGACCTCGAAATGGGCGCAGCAGCTGGTCCACGACGCCGACGGAATCGATCCGCATACCCGCAAGAAGGCCGAATTCTACGTCCAGCAGATCACCAACGCGCTGGCGCCGTCGAACTTCGTCCTGACCAATCCGGAAGTGCTGCGCGCCACGGTCGAGACCAACGGCGACAATCTGGTCCGCGGCATGAAGATGCTGGCCGAGGATATCGAAGCCGGCCACGGCACGCTGAAGATCCGCCAGTCCGATTCGAGCAATCTCGAGGTCGGCGTCAACATGGCGACGACGCCGGGCAAGGTGATCTACCAGAACGAGCTGATGCAGTTGATCCAGTATTCGCCCGCGACGGAGAACGTGCTGCGCACGCCGCTGCTGATCGTGCCGCCCTGGATCAACAAGTTCTACATCCTCGATCTGCGTCCCGAGAAATCCTACATCAAATGGTGCGTCGACCAGGGCATCACGGTGTTCGTGATTTCCTGGGTCAATCCGGACAAGGAGCTCGGCAAGAAGACCTGGGCCGACTACATGACCGAAGGCCCGCTCACCGCGATGGACGTGATCGAGAAGGTCACCGGCGAGATGAAGGTGCACACCGCCGGCTACTGCGTCGGCGGCACCATGCTCGCCTCGACACTCGCCTACCTTGCCGAGAAGCGCCGCCAGCGCGTGACATCGGCGACGTTCTTCGCAGCTCAAGTCGACTTCACCCACGCCGGCGATCTGCTGGTGTTCGTCGACGAGGACCAGATCTCGGCGCTGGAACGCGACATGCAGGAATCCGGCGTGCTCGAGGGCAGCAAGATGGCGATGGCCTTCAACATGCTGCGCTCGAACGACCTGATCTGGTCGTATGTCGTGAACAACTACCTGAAGGGCCAACCGCCCTCCTCGTTCGACCTGCTGCACTGGAACTCCGACGCGACGAGAATGCCGTCGTCGAACCACTCCTACTACCTGCGCAACTGCTACCTGGAGAACCGGCTGTCGACCGGCACCATGGTGCTCGACAACACGCTGCTCGATCTGTCGAAGGTGAAGGTGCCGGTCTACAACCTCGCCGCCCGCGAAGACCACATCGCTCCGGCGGAATCGGTGCTGTACGGTTCGCAGTTCTTCGGCGGCCCGGTGAAATATGTGCTGTCCGGCTCCGGCCATATCGCCGGCGTGGTCAACCCGCCCGCCTCGAAGAAATATCAGTACTGGACCAACGACAACATCAAGGACATCAAGCTCGCCGACTGGCTGAAGGGTGCCGAGGAGCACAAGGGTTCGTGGTGGCCCGACTGGCGCGGCTGGCTGGAAAGCCATGATCCGGAGACGGTCCCGGCGCGCGCGGTCGGCTCCAACGGAACGTCCGCGCTCGAGGACGCCCCCGGCAGCTATGTCCGTGTCCGCGCGTAGCGCCAAGTCTTCGCGTAGCGCCAGGTTCGCCACTCAGCTATAAACAGACGGTCCCGACGGTCGGGAATCGAATTCACGTGAGGGGGATACGATGACGCGCGAACTGTTCTGGCTGTCGCTGACGGTGATCCTGACCGGACTGCTGTGGATTCCCTACATCATCAACCGTACGCAGGTTCGCGGCCTGTCGGGTGCGATGGGCAATCCGACGCGCAACGACAAGCCGCAAGCCGACTGGGCCAACCGGTTGATGTTCGCGCACGACAACGCGGTCGAGAACCTCGTGATCTTCGCGCCGCTGGTGCTGATCCTGAACGCCGCCGACTATTCCAGCAAATGGACCGTGCTCGCCTGCGCCGTCTATTTCTGGGCGCGCGTCGCGCATCTGATCGTCTACGCGCTGGGCATTCCGGTGTTCCGCACGCTGGCCTTCACGGTCGGCTTCATCGCCCAGGCCGTGCTGGCGCTCGCGATCTTCAAGATCGTCTGAGCGGCAAACTACCCGCTCTTCCGCATTACGATATGCAGCATCGTCGCGGGCGCTTCGTCAAAACTCTTGATCTCGCTGGTGTCGGACGAGACCTGCGTCCACACCCCTGACGACGCGTAGGTCGCCGCCAGCCAGTCGGCGGTGGGATAATTGTAATAGCGCCCGATGCTGTCGCGGCCGTCATCGTGGCCGACCTTGTAGCTCGCATAGAACAATCCATCGGGCTTCAGCGCCCGATGGATCCGGCCCAGAATGCCGGCCAGCTCGTCGCGGGGCACATGCAGCAGGCAGGCGCTGGCCCAGACGCCGTCATAGGCATCCCGCTCGTCGAGCTGATCGAACAGCATTGCCTCGACGGGATGATTGATGCGCCGCGCGGCGACTTCGGCCATCTCCGGCGAACCATCGGTGGCACGCAGCACGAAGCCCTCGGCGAGCATGACCGCGGCATGATTGCCGGCCCCGCAGCCGAGTTCGAGGATCGAGCCGCCCCGTGGCAACAATTTGAGGAAGGCGACAAGCCGGGTGGACGGTGCTTTCGCCCACCCGGCGTAAGCCTCGGCATTGTGCCGGTAGAATTGCAGCGTGGCGTCGTCCATGACGCACCCTGCCGTTAGACGTCGGTTAGCCCGAGCATCAGCCGCATGTTCTGGACCGCAGCGCCCGAGGCGCCCTTGCCCAGATTGTCGAGCCGGGCGACCAGCACCGCCTGGCGATGCTTGTCGCTGGCGAAGACATAGAGCTCGAGCTGGTTGGTCTCGTTGAGCGCTTCCGGCTCGATCTTTCCGTCCTTGGCGGCGTCGTTGTGCAGCGGCATCGCCGAAACGTGCTTGCTGCCGGCGTACCATTTCGCCAGCGCCGCCTGCAGATCGGCACCGTCAGGCTTGCCGGGCAGCGCGTCGAGCTGCAACGGCACCGAGACCAGCATGCCCTGCCGGAAGTTGCCGACCGACGGGATGAACAGCGGCCGCCGCGTCAGATGCGAATAGAGCTGCATCTCCGGCACGTGCTTGTGCTCGAAACCGAGACCATAGAGATGGAAGGCCGGCGCCGAGCCGTCCTCGAAACTCGCGATCATCGACTTGCCGCCGCCCGAATAGCCGCTCACCGCATTGATGGTGACGGGATAGTCGGCAGGCAGCAGGCCGCCATCGACGAGCGGCCGCAGCAGCGCGATCGCGCCGGTCGGATAGCAGCCGGGATTGGAGACCTTTTTCGCGGTCCGGATCTTGTCGGCCTGGCCGGGCGCGAGTTCCGGGAAGCCGTAGGCCCAATCGGGCGCGACCCGGTGGGCGGTCGAGGCGTCGAGCACCTTGGGCGCGGCATTGCCCATGGTGTCGATCAACGCGACGGTTTCCTTGGCGGCATCGTCAGGCAGGCAGAGGATCACGAGATCCACCTCCTCCATCAGCGCGCGCTTCGCACCGACATCCTTCCGCTTGTCCTCGGCGATGTGCTTCACCGTGACGTCGCCGATCCCGTGCAGCCGCTCCTGGATGCCGAGGCCGGTCGTGCCGGAGCCGCCGTCGACGAATACGGTTGCCGTGGTCGCACCACTCTTGGTCGTCTGTTTGGTATCGGTGAGGGTCATGGCACGTTCCTTTCAAGCTCATTCGTTTCGTTAGCTAGCACATCTGGCCGCGCCCGCGCCGCCAATAGATTGAGCGCATCCTCGTCTGCGACAACATCCCCGCTCACGGAAACAGCGCGATCTGCTCCAGTCCGATGGTTTCGGGCAAGCCGAACATCAGGTTCATGTTCTGGATCGCCTGTCCGGCCGACCCCTTCACGAGATTATCGAGCGTCGAGAGCACGATGGCGCGGTTCTTGATCCGGTCGGCGACGACCCCGATCTGAACATAATTCGAACCACGCACGTTCTGCGTCTGTGGCAGCACGCCCTTCTTCGTCACATGGACGAACGGCTCGTTGGCGTAGGCCTTTTCCAGCGCGGCGCGCAGATCGTCCGGCGTCGCCCCGTTCAGTTTGACATAGGATGTGCAGAACTCGCCCCGCGCCATCGGAATGAGATGCGGGGTAAAGTTTACCGTCACGGCCGAACCAGCGGCTGCGCCGATCTCCTGCTCGATCTCCGCCGAGTGTCGATGGCTGCCGATCGAATAGGGCGACAACCCCTCGCCGGCCTCGCTGAACAGCGTGTTCTGCTTCAGTCCGCGTCCGGCCCCGGTGACGCCCGACTTGGCATCGATGATGATGTCGTCGACGTCGATCAGCCTTGCCTTCGCCAGCGGAACGAGCGCCAGCAGCACCGCCGTCGGATAGCAGCCGGGACAGGCCACTAGCCGCGCGGCCGCGATCCTCTCCCGGTAGAGTTCGGTCAGCCCATAGACGGCCTCGTCCTGCAATTCGAGCGCCCTGTGCTCATGGCCGTACCATTGCGCGTAGCTGTCCTTGTCGCGCAGCCGGAAATCCGCGGACATGTCGAGGATCTTGATTGCGGGATTGGCTTTCAGCACTGCGGCGATGATCTCCTGCGTCGTGCCGTGCGGCAGTCCGCAGAACACGGCATCGAGCCGCGTCCAGTCGACCTTCTCCCATTCCACGAGTTTCGGCAGGTCGAGCATGAAGAAGTGCGGAAACACCTCGCTCATCGCCTTGCCGGCATGGGTGTTGGCGGTAAGCGCGGTGATCTCGGCATTCAGATGCCGCGCCAACAGACGCACTGCGTCAGCGCCAGTGTAGCCGGACGCCCCCAAAATTCCGATTTTCTTCTTCGTCATTGCTCGCTCCCCGGAAGTGTCGTCATCTCGGCCTGCATCGTCGCGAAAGCTTGCGGGCGCACCTCGCGCATCAAGGCCGCGATGTCCCTGGCACCGGCTTCGGCCTGCGCAGCGAGCGCGTTGCCGACCGCCGCGAAATCAGTTTCGGATTTGTGTTGGTTCAGCTTGAAGCTGCCCTCCACCGCTTCCACCGTCATCTCGAGGCCCACGATGGCCCGCTTCATCGCTTCCAGCCGCGCGGCGGTCATCTTGCCCGACACCCACGGCTTTTTCGGCAACAGCCGGTCCTCGAACTTGGCGCTCAGCGCGTCGATCTGAACGGCAAGCTCCTGATCCGACAATGTCCGCACCGGCCCGGTCAGATGCACCGCCTGATACAGCCAGGTCGGCACCTGATCGGGTGACACGTACCAGTCCGGCGAGACATAGGCGTCGGCGCCGTTGACGGCCAGCAGCCAGGACGTGCCGCCCGCCAGCTTTATCAGCGGATTGTGACGGGCGACATGAAACAGCGCCCGCGGCGTACCGTCAGCCGCATAGGTCAGATAGAACGGCAGTGCGGACGCGATCGGCTTGGCGCCGTCCCAGGCGCAGGCAAGCCCGAAGCCGCGCGCTTCGGCAAAGGCCAGGCTTGCAGCGCGGTCAGGCTTGAATACCGGTGGCGTATACATGGTGGTTGCTCCCTGTGATGTAGGAGCCGCCAGATCGAACCACGGGTCTTTTTCAGGAGAGCGCCGCGGGATCGGATCCGGCGGCAGAGGCGATGTCTTAAACGCGAACGACCGCCCATACCGCGAGAATGCGGCGGCGGCGGGCGATGGTGATGGTCGCGGCGTTGATCATGGGCGCGGCTATAAGGCCGCACCCAAGTGACGTCAAGACACTCTCACGTCAAGACAGCCGTTCAGATCACCGGATTCCACGGCGCCGGCACGACGCGATAGCCATTGCCGTCCTTCACCACGTTGCCGAGACCCGGGAACGGATAGTGGAAGCCCTGCACCTGGAGCCGCTCTGCGACCACCATGTCGTAGATCCGCCGCCGGGTCTTCTCCGCCACGTCGCCGTCCTGGTCGAAGAACGCGTGCCAGCCGGGATTGGTCGCGAACAGGTTCGGATTGTTGGTGACATCGGACTGGATGAAGACCTTCTCCGAACCCGACGCCAGCACATAGGAGGTGTGACCCGGGGTGTGGCCGATGGTCTCGACCGAGGTCAGGCCCGGGGCGATCTCCTTGCCCCATTCATAGGGCGTCACCTTCTTCTTCAGGCCGGCCTCGAAGATGTTGCGGTTGTTCTTGAACAGGCCCTGCATGCGGCCGGCCGGCGCCCGGCTCATCTCGCCGTCGTCCATCCAGAACTTCCATTCAGTGGCAGGCACCAGCACCTCGGCATTCGGGAACGCCGGCGTGCCCTCGGCCGTCAGCAGGCCGTTCACGTGGTCGGTGTGGAAGTGCGAGATCACCACCATGTCGACAGCCTTGGGATCGAAGCCGGCCGCGACGAAATTGTCGGCGAACAGGCCGTTGGCACCCTTGCTGTTGACCTTCGCCAGCGCGCCGTTGCCGGTGTCGATCACGATCACCTTGCCACCGGTGTTGAGCACGAGCGGCGCGAACCAGATCGTCATCATGTCGCGCGGCATGAACGCCTTCTCGAGCGCCGCATTGACGTCCTCACGCTTCGCATTCGGGATGAAGGCGTCTTCCAGCTTGAAGACGTTCTTGCCGTCGGACACCGCGGTCACCAGGATGTCGCCGACCTTGTAGCGATAGAAGCTCGGGGCCTGCTTGTCGGCGACCGACGCCGCAGCGGCCGCAGGAGCGGCGGACAACAACGGTGCTGCGGCGACGCCGGCAGCACCGGCGAGAGCGTGACGTCGGGTCAATTCCATGGGATGTCCTCCAATGCGACACAGCGGCTGCGAGCGGCGAGTTCGGGCATGTTGGATTTGCTTCGTTCTGCAACGACTGCGCGCTTGGCCGTCCCCTCGCCCAACCCCTGCCTGGCGATTTTATTCCACGGCAGATCACCGGTCCATAAGCTCGCGAGGCGGCCGAGTTTCGAACTCGCAATTGGCCCGTCTCCGGCCCGTGCACAGAGTGCGAATTCGAAGACTCAGGGCTTCCTCAGGAAATAATCGTCACCGCCCAGCGAGCCGTAGACAAACGGCTCCTGACCGTTGCCGGTCGCCGCCATCACGTCGTCGCGGACCAGACCGAAGAACTTCCGGATTTCGACGCCCGGTTTCTGCATATTGCGGATGAGTGCGCGGGCGAACGGGCTGTTGCTCTGCCCGTCCGTTCCATCCATCGCGGTCTGACCGGCCTTGGCGGAATAGGCCACCAGCGTCGCGCTCGCCTCGGGCTCGACCCGCGCCAGGCCTCGTCCCACCGAGCGGCTCGCCACGGTCCGCGTCATGTCGCGCAGGAATGGATTGTCCCGACAGGCATCGAGGATCACCAGATGCAGCTTGTGCGCGGCCTCGACGCTTGCCAGAACCGCATCGAGCGGCACCGCCTCGAACTGAACGGCGCGATCGGTCTTCAGCTTGGCGTCGACCGGAATGAGGTAGTTGGTCCCATTCACCTCGATGCCGTGGCCGGCATAATAGACCAGCGCCCAATCCGCCTTGGCGGCTTCGGTCGAGAAATCATTGAGTGCCTGACGCATCGCGGCGGCACCGAGATTGTCGTTGAGTACGACGGTCTTGAAACCGGCTGAACGCAGCGCATCCGCGACCGCGGCGGCGTCATGCTGCGGATTCGGCAGACGAGGCACCGAGACATAATCGCTGTTGCCGATCACCAGCGCCACGCGCGTCTCGCCGCCCGGCGCATCGGTTGCGATCGCAGCCGGTGCGGGATCGGGCGTCGGCGTAGCCGCCACGACCGGCGCAGCCGGCTTGGACGGTGCCGCTGCGGCGATTGCTGCACCACCGGCGCGCTCGCGTGCCTCGGCCATTTGCGCCGCAGTGATGCTCGACGGATCGAGCCTGCCGGCCTGCGCGATATCGGCCCGTGCCTTGTCGGCCTGCCCGGCCTGCTCATAGGCGATGGCGCGCGCGCGATAGGTCTTGGCCGCGCGCGGATCGAGACGCACCGACTCGTTGAGGTTCGAGAACGCCCGCTCGGCGTCACCCTTGCCCTGATAGGCGACCCCGCAGACCCGGTAAGCGACCGCGTTGCGCGGATTGATCCGGATCACGGCATTGCAATCGTCCAGCGCCCGGTCGAAATCGCCACTCTTGGAATAGGCGGAGGCGCGATTGAGCACGGTCATCGTGTCGTTTCTGCCCAGACCGATCGCCTGCGTGTAGTCCTTGATCGCTTCGTCATACTTCTTGATCTGGAAATAGACCGCGCCACGATTGGCGTAAGCCAGGCCGGAGTCGGGAAAGCGCTGGATGATTCCATCGAGGGCGGACAGCGCGCCCTGATTGTCGCCGCGCTTGAACAGCGCGATCGCGGCGCTGTTGGCACGCGCGACCGCGGGATTCTTCTCAGGCGTATCGCGGATGGTTTGGGCCGAAGCCTGCTGGACGGACGATGCCGCGGCGGCCACTGCGAGCGCCGCTACCCCGCGCCAGAATGGTTTCATCTCCTGCCTCTCCGATATCCCGCCGCGAGACCATGGAGATTACACCGCCCGCCACATCCACTCCACGGCCTGGGCGATCACATCACCGAACAACAGCAGCGCCGCTGACCAGACCAGCGCGGAGACGAAATTCGCGATCTGGAACTGCCAGTACGACATCTCGAAAATGCCGGCGACAAGCGGCACCGAGGCGCGCAGCGGGCCGAAGAAGCGGCCGATGAAGATGCTGGGCACGCCCCATCGCTTCACGAAGGCCTCGCCGCGCGGCAGGATCTCGGGATAGCGCGACAGCGGCCACATCTGCGCGACCTGCTCCTTGTAGCGATAGCCGAACCAGTAGGAGACCCAATCGCCGAGCGCGGCACCAATGCCGCCGGCAATCCAGATCGGCCAGAAATTGATCCCGCTGACGCCGATCAGGGCGCCGATCGCCACCAGCGCGCCCCAGGCCGGCACCAGCAATGAAACGAAGGCCAGCGATTCAGCGAACGCCAGCAGCATGACGATCGGAGCGGCCCAGGCCTGGTGATGGCGCACGAATTCGGCCAAGGCCTGCGCAAGGTCTTCCATCTCGTCGTGTGCCTTCCCGCTCCGTTGAACCTCGAATGAACCTTTCTAGCCGCACGCAGCCTAAGAACAGGTAAGCCGGCCGACTGCGTGACATCAAGTCACAAAGGCGGGGATCGAACGTGATTTCCCACAGGCCCCCGCGGTGCGGGCCGGCAGGCATCCTCCACAAAAGAAAAAGGATTCATTGGATGATCGGGTCACTGATGATGTGCGTGAGCGTTCTCGTACTGTTGTTCGGAATGCTCGCGGGCATCGCAATGGGTATCGAGCACGACTTCACGTTGGGGCCGGCGCATGCGCATCTCAATCTCGTCGGCGGCGTCATGCTGTTCCTGTTCGGGCTCTACTACCGGCTGGTGCCCGCTGCGGGCAGCATGTTGCTCGCCAGGATCCAGGGCTGGCTGCATATCGTCGGTGGCGTGTTGTTTCCGGCCGGCGTGGCCGCCGTGCTGCTGAAGGGACCGTCGTTCGAGGCCGCCCCGATCGTCGGGTCGCTGATGGTGCTCGCTGCGATGGCCCTGTTCACGGTCATTGTATTCCGCACCTCGCGGGCGTAATCGCGGGCTCCTATCTACACAGGCGGCTGGGCCGGGAGGCGCGGCCGCCCCCATTTGGCAGCCCATCCGTGGCATAGTCAAAGCAACCGATTCGCCGCGCCAAGACCGGCGCGCCACTTGAAGAACCATGTCCAAAGCATTGAAATCGAACGCCAAAAGCAAATCTGACGACGATCTGTTTGACGCCCCGCAATCGAAGGGTCGCGCCGTTGCGAAGGCTGCGGCCAAGCCGGTGAAGGACGCCGAATCCGGCTATACGGCGGCGAGCATCGAGGTTCTGGAGGGCCTGGAACCGGTTCGCAAGCGCCCCGGCATGTATATCGGCGGCACCGACGAGAAGGCGCTCCACCACCTCTTCGCCGAGGTGATCGACAACGCCATGGACGAGGCCCTGGCGGGCCACGCCACCTTCATCGAGGTCGAACTGACGGCCGACGGCTTCCTGTCGGTCAACGACAACGGCCGCGGCATTCCGGTCGACCCGCATCCGAAATTCCCGAAGAAGTCGGCACTCGAAGTCATCATGTGCACGCTGCACTCGGGCGGCAAATTCAATTCCGACGTCTACGAGACCTCGGGCGGCCTGCACGGCGTCGGCGTCTCCGTGGTCAACGCGCTCTCCTCCCGGCTCGAGGTCGAGGTCGCGCGCAGCGGACAATTGCATCGCATGACGTTCGAGCGCGGCCATCCCAAGGGCAAGCTCGAGGACCTCGGCAAGGTCAGCAACCGCCGCGGCACCCGTGTCCGCTTCAAGCCGGACACCGAAATCTTCGGCGCCAAGGCCGCCTTCAAGCCGCAACGCCTGTTCAAGATGACGCGCTCGAAGGCGTATCTGTTCGGCGGCGTCGAGATCCGGTGGCACTGCGATCCGGAATTGCTGAAGGGCGTCGAGGACGTTCCGGCCGAAGCCAAATTCCACTTCCCCGGCGGCCTGAAGGATTATCTCGCGGCGGCGATCCACGCCGACACGCTGGTGCATCAGGACATCTTCTCCGGCAAGTCCGGCCGCAGCGGCGCGCACGGCGCCTGCGAATGGGCGGTAGCCTGGACCGCTGACGCCGACGGCTTCCTGTCGTCCTACACCAACACGGTGCCGACGCCCGACGGCGGCACCCATGAATCCGGCCTGCGCAGCGCGCTGCTGCGCGGCCTGAAGGATCACGCCGAGCGCGCCGGCCAGGGCAAGCGTGCGGCCTCGATCACGTCAGAAGACGTGATGGTGGGCGCGGCCGTGATGCTTTCGGTGTTCGTGCGCGAGCCTGAATTCCAGGGCCAGACGAAAGACCGCCTCGCCACCGCTGAAGCGCAGCGCATCGTCGAACAGGCCATGAAGGATCCGTTCGACCACTGGCTGTCGGGCAATCCGAACCAGGCCAATCGGCTGCTCGATTTCGTGATCGATCGCGCCGAGGAGCGGCTGCGCCGCCGCCAGGAGAAGGAAACCGCGCGCAAGACCGCCGGCAAGAAGCTGCGTCTGCCCGGCAAGCTCGCCGATTGCTCCGATGCCGGCACCGAAGGCTCGGAACTGTTCATCGTCGAGGGCGACTCGGCCGGCGGCAGCGCCAAGCAGGCGCGCGACCGCAAGACCCAGGCCGTGCTGCCGCTGCGCGGCAAGATCCTCAACGTCGCCTCAGCCGGCAAGGACAAGCTGACCGCCAACGCGCAGATCTCCGATCTCGTGCTGGCGATCGGCTGCGGCACGCTCGCGCACTACCGCGAAGAGGATCTGCGCTATCAGCGCATCATCATCATGACCGACGCCGACGTCGACGGCGCACACATCGCCTCGCTGTTGATCACCTTCTTCTACCGGCAGATGCCGCGGTTGATCGACGAGGGCCATCTCTATCTGGCGGTGCCGCCGCTCTACAAGCTGAAGCACGGCACCAAGTCGGTCTACGCCCGCGACGACGCCCATAAGGACGAGCTGATCAAGAGCGAGTTCAACGCCAACGCCAAGATCGAGGTCAATCGCTTCAAAGGCCTCGGCGAAATGAACCCGACGCAGCTCAAGGAGACCACGATGGATCCGGCCAAGCGCACGCTGCTGCGCGTCGTGCTGCTCGCCGACGATCGCGAGGGCACCGCCGACTCGGTCGAGCGGCTGATGGGCACCAAGGCGGAAGCGCGCTTTGCCTTCATCTCCGACAAGGCCGAATTCGCCAGCGACGACCTCCTCGACGTCTAGGCCCAACCGACTGTTTTCAAACCGTTTTCCGGCCGCCTCCCGATCGGGGGCGGCCGTTCTCATTCGCGGTTTCCGAGAGTACCGGAGGTATCGTTTTCGGCCGGTTGTGTCTCACCCGCAACAGCATTTCCAACGGAACCACGTATAGTCCTGACATGAGTTTCGGGAATCGGCGCCAACGCGCTCCCGGCAGCGACCCGATCGAACGCTAAGTCGAGGATTTGGATATGAAGAAGGTTTTGCTCGCTCTGACCGCGGTTGCTGCGATGACAGGTTCGGCGTCGGCTGCTGATCTGGCCGCCCGCCCCTACACCAAGGCTCCGGCCCCGATCGCGGCGGCGCCGAGCTGGACCGGCTTCTACATCTTCGGCGGCGGCGGCGGCGGCATCTGGGATGCTGACACCGGCGTCCAGAACACCGTCGGCGGCGCGCCGATCCTGGGCTTCAACCAGCGCCAGGGCGGCGATGGCTGGTACGGCACCGTCGGCGCCGGCTACGACTGGCAGACCGCCAACAGCTGGGTGATCGGCGTGTTCGCCGACGGCCAGTTCGGCAGCCTGAAGGGCACCATCCAGGATCAGGGTCCGTTCGCCGCTGGCAACATCAAGAACGACTACAGCTGGGCCGCCGGTGCGCGCCTCGGCTACTTGGTCGCTCCGAACGTTCTGTCCTACGTCAACGCGGGTTATTCCAACTCGCATTGGAAGGGCGCCACCCTGTTCAACACCATCACCGCTCTCCCCTCGGGCCTGCACACCAACGGCTTCGACCGCAGCGGCTGGTTCGTCGGCGGCGGCGTCGAGAACAACCTGAACATCTTCGGCCTCACCGCGCCGGGCTGGTTCATGAAGACCGAGTACCGCGCTGCCTACTACGACACCAAGAACATCTCGGAGCTGGCGGACGTCACCAACATCTCGAACGGTCGCGACATCACCTTCAAGCCGTTCGTCCAGACCATCAGCACCTCGCTGGTCTACCGCTTCAACTGGACCGGTCCGGTTGTTGCCAAGTACTGAGCTGAACACTGATCTTCTGCTGACCTAGCAGAGCAAGAGCCCCGGCATCGTCCGGGGCTTTTTTGTTGTCCGCGGCACCCGATCTGGCCAGCACGGCCACGATCGGGCACTCTCGGCTCCGGTTCAAACCACAACGGACAACAACAATGAGAAACGGACAGTTTGATCTCTCCGGCCGGGTCGCCATCGTCACCGGCGGCAATGGCGGCATCGGGCTCGGCATGGCGCGGGGCCTGGCGGATGCCGGCGCGGCGGTTGCCGTGGTCGGCCGCAACGAAGCGAAATCGAAGGCCGCCGTCGAGGATCTGGCCAAGCGCGGCGTCAAGGCGATCGCGGTGGCGACCGACGTCACCGACAAGGCCGCGGTCGCGGCCATGGTCGCGCGGGTCATCGACGAGCTCGGCCGGATCGACATCCTCGTCAACAATGCTGGCATCAGCATCCGCAAGCCGCCGCACGAGCTCGAGCTCGACGAGTGGAGCAAGGTGATCGACACCAACCTGACCAGTGCGTTCCTGTGCTCGAAGGCGGTGTATCCGGCGCTGAAGGCGTCGGGCCACGGCAAGATCATCAATATCGGCTCGATGATGTCGATCTTCGGTGCGAGCTTCGCCGCGGCCTATGCCGCGAGCAAGGGCGGCATCGTGCAGTACACCCGCGCCTGCGCCAACGCCTGGGCGCCCGACAACATCCAGGTCAACGCCATCCTTCCCGGCTGGATCGATACCGACCTGACCAAGGGCGCGCGCCAGCAGGTTGCCGGCCTGCACGAGCGCGTGCTGGCACGCACGCCGGCGGCACGCTGGGGCGCGATCGACGATTTTGCCGGCATCGCCGTGTTCCTCGCTTCACCAGCATCGGATTTCGTCACCGGCACTGCGATCCCGGTCGACGGCGGCTATTCGGTCATGGCCTGAGACACCGAGGCCTCGGCGCAGCGCCGGGGCCTTCGCGTTCTGTCGGCCCGGGAGAAATTCGCTGGTACGCGAGGCGCGTCAGGTCGCGGCCGGCGAGTGCACATGCTCCGGCCGTACGCCGACGGCGACGAGACGCGCCGTCAGCCCCTGCAAAACAGGCAATGCCGTAATCAGCCGTAGTGCGAACGGGATCGGCTGATCGCCCGGCTTCAGCGCCGCGCTGATGATGTTGTTCTGCGCGATCACCTGCATGCGCTGCGTCACCCGCACCGGGAATTCGCGGCGTCGCCTGACCGCATCGAGCTCATCCTCCGACGGACAGCCATGCACGAGCTTCGCCGCCAGGATGTTGGCGGTCGCGACCGCGTCCTGCACCGCGAGGTTGACGCCCACGCCGCCGATCGGCGACATCGCATGCGCCGCGTCGCCGATGCAGAGCAGGCCCGGACGAGTCCAGCGCGTCAGCCGATTGATCGCCACGGTGAGCAGCTTGACGTCGTCGAAGCTCTTCACGTCGGCGATGCCGGCCTTGAGGATTGGCGCGAGGCGCAGCACGTCCTCGAGCAGCGCCGGCAATCCCCTCGCCTTCACCGCCTCGTATTGTCCTTTGGCGATCACATAGGCGCACTGCCAATAGTCGCCACGGTCGAACGTCACCATCATCTTGCCGTGGTCGACACGGGCGAACAGATTCTCGGTCTCGTTTGGACGCCGCCCGACGCGAAACCACAGCACGTCCATCGGCGCGCCGATCTCCTCGACCGCGAGGCCGGCGCGCTCGCGCACGATGGAATGGCGGCCGTCGCAGCCGATCACGAGATCGGCCGCGATATCGACCGGACCGTCCGGCGTCTTGGCGCGGACACCCGTCACCGCGTCGCCGCTCCGGATCAGGTCGGTTGCTTCCGCGCTCATCAGCACCTTGAGCGAGGCAAACCGCCTGCCGCTCTCGCGCAGGAAGTTGAGGAAGTCCCACTGCGGCATCATCGCGATGAAGGGATATTTGACGCTGAGGCGGCTGAGGTCGGCGATCCGCACCGAGGTGCCGCCGAAGATGCCGTCGAGTTTCTGGATCTGCTGGTGTGGCAGCTTCAGGAAACCGTCGATCAGGCCGAGCTCATCCATCACCTGCAAGGTCGAGGGATGCACGGTGTCACCGCGGAAGTCGCGGAAGAAGTCGGCGTGCTTCTCCAGCACCACGACGTCGACTCCGGCGCGGGCGAGCAGATAGCCAAGCATCATGCCGGCCGGCCCGCCACCGACCACGCAGCAGCGGGTCTTCATGGCCTTTCCTGCCGGCAGTATGGACGTGTCGATCATTTTGATTGCCCTGCCAGACCCGGTGATTGCATTTCGGGGCACGATTTGGGAGCAGCCAGCCGTCACAGCACACGCCAGGCAGGCAGCAGGGTCGTGACCGCCTGAAGGGCATCAACAGAAACCCCGGCCAATGGCCGGGGTTCCTCGAATTTGCCAAGCGTCAAGTCGCGATCAGTATCGCGCGACGACAGGTCCGCCAAAACGGTAGTTCACGCCGACCCTCGCGATGTTCGCGGTAAGGTGGGTCGAATTGCTGTAGGCGAACCCGGCGAATGCGGGGGTCAAGACACCCACGCCACTCAACTTGCCAAAGTCGAGGTAGAGATATTCTCCCTTCACCGACCAGTTTCGGGCGAATGCATATTCGAAGCCGGCACCAACGGTCCAGCCGACGCGCGTGTCGGACGCGTTGGTGTTGAACACGAACGGAGCAAGCTGAACGATCGATTGGTTGACGCTGAAATTGGTGACGGCCACGCCACCTGTTGCATAAAGCAGCCAGTGGTCGTTGGCCCAACCGAGACGACCACGACCGGTGAAGAGCCAATCAGTGGAAACAGACGAGGTGGGCGTAAAGAAACTCGTCGGCGGCCCGATCGCTCCGCCGGGCAAAGTGCTGGGAAATGGGAACGTTCCCGTCGTGCTGGCACGCATCCGAAACGACTCGAAGTCCGCTTCGAGGCCCAACACCGTGCTGTTCACCTGCCAATTGTACCCGGCCTGGACGCCGCCGGTAAAGCCGTCGGGCTTGAGACGAGGTGAAGCCGCATTGGAAATCGCGGCGGAATCGACCGCAAAGAACGGCGGGATCGGAACGGTTTCGGCCCCGTCGATGGCAGCCCGGCCCCACGCATACCCGGCATTGCCGCCGACATAGAACCCGGTCCACGTAAACACGTCAGCAACCACCGGCGGCGGCGCCTTGACGGCCATGTCAGCGGCCATCGCATTGCCAGAGCAGGAAAGGCCCAACAGGACCGAGATTGAGGCACACCCCAAAAGCTTCTGCATTTTGCCCCCCAAAAAGCATTGGTTCAGAAATAAAATAAAAATGATTTGTATTTGGCCGACGTCTTGCTGACGAGCAGAAAGCTGCGACAGGGTGTCACCCTCGTCACTTTCCTCGTGAAAGTTGCGATCGAGCAACAGTTCTCGGGAGACCGGTTGGATGCTCGGTCAGCGCCGGAACGTCTTGATCTCGGACACGCTGCCGTCGCGATAGGTCAGCTCCACCGAGACCACCTTGGTCTGTGGCGCGAGCTTGAGATAGGTCTGGGCGTTCGATGGGATCGCCACGGGATCGCGCTGATCGCAGGGCGGCATCTTCAACACCTTGTCCGGCACCGCGCTGTCGATGCCGATCCGCACCTCGCGGATCGCGCAGCGATACGACATCAAGTGGGTGTAATAGACCAGCAGCCCGTTGAACTCGCGGAATGACAGCCAGCTCGTCGCCGTCATGTCGAGGATCTTGCGCTGGTCGCGGATCAGCGCGGCGTCAGGATCGAACTTGATCGGGAATGGTCCCTGCATCTCGCCCTGGGTATCGACATAGCGAAGCTCGATCGTGGCCGCCGGCGCGTCGGCCGGCAGCTCGATCGACGGATTCGGCATTCGCTTGCGCGTGCGCGGATCGAGCGTGTCCATGAAGCCGGTTTCGCGGAAGTCGCCGCTATCGCCGATCCGCCAGGAGATGCCGAGCGTCGGATCGGCGATCGAGAACACGACGGTCCAGCCGCCATTGTGCCGCGAGAAGCTCGCGATCGGCGCGTTGATCGAATCCTCCTTCGGCAGCTTCGGCACCGCGACAGGCGGCAGCGCCGCGACCTGTTGCGACGGCGCGGATGGTCCGGCGGCCTCGGCCTGCCCCTTCGCCATCCCGTTCAGGAAGACGTCGTCGACCATCTGGTCGAAATAGACGGGGATCTGCTTGTGCTTGACGGTTTCGGCCATCTCGCTGACCTGGCGCCGGGTGCGCTGCGCGACCTGCACGAGGTTCTCGCCGGGCCGCAGCAGTTCCTTGGCGAAGGTCCGTGTAAACACCGAATTGGGATTGGCATCGTCGTTCGACAGCCGGTCGAGCGCGGTCTGCCGCGGCCCCGCCGAGAACACCGAGAACACGCCCTCCGGCAGTTGCGTCATCGGCGCGAGGCCACCACCGCCGGCGACAGCGCGCGTCCCGGCGCGCTCGAACGGATTGTTGCGGCAGGCGTCGAACACCAGGATCGAGGTCCGCGCCTTCTTGTTCTGCAACCGCTCGACGATGCGATCGGCGAGAACCGAGGCGTCGCGCACCAGCTCCTCCTGCCCTTCGGTGGCGGCCGGCACATCGGTCGGCAGCAGGAAGTTCTGGCCGGCGATCTCGAAGCCGTGGCCGGCATAGAAGAAGAACACGGTATCACCCGGTTCCACGGCGCGGTCGAACGCCAGCAATGTCTCGGAGAATGCCTGCCGGTTGAGGTTCTCGGCCACCATCACGTTGAAGCCAAGCTGCTTCAGCGTGTCGCCCATGGTGCGGGCGTCGTTGACCGCCTTCTGCAACTTCGGCACGTTCCTGTAGTCATTATTGCCGATCACGAGTGCGACGCGCTTCTCGGCCTCGGCGGGCGCGGCCGCTGCGATGAAAGCGACCGCCAGGAGGGTCGCCGAAAGTCTCGAGAGCCAGCTCTTCATCCGTTTCCCGCCTGCACGACCCGTGTGCCGTTCGTGCGACCCCCGCCTGGAGCATGATCCGGAGGATCATGCTTGAAATAGAAACCAAAGCGCGATGACGATTCAACCTGATCTCATCGCGCTTTAATAGTCGGCTCGGCCGATCGGCCGGTTCAAGGCCGAACCACCACGGTACTGACCGGCCGCAGCCGGCCAAAATGAGGCGGTCTGTCGCTCTCGGGTCAAGTTTCCTTTTCCGGTCCGCATGATAGGATTTCAAGCTTCGATCCGGCTCGAGCTCTCCGCAGGTCCCAAGGGCTTTTCCGTGTACACATGGTCTACTGATCAAGTCGATCCTCGAGATCGCTTCGACTATTGGCGCGAGGTCCGCGCCAAGGGATTGTTCGGCGTCACCGCGGAGCTCGAGCCCGACCGCCGCCAGGACTTCTTCGGCGAGTTTTCCTTGCGCAAGCTCGGCGATGCCGGGCTGGTCGAGCTGCGCGCCTCGCCCTATCGCGTCGAGCGGCGTAGCGGCGACATCGCCGACGCGCGCAGCGACAGCCTGTGCATCTATCAACAACTCGGTGGCGGCGGCTGGTTCGGCGGCGCACGGCTTGACGAGTTCGCGGTGCGCGACGGCATGTTCGCGACCAGCCATTCGGACCTGCCCTATCGCACCGCCCCGCTGCATGACGACGGCTTCCACCTGCGCATCATCAAGATTCCGGTCGCGAACGTCGTTCCGCCCGGCGCCGAGCTCGGCGAGCTGGTGCCAAAGCCCGTACAGGACCAGGCCTCACTGCGGCCGTTGCTGGAATCATGCTTTCGCGACCTGATCGAAGGCAGCAATGCGGCAGGGACGGCTCCGATGGTCCAGGCGCTTGCCCATATCGCGCTGATCGAGCGCGGTATCATGCGGCCGAAGAGCCGGCTCGCGCAGCAAGCGCTGCGAAGTGCCCACCTGTCGTTGGCCCGCCGCCTGATCCGGCAGCACCTGTCGAGCGCAGCGCTGTCGCCGACCCTGATTGCCGGCCTGCTCGGCGTCTCGGTCCGCCATCTGCACATCCTGTTCGAACAGACGGAGATGAGCTTCTCGGAGACCGTGACCGGGCTCCGGCTCGCGCAAAGCCGTCGCCTGCTCCGCGAGCGGTCCGGGCAGACCATCGCCGAAGTCGCCTTTGCCTGTGGCTTCGAGAGCCTCGCGACGTTCTATCGCCTGTTCAATGCCGCCGAATCCATGACGCCCGGCGACTACAGGGCACAATCCGCCTGAGCGCGGACAGCGCCCCGACGAGCCGGCACACCGGGCTGTTGCGGGTTGCTAAAGCGCGGCCATGCCCGTAAGCCGGATTCGCGGCATCTCGCGTGCCGCCCCTCCACGCCTGCGGATTGCTGATGCCGAAGAAGATGATCAAGCCTGGACCTGATCTGCTCAAGCAGGTCGACCGGGCCTTTCTCGATTACGGCTATGGCGGGCTGTCGATGGTCGGGCTGGCCAAGGCCTGCGGCTTCACGCAGCGCGCGCTGTACTACTATTTCGGCAACAAGGAAGATGCGTTTCGCGCCGTGATCGCCTGGCACCATGTCGAGGATGTCGAGCTCGCGATGCAGGCCGGCCGCTCGGTGCGGACCAATGGCGGCGGCGCGCTCGATATTTTCGCCGAGGTCCTCGACGTGCGTTACGGCGAGACGCGGCGCCGCCTCACGCATTCGCCGCACACCGTCGAGCTCAACGCCGAGGCCTTCAGACGCTGCCGTGATCTGATGATCAGGACGGCCGTCGCATTCCAGGGTGAACTGGAAAGGCTGGTGATCGATTTGCAGGCCGCACGGCTGTTGAAGCTGAACGGCACCTTCACGCCGGCGCAAATCGCCCAGGGACTGGCCGACGGCGGACGTGCCGTCAATCAATCGCTCCCGCCGATTGCCCATGACGACTTTTCGGCCCGCTACCGTCAGACCTGCGCGATGGTGCTCTATGGCTGTGCCGTGATGCCGAAACGGAAGTAATTCCCAGTTTGCGCAAGCGCGTGCGCCGCACGCAACGCTCACCGATCCGCAAAAATCGACCGAAAAGGCCCGGCTGCGCCATTGCCGCGGCCGATCACTGCGTCGCGACGCATTTTTCCTATTTCATTAATTGCGTATTTATGTGAAATATACGTATTGCGATCGCAGGACTTTCCGGAGGCGTCTCGAATGGTCGACATGGGGCATCGCGGCGGCCGGGCGCATCGCCGCGAGATCGGACACGCTCCCGATCGAAGTGATCAGCCTGCACGGATTGAGAAGATATTTTCTGGCCATTTCGCCAGAACCCCGCAGGCGCTTCGCCCGGACGCGGCACAGCAAATCTCGTTACCGGCGACGCGCGCTCTCACGCAGAGCGAGGGATCATGCACGATGCGCGCTAAGCACCAGGAATACGGTCCGGAAGCCTCATCCACCGGCCCGGCCGCTGTGGGCCTGCAAGCCGATCCAACTGCCGCCCCCGAGCCGGTTCGTCACGGTGCTCCGGCAACCAACGATCGCGGCTGGGCACCGTTGCTCGAAGCCTGCCTTGCCGACTTCAAAGGAGCGGCGGAAGACGGTGACGCGGCCTGCATCCCTGCGCTGGTCAAGATCGTGGCTGACCTCGCCCTGATCGAGCGCGGCGCGATCAGGCCGGGCAGCCGCCGCGCGCAGCAGGCGCTGCGCGTCGGCCGACTGAGCCTGGCCCGGCGCCTGATCACGCGCCATCTCGCAAAGCCGGCGCTGTCACCCCACATGGTCGCCGATCTGCTCGGCGTCTCGGTCCGCTACCTGCACATTCTGTTCGAGGCGACCGGCACGAGCTTTTCCCAAACCGTCACTGCGCAACGCCTGAGCGAGAGCCGCAGGCTGCTTCGCGAGCAACCGCGGCGGCCGATCGCGGACATCGCCCTCGCCTGCGGGTTCGGCAGCCTCGCCACCTTCTACCGGATCTTCAGCGCGGCCGAGGCAATGTCGCCCGGCGAATTCAGGGCCAAGGGCAGCGCCAACCCGCCTGCCGAGACCCATGCACTGGATACCGGGGAGATGATTCATTTGACCGCCAAATGACGGAAATGACGGTTATTTTGGCGAAAACGTTAAGCTTTTTCGGCCATCCGGCCGGTTCCAAGATTGACTTTACCGGTTTCGACCCTATGTTGCGAGGCAACGCGGCCCTCGGATCGAAGCGCGATTCGTCAGGTTTGCCGTCCGTCAGCGTTAGTCAGAGCCCCCGAGCTTTTTAGAGAAGCGAGCCGTTTCGGGGCCGAACGCGACAGCCTTTTACCTTCGATTCCGAACGGCGGTTTCGACCAGAGGCTCAATGTCTTTTTCCAATCTAGGCCTGTCCGATAAGGTCCTCGCCGCAGTTGCGGCCACCGGTTACACCAACCCCACCCCCATCCAGGAACAGGCAATCCCGCACGTCCTCGCCCGGCGCGACGTGCTCGGCATTGCACAGACTGGCACCGGCAAGACCGCTGCCTTCGTTCTCCCGATGCTCACCCTCCTCGAGAAGGGCCGCGCCCGGGCACGGATGCCGCGCACCCTGATCCTCGAGCCAACCCGCGAGCTTGCCGCGCAGGTGAAGGAGCAGTTCGACAAATACGGCGCCGGTCAGAAATTGAACGTGGCTCTCCTGATCGGCGGCGTCTCGTTCGGCGACCAGGACTCCAAGCTGATGCGCGGCGTCGACGTGCTGATCGCAACGCCCGGCCGCCTGCTCGACCACACCGAACGCGGCGGATTGCTGCTCACCGGCGTCGAGTTGCTGGTGATCGACGAAGCCGACCGCATGCTCGACATGGGTTTCATTCCCGACATCGAACGCATCTGCAAGCTCGTCCCGTTCACCCGGCAGACGCTGTTCTTCACCGCGACGATGCCCCCGGAGATCAGCCGCATCACCGAGGCTTTCCTGCACAACCCGGCCCGGATCGAAGTCTCCAAGCCCGCAACCACCGCAGTCACCGTGACGCAATTGCAGGTGCCCGCTGGTCGCGAAGCGCACGACAAGCGCGAAATCCTCCGCCGCCTGCTGCGTGACGCCAAGGATCTCAACAACGCGATTATCTTCTGCAATCGCAAGCGCGAAGTCGCCGTCCTTCACAAATCACTCCAGAAACACGGCTTCAGCGTCGGCGCCTTGCACGGCGACATGGATCAGTCGGCCCGCACCGCGGCCCTCGACCAATTCCGCAAGGGCGAGATCCCGCTGCTCGTCGCCTCCGACGTCGCCGCCCGTGGTCTCGACATTCCCGCGGTGAGCCACGTCTTCAATTTCGACGTACCGCACCACCCCGACGACTACGTCCACCGCATTGGCCGTACCGGTCGCGCCGGACGCACCGGTACCGCGATCTCCATCGTCACCTCGCTCGATAGCAAGTCGATGGCTGCGATCGAGAAGCTGATCGGCCAGCCGATCCCACGCGCTGAAGGCGACTACGCCGTGCACAGTGAGGCCTCTGACGAGGACGCCGCGCCGCGCCGGTCGCGCAGCCGCGACGGTTCGCGCGACGGCGCCCGTGGCGGCCGCAAGCCGCGCCGTGAACGCGAGCCGCGCAATGGTGAGCGCGAACCGCGTCACGACAGGGAGCCCCAGCAGGAGCGTGCAGCGAAGCCCGAGCGCGAGCCGCGCAACGGCCGTAGCGGTACCCCGCAGGCCACTCCGTCGCACGTGCCCTCGATCGGGCGCGCCGAGCCACGGCGGCAACAGCGCGAAGTCGACCACGAGCCGGCCGATCATTCGCATCTGCCTGCCTTCCTGCTGCGACCTGTGCGCGCACGCGCGTAACGCTTGCGCCGGTGTCGCCGCGACGGGCGGCGGCAATCCGCGAATCTCCGTCAGATCTAGCGATACATCGTGCGGTGATGCTTCGGGTTTGAAGCAAATCCGCGCAGATTCCATATCGCATTGACGAGCAAACGAAAGTCTTCCGAAAGTCGCGACGACATTGGACAATAGTCGCGACCGGATTCCCGTAGTTCCACTGTTTACCTTGCTTTCACTCTCGTCCCGTACCCTCGCGCCAATAATTTAGTCATTGCTGCCGGGTGCAACCGGCATTGCGCGCATTGAGGACGTGACAGTGGTGAAACTGCTGGACGAACACGAACGTACGTTGGCCTTCGCCGAAGTCGCGCTCGGCCAGATCCGCTCGCTTCGCCAGACTGCCGTACCCCGCAACTATGAGATCTGGTACGTCTACGCGACCGGGTACAACGCGCCGCTCAACAAGGTCATCAACGAGACCCTGGCGCGCAGCGGCAAACTCAGCGAATCCGATCTCGAGCAGATCTACGAAACCTATCTCTCGCACATCAAGACCTCCGATCGAATCGACAAGGTCGGCGCCCGCGTCATCGGCGAGATCGACGCCGTCATGAAGCTGATCACCGATGCGCTCGGTGTGTCGGCGAATTATGATGCCAGCCTGATCGGTGCCAGCAACAAGCTCGCCAGCGCCACGACCCACGATCACATCAAGACGATCGTCGAGGGCCTCGCCAAGTCGACCCGCGAGATGCGCGATACCAACCAGGCGCTGGAGAACCGGCTCGCACTGTCGAAATCCGAAATCAACGACCTGCAACATAGCCTCGAGGCGATCCGCGCCGAGAGCCTGACCGACCCGCTCACCGGCCTCGGCAACCGGAAATATTTCGACCGCTCGATCGACACGGCGGTGCAGACCGCGCTGGTCAGCGGCGAGCCGCTGTCGCTCCTGATGTTCGACATCGATCACTTCAAGTCGTTCAACGACTCCTACGGCCACCTCACCGGCGACCAGGTGCTGCGGCTGGTGGCGCAGTCGCTGAAACAGACCATCAAGGGCCAGGACATCACCGCCCGCTATGGCGGCGAGGAATTCGCCGTCGTGCTGCCCAACACCGCGCTGCGCCAGGCGCTGACGGTCGCCGACCACATCCGTCGCGCCGTGATGGCCAAGGAGCTGAAGAAGAAGTCGACCGGTGAAATCCTCGGCCGCGTCACGATCTCGGTCGGCGTCTCCATGCTGAAGCCGAACGACGACACCGATTCCTTGATCGAACGCGCCGATGCCTGCCTCTACGCCGCCAAGCGCGCCGGCCGCAATCGTGTGATCTGCGAAGCCGACCCGGAATACAGCTCCGAGACCCAGACCCGGGTGGCTTAAGTCTCCCCTGATGGTGAGGAGGCGCCGTCTCGAACCATGAGGCCCCGATAGCGCCCCGCGGCCATCCTTCGAGACGCGCGCGATGCGCGCTCCTCAGGATGACGACCTTTTTCCTTTTTGCACTCGCTTCTTTGAAGGTCGCTTGGCTGCGGGCTTCTTCACCACGCTCTTCTTGTTCTTGCTCGCGACCTTCTTGCCAACCGCCACCGTCGCCTTCCGCGGCCGCTTGCGCAGCGCCGCGCGCTGGGCAGCGGCGAGCGCCGAACGTGCCCACGCTGCGAGTTCCTCAGAATCGTCGAACAGCCGCGCCGGCAATTGCCAGTAGGAGTTGACGGTGACGGTCTTCGACCGTGTCGTGTACTGGAATGGCCCGCAGCCCTCTGCCTCGAATTGCGGGATGGTCTGGTCGTCGGCACGGAAGTAGAGCCCGGCGCGCAAGGCGAGCGCAAAATTGGTGCCGTCGGCGGAGATGCCGTAGCCGGAGAACATCCGGCGCAGCGTGACCGGGCCGAAATCGACGAACAAGTCGGTCAGGAATTCGCGGTCCACGTACTTCCCCCGTTCAAGCCAAGCGCGTCTGCCGCAGCCTGTTGATGCGCAGTATGGTCGACGACCGCGCCGACACGCAACGATGGTGGAGGTCAGATCAATGGCGCGAGCGCGAATGCTCCCACGCAGTGTGGTAGCGTCAGACCGTGGCCGGCTTGAGCTGCACGGACTCGCCGCAACCGCAGGCGGAGACCTGGTTCGGGTTGTTGAACACGAACTGGGCCTGCATCTTGTCGGCCACGTAGTCCATCTCGGTGCCGAGCAGGAACAGCACGGCCTTCGGATCGACCAGGATCTTCACGCCCTTGTCCTCGACGACCTCGTCGGTCGGACGGATCTCGTGGGCATATTCGACGGTGTAGGACTGCCCGGCGCAGCCGCCGTTCTTGATGCCGACGCGCAGGCCGACGATCTCGGAATCAGCGCGCTGGGTCAGCTCGGTGATCCGCTCCGCCGCCGCATCGGTCAGCCTCATGACTTGCGGGCGCGGCCGCTTCGGCTTGGCGGGGGTGGGTGAAGCTTGGGTCATGTCACTCATGTGGTCAGTCCCGGCGGCAATTCAATTGAGGATCGTCTCGAGCCTAGATTCAAACCTTACGCGCATCACCACATATTGAGGACGAGGCGCGCCTCGTCCGACATCCGGTCCGGCGTCCAGGCCGGATCCCACACCAGGTTGACGTTGACGACACCGACGCCGGGAACGCTGGCGACCGCGTTCTCGACCATGGTCGGCAGTTCACCCGCCGCCGGGCAGTTCGGCGTGGTCAGGGTCATCAGGATGTCGACCGAGCGATCATCCTTGAGGTCAACCTTGTAGATCAGGCCGAGCTCGTAGATGTCAGCCGGGATTTCCGGATCGAACACCGTCTTCAGCGCCGCGACGATCTCGCCGCTCATGCGCTCGGTTTCCTCCGCCGGCAGCGCCGAGGTGGT
Source organism: Bradyrhizobium sp. SK17 (assembly GCF_002831585.1). Classification (GTDB taxonomy): domain Bacteria; phylum Pseudomonadota; class Alphaproteobacteria; order Rhizobiales; family Xanthobacteraceae; genus Bradyrhizobium. The sequence goes on along the minus strand of NZ_CP025113.1, from coordinate 5,074,932 downwards.
TTCCATGGAGGCCGTCTTGACTTCGGCTGTATCGGTCATGCGAACAATTCCCGCGCCTTGATCAGCGCCTGCGCCAGATGGTCGACTTCTTCCCTGGTATTATACATCCCGAACGAGGCCCGGCAGGTGGCCGTGACGTTGAACCGCTCTAAAAGCGGCATCACGCAATGGGTGCCGGCGCGCACCGCGATGCCCTGACGGTCGATCACGGTGGCGACGTCGTGCGCATGCGCACCCTTCATCTCGAACGAGATCACCGGCCCCTTGTTGCGGGCGGTGCCGATCAGGCGCAGCGAGTTGATCTCGCGCAGCCGGTCCTGGGCATAATTGAGCAAATCGTACTCGTGCGCGGCGATGCGCTCCTTGCCGATCGAATTGACGTAATCGATCGCGGCGCCGAGCCCGATCGCCTCGACGATCGGCGGCGTGCCGGCCTCGAACTTGTGCGGCGGGTCGCCATAGGTGACCCAGTCCTTGGCAACTTCACGGATCATTTCGCCGCCGCCGTTGAACGGCCGCATCGCCACCAGATGCTCGTGCTTGGCATACAGCGCGCCGATGCCGGTCGGCCCGTACACCTTGTGGCCGGTGAAGGCATAGAAGTCGCAATCAAGGTCCTGCACGTCGATCGGCAGATGCACCGCGCCCTGCGCGCCGTCGACCAGCACCGGGATGCCACGGGCATGCGCCAGCCGCACCACCTCCTTGATCGGGACCAGGGTGCCGAGTGCATTCGACATCTGGGTGATCGCAACGATCTTGGTGCGGGCGGTGAGGAGCTTCTCGAACTCCTCGATCAGGAAGTTGCCTTCATCGTCGACCGGCGCCCACTTGATCACGGCACCCTGACGCTCCCGGAGGAAATGCCACGGCACGATGTTGGAGTGGTGCTCCATGATCGAGAGGACGATCTCGTCGCCCTCCTTGATATGCTCGCCGCCCCAGGATGCCGCGACGAGGTTGATTGCCTCGCTGACGTTGCGAGTGAAGACGATCTCTTCGTTGCGGCGGGCGTTGATGAACTGCGCGACCTTGCCGCGGGCACCCTCATAGGCCTCCGTCGCGGCATTGGCGAGGTAATGCAGGCCGCGATGCACGTTGGCGTATTCGCTCTTGTAGGCTTCCGTCATGCGGTCGAGCACCGCATTCGGCTTCTGCGCCGAAGCGGCGTTGTCGAGATAGACCAGCGGCTTGCCGTAGACCTGCATGGCGAGCGCCGGGAAATCCTGCCGCACCAGGGCGACGTCGTAAGAACCGTTCGCAACCGCCTTGTGCATGCTCACGCCCTCGCCTGAAGCCAGCGCTGCGCGGTGGCAATTGCGACCTCGCGCAACGCATCGCTGACGATGGTCTCGATCGCCTCTCCCACGAAGGCCTGGATCAGGAGCGCCTGCGCTTCCTTCTCGGGCAGTCCGCGGGCGCGCATGTAGAACAGCAGGCTCTCGTCGAGCGCGCCGGTGGTCGCGCCGTGACCGCAGGTGACGTCATCGGCGAAGATCTCGAGCTCCGGCTTGTTGTCAGCTTCCGCATCGTCGGACAGCAGCAGCGCGCGGGTCATCATCTTGGCGTCGGTCTTCTGCGCGTCGGGGCGGACGATGATGCGACCCTGGAACACGGAATGAGCGCGGTCGTCGACGACGGCACGGAAGATCTCGCGACTCGCGCAGTTCGGCACGGCGTGATCCATGAACAGCGTGGTGTCGGCATGCTGCTTGCCGTTGATCAGGTTGACGCCGTTGGTCTCGACCTTCGAACCTTCGCCAGCGCAGGTCACCGTCAGCTGGTAACGGCTGACATGGCCGCCCGAGGTCAGGCCGAACGTGTTGAAATGGGCATGGGCGCCGAGCGAGATCGTTGCCGACGAAATGTTGAAGGCGTCGACGCTGTCCTCGACCAGGCGCACGTGATCGAGCCGCGCATTGTCGCCGATCGCAACGATCAGCCCGTCATACGCCTGGTAAGCCTTGGCGCCCTCGGCGGCGAGATAGCTCTCCACCAGCGTCACGCCGGCGTCGCGGCCGAGCCGTAACAGCGAGCGCGTGAACATCGAGGCCGGCGCCGCACCGGACGCAACGTGGATGATATGCAGCGGCTGAGCCAGCATCGCGCCGTTGGCGATTTCGATCACGACACCATCGGTCGCCATCGCACCGTTCAGCGCGATCATCGGGTTGGAGATGTCGGACGCAACCACCTCCGCGGACAGCGCGCCGTCGCCGGCGTCGAGCACCTCGCGCAGCGGGCGGATCACAAGCCCCTTCTCGAGGCTTCCGAGGTCGGACAGATCAGGCGCGAAAGCGCCATCGACCAGCACCAGACGGCGCACGCCGTCGATTGCGCGCAGCTTGGCGACAGCCGCGGCGCGGCTCAGCGCCACGGCATCCGGCGCCGCCGCCAGCGGCAGCACCTCGCGCATCAGCGCGCGCAGATCAGTGTATTTCCAGTCCTCGATCCGGCGATGCGGCAGGCCGGTACGCTCATAGGCCTCGAATGCCTGCCGGCGCTGATCGGCGATCTTGCCCTTGCCCGGCAGACGGTCGCGCACGACGGCGAATGCATCGCCCAGCGCGCGCCCGGTCTCGGTCTTTGCAACAACGTTCATCTGAGAACCCGCCTTTGTCAGGCCGCGTCTTCGAACTGCGCGTAGCCGGACTCTTCCAGCTCCAGCGCCAGTTCCTTGCCGCCGCTCTTCACCACCCTGCCCTTCGACATCACGTGCACGACGTCGGGCACGATGTAGTTGAGCAACCGCTGGTAGTGGGTAATCACGACCATGGCGCGCTCCGGCGAGCGCAGCGCGTTGACGCCGTCGGCCGCGATCCGCAGCGCGTCGATGTCGAGGCCCGAATCCATTTCATCGAGGATGCAGACAGCCGGCTCGAACAGCGCCATCTGAAGAATCTCGTTGCGCTTCTTCTCGCCGCCGGAGAAGCCGACATTGACGCCGCGCTTCAGCATGTCCTGCGGAATGTTGAGCGACTTGGCCACTTCGCGGACCTTCTTCAGGAAGGCCGGCGACGACATCTCCTCCTCGCCGCGCGCCTTGCGCTGGGCGTTGAGCGCCGCATGCAAGAAATTCCAGGTGGTCACGCCCGGGATTTCGACCGGATACTGGAACGCCAGGAACACGCCCTTGGCGGCGCGCTCGTTCGGCGCCATCTCCAAGAGGTCCTCGCCCTTGAACAGGATCTGGCCGCCGGTGACTTCATAGCCCGGCTTGCCGGCGATCACATGAGAGAGCGTCGATTTGCCGGAGCCGTTCGGGCCCATGATCGCATGCACCTCGCCCGGGTTCACCGTGAGCGACAGCCCGTGCAGGATCTCACGCTCCTCGACACGAACCTGCAGATCTTTCACTTCAAGCAACGCAGTCATCTTCTTTCCTCATGGCCTAGCCCGACCGGATAACGATCATCAGAAAGAGCCAGACAAAAAATCCAAGTGCTCCAAATCCGGCGGCAGCCTTGCCGAATTCCATCACCTCAGGTGATCCCAGCAGTGCGCCCATCAAGGCAACGAACGCTGCTGTGATCGCGACGCACGCAGTGACAGCAAACGGCAAAATCTGAACGCCATCCAGGACATTCCTGACCGTTCGCCACATCTGCCCTACCCGACGCTGCCCTCCAGCGAGATCGAGATCAGCTTCTGCGCTTCCACCGCGAATTCCATCGGCAGTTGCTGCAGCACATCCTTCACGAAGCCGTTGACCACGAGGCCGACGGCTTCCTCCTGCGAGAGCCCGCGCTGGATGCAGTAGAACAACACGTCCTCGGAAATCTTCGACGTCGTCGCCTCGTGCTCGAACGTCGCAGAGGAATTCTTGGCCTCGACATAGGGCACGGTGTGCGCGCCGCACTTGTCGCCGATCAGTAGCGAATCGCAGGCGGTGTAGTTGCGTGCGCCCGTCGCCTTGCGGTGCGCGCTGACGAGGCCGCGATAGGTGTTCTGCGACTTGCCGGCGGCGATGCCCTTGGAGATGATCCGGCTCGACGTGTTCTTGCCGAGGTGGATCATCTTGGTGCCGCTATCGACCTGCTGGAAACCGTTCGAGATCGCGATCGAGTAGAACTCGCCGCTTGAATTGTCGCCGCGCAGGATGCAGCTCGGATACTTCCAGGTGATCGCCGAACCGGTCTCGACCTGGGTCCAGGAGATCTTGGAGTTCTTGCCGCGGCAGTCGCCACGCTTGGTGACGAAATTGTAGATGCCGCCCTTGCCTTCCGAATTGCCCGGATACCAGTTCTGCACCGTCGAGTACTTGATCTCGGCATCGTCGAGTGTGACGAGTTCGACCACGGCCGCGTGCAGCTGATTCTCGTCACGCTGCGGCGCGGTGCAGCCTTCGAGATAGGAGACGTAGGAGCCCTTGTCGGCGATGATCAGCGTGCGCTCGAACTGGCCGGTGTTGCGCTCGTTGATGCGGAAATAAGTCGACAGCTCCATCGGGCAGCGCACGCCCGGCGGCACGTAGACGAACGAGCCGTCCGAGAACACAGCCGAGTTCAGCGTCGCGAAGTAGTTGTCGGAGGTCGGAACCACGGTGCCGAGATATTTCTGCACCAGCTCGGGATGCTCGCGGATCGCCTCCGAGATCGGCATGAAGATCACACCGGCCGCCTTCAGCTCCTTCTGGAAGGTGGTCGCTACCGAGACCGAATCGAACACCGCGTCGACCGCGATCTTGCGGTTGGCTGACGGCGGCCCGCCGGGCGGCGGCTCGACGCCCTCGAGGATCGCGACCTCGCGCAGGGGAATGCCGAGCTTCTCGTAGGTCTTGAGGATTTCCGGGTCGATCTCGTCGATCGACGACAGCGTCTTCTTCGGCTTCGGCGCCGCGTAGTAATAGATGTCCTGGTAGTCGATCTTCGGATAGTCGACGCGCGCCCAGGTCGGCTCGGTCATGGTCAGCCAGCGGCGATACGCCTCCAGGCGCCATTCCAGCATCCAGGCCGGCTCGTTCTTCTTTGACGAGATGAAGCGAACGATGTCTTCCGACAGGCCCTTCGGGGCCTTCTCGGACTCGATCTGCGTCTCAAACCCATATCGATACTGGTCGACGTCGATGCGCCTGACGCGCTCGACCGTCTCTTGTACAGCAGGCATTCATATCCTCCGCTCGCGGTTTCAAGGACCGCGGTGGATCTCAGTTCCGAAAGTCTCTTACGATGCTTTGAACACGAAATCACTCGCTTAGAACAGTTCAAGCTGTGTTTCGTCGCTCTCCCTTAACTAGGCTATCAGCGAGCTTTCGCCAAGCCTTGAGGGTCAAATCCACGTCTGTCTCCGTGGTAGACCAGCCCAGACTGAGCCGCACCGCTCCTTGGGATACCTCAAAACGGTATCCCATTGCCTCCAATACATGCGATGGCTGCACCTTGCCGGACGAGCAGGCGGAACCGGAGGAGACCGCCACACCCCCGAGATCGAAGCCGATGACCGCCGTTTCGGCCTTCATCCCCGGTGCAGTGAACAGAACGGTATTTGGCAACCTCTTGACGTCGTCGGAGAAGATCAGCGCATCGGGCGTCTGGCGCAGCCCGTGCTCGAGCCGGTCACGCAACCCCCTGACGCGAGCGGCGTCGGCCTTCAGCGCCGCCATCGCCACCTTGGCGGCAGCGCCAAATCCGGCGATCCCCGGAACGTTCTCCGTCCCGGCCCGGCGCCCAAGCTCCTGCCCGCCGCCGCGCAAGGACGCCTCCAGCCCTTCAACGCCCTCGGCGAGCACCAGCGCGCCCACTCCCTTTGGTCCACCGATCTTGTGCGCCGACAACGTCACGAGGTCGGCCTTGGTTGAGGCGAGATCGAACGGGATCTTGCCCAACGCCTGAATCGCATCGACATGCAGCAGACCACCGGACGCATGGACGATCTCGGCAACGTCGGCCACCGGCTGAATCGCCCCGGTCTCGTTGTTGGCGAGCATCACCGAGACCAGCGTGGGCGGACCATCCGCGAGCAGCGTGCGCAGATGCTCGAGATCGATCACGCCGGAGCGCGTGACATTGATCGCGCCGGTCGCCTCGCGCGAAAACCGTCCGCCGGCCAGAACCGACGCATGCTCGATGGCGGACACCAAGAGCCGCTGCACCGGCGCACCTGCGCCGCGGTGCAACCCCGGCATCAACGCCAGCGCATTGGCTTCCGTCCCTCCGGAGAGAAAGACCACATCCTGCGATCGGCCACCGACCGCGTTGGCCACCGCATTGCGGGCATCTTCGACCAACCGCCGCGCCCGCCGTCCTTCGCTGTGCACCGAGGACGGGTTGCCGCTCAGTTCCCACGCCGCGGTCATCGCCGCCTTCGCCTCCGGGCGAAGCGGCGTCGTGGCATTCCAGTCGAGATAGACGCGATCGGCCATATCACTCGTCCGCCGCGACCACCATGGTCGCGGCCTTCCACTGCGACATAACGAGAGTTCAGCACCGAGGCCAGATCAGACGTCGGCCGGCCAGAGAGATTTTTCACGCCGCGGAGTTTCGACGTGTTGCCAGGCAAGACATCCGGTGCGTCCCAATCGCGATAGCAGTATGACAAACTGAAACTTCAGGTAGCCATCGGAACGCTTGAGCCCGCGCGCGTCACGTCAGGGATTCGCCCGTGCCAAGCCGCACAATTTCCTTGATTTTCGCCCCTTGCGTCATGCTAGAAGGCCCTCCAGCGCGCCGCCCGACGGTGCCTGCGCCGATTTTCATCCATGAGCTGCTCTGTTCGCGCACCGTCGCTGAAGATGGCTCCAACCGATTGATTGAGCGACGTCAATCGAGGGAACGCAATGCCTGAAGTCATTTTCACCGGCCCTGCTGGCCGTCTTGAGGGCCGCTATCATCCGGCCAAGCAAAAGAACGCGCCGATTGCGATGATCCTGCATCCGCATCCGCAGTTCCACGGCACGATGAACCACCAGATCGTCTACCAGTGCTACTACGCGTTCGCGCATCGCGGCTTCTCGGTGCTGCGCTTCAACTTCCGTGGCGTCGGCCGCAGCCAGGGCTCGTTCGATCACGGCACCGGCGAATTGTCCGATGCCGCCAGCGCGCTGGACTGGGCGCAAGCGATCAATCCCGAGGCGCGCGCCTGCTGGGTCGCGGGCTTCTCGTTCGGCGCCTGGATCGGCATGCAGCTCCTGATGCGCCGGCCCGAGGTCGAGGGCTTCATCTCGATCGCGCCGCCCGCCAACCTCTACGACTTCTCGTTCCTCGCGCCCTGCCCGTCGTCCGGCCTGATCGTGCATGGCGACAAGGACGCCGTGGTCCCGCCGAAGGACGTCAACACGCTGGTCGAGAAGCTGAAGACGCAGAAGGGCATCGTGATCGACCAGCAGGTCATCCCCGGCGCCAACCATTTCTTCGACGGCAAGCTCGAGCCGCTGATGGAGACGGTGACCGGCTATCTCGACATGCGCCTCGCCAACGTGCGGTGATGCTGTTGCGGCTTTTGTAGGATGGGTGGAGCGCAGCGATACCCATCATCGCGCACGCGGCACCAAGTTGATGGGTATCGCTGCGCTCCACCCATCCTACGAAGCAGGACTCACACTGAGCACCGACGACCTTACTCCGGTGCCATCTTCAGCGCTGCGATCCCGATCAGCACGAATGCGATCCCCGCCACCTTCATCGGGTTCAACGCCTCGTTGAACAAGAGCACGCCCATGGCGAGCGTGCCGGCCGCGCCGATCCCGGTCCACACCGTGTAGGCGACGCCGACACCGAGCACCTGCAACGCGCGCCCGAGCAGGAACACGAAGGCGGCGAGCAGCAGCAGCGAGACCAGCGTCCAGCCGAGCCGCGTATAGCCTTCGGCATATTTCATCGAGATCGCCCAGCCGACGTCGAGAAGACCGGCGACCACCAGCGCGATCCACGCAAGCGAATGCGACATGACCTACGCCGCAAGCTTCAACATATGCGCGCGGTGGCCGACCAGGAACGCGTGCAGCAGCGCGGGATAATCGGGTGAAACGGCGCTGCGCACGCTCGGCCGCTGCGCCAGCGCGCTGCGCCACGCGCGAAGTTTCGGAGCGTGGGTGAAGACCGCGAGGTCGGTCAGTTGGTCGAACAGATCGAAGTAGCGGAAGATTGGCGCGAACACCGCGTCCACCAGGCTGAAGCGCTCACCCGCGAAGAACGGACCGTTGCCAAGCGCCGTCTCGACGCGCGCGAACTTTGCCGCCACCGCCTGCCGCTTGCTGTCGAAGGTCGCAGCATCGGTTGCGGTCTCGAGCCCCCAGAGATCGCCGAGAATGGCCGAACCGAACTCCATCCAGGCGCGATGCTCGGCGCGAACGAGCGCGTCCTGCGGGTGCAGCCTGGTGCCGGCTTGCGTCTCCTCGATGTATTCGCAGATCACGTTGCTCTCGAACAACGCGACTTCCTTGCCGTCGTCACCGGTCACGACCAGCACCGGCACCTTGCCGAGCGGCGAGATCTTGAGGAACCAGTCCGGCTTGTTGGCGAGATCGATGTCGATCCGCTCGAACCGCACGCCCTTCTCACGCAGCGCGATGACCGCGCGTTGCACATAGGGACAGAGCTTGTGGCTGATCAACTTCAGGGCGGCCATGACGATCCTCGTGTTCAATGCAGCTGCATCGAGTTAAATGCAGCGGCATGGAACTGTCAAGATAGATGCATTTGCATCTAAGTCACGGTCGCGCGATGATGCCCCCGGTCATCGGGATCGGCACCCCCGTGGTGGCGGGATAACTGAGCGGCAAGCCCTTCATGCCGCGCGCGGCGAGGAAGCCGAAGGCCTGGGCCTCGATCGCGTCGGCGGCCCAGCCGAGCGCCTCGGCCGGCTCCACCAGCGCCGGCGCCAGGCGTTCGCGCAGCATCCGCAGCATCGTGAGGTTGGAGGCGCCGCCGCCGGAGACGATCCAACTCTTCGGCACCTTGGGCAGCAGCGGCACGACCCGGGCGATCGCAGCCGCGGTGAAGGCGGTCAGGGTCGCGGCACCGTCCGCCGGCGCCACCGCGCCGAGCTTGAGGCTGGCGAAATCATTGCGGTCGAGCGATTTCGGCGGCGGAACCGAGAAGAACGGCAGCTTGAGTGCCTGCGCAATCCAGGCCTCATCCGGTTTGCCCTGCGCGGCGAACCGCCCGCCGGTATCGAACGGCAGATGCATCTCGCGGTACATGAAGTCGTCGAGCAGCGCGTTGCCCGGCCCGGTGTCGCAGGCGATCAACGTGTCCGAGCCGTCGACATAGGTGATGTTGGAAACACCGCCGATATTGACCACAACAATCGGCCCGTCGCGGTTCAGCGATTGCGCCAGCGCGCGATGATAGACCGGCACGAAGGGCGCGCCCTGCCCGCCGGCCTCGACGTCAGCGGCGCGGAAATCATGCATCACCGGAATGTGGATCGCCTTGGCGAGCGCCTGCGCGTCGCCGATCTGCACCGTCAGCCTGCGCTCGGGACGGTGCAGCACGGTCTGGCCATGGAACCCGACGATATCGATATCCTGGGCGGAGATCCGGTTCTGCGCCGCAAAATTGGCGACCGCCTCGGCATGGGCAATCGTCACGGCCTGCTCCGCCTGGCGCAGTATCCCCGGCCGGGCGTCGCGCTGCGACAAATGCACCGCTTCCGTCAGCGCCTGACGCAGCAGGCTGCGCTCGCCGTCGGTATAGGGCCGATAGCCCGACGGTCCGAACGCCTTGATCTGGCGGCCGTCGGTCTCGATCAGTGCGACGTCGACCCCGTCGAGCGAGGTCCCGCTCATCAGACCGAGTGCCGTTAACATCATCGTGGAAGCGTCCCGGCCGGGAACCCCCGGCTTGTCTCAAACAAGTACATCCTATAATGCCACTGCGCGTCCGCCTGCGGCAGCCTCAGCGTCAAGGTTCCGCAAATAGATGCAAAAACCGTAAAACAAGAATGAGCTGGCTGGCCGACAAATGACTGCATTTAAATCGGATTTCCTGAACACTCTACAGGAACGCGGCTTCGTCCACCAGTGCTCCGATTTCGAGGGCCTCGACGCGCTTGCCGCGAAGGGCGAGGCCACGGCCTATGTCGGCTACGACTGCACCGCGCCGTCGCTGCACATCGGCAACTTCCTCACCATGATGATGCTGTACTGGCTACAGCAGAGCGGCAACAAGCCGATCACGCTGATGGGCGGCGGCACCACGATGGTGGGCGACCCCTCCGGCAAGGACGAGACGCGCGCGATGCGCACGGTCGCCGAGATCGAAGCCAACAAGGCCTCGATCCGTGGCGTGTTCGCCAAGGTGCTGCGCTACGGCGACGGCAAGTCCGACGCCATCATGCTCGACAATGCCGAGTGGCTGACGAAATTGAACTGGATCGAGATGCTGCGCGACATCGGCAGGCATTTCTCGGTCAACCGCATGCTGACCATGGACTCGGTGCGGCTCCGACTCGAGCGCGAGCAGGAGATGAGCTTCATCGAGTTCAACTACATGGTCTGCCAGGCCTACGACTTCGTCGAGCTGTCGCGCCGTGCCGGTTGCCGGCTTCAGATGGGCGGCTCCGACCAGTGGGGCAACATCGTCAACGGCGTCGATCTCGGCCGCCGCATGGGCGCGCCGCAATTGTTCGCGCTGACGACGCCGCTGCTCACCACCGCTTCCGGCGACAAGATGGGCAAGACCGCGAAGGGCGCGGTGTGGCTCAACGCCGACCAGTTCTCGCCGTACGACTTCTGGCAGTACTGGCGCAATGTCGAGGACGCCGACGTCATCAAATTCCTCAAGCTGTTCACGATCCTGCCGATCGGCGAGATCAGCAAGCTTGCGGCGCTCGGCGGCAGCGAGATCAACGAGGCCAAGAAGGTGCTGGCCACCGAGGCAACCGCCCTGCTCCACAGCCGCGCTGCCGCGAACGAGGCGGCCGAAACCGCGCGCCGCACCTTCGAGGAAGGTGCACTCGCCGAAACCTTGCCGACGGTTGAAATTCCGCGCGGCGAGTTTGAGGCCGGCGTCGGCGTGCTGGCAGCGTTCGTCAAGGCCGAGCTCGTCGCCTCGAACGGCGAAGCGCGCCGGCAGATCAAGGGCGGCGGCCTTCGCGTCAACGATGCCGCCGTCACCGACGAGAAGATGGTGCTGACGGCGGCCAACCTCACGCCGGAAGGCGTGGTGAAGCTGTCGCTCGGCAAGAAGCGGCACGTCCTGCTGAAGCCTGCATAGGCGCATTCGCATTTGTCGGTTGTGGGGCGCGCCGAAAGCGCGCTCCCATCTTTCCGATGGACCAGACCACGCCTCCGAACGACACGCTAGCAGCACCTGCGAAGCAGTCACGCGTCGCGCTGAACGTGCTCGCGCTGTGCTTCGTGCTGTCGGTGCTCGGGCGCGGCCTCAGCGATAGCTTCACGGTGTTCCTGAAACCGATCTCGGAAAATTTCGGCTGGGACCGTGCCTCCGTCGTGTCGGTCTATTCGCTGACCTGGCTCGCCAGCGGCCTGACCGCGCCGCTGGTCGGACGGCTGTTCGACCGCTCCGGTCCGCGCGTGGTCTATGCGCTGGGCCTGTCGCTGCTCGGCTGCGCCTTCCTGGTCGCCTCGCACGCGCAACAGCTCTGGCAATTCCAGCTCAGCGTCGGGCTCTGCGTCGGCTTCGGCACCGCGCTGATCGGCAACGTCTCGAATTCGATCCTGCTCGGCCGCTGGTTCGGGCCGCGGCTGCCGACCGCGATGGCGGTGATGTATTCGGCAACCGGCGCCGGCCTGCTGCTGCTGCTGCCGCTGTCGCAGGTGCTGATCGACCGGATCGGCTGGCGCGAGGCCTATCAGGTGTTCGGCATCGGCGCGTTCTGCCTGCTCGTCCCGCTCGTCTTCCTGCCGTGGCGGCTGCTCGCCGGCGGCTTGCCGCATATCGTGAAGAAAGCCGAGAGCAATCTCGCCGATGAAGGCTGGACCCTGCTGAGCGCGATGCGCCATCACGCCTTCTGGGCGCTGTTCTCGACTTTCTTCTTCACCGCGATCGCGATGTATGCGCTGACCGCGCAGATCGTCGCCTATCTCATCGATGTCGGCTTCCCGCCGTTGCAGGCCGCCACCGCCTGGGGCTTCTCGGGCGTCGCGCTGTTCGTCGGCATGCTCGGCGTCTCTACGCTCGACGGCATCATCGGCCGCAGGCCGAGCGTGCTGTTCAGCTACGGCGTCTCGATCCTCGGCATCATCCTGCTCTGGCTGCTGCAATGGTATCCGAACTACTGGCTGCTGACCGGCTTCATCGTCTGCTTCGGCAGCATGATCGGCTCGCGCGGCCCGCTGATCACAGCGACCGCGCTGAAGATCTTCCGCGGCGAGCGTGTCGGTACCATCTACGGCACCATCATGATCGGCAGCGGCCTCGGATCGGGCCTCGGCTCATGGGGCGGCGGCCTGATCCACGACTGGACCCACAGCTACAATCCGCTGATCGTGTTTGCGCTCGTCAACGTCGTGCTGGGCCTGATCCCGTTCCTCGTGGTGCCGGCGCTGCGGCGGTGACGCCGCTTTCAGGAGGTCCGCGACGGGCTGTGAACGGTTCTGCGTTCGAACTCGTCGAAGTGAACGCTCTTCCCGCCAATCAATGCCCTAATTGTTGTTCGTCGTCGGCAGGTCGTTCGGGCCGTATTGCTTGAACTCGAAGATCTTACGCGTCAGGCCGGGCGCCAGCGCCGAGATCGGGTTGACGCGCAGCACCGGCGCGCTCGGCGTTCCCACCACTTCATAGGTCACGCCGATCAGGCCTTCATTGCTGCCGGCGCCGAGGAAAATCCCGAAGAACGGGATCTGGCCGAACATGTTGTTCAAGCCGTACATCGGAATGAAGGTGCCGTTCATCCGCACCTGATTGCCGACATAGTCGATGCTGCCCTCGATGGTCGCGCCGATGCTCGGTCCCTTGACCACGCCGTTACGGATCGAGAGCTGGCCGCTCTGGCGGGTGAACTCGGCGCGCAGCGCATCGAACCCGATGCCGTTCTGGGTGCTGACCGGCCCGCCGGCGACGGCGCGGTCGAGCTGGGTTTCGCCCTTCACCGAGAAGCCGGTGATGTTGATCAGGCCTTCCCTCGGGCTCGGCTCGGGGATCGGCGGCTCCATCGCCAGCGTGAGCTGGCCGCCGATCACCTTCGAATAGGTGTCGATGAAGCGCAGGAACGCGCCGGCGTCGCTGGTCTGCAGATAGATCACCTCGCGGCCCTGCTGCCGTCCGCGCATGTCGACCGTAACAGGCGTGTCGCGGCCGACCTTGCCGCTCAGCGTGAACGCCTTGAAGAACCCGTTGCGGCGCGAGATCTTGGCATCGACGCCGCGCAGCGCCTCGCCGTTGAACCCGGCCACCGCGCCGAGCTTCAGATCGACGTCGAAATCGGTTGTCTTGGCCTTGCTCTTGGGATCGCTGTCGCGGCCGGAGATCGCCGATTTCAGGAAGCCGCGGCCATCGAACACGTCGCCGCGCATCGTCACCTTGATCACGCCGTCAGGACCACGATCGGCGCGCAGCGAGGTCTTGTCACCTTCCGAGGGCGCATAGGTCGGGAAGTTCGCATTCATGAGGTCGCCGTTCTGGTCGACCTCGAGCGCGCCCTTGATCGAAACGCCGTTGCCTTCGATCGAGATGTCCTCGAACCGCGTCGATTGCCCTTTCGGCACCACGTTGAAGGTCGCCTTGCCGGCCCTGCCCGACGCCTTGACCCAACCGGGCAGGACATTGTCGAGCTTGAGCTGGGTCAGGTCGGCCTCGACGCCCATCTTGGTGGCGGGATTGTCGCCGCTGCCGATCTTGCCGCTCAGCTTGACCGGGATCGCGCCGGAGACGGCGGAACCGAGATCGAGCCCGAGACGGGCGCGGCCCGCATCATCGAGCGTCGCCTGAAGCTTGACGTCGGCATCGCCCTCGGCCGGCTTGCGGTAGTCGAGCGAAGCCGCCTGTCCGTTGATCTTGACGTCGCCCTTGACCTGGAAGCCGGCATTGCTGGCGATCACCTTCAGCGTATTGGCCTCGAGCTTCTGGTTCATCACCAGCTTGTCGACTGCGACACCGGTGATGTCGGCATTGACGGAATATTGCGTGTCGGCCTTGGTCAGCTCGCCCTTCACCGGCATGCCGAGATTGATCGTCGCCGTGACGTTGCCCTTGCTGGCGTTGGGATCGATCGGCGGACCGGAGAGATCGCTGAGCCGGTCGGAGGCGAGGATTTCGGCAGCCGCGGGCACCGGACAGTCGACCCGGAACTTGACCTTCGAGGGCGACGGCTTCGGCGCCATGTCCGGCACCTCGAAGGTGAAATCCGAGATCGTGATCTTGCGGCCCGCCGGCGTGTCGGCGATGCCCTGGTTGATGGTCACGGTCGCAGTGCGGCCGGTCACCCTGGCCTTCAGGTCGGCATCATGCACCGCAGGCATCTGATCGACCGGGCGCACCGTGACGCCGGACGCGACGATGTTGACCGAGAGGCCGTCATCCGGGATCGGCGGCCCCTTGCGGGACAGATTATGCACCGGCGAATTGACGCCGACGTCGATGCGCTGGAGCGTGCCGCGGTCGATCCGCTCGAGCACCCATTCGCGCACCTCCGGCACGATGATGATCGGCCACATCCGCTTCAGCGCGGAGGCCGACATCGGCGTGCCGGCGAAGCCGAGCTGCAACCGCGGCTCGCCGGAATAGTCGATGCTGCCGGTGCCGGCGACGCCGATCTCGCCATTGGAGATGTCGGCCTGGGTCAGCAGCACGCGCTTCTTGTCGGTGTCGAAGCGGAAGCCGATGTTGATGCGGTTGAAGATCAGCGGCGCCTCGTTCTTGTCGCCGCCGGCCAGCACGATGGTGCCGCCCGACAGCCCGGCCTGCCAATCGGTGACGTTGTCGTTCGGCGGCTCGAGGTGGCCGAGCAGCGTGATGCGGTTGGCGCCCGAGACGATCTTGATCGGCGCCAGCAGCACGCGGCGGCCGGAATCCCATTCGAGGCCCATCTCGGCGGAATCGACCGGCATCGGATAGTCGGGCGTATCGGTGTCGATGATGTTGCCGGCGCCGACATTGATCTTGCCGCGGAAATAGGTCGGCAGGCCGTCGCGTCCGAGTTCGCCCTTCAGCTCGCCTGATAGCGGCAGGTCCGCAGTGTAGGTCAGGTCCTTGGTTCGCAGCGCCAGCAGGATGTTCCTGGTCGAGACCTTGTCGGCCTTGATGTCGACCGAGCGCACGCCGTTGGCCTGCGGCCCGACCAGCACCCGCACCGACCACGGCTTTGCGCCCTCCTCGCCGAAGCTGAGCGCAACGCCGCCGCCGCTCGGGCGGCGCAGGCTCAGGCTGATATTCTCAAAACTCCATTTGTTGCCGCGCTGCTGGTCGTCGACGACGAGATTGCCGTTCTTCAAGCCGATCTCGTTGAGGTTCTGGCCGTCGAGCCCGGTCATGCTCAGGCTGTCGAGCCAATCGAGACCGGCGAGCAGTCCGTTCTGGGCGGTGTCGGGTGCGGCGGCCTGAGATTGTTCGG
The DNA here is from genome assembly GCF_002831585.1 of Bradyrhizobium sp. SK17. Lineage (GTDB taxonomy): Bacteria > Pseudomonadota > Alphaproteobacteria > Rhizobiales > Xanthobacteraceae > Bradyrhizobium. The sequence goes on along the minus strand of NZ_CP025113.1, from coordinate 5,059,479 downwards.
GAGCAACGGGCGGCGACGGCGCGGCAGGCGCTGGGCGCGGGAATGTCGGCGGCATGCCGGCCTCGCGCTTGGAGGCAACGCCGGTCGCGAGCGGTTTGGCGGTATCGCCGGCGGAGACGGTCACATAGCCGTCCGGCGTGATCCGCACCGACAGTTCAGCATCAACCAGGTTGAGGCTCTCCGCCCGCAGCTGTCCCATCAGCAGCGCGGTGCCCGACAACCGCACCTCGGCCTTCGGCGCACTCGCCACGATCGCATGGTCGCGGTCGCGAACGATGATGTCTCGGATCCGGACCGCGACCCTGACGCGGCCGGCGCGCTCGATCTGCGTTCCGCCGACCTCGACGGTGTTGCCGTGGCCGATGTTTTCCTCGATCGCGGCGGCAAGCCACGGCGTCGCCAGATCGAGATTGATCGGGCCGGCGCCGAGCCGCCACCACAGCGCGCCGAAGCAGGTCGCGAACAGCACGACCAGCACCACGAGAACCAGTCCGATACGACGGAGCCAGCGCTCGCCGTTCAGCCAGCGCTGCATGCCAGAGCAGAAATCGGTGAACCGATGCAGGTTGGTGTTGGAACGCGACAGCAATTGCCGCGCACGGGTGCCCGCAGCCTCATCCTGCTCGTCCCACGCGGCGTCGCCTTCCCATTGCGAGAAGTCAGACCCGGCGCGCGGATTTGGACCCTGCGGCGACGTGTTCCTTGCCATTGCCTCTCGGTGCTGACGGCGAAGCTGATCGCCGCCATCAGGACGCCCGTCGATCAGTATCGAGCGCTCCTGTGCCGGCATCGCCGCCTATCCTCGTCTAGTCTTGTTACTTGCCGATGGACCCCAGAACGGACCAAACAACCTAATCGAAAGCCAAGTCAGCAAGTGGACGGGTAACGGGTCGAATTCCTTGTCACCATACTCCGAGGCCATCAAACTTGCCCAGCGACCGACCCGAATCCGGCCACCACGGATGAGACCCGCAATACCGCAATGATTGAGCGTCGGAAAGCGACGAAAGGAAGGCGTATGTCCAAGAAAACGCGCAAGAAATCCTCCAACACAACCGGAAAGCGGGTCGCAACGAAGGTTGCGCGCGCCGCAAGCGCAAGCACTGGGAAGTCCGCGACGAAAACCCGCACAACGGTTGCGAAGAAGCCGGCCAAAAAGACTGCAAAGGCCAAGAAGACCGCAAACGCGAAGCCCGCAGCAGGTGCTCTAGCAAAAGCCTCGCACAAGGCGGCATCGAAACCGTTAAAGCCGAAGCCGGCGGCGACCGTGACCAAGCCGTCGGCCGTCACGCTTGCCGAGGGCGCTCCGGCGCCGGCTTTCGACCTGCCGCGCGATGGCGGCGGCAGCGTTTCCCTCAGGGATTACGCGGGCAAGAAGCTGGTGCTGTTCTTCTATCCTCGCGCCGACACCCCCGGCTGCACCAGGGAGGCGATCGACTTCACCCGGCTCAAGGGCGAGTTCGCAGCAGCGGGCGCCGAGGTGGTCGGCATTTCGGCCGATACGGTTAAGGCGCAGGAGTCATTTCGAAACAAACACCAGCTATCGGTGCCGCTGGCCTCGGACGGTGCCCATCAGATGCTCGAGGCGTACGGTGCCTGGGGCGAAAAATCCATGTATGGCAGGACCTTCATGGGAATTATTCGCACCACGGTTCTGGTCGATTCCAGTGGAAAAGTCGCCCGCATCTGGCGCCACGTAAAGGTCGACGGGCACGCCGAGGCGGTATTGGAGGCCGCCCGGGCGCTCTGATGGGAGGGGTTCCGTTTCCTGAAAATTAACCATGGCGGGCTCAAATCGGCCCCGCAAATTAGCCGTACGGAGCTTGGTCCGACCGGCCGCGGGAGTACCGATGTCGAGCCGGTCCGGTCATCACCAGGAATACCACAGACACCATCATCCGCAGGACCATGGCCGGGCGCCGGCACGTCGTCCGGTGGCCCACCATGCGGCACCGGCCGCGGCGGCATCCGGCGAAGGCTACACGATTGTTCATGCCGGCAAACAGGTCCGGTTCGGGCCGGTCGTGTTCTGGATCGCGGTCGGCACCGTCGTTCTGCTCGGCATGTGGTCGGCGGCGACCGCGACCTATTTCGCTTTCCGCGACGACGTGCTGACGCGCCTGATCGCGCGCCAGGCCGAGATGCAATACGCCTACGAGGACCGCATCTCCGAGCTGCGCGCCAAGGTCGACCGCACCACCAGCCGCCAGTTGCTCGACCAGGAGCAGTTCGACCAGAAGCTGGACCAGATCATGAAGCGGCAGTCGACGCTGGAATCGCGCGCCACCGCGCTCGGCGCGATGCCCGACGCCACCTCAACCGGATCGATCAAGCCGCAGGGCCGCGCCGAGGCGGCGCCGTCCTCCGGTACACCAAAGCCCTCCCCGATCAGCGACACCGTGATCTTCGTCGCGCCGCCGGACCGCGAGGCGCGGCTGGAATCGCGCGCACCGCTGATCGCCAAGACGCAGCCGAACCAGTTCGCGAAAGCCCAGGGCGTCGACAACGTGCTGGTCCGTCTACAGACCTCGCTTGATCAGGTCGAGCGCCGCCAGGTCGCGGCGCTCTCCTCGGTTGAGGACGGCATCGAATCACGGGTGCGCCGGATGCGCGGCGTGATAAGCGATCTCGGCCTCAACATGTCACAGCTCGAAGCCGCGACGCCGCGCTCCGGCATGGGCGGTCCGTTCGTTCCGGTGAAGCTCGCGCCCGACGCCGGTCCGTTCGAGCGCCAGCTCTACCGCATCAATATCAATCGCGCGCAGATGCAGCGACTGAACCAGACACTGGCGCTGGTGCCCTACCGCAAGCCGGTCGTCGGAGAGGTCGAATTCACCAGCGGCTTCGGCGTCCGCACCGATCCGTTCCTCGGGCGGCCGGCGATGCACACCGGGCTCGACTTCCGCGCCGCGCAAGGCGATCCGGTGCGCGTCACCGCCAACGGCAAGGTGGTGTCGGCGGGCTGGGCAGGCGGCTACGGCCGCATGGTCGAGGTCGACCATGGCAACGGGCTGTCGACCCGCTACGGCCATCTCTCCGAGATCGGCGTCAAGGTCGGCGAGTACGTCAAGATCGGCCAGGTGATCGGCGCCGTCGGTTCGACCGGCCGCTCCACCGGCCCACATCTGCATTACGAGACCCGCATCGACGGCGAAGCCGTCGATCCGCAGCGCTTCCTCCGCGCCGGCATCCGCCTCAGCTCAGGCTAGCTCCATCCTCAGCCACTCGATCTGACGCCGGCGCAAGCAGCTTTGCTTGCGCCGATTTGATTTGCGGCACTCAGCGTCGTCCGCCGCCGCCCATGCCGCCGGGCGGCCCGCCACCAAAGCCGCCGCCTGGCCCGAGCGGACCGCCACCGCCGCCACCGAACGGACCACCGCCGGCTCCACCAAAGCCACCGCCGCCAAGGTCCGGACCGGTCGATCCGCCGCCGGCCGGATTTGGCCCGGGACCGCCGCCCGGCGTCAAACCGCCGGACTGACCGGGCGCACCGCCGGGACCTCCACCAGGACCGCCTCCACCGGGAGCCCCCCGTCCGCCCGGTCCATGTCCGCCTCCCGGCGCGGATCCGCCGCCTGAGCCGCGACCGGGCGTGCCGGGGCTGCGCACCGACGAGCCCGGGAACTTGCCGACCGACTGCACCGATTCGACGCGCAACTCGCGCGGCCCCGAGAGCTGGGCATTGACGACGACGCGGGTGTCGGCCGCCGGCGAGAAACGCGAGTGGTCGCGCGCGACAAAGCCGGAGCCGAGTTGCAGATCATTGCCGACCCGCCGCACATAGGCTTCGATCAACAGCCGCTTCGCGCCGGTGAGATCGGAGAAGTCGTCGGCGCGGCTGCGCGAGACCTGCATCACGCCCTGCGCAACATGGCCCTCGGCCTGCACGCGCTGTCCGACCAGCGCCGCGTCGACGCCGGCGAGCTTGAGCTCGCCGATCCGCAACGTTCCGGCACGGTCGCGCTCCAGCGGTCCGGCGACGCGCATCGCCGCGTCATGACGCTCCTGCACCAGGCTGGCGACGACCACGCCGTCGTTGCGGCGCAGTCCGAACACGGCGACCTGCGCGCCGGGCTTCAGCCAGCTCTCGTGGCCATTCCAGGCGACCTTCTGGCCGAGCACGGTGAGTTCGCCCGGTTTCGCGTGCTCGATTGGACCGGTGACTTCGCTGGTCACGTCGATCCGCTTGGTCGACAGCGTGCCGCCGGCACCGCGCTCCGCCACCACCCGCGCAAGTTGGCCGATTCGCAGCGCCTTCGCGCTCGCCGCCTCGCCGTCGATCCGGACCGGCACGTCGGCCGCATAGGCGACGCGCTCGCCATTGACATAGATCGAGCCGAATTTCTGGATCACGCCGACGATGCCGGTGCCCCCGATCCCCTGGTCGGAGCCGGTGATCCCGGTGCCGCCGATGCCCTGATCGTTGCCGCGCTTCCTGACCTGGGCGCCGGCCAGCGACGTTCCGGCGAGCCAAAATGCCGCGAGCAGCGCGCGGCGCGAGATCACGGGCGGCCGCTTCACGACGCACCGCCTTCGTCTGCATCGTCATCGACCGGGCCGTCGGGGCCCTCGCGATAGATGTAGATGCCGAAATTCCAGCGATAGTCGCCGCCCTTGTCCTTGGCCAGGGCGCGGTTGGCCTCGCGGTTGGCGACCTTCAGCGCCTCCATCGCGAGCTCGCGCGAGCGGCCCTCGAGCCGCTTCGCCAGCTTGGCCGACAGTCCGTCGTAATGCACCGCGCGCTCCAGGAAGCGCGGCGCCGCCGAGGATACGTTCATCTCGGCGGCCGCGACATGGTCGTGCAGGTTGCGGCCGAGATAGTGCCATTTGCGATCGTCGTCGCCATGCGGCACGAACGCCTCCTCGACCAGCACGATCTCGTCGTCGTCATTGATGGTGACGAGCTTGCGGTCGAGCCATTCGTCCAGCACCGCGCGCGGCCGCACGTCCTTGGTGATCGATTCGACCAGCGTCTCGAACGACGGTGCGCCGCCGTCAGCGGTGCGCGGCAGCGCCAGCGGATCGCCCTTGGCATCGGTGAATTCGGGCGCGGCCAGCCAACGTGCGATGATCGCGCTGGTGCGCGACAGCGTCGCCGGCACCACGTTGACCGGCGCGCCCGCGCCGCGCAGCCGTGCCACCTCCTTGCGATGGATGCCGGTCAACAGGCTGACGCGGCTGTCGGTCTGCTCCTTGCCCTCGAGCGCGAAGTCGTGCTCGGCAACGTTGACATAGAGCTCGCGCAACAACTGGGTCAGCGCCGGGAACGTCATGCCGCCACGGATGCAAAGCCGCACCAACGGGCGCAGCATGCGCGCCAGCGGCGCCTGCAACTTCGCTGCGGCGATCGGCGCGGGCGCTGCCGGCTTCGACTTCGGGGCCTTGGCATTCATGCCCAAGTTTTAGCCGTCCGCCGCGTGGGACACAATCCCACCCCTCTTGACGTGTGACTTTTTCCCACCTATGGCAAACAAATCGCCGCTAGGTCGGTTCCCGATCGTCGCGGCGAGATGCACCGGGCGTGGATAGCCGATGACCTCGAACCGATTCGACGTTGCGTTCGCCAACGCTTGCCGCACCGCCCAGGTCCCCTACGCGGATTTCGTGTCGACAGTGATGGCGGGCGCCTATCCGTGCCTGCCCGGCACCACGCCCGGTTCGCCGCGCCGCTTCGACGAGACCGACCTGGTCGCGCTCTACATCTACGGCCGCCTGCTCGCGTTCGGTTTCGATGCACTGCGCGCCGGCGAATATGCCTGCCGCGCCCATGGCGGCCTCGTCGCCGAGCCGCGGGCGAGGTCGATCTCGATCGCTCTGACGCCGGACGGTGGCAAGCGCGTCGTCATCGAGCAGGACACCCAGCGCCTGACCGCGACGATGCTTGCCGAGAAGATCCAGTTCGACATCCCGGCGATCCGGCTGCTGCTGCAACGAACGGCCGAATCCGACACGACCGTTTCCGTCTGACACCGCTGCATTTCCGGTCGGGCGCTCCGCCGCTGCGGGCGCGCGACCGTGCCTGCGCAACTGCCGCGCAGCAACAAGCTCCCTTCCGTTCGAAAAAAGTTATCCACTGCCATACGTGGGACATAATCCCACATTTTAGTCCGACGCCATTGACGTGTGAAATTTTCCCACGTATCCAGAATTCGTTCAGCAGGGAATCCGACGCAATGTCCGTTCGTTCGGCCCGCGAATCCGGTCGGTTCGCCACCACACTCCGTTTCACGCCGCAGGCACCGTTCTGCTTCACGCCGCAGGCGCCTTGCGGCCCGATCGAACCAGTGCTTCCGGCGCTGCTGCGCTCGCTGGTGTTCTTCGCCGCGCTGGCGCTGCCGTTCGTCGTCGCCCTGTACGCCGCATGATCTGGATCGAGCCGCCCATGATGGTCGTCAACGAGCCGGACCGGCGTCCGTCGGTGCTGCACATCTTCAAGGTCTACTATCCCGATCTGTTCGGCGGCACGTTGACCGTGATCCGCGACATCTGCGCCGGACTGAAAGACACCTTCTCTGCCGCCGTGCTGGTGTGTTCGCGCTCCGGCGGCGAGCGGCAGATCGTGGTCAATGACGTCGCGGTCGAGCGCGTGCGCTCGTTTGGCGACGTGCTGTCGCTGCCGGCGGCGCCGACCTATCCATGGCGGCTGTGGCGGCGCATCGCCGACCACGATCTGCTGGCGCTGCACGCGCCGTTCCCGCTCGCCGACCTGGTGTTCGCGCTCGGGCTCGGCGGCACCCGTCCGCTGGTCGTGCACTGGCACGCCGATATCGTCTCGCACGCCGCCTTGCGCTTCCTGGTCGAGCCGTTGATGCGGCGAACCCTGCGGCGCGCGTCTGCGATCATCGTCTCCGATCCGGTTCTGATCGAAGCCACGCCGCTGTTGCAGGAATTCGCCGACAAATGCCACGCCGTTTCGTTCGGCGTCGATGTCGCGAAATACGACCGGCCGGCCACGCAGACCGACGACATCAACACGCGGGGCCGCCTGGTGCTCGCCTGCGGCCGGCTGGTGCCCTACAAGGGCTTCGACGTGCTGGTGCGATCGGCCCATGCGCGCAATTTCGAGGTCTGGATCGTCGGCGAGGGCCGCGAGCGCGACAATCTCGAACGGCTGATCCGCGACTACGGTTTGCAGGACCGTGTCCGCCTGCTCGGCTCGGTGTCCGAGAGCGAGCGCGTCAAGCTGCTGCGCATCGCCGACGTCTTCGTGATGCCGTCGGTGACCAACGCGGAGACCTTCGGGCTGGCGCAGCTCGAGGCGATGGCCGCGAGCCGTCCGATCGTCAACACCGCGCTCGACACCGGGGTTCCCCATGTCGCCCGCGACGGCCTCGAGGCCATCACGGTGCCGCCCGGCGACGCCACCGCGCTCGCCGACGCCATCGAGACGCTGATCAACGATCCCGAACGGCGCCGCCGCATGGGTCAGGCCGCGCGCCATCGCGCCATCACCAAATACTCGAACACAGCCTTCAAGGAGGGAGTTGAGACAGTGTACCGCAAGGTCGTGACCGAAGAGGCCGCCGCGAAGGGTGCGGGCTCACCAGCCCCAGGCCCGCGCTCCCAAACGGCCGGCTTCGTCGGCGCGATCCAGATCGCGGCCGCACTGGCCTGGTCCGACGTGCGTCATCGTTACGTCCGCTCCCTCCTTGGCCCCTTCTGGATGTCGATCCAGATGGCGATCATGGTGGCCGTGCTCGGCTCGGTGATCGGCCATCTCTCCAATGCGAGCGCGGTGGCGCGGCTACCGATGCTGGCGGCGAGCCTGACCGCCTGGACCTTCCTCAACAGCGTCGTGCTCGACGCCACCACCGCGTTGCAGGGCTCGGCCAGCCTGATCAAGGACCGCGCGCTGCCGCCGGTGATCTTCCTGCTGCAATGTACCTTCCGGCAGGCGCTGTTCGCGGCCCACAACGCCGTCGTACCGCTGATCCTGTGGCTCGCACTGACGCCGAGGGATCTCGGCGGCGCCATCGTCGCCCTGCCCGGCCTCGTCCTGTTCGTCGCGTGCACGATGGCCTTGAGCCTCGTGCTCGGCGCGCTGGCGACGCGTTACCGCGACATCAAGCCGATCATCGAGTCGTCGCTGACGCTGGCATTCCTGGCCTCGCCGATCATCTGGACACCCGAGATGATCGATCGCGGCTCCACCGTGATGCGGCTCAATCCGCTGACCCATCTGTTCGCGATCTGGCGCGACCCGCTGGCCTCAGGCCACGTCGCGATGACCAGCTTGGCTTATGTGCTGGCCTGCCTCGCCGCGCTCACGGTCGCCGCGACGGTCACCATCGCCCATCTGCGCAAAGCGGCATTCTGGATCTAGCACACATGGCAAGCATCCATCTCCGCGACGTCTGCCTCGACTATCCGCTGTACGGCGCCTACGACTTTTCGCTGAAGCGCCGCCTGCTCGGGCGCCTGTTCCGCCAGGCCAGCGAGATGCGCAGCATCCGCGCGGTCGACAACATCTCGATCGAGGCGAAGGCCGGCGCGCGCATCGGCCTCGCCGGCCCGAACGGCTCCGGCAAATCGACCTTGCTGCGGCTGATCGCCGGCGTATTCCCGGCGACCAGCGGCAAGGTCGAGATATCGGGCAATATCGTGCCGTTGCTCGGCCTCGGCGCCGGCGTCAATCTCGATTTCGTCGCCGCCGACAACATCAACCTGCTGCTGCGGATCTCGGGACGCAAGCCGACGCCGGCGATCCTGGAGGAGATCTGGGCCTTCACCGAGCTGGAGGAGCGCATGCAGCGGTTACCGCTGCGGATGTTCTCCTCGGGCATGCTGATGCGCGTGCTGTTCGCGACCGCGACGGCGTTTCCCGCCGACATCCTGCTGCTCGACGAATGGCTCAGCGTGGTCGACGAGAATTTCTCGGCCAAGGCCGAGCGGCGGCTGCGCAAGATGGTCGAGAGCGCCGCGGTCGTGATCATCGCCTCGCACGATCACGCGCTGCTGCGCCGGACCTGCACCAGCATCATCAATCTCGATCACGGCCGCATCGCCAGCATGGTTGCGCTGGATCCGCCCGTCCCGCATCACCTCGAGCTCAGAGAAATCAGCGCATGACAAAGATCCTGGTCGTCAGCGAGGCGCTCGGCGAACCCAACCACAAGCGCGGCATCTTCCATTTCACGCGGGAATTGATCCGCTCGCTGGCCGGCGACGGTCACGAACTGACGCTGCTGGTCGAGACCACGCGCCGCTATCGCAAGCTACGCCGCCGCCAGCAACGCACCCGCCTGCTGCCCGACGGTTCGCGGCTGATCGAGTTGCTCGCGCTCTATCGTTTCCTCGACGAGGCCGACATGAACGCGCCCGTCATGCGCAGCAGCGGCGGGCTGCGCCGCACCATCGACTGGTTCCGCGGCAAGCTCCGCGCGGCCACCTCGCTGGAATTCGCCGTCAGCTTCCTGCGCGCGCTGCATGTGCTGCCGGCCAGCGTCAGCCTGATCGAGAACCACGCCGACGGCCTCGAATACGTCCCGACCGACCTGCGGCATCTCAGGCTGTTCGGCGACTTCCTGCTGGAGCCCGGCTTCTACAGCTATCAGGACACGTCGGCGCTGCTGCGGCTGCCGCCGCCGCGGATCGACGCGCGCGGCTACGACGTCATTCTGGTCGACACGCCGACGCGGGTCGCGATCCAGCGCAAGCACGGCGCCAAGGTGATCTGCGTCGTGCACGATCTGCTGCCGCTGACCGATCTCAAGCTCAGCGACGTCGCGACGCGGCTGTTCCTGTCGCGCCTGTTCACCAGCCTGCATCAGGCCGACGAGCTCGCCTTCGTCTCGAACTACAGTCTGGGTCGCTTCCGCGCCCTGCTTCCGCAATTCGCGCATCTGCCGGCACGGGTGGTCTATCCCCGCACCCGGTTCGAGGCGTCGGCGCCGCCGCTGGCGGCAGGAGCCGGCAGCGGGCGCCCCTATTTCGTCGTGATCGTCTCGGCCGAGCCGCGCAAGAACCTCGCTGCGGTGATCCGCGCCTTTCGCAAGCTGCCGCAGGCCGACCTGGTCGTGATCGGCTACACCGGCGACCCGCGCCTGACGCGCAATGCACCGCCCAACGTCCGCTTCTCCGGCTATGTCGAGGAGCATGAGAAGGCCGCGCTGATCGCCGAAGCCCACGGCCTGATCATGCCGAGCCTCGCCGAAGGCTTCGGCGTGCCGATCATCGAGGCGCTGGCGGCCAACACGCCGGTGCTGTGCTCGGACATTGCCGTATTCCGCGAGGTCGCGGGCGAGCTTGCCGACTATTTCGACCCGTTCTCGATCGAGGAGATCTGCGCTTCGGTCACCCGCGTGCTGGCGCAACAGCAGCAATGGCGCGACCGCATCCGCGAGCGCCGGACCGATCTCGCCGAGCGTTTCGGCCACCACACCCAGGCGCGCGATCTGCTGTCCCACCGGGTCGTCGCGGAAGGCGCTGCCCCCGCGCCGGCACTGTCGGTCCCGGTGGCGGCGTTCAACGGCGCCACCGCGCACGGCATGTGAACGATCATGAGCAGCGAATCCGAGGCGATTGGCTCCACCGTCGCACCGGCGATGTGGCGCGATCGCGTCCGTGCCTGGTCCGCTTCAGCCGCCTATGCCCGCGCGACCGACATCCTGATCATAGCGGCCGCGGCTTCCCTGCCGTGGTCGACGACGGCGCTCGCGGTGTTCATGTTGCTCTGGCTGGTCGCCGTGATCCCGACCATCGACTGGGAGCAGTTCGTGCTCGACCTCGCGCGGCCGGCCGTTGGCTTGCCGATTGCGCTCGTCGCGCTCGCGCTGGTCGGGGTCGCCTGGTCGGCGGCGGATTGGGCCGAACGGCTGCACGGCATCAAGCCGCTCAGCAAGCTGCTGTTGCTGCCGTTCCTGCTCGGCTACTTCCAGCGCTCGCAGCGCGGGATCTGGGTGTTCACCGCGTTCCTGGTCTCGTGCACGCTGGTGATGATCCTGTCCTGGATCGTGCTCGCGCTGCCGCAGCTCAGGTTCGCGCACACGGTATCCGCCGGCGTGCCGGTGAAGAACTACGTCGACCAGAGCCAGGAGTTCGCGCTGTGCGCTTTCGCGCTGGCGCTGCCGGCGTTGACGGCGCTGCGGGCCAAGCAATGGCGCATCGCGGCCGGCGCGCTCGCGCTCATCCTGCTGTTCGTCGCCAACATGTTCTACGTCGTCTCGGCGCGGACCGCGCTGGTCTACATGCCGGTGCTGCTGATCCTGTTCGCCGCGCTGCATTTGTCGCGGCGCGCCACCCGGCTGCTGTTCGCCGGAGTTGCGGTCGCGAGCCTCGTGGTCTGGACCACCTCGCCCTATCTCCGCCAACGCATCGCCGACGTCGGCATCGAGTATCGCGCGCACGACACTTCGGGTATCGCCTCCACGGCGCAGCGCCTGACCTATTGGCGGAAGTCGATGAAGTTCATCGCCACGGCGCCCTTGTTCGGGCACGGCACCGGCTCGATCAAGCACATGTTCACGGTGGATGCGGTCGGGCAGAGCGGCCTGCAGGCCGAAGTGATCAACAACCCGCACAACCAGACCCTCAACGTCGCGATCCAGTGGGGACTGATCGGCGTGCTGCTGCTCTGTGCCATGTGGTACAGCCACGTTAGCCTGTTCGCCGGCCGCGATCTCGTGACCTGGATCGGGCTCGCAACCGTCGCGCAGAACATCACGAGTTCGCTGTTGAACTCGCACCTGTCCGATTTCCACGAGGGCTGGATGTATGTGATCGGCGTCGGCGTCGCCGGCGGCATGGCGCTGCGCGCTCGCCGGACGGAGAGGATACTGTCTCCGCCTCACTCGGATTGAAGCGGACTAGACAATACGGAGTTTCGTTCAACGTCATTCCGGGGCTCGCGAAGCGAGAGCCCGGAATCCATTCCGCCACTCGTTCTGGAGCCCGATGGATTCCGGGCTCAGCCCTTCGGGCTGCCCCGGAATGACGAGCAGAACTGGTCGCCAGGGGCGGCAACGCCCTACCGCGCCGCCTCATGCCCGACCTCACCCGTGATGACGTCGCCGAACAGCTCCCAGGCCTCGCCGTTGAACCGCATCAGCTGCATCTGTTCGATCGGGAAATAGTCGTCCGGCGAGGTGTTGACCATGATGCCGGGCAGCATCAGGTCGGAGTGGAAGTTCTTCAAATTTGCGGCCTGCTTCATCACGTTTTCGCGCGTGAGAATGTCGCCGCATTGCTTCAGCACCTGCACCATGGCCTCCGCCTGCACATAGCCATAGAGGTTGTTGGCATTGGCCTTGTCGCCGTCGGGATAATATTTGTCCATGAAGGCGCGCCAGCTTTGCACGGCCGGGTCCTTGTCCCAGGTCGGATCGGTCGGGTCCTTCAGATAGGCCGTCGAGATGATGCCCTTGGAATAGTCGAGCCCGGCCGGCTTCAGCACCGAAGCCACCGAGGTCGCGGTGTTGGCGAGGAAGAACTTCGGCTTCCAGCCGAGCTCGCCGACCTTGCGGATCGCCTGGGCCGATCCCTTCGGTGCGGCCCATGAGAAGAAGATATCGGCACCCGAATCGTGCAGCGCGACGATCTGCGAATCGATCGAGGGATCGGAGACCTCGTAGGACTTGTCGGCGACGATCATGCCGACCTTGTCGCCGAGCCCGTCCTTCAAGCCCTTGAACTGATCCTTGCCGGCGTCATCATTCTGCCAAAACACCGCGATCTTGCTGGTTGGGAATTTGTCGCGAATATATTTCGCATAGATCCGTCCCTCGCTCTGGTAGTTGGGCTGAAACCCCATGGTCCAGGGAAAGTTCTTCGGATCGCCGAATTTGGTGCCACCGGACGCAACGAACAATTGCGGCACCTTCTTGGCATTCATGTATTTCATGATTGCCGAGTTGGATGGCGTGCCGAGCGGCTGGAAGATCAGGAGCACCTCGTCGCTCTCGACCAGCTTACGCGCCTGCTCGATCGCCTTCGGCGGCGAATAGGCATCGTCATAGCTGATGAAGTTGATCTTGCGGCCGTTGATGCCGCCCTGCTCGTTGATCATCTTGAAGAACGCGGCCTCGGTCTTGCCGATCACGCCGTAGGACGACGCCGGGCCGCTGTACGGCATGATGTTGCCGATCTTGATTTCGCCATCGGTGGCGCCGGGATCGTATTTCTTCTGCGCATACGCCGAGGTCGCGATCAATGCGGCACTTGCGAACGCCGCGATGGCGCCAATATATCCAGAACGAACCGGCATCGTTTTTCTCCCGATTTTTGTCGTTGGTTTTGGCGACAAGTCTCGCAAGAGACGCATATGCTGGCAAGCGCCGGGTTTTTTCGTTGGGCGAAACGGCATTGTTGCCTGGCGCTATTTATGATTGAAGGTCGATCTGGGGATCACGAGTCGAGGCGTTCTGATTGCGTAAACCGGACATTCGTACCGGTCCGCGGCATCCGCGTTTGGCGGCTGCGGGCTATGAGATCACGCGCCGCCTCAGCGAACGTGCGATGGCCAAGCTTGGCCTGCACAAGGCCAATGGTGAATTCGCGCAGCGCACGATCGCCTCGATCCGCGAGCGATTGCGACGCGGCGAGACCATCTACATCGCTGGCCTCGCCTGCCCCGGCACGCACAACACCGGCGTCGCGCTGGTCGAGGTCACCCAGAAGGACGGCCCACGCCTGATCGTCAACAACGAGGAAGAGCGCTTCTCCGGCAACAAGCACACCAACGAATTCCCGCAGCATGCGCTCGACGACATGCGCAAGGTGTTGCAGCGGATGGGGCGCGACATCGGCGACATCGCAGCCTTCGTCACCACGTGGGACTATCCGGCGCTGATGGCGATGCTGATCCGCACTTCGTTCGAGGAAGCCCCGGCCAGTATCAAATTGCTGCGCGCGCCGATCGCGCCCGCGATCAATTTGCGCCAGATGGACCAGGTGAGGCGCATCTCGCGCAAGCTTGCGAAAATGTATGGGCTCGGCGAGCAGCTGCCGCTGATCTGCATGCCGCATCACGACAATCACGCCTGGTACTCGTTCACGGCCTCGCCGTTTGCCGATATCCGCGAGCGTGTTGCGATTGCGGTGCTCGACGGCACCGGCGATGTCGGCTCGATCTCGCTCTATGTCGCCGAGAACGGCGAGATGAAGCAGCTCTATTGCAACGATAGCCTGTTCGATTCGCTCGGCGCCTTCTACACCGTGATCTCGTCGAGCCAGGGCGGCTGGACCTGGCTCTCCAGCGAAGGCCGCTACATGGGCGCCGCCGCCTGGGGCGACATGAACCGCGCCACCAATCCTTATTACGCGCGCCTGAAGGACGTGCTGCAACTCGGGCCCGACGGCACCGTGCTGCTCAATCGCGCGATGGCCAACTGGTATGCCGATCCCGCCGACAATCCCTACAAGCAGCCGCTGATCGACATCCTCGGCCCGCCGCTGCGGCCGGACCAGCTGTGGAATCCCGACGCGGTGCTGCGCGTCGAGGACATCCATCACCGTCCCGACACCAAGGACCGCGTCGACAAGGCGGCCGCGACGCAACTGGTGTTCGAGGACGCAATGATCCACGTCATCGATCATCTGCTGCGCATCACGGGTACCGATCGCCTCGTATTAACCGGCGGCGTGGCGCTGAATGCACTCGGCAATATGCGGCTGCTCGAGCATTTCGACGAGGCGTGGTTCGAACAGGCGCAGCAGCGCAAGACGCGGCTGCATATGTGGGTGCCGCCGGTTCCCGGCGATCCCGGCGTGCCGATCGGCGCGGCGTGGCTGTTCGCGCATCTGGCGGGCGCACCGCGCGGCGCGCCGCTGTCGCACGCATTCTACTGCGGCCTGCCGCCTTCCAACGCCGACATCACCGCGGCACTCAACACCGACGATGTCGCCTCGTCCGTGATCGGCAACGTTGCGACATCAGAGGGGCGCGATGCGATCGCGGACCTGATGGCCTCCATGGTGGCGCAAGGCGGCGTGATCGCGATCTATCAGGGTGCGGCCGAAACCGGCCCGCGCGCGCTCGGTCATCGCTCGATCCTCGCCAATCCCTGCGATCCCGAGGTGCGCGAGCGGCTCAACGAGCGCGTCAAGTACCGCGAGGCGATCCGCCCGCTGGCGCCGATGGCGACGCTGCAAGCGGCGCGCGACTATTTCGAGCTGGAGGACGGCGCGTCCGACGACGACTACAACGCCTACAACTACATGGTGCTCACGGCCCATTCGAAGCCGGAGGCACGCGCGAGGATTCCAGCCGTGGTGCACGCCGACGGCACCGGGCGCATCCAGATCGTCCGCGAGGCGGACGATCCCCTCACCTACGCCTATCTGAAGGCGCTCGGCCGCCATATCGGCGTCGAGATGTCGGTCAACACCTCGTTCAACGTCGCGGGGCCGATCGCGCAGACGCCGGCCCAGGCGATGGACACGCTGCGACGCTCGAAGGGCCTCGATGCCGTGGTGCTGGTCGCCGACGACGGCACCGCCTATGCCGCCTGGCACGGCGGCGAGCGCGACAGCGGTCGTTTCACCGGCTGGTATGCGGAGTGGAAGCAGGCGCGCGGCTGAACCAGATCAGCACGCGTCCGTCGATCAAGAGCAGTGCACTCGCGATCACAAGCGCACCGGTCACCTCCCGCCACGAGACCGGTTCGCCGAGCACGAGATACCCGAGCAGCATAGCGGTGACCGGGATCAACAGCGTCACCAGCATCACATTGGTCGCGCCCGAGCGTTGCAGGATCTGAAAGAACACGATGTAGGCCAGTGCGGTCGACAGCGCCGCGAGCCCGAGCACCGCGAGCCATGTCGTCGCATGCGGCATCGGCAGCAGCCACGGCTTGTCGGCCACCGCGGCGACGGGGGCCATCATCACGCTGGAGGCCATCATCTGGAACGCCGCGGTCCCGAGCGGCGGCACGCGCTGCGGCAGCCGCCGCCCGACCAGCGCCGCGATGCCATAGCTGAAGGCGCCCGCAAGGCACAGCGCGATGCCGATGCCCTGCCGGCTCTCGAAGCCGAGCGCGTCGCCATGCAGGATCGCAACCCCGATCAGCCCGACGGTCACTCCCGCGACGCGGCGCGCCTGCAACCGCTCATCGCCGGTCACCGCCATGATCACCACCGCGAACAACGGGGTCGTCGCATTGAGGATCGAGGCCAGTCCGCTCGGAATGTAGGTCTGCCCGAACACGATCAGCGAGAACGGCAGCACGTTGTTGAACAACCCCATCGCGAAGAACGGCGCCCATCCCGAAACGCCGCGCGGAAATTCGATCTTCCTGGCCCGCAGCAACGGCAGCAGCATGATCGTGCCGAGCGCCACGCGCAGCAGCACCAGCGTCAGCGGCGGCAATTCGCGCAGGATCACGCCATTGAAGAAGAACGAGCCGCCCCAGAGCACCGACAGCAAACCGAGCAGCCCCCAGTCGCGGCGATCGATCCTGTTGTCGGCGGAAGGCATGGCAGGCACTCATCTGCGCTGGCGTAGATGCCTCGAGCCTTTCCCGCTCCGATGAAATCGGAACGGGGCTCTAGGTTCTTGTCTTGACGCGTTTTCTACACGCGAACCGGTATCCACTTCGCTCGAAAACGCTCTAGCGGCACCGAGCCACAATGGCCACCCGATTTCCGTGAATTGCTGGCCCGCCTATTTCGGCCGCGACACGATCTCGATCATCTGGCCTTCGTCACCGTCGGGCGCATGGGCCTTGGCCCTGTCGTAGGCGGTGAGCGCGGCGCGGCTCACGGGCACGCCCGGCAACAGCGTCTCGGCCAGCCGCACGGCATAGTCGGCATCCTTGTGGCGCAGCGCCGCGGTGAACGACGCGCCGGAAAAGTTGCGGTCGATCATCCGCTTGCTGTGGCGGATCACCTGCGGGCTCGCCACCGCGCCGGTCGCCAGCGCTTCGGCCACCAGCTTCATATCGAGGCCCGCCTGCTCGGCGATCGCAACGCCCTCGGCGAGGCTTGCGATCTGCACCGCGCCGATCAGGTTGTTGATCAGCTTGAACACGGTGCCGGTGCCGACCGGGCCGAAATGACGGATCGTGCTGCCGATCGGCGCGAGGAACGGTTGCGCCCGTTCGAGGTCGGCCGGATCGGCGCCGACCAGCAGCGTCAGCCTGCCGGCGGCCGCCGCCTCCGGCAGCCCGGTGACGGGACAATCGATATAGACCAGGCCGCGGCTGTGCAGCTCGCGCGCCATATCGAGCGTGTGCTGATAGGAGACCGTAGAGCACTCGATCGCGAGCGTGCCGGCCTTCATGGTGGCGGCAGCGCCGTCCTTGGTCAGCCAGACCGCGCGCGAGGCTTCATCGTCGGCCACCATCGTGATGACCGCATCGGCGTCGATCGCGGCGTCCTCCGGCGAGGTCGCCCAGATCGCGCCGCGCGCGATCAGGTCCTCGGCCTTGGCCTTGCTCCGGTTCCACACCGCGACCGTGAAGCCCGCATCGAGATAGCGGCCGGCCATGCCGTGGCCCATGCGTCCCAATCCGATGAAAGCGACGCGCGGCATGGCTTAATCCACATCCTCGACGGAGCCCGGCCCGGTGCCGAAGGCACGTTGCGCCAGCGTTGCCGCCATGAATTCATCGAGATCGCCATCGAGCACGCCCGACGTGTCGGAGGTCTGCACCCCCGTGCGCAGATCCTTCACCATCTGGTAGGGCTGCAAGACGTAGGAGCGGATCTGGTGGCCCCAGCCGATATCGGTCTTGGCGGCCTGATCGGCGGCGGCCTGCTCCTCGCGCTTCTTCAGCTCGATTTCGTACAGCCGCGCGCGCAGCATGTCCCAGGCCTGCGCCCGGTTCTTGTGCTGGGAGCGGCCGGCCTGGCAGACCACCGCGATGCCGGTCGGAATATGCGTCAACCGCACCGCCGACTCGGTCTTGTTGACGTGCTGACCGCCGGCGCCGCCCGATCGCATCGTGTCGGTGCGGACGTCGCTTTCCTTGATCTCGATCTTGATCGAGTCGTCGATGACAGGGAAAATCTGCACCGACGAGAACGAGGTGTGCCGCCGCGCGTTGGAATCGAACGGCGAGATCCGCACCAGGCGATGCACGCCGGCCTCGGTCTTCAGCCAACCATAGGCATTGTGGCCGGAGATCTGGATGGTGGCCGACTTGATGCCGGCCTCTTCGCCCTGTGACTCTTCGAGATACTCGATCTTGAAGCCGTGCTTCTCCGCCCAGCGCGTGTACATGCGCAACAGCATCTGCGCCCAGTCCTGGCTCTCGGTGCCGCCAGCACCGGCATGGACTTCGAGATAGGAATCGAACTTGTCGGCCTCACCCGAGAGCAGCGCCTCGAGCTCGCGCCGGGCGACCTCCTTCTTGAGGTCCTTGAGCGCCTTCTCGGCCTCCGCGACCACGCCCGCATCGTTCTCGGCCTCGCCGAGCTCGATCATGCCGACCTGGTCCTCGAGCTCGCGCTCGACCTTGCCGATGCCGGAGAGCGAATCCTCCAGTGAGGTACGCTCCTGCATCAGCCGCTGGGCTTTCTGGGGATCGTTCCAGAGATTGGGGTCTTCAGCGAGCTTGTTCAGCTCAGCGAGGCGTGCCGTCGATTGATCGACGTCAAAGATGCCTCCTCAGCAGCCCGACTGACTGCTTGATCTCTTCGACAAGGCGTTCGATTTCCGCGCGCATGGTCTTTCAGGTGTTGGGAAAAAAGCTCGTCAGGGATGTAGCGACCGGCGCGGCAAAGCGCAATCGGCTTGGCCGCCCTATCCCGATCATTTGGATCCGATCGCCGTTAGTATAATCCGCCGGTTCCCGGGCGAATGAAGAAGCCTCCGTCCGGCTGCTGCCCGCCGCTCTGCGAAGCCTGCGGCGCGCGGCCATCGGCGTCGGCAACGCCAACCGGGGCCGAATATTCCGGCGGTGCCGTACCCGGCTTGAAGGCTTCGAGGATGGTGTTTCCATTGCCCGGGCCGGCACGAACTCCGGTCTTCGCGTCGACCCGGATCAGCTTGATGCCAGCCGGCACCTTGAACGGCGTCGGTGGCTTGTCGGCCAGCGCAAGCTTCATGAAGTCCCTGGCGATCGGGGCCGCGGTACGACCGGCCTGCGCGGTTCGCCCCAGGCTGCGCGGCTTGTCGTAGCCTAGGTACAAACCAACGACCAGATCGGACGAGAAACCGACGAACCAGAGGTCCTTCGCATCATTCGTGGTGCCGGTCTTGCCCGCGATCGGCTTGCCGACATCGCGCATGACCGTCGCCGTGCCGCGTTGGACCACGCCTTCCATCATCGAAGTGATTTGGTACGCGGTCATCGGGTCCAGCACCTGCTCGCGGCGGTCGACGAGCTGCGGCTCCGGCTGGTTCTTCCAGCCTCCGGGCGCGTCGCAGCCGCGGCATTCGCGCTGGTCGTGCTTGAAGATGGTGTGGCCATAGCGATCCTGGATGCGGTCGATCAGCGTCGGCTTCACCCGGCGGCCGCCATTTGCGAACATCGAATAGGCGGTAACCATGCGCATCACGGTCGTTTCACCAGCACCGAGCGCGTAGGACAGATAGTTCGGCAACTCGTCATAGACGCCGAAGCGCTTGGCATATTCGCCGATCAAGGGCATGCCGACGTCCTGCGCCAGGCGCACCGTCACGGTGTTGAGCGAATGCGTCAGCGCGTTACGAAGCGTCGTCGGTCCGTAATACTTGCCAGTAGAGAAGTTCTCCGGACGCCAAACACCGGCGCCCTGCCCTTGGTCGATCTCGATCGGTCCGTCGACGATGATACTCGACGGCGTGTAGCCATTGTCCAGCGCAGACGAGTACACGATCGGCTTGAACGACGAACCCGGCTGCCTGTAGGCCTGCGTCGCACGGTTGAACTGGCTCTGGTCGAACGAGAATCCGCCAACCATCGCCACCACACGACCGGTCCAAGGATCCATGGCAATCATCGCGCCGGATACCTCCGGCAATTGCCGCAGGCGATACTGGCCCTCGACCGCGTTGCCATCCTTGTTCACCAGCGGGTCAGCATAGATCACGTCGCCCGGTTGCAGCACCTGCGAAACCGCCGTCGGCGTTTTGCCCTTGCTCCTGGCCCAACGCACGCCATCCATCGTGATGATGCCGGTCTGGCGCTCCTTGCTGACCGCGCCGCCGAGTTCGCGGCCCGGCTGAAAGCCGATCCGCGCCGACTGCTCACTGGTCTCCAGCACCACGGCCATGCGCCAGGGCGAGATGTCCGAAAGCGATTTGACGTCGGCGAGCTTCACACCCCAGTCGCCGGAGGCGTCGAGCTTCTGCACGGCCCCGCGCCAGCCCTGCGCCTCGTCGTAATTGACCAGACCCGCGACCATGGTCTTGCGCGCCATCACCTGGATCTTGGGATCGAGCGTGGTACGCACCGACAGGCCGCCTTCGTAAAGCTTCTTCTCACCGTAGCGCTCGAAGATGTCGCGACGGACCTCCTCGGCGAAATACTCGCCGGCGAAGATATGCGCCCCGTTCGAGCGGTTGGTGACGACGAGCGGGTCCTTGCGCGCCTTGTCGGCGTCGGCCTGCTTGATCCAGCCGTTCTCCAGCAGGCGGTCGATCACATAGTTGCGGCGCTCGATCGCGCGGTCACGGTTGCGCACCGGATGCAGCGCGGCCGGCGCCTTCGGCAGCGCCGCCAGATACGCCGCCTCGGCCACCGTCAGCTCATTGACCGACTTGTCGAAGTAGACCAGCGACGCCGCCGCGATGCCATATGCGCCGAGCCCGAGATAGATCTCGTTCAGGTAGAGCTCGAGGATGCGATCCTTGGAATAAGCGCGCTCGATGCGCATCGCCAGCAAAGCTTCCTTGATCTTGCGGGCGAAGGAAACTTCGTTGGTCAGCAGGAAGTTCTTGGCGACCTGCTGGGTGATGGTCGAGGCGCCCTGCGGGCGGCGGTTGGAGCCGTAGTTCTGCGCGTAGAGGATCGCGGCGCGCGCCATGCCCTGATAGTCGACGCCGCCGTGCTCGTAGAAGTTCTTGTCTTCGGCCGCGAGGAAGGCGTTGATCACGAGCTTCGGCACCGCCTGGATCGGCAGATAGAGCCGGCGTTCCTTGGAGTATTCGCCGAGCAGCGCGCCGTCCGCGGCGTGCACGCGGGTCATCACCGGCGGCTCGTAGTCCTGAAGCTGCGAGTAGTCCGGCAGGTCCTTGGAGAAATGCCAGATCGCGCCGGCGACGGCGGCGACACCGACCAGGAACACGACGGTTCCAGCGGCGAACAAGAAACCAATGAACCGCACGAGCAGGCGCATTATCGACGTTCCGTTCCTACCCTCCGGCGCCCAGTCGTCGTCGGCAGCGCCTGTCCAAAAGTGCGAAAGCCTCACACAACGAAGGCTCGTATTTCAAAAGGGCCGATATCTGAGGACCGACCAACGGGGCCCCGACCCCAGCAAGCCACCTTGCGCACGCGAAAATACCAAAGCCGCCGGACAGTATGGTCGATTCTGTGGACCCGCAGTCCATTGTCTATACCGTCGCCGCTGTGGCCAAACTAGGGCTTCAGCGCCACGGCTCCGGCTTTTCGGCCGGCCAATTTCACTTTGCCGGTCCGGCAGTTGCCAGCCGCTTGGCGAAGAATGCATCGATTGCCTGGGCCATCGAACCGACCGCCTTGTTCCGCCAGTTCTCGGAGACCAGGTGCTCGAGGTCGCTCTTGTTCGAGACATAGCCGATCTCGACCAGCACGGACGGCACGTCCGGCGCCTTCAGCACCCGGAAGCCGGCCGATTTGAGCGGATGCTTGTGCATCCGCACCGTGGACTTCATCTCGTCCATCAGCAGCCGGGCGAAGCGGTTCGAGAAGGTCTTGGTCTCGCGTTGCGCGAGGTCGATCAGGATATCGGCGACCTCGGTCGGCTCGTCCGTCAGGTTCACGCCGCCGATGGCGTCGGCCTTGTTCTCGGTCTCGGCCAGGCGCTCGGCTTCGGCATCTGAGGCCTTGTCCGACACCGTGTAGATCGTGGCACCCTGGGCGTCGCCCTCACGGCGTGGCAGCGCGTCGGCATGGATCGAGACGAACAGCGCCGCCGATTGGGTGCGCGCGATCTTCACCCGGTCGTTGAGCGGGATGAAGGTGTCGTCGGTCCGGGTCATGATCACGCGATATTTGCCGGACTGCTCGATCCGGTCGCGCAGCGCGAGGCCGAAGCCGAGCACCAGGTTCTTCTCGGTCTGGTCGCCGGACTGGGTGCCATTGTCGATGCCGCCGTGACCGGGATCGATCACGATCAGCGGCCGCGGATCGGTGACCGGCGGGAGCGCAGCCGTGGCGACGGCCGGGATCGCCGCCGTGGTGGACCCGGCATTCGCAGGCTTCAAGTCAGGCCGGCTCTCGGGCGCCAGCGACTGCACGAAGGCGGTGCGATCGATCTCCTCGAAGTCCAACACCAGCCGCGGCGGCTGGCCGTTGGCGGCGTCGAGCACATAGGAGTTGGCGATCTTCACCGGGCCGGCGAGGTCGAAGACGATCCTGGAGCCGCCGGGCATCACGAGCCCGTAGCGGAACGCCTTCACCAGTCCCCGCCCCGCCGAGCCGGTGCCGGCGGCGAGCTGGAAATTGACCTGCGGGATGTCGACCACGACCCGGTACGGGTCGGCCAGCGGGAAGGCGCGAAACTCGATCTTGCGGTCCAGGTCGAGGATGAAGCGGGTCTGCTTGTCGTCGCCGGCGAGCCTGGCGCCGGACGCGACCGGGAAATTCGAAACGCCGGCAGCCGCGGCATTCGCAGCCGGGGCGGATGGGCCCCCCTGAGGGCCTTCCGCGGCGCTTGGGGCACTGGCGACGGCGAACGTCAATGCTGCGGCGCACAACAGCCCACATCCCGGAAAAATGAGGTGCATAGCGCGGTTCGCCACCCGATTCGGAGCCTCCCAGCTGCTTCTTACCGGATTAGAACCACACGGTTAATCGCACCCTAATGACATCGGGGCGAAAAGAACCGAGTGTTGCGGCGGCGTGACGCTTCCCTTGCACGCGGCGGTCAATCCACGTATGTACGGGGTGCTGACGGCTAGTACTCCCGGTTGTGTCGCGTTCAGCCTCCCGGTGCAGCGGTGGAACCTTCCAGGTCGAAGATCCCGCCGTGTTTTTCCGGTCCCTCCCCAGCCAGCGCCGCGCGCGGTTGACATGGAGTGGCGGATTCGAGCCCGAGCGGCGTCCGGTCCCAGGCACACTCCCTCGCCAGAGGGGCGGTTTGAGACACGGCGTAACTGATTATCTGGTCCCTTGGTGGATTCCTTGGGGGCCTCGATATGCGATGGCCGGCAGGCGCTTCGGCGCTGCGCCGGGCTTTCAGCAAAGGATACGGCGGTATTTCTCGCCGCCAACATGTTTAGACGGGCCGACGCTTAATGCGCCAGACTGCATTGCCGACCAGGATCCCCCGAATGATCGCGCTGACGCGAGGTGAAAACTTCGCCCGTCGCGTCATCCCGGTGAGTTCCCGTCCGGCGCTGCGCCGCGAGACGCGTTTTGGCCTTCCCCTCACCCCCGAATCAGGTGGACCGTCGCGTCACCGGGCGGCGCAGTTTGCGCGCGCCATGAGCCGCGCCCGCCGCCGTCAAGAGTTCCAAAATGCCCAACAAGATGTTGATCGATGCCACCCACCCGGAAGAGACCCGGGTCGTCGTGGTCCGCGGCAATCGCGTCGAAGAGTTTGATTTCGAGACTGCCCAGCGCAAACAGCTGCGCGGCAACATTTACCTCGCCAAGGTCACGCGCGTAGAGCCGTCGCTGCAAGCCGCCTTCATCGAGTATGGCGGCAACCGGCACGGCTTCCTGGCCTTCAGCGAAATCCATCCCGACTATTACCAGATCCCGGTCGCCGACCGTCAGGCGCTGATCGAAGCCGACGAGCGCGCCCATCGCGAAGCCGAGGAAGAGCACGAGAACCGCGGCCATCGCCGCCGTTCGCGCCATCGCAATGCCCGCCGCCGCGGCCATGGCGAGCGCGTTCAGAGCGAGGTCATCGAGGGTGCCGGCGATGCGCCGGCGCTGCCGGCCGCCGAAGCCCACGCCGACGCCGAGCATCACGATCATGGCCTAGCCGCCCACGAGGGCCACGAGCATGACGCGCACGATCATGCGCATCACGACGACCATGAGCACCATCATGATCACGAGCATCATGCCCACGGTCACGACGATCATGGCCATGATGATCACGATCATGACCACCACGACCATGATCACGCGCACGATCACGACCACCCTCATGAGGTGAGCGCGGCGCCGGGCGCCGACACGGCGTCCGACCCCGTCGTCGCGACGGTCGAAGCGTCGGTGGCGTCTGCCGCGCCGGAGACCGTCGAGACGATCGAGATCAATCACGAGCCCGAGCGGGCCCATGAGGAACAGGTCGAGGAAAACGCCGCGCACGCCGACGACGCGCCGCACGGGTCCACGGACGACGTTCACGCCCCCGCCGCGGAGCACGAGCACGTCGAATACGCCGCGTTCGCCGATGTCGCCGCCCCGGAGGCCGCGCATGGCGACGAGGCCGGCGAAGACGACGACGAGGATGACGGCGAAGAAGGCGAGGAAGAGGAAGTCGTCGAATCCGTCGGCGGCGACGACGTGCTCGAGGAGGTTCCCGAGCGCGCGTTCCGCCCGCGCCGCCAGTACAAGATCCAGGAAGTGATCAAGCGCCGGCAGGTGATGCTGGTGCAGGTCGTCAAGGAAGAGCGCGGCAACAAGGGCGCGGCGCTGACCACCTATCTGTCGCTCGCCGGCCGTTACGCCGTGCTGATGCCCAACACCGCGCGCGGCGGCGGCATCAGCCGCAAGATCACCTCGGCCCAGGACCGCTCCCGGCTGAAGGAAGTGGTGCAGGACCTCGACGTGCCCGAGGGCATGGGGATCATCCTGCGCACCGCGGGCGCGTCCCGCAGCAAGCCGGAGATCAAGCGCGACTTCGAGTACCTGATCCGGATGTGGGAAACGGTGCGCGACCTGACGCTGAAGTCGCAGGCGCCGACCCTGGTCTACGAGGAAGGCTCGCTGATCAAGCGCTCGCTGCGCGACCTCTACAACAAGGAGATCGACGAGATTCAGGTGGCGGGTGATGCCGGCTACCGCGAAGCGCGCGACTTCATGAAGATGCTGATGCCGGCGAATGTGCGCGCGGTGAAGCAGTATCGCGACGGCCAGCCGCTGTTCTCGCGGATGGGCGTCGAGAGCCAGCTCGACGCGATGTTCTCGCCGACCGTGCAGCTCCGCTCCGGCGGCTACATCGTGATCAACCAGACCGAGGCGCTGGTCTCGATCGACGTCAACTCCGGCCGCGCCACCCGCGAGCACCATATCGAGGACACCGCGCTCAAGACCAATCTTGAGGCTGCGGAAGAAGTCGCACGGCAGTTGCGACTGCGTGACCTCGCCGGCCTGATCGTCATCGACTTCATCGACATGGACGAGAAGCGCAACAACCGGGCGGTCGAGCGCAAGCTGTCCGACTGCCTGCGCCAGGACCGCGCGCGGATCCAGGTCGGCCGCATCTCGCATTTCGGCCTCTTGGAGATGTCGCGCCAGCGCATCCGCGCCAGCGTGCTGGAGAGCTCGACCGAGCCCTGCCCGCAATGCGGCGGCTCAGGCCACGTCCGCTCGGTCTCGTCGGTGGCGTTGCAGCTGTTGCGCGGCATCGAGGAAATCCTGATGAAGGGGGCGACCCACAATCTGGTGGTCCGCACCCGCACCGACGTCGCGCTCTATGTGCTCAACCACAAGCGCGGCCATCTGCGCGACCTCGAGGATTCCTTCCGGGTCTCGCTGTCGATCGTCGCCGATGCCACCGTGCACGGCCAGCAGTCCTACATCATCGACCGCGGCGAGCAGGTGCATACGCTGGAGGCCGCCAAGGCGCTGCTCGCTGCGCAGGCCGCCGCCGCGCCGGCTCAGCCTGAAGAGGCCGACGACGAGGAAGAGCTGTTCGAATACGAGGTCGAGACCGACGAGACCGAAGGGCTTGCCGACGAGCAGGCTACCGGCGAGGACGCCGGTGCGGCTGAAGGCGAAGGCGACGGTCAACGCCGCAAGCGTCGCCGTCGGCGCCGCGGCCGCGGCAGCAGCAACGAAGCGCGCGAAGGTGCTCCGCAGCCGCGCGAGGACGGCGATCTCATGCATGTCCTGCCGGAAGGCACCGAGGCGGTTGCCGCCGGCGATGCCGAAGGCGACGAGGACGAAGCCGACGCCCAGCAAGGCGCGGCCCGCGACGACCAGGGCGGCAGCGATGAGGCCGCGAACGGCGACCGGCGCCCGCGGCGCCGCGGACGCCGTGGCGGCCGCCGCCGGCGCGGCGCTGGCGGACCGGATGACGGTCTCGCCGGATCGATCTCCGATGAACTGAGCCCGACGGCGGCACCGGAAGCCGCCGACGCAGTCGCCGATTTCGACGGCCGTGATGCCGAGCCGGCGCCTTCGCTGGAACAGCCCGAATTGGTTACCCAGCCGGCGGAGTGGCACCCGGTCGAGGCGGCACCTGCCGAGACGGTCGTGGCACCTGTGGCGGAAGCTGCCAGTGCAGTCGCCGAGGACACCGTTGCCGACGGCGACCGCGCGCAGCGCCGCCGTTCGACGGTGCGCGAGAAGGTCAGCTTCGCGTCGAGCCCGCAGCCCGAGACGCCGGCGCCCGCGCTCGTTCAGGGCCCGGCCGAGGAAGCGGCCCCTGCCCCCGAACCGGCGGCGGCAGCCTCGGAGCCGGTGTCGGCCGCAACGGCCGAGGCTCCGGCCCGCAAGGGCTGGTGGTCGCGCCGCTTCGGCGGTGGCAACTAGCACCCCCTGCAAGTCAAAACGCCCGGTTCACGCCGGGCGTTTTCATTGGACGGGCAACCCGCTCATCAGAAGCGGAGCCTGACGGAGACAGACTTCAATGCAAAGCGCAATCGTTCTGGGCGGCGGCATGGTGGGCGTCAGCACCGCGCTGCATTTGCAGCGCCGCGGCTGGTCGGTCACGCTCGTTGACCGCAAGGAACCCGGCCGGGAGACCAGTTACGGCAACGCCGGTATCATCCAGAGCGAAGCGGTGCGGCCCTACCCGATGCCGCGCGATCCGGCTGTCCTCGCCAGGATCGCGATGGGACGTACCAACGACGTGCGCTATCGCCTGGCCGCGCTGCCGCAGCACGCCGGTCCGCTGCTGCGTTACTGGTGGAACTCGACGCCCGAGCGGCACCGCGAAGCCACCATCGCCTGGGCACGCCTGATCGCCCACGCCACCGCGGAGCACGACACGCTGATCCGCGATGCGCATGCCGACAATCTGATCCGCCGCGCCGGCTATCGGCTGCTGCATCGCGACCCGGTGGCGCTGGAGCAGGCGATCGCCGTCGCGGAAGAGAACCGGCGCGACTTCGGCGTGCAGTTTCGCGTGCTCGACGGCCGCGAACTCGCCAAGGCGGAGCCGCTGCTGCGCGACGACCTGCCCGGAGCCATCCACTGGCTCGGGCCGTGGACCGCGTCGGACCCCGGCGGTCTGGTTTCCGCCTATGCCAGATTGTTCGAGCGCCTCGGCGGCACGCTGTTGCGCGGCGACGCTCAGACGCTGACCGAGACAACGTCCGGCTGGTCGGTCGAGACGAATAGCGGCCGGATCGATGCCGCAAGCGTCGTGGTCGCGCTGGGACCGTGGTCACCGCAATTGCTGCGCAAGTTCGGGTACCGGATCCCGCTGGTGCGCAAGCGCGGCTACCACATGCACTATCAAGGCGGCCGCTCGCTCGACCTGCCGCTGGTCGACACCGCCAATGGCTATGCGATGGCGCCGATGGCCAAGGGCATCCGCATCACCACCGGCGCGGAGCTGACCAGTCCGGACGCGCCGGCGACGCCGATCCAGCTCGGCTACGCCGAAGCCGCCGCACGGCAACTGATCGAGATCGGCAGCCGCGTCGAGCCCGAACCCTGGTTCGGCACCCGCCCCTGCACCACCGACATGCTGCCGGTGCTCGGACCAGTGCCGAGCCATCGCGGGCTGTGGGTCAATTTCGGTCACGGCCATCAGGGCTTCACGCTCGGCCCTGCGACGGCACGGGTGCTCGCCGAAACGATGAACGGCGAGGCATCCTCGGTGGACACCTCGCCGTATCGGATCGACCGCTTCTGACGCCTGACGAGATCAGGTTGAACTGGAACGGCGTCGGACGTTCACCTCTCCCCGGCGGGGAGAGGTGAACCAAGACCGCGTCAAGTCGCTTCAACCCAAACTCATCCTGCTTTAGCGGCGGACGCGGATCAGTCCGTCGTCAGCGCGGTCTCCATGTCGGTCGGATCGATCTGCCGCGCGAGATTGGCGTTGAGCTTGTCGCGATCGAGTTCGCCTTCCCACCAGGCGACGATCACGCAGGCGACGCCGTTGCCGCACAGATTGGTCAGCGCGCGGCACTCGCTCATGAACTTGTCGATGCCGAGCACGATCGCCATGCCCGGCACCAGCCGCGGATCGACCACCGCAAGCGTCGCCGCCAGCGTGATGAAGCCCGCGCCGGTGATGCCGGACGCGCCCTTCGAGGTCAGCATCGCGACGACCAGGATCGTGAGCTGCTGGCTGAACGAAAGGTCGTAGCCCAGCGCCTGCGCGATGAACAGCGTCGCCAGCGTCATGTAGATGTTGGTGCCGTCGAGGTTGAACGAGTAGCCCGTGGGCACCACGAGACCGACCACGGACTTCGAGCAGCCGAGACGTTCGAGCTTCTCCATCAATGACGGCAGCGCGCTCTCGGACGACGACGTACCGAGCACGATCAGGAGTTCGTCCTTGATGTAGGCCAGGAACCTGAAGATCGAGAACCCGGCGATGCGCGCGATGATGCCGAGCACCACGAACACGAACAGCGCGGCGGTCAGATAGAAGGTCGCGATCAGCCCCATCAAATTGAGGATCGCGCCGGTGCCGAACTTGCCGATGGTGAAGGCCATCGCGCCGAACGCGCCGATCGGCGCCGCGCGCATCACGATCGAGATGACGCCGAACACCGCATGCGCAGCGTCGTCGATGAACGAGCGGATGGTGTGGCCGCGCTCGCCGAGCCCCATGATCGCGAAGCCGAACAGCACCGAGAACAGCAGCACCTGCAGGATCTCGCCCTGCGCGAAGGCGCCGACCACGGTGTCCGGAATGATGTGCAGCACGAAGTCGACGCTCTTCTGCGCCTCCGCCTGCTTGGCATAGCCGGCAACTGCCTGCGCGTTCGCCGCAGCATTGCCGAAGCCCGCGCCGGGCTTCACGATATTGCCGACGAGCAATCCGATCACCAGCGCGAAGGTCGAGACGACCTCGAAATAGACCAGCGCCTTGACGCCGATGCGGCCGACCTTCTTGGCATCCTGGATGTGGGCGATACCCGAGACGACGGTGCAGAAGATGATCGGCGCGATCACCATCTTGATCAGCTTGATGAAGCCGTCGCCGAGCGCCTTGATCCACTCGTTGGTGGCAAGCGTCGGCCAGAACGCGCCAGCCAGCGCACCAAGCACGATCGCGATCAGGACCTGGATATAGAGAATCTTGTACCACGGCTTGCCACCGGCAGACGCCGGTGAAGCCGTGGCAACGGTTGCCGTTGCCATGTGTCACTCCCCCTCAGAAATGGCGGAAAATAGCCAAGATCAACTTGGCCGTTCGAGTCAAACCGGAACTGTGTTGGCTTTGCTGCCTGCCCGCGACGATCTGCCGCGCACGGCGCCGCCGAGTTGGGCGCCGGGCCGCGAGACCGATCTGTCAGGCAAGACGGAAGGCTCTTGAAGTGGGCGCTATTTAAGCCAATGCGCGATCCGCGCAACTGCTTCCTGCATCTCCGCGGCCGATCGTGCATAGGAAAAACGGATGAAGGCGCGGCCGTGGATCGGATCGAAGTCGACGCCGGGGGTCGCCGCGACATGCGCCTTCTCGAGCATCTCGCTGGCGAAGGCGAAGCTGTCGGAGGTGAAGTCGGAGACGTCGGCATAGAGATAGAACGCGCCGTCGGCCGGCAGGAACTTGGTCAGGCCGGCTCTCGGCAGCCCCTCGATCAGGATGCGGCGGTTCTCCTGATAACCGCGCTTGATCGCCTCCATCTCCTCGCGGCCCTCGAACGCCGCTTCGGCCGCGATCTGCGACAAGGTCGGCACCGAGATCGACAGGTTCTGTTGCAGCCGCTCGATCGGCCGCACCAGCACGTCGGGCACCACCATCCAGCCGACGCGCCAGCCGGTCATGCAGAAGTATTTCGAGAACGAGTTGATCACGAGCGCGTTCGGCGACAGCTCGGCGGCCGTCACCGCGGGGAACGCGTAGTCGAGCCCGTGGTAGATCTCGTCGGAGATGAAGCGGATGCCGGCACTGTCGGCGGCGGCCATCAGGTTCGACAGCGCCTCGCGCGACATCATGGTGCCGGTCGGGTTGGCGGGGCTGCCGACCAGCACGCCCTTGAGCGGCGCCTTGCGGTGGGCCGCCAGCAGCGCCTCCCCGGTCAGCGCGTGGCGGGTGTCGCCGGAGGTTTCGATCAGCACCGGCTCGCAGCCGAGCGCGGTCAGGATATGCCGGTACGGCGGATAGCCGGGCACGGTGACCGCGACCCGGTCGCCCGGCTCGAACATCGCAAGAAACGCCAGGATGAACCCGCCCGACGAGCCGGTCGTGACGATGATCCGGTCAGCATCGACCGCGCAACCATACGTGTCCCGGTAATGCCGGGCGATGCGCGCGCGCAGCGTGGGGATGCCGAGTGCGGAGGTGTAGTCGATCCGCCCGCCGGTCAGCGCGGCCTGCGCGGCCGCGATCGCCTGCTGCGGCGCGCCCTCCGCGGGCTGCCCGACCTCCATGTGGATGACATGGCCGCCCGCCGCCTCGATTCGCGCCGCGGCGGCCATCACGTCCATCACCATGAATGGTGGAACATCGCTCCGCCCGGACGCTGTCAACAGGCTGTTCAAACGGTCTCTCGGTGTCGCTTCACGCATGGATTTCTGCTATTGCACGGCCGCAGCCGAATTCGGGTTCCCGTTACCCTTCTGCCGCCCCAGACTGGCCGCATTCGGTGGCTCCTTATAACGCTTTCAGGCCCAGTGAATACCCCAAGCGAATACCCGATACGCGTGAAGAAGAACTGCAAAAACAACAGGCTGCGCAGCGCCCCGAATCCAGCCGGGACGACGGTCGGGGTTTGCCTCGATGGCGCCGGCCATCGCCGGTAGATCGCCCGATGCTGTTCCGCCCCGCGCTTCGCGCCCGAACGTTCAAGTTGACCGCGCTGTTGACCGCGGTCGCGCTCGCGATCGGCCCGGTCGTGCCTGCACGGGCGCAGCAAAAGGGGCCGCCGGTGCTGCGCGACACCGAGTCCGAGCAGTTACTGCGTGAATACACCAGGCCGATCCTGCGCGCCGCCGGCCTGGAGAAGCAGAACATCCAGATCGTCATCATCAACGACGGCTCGTTCAACGCCTTCGTCGCCGACGGCCGTCGCATCTTCGTCAATTACGGCGCGCTGCTGCAATCGGAGACGCCGAACCAGATTATCGGCGTGCTGGCGCATGAAACCGGCCATCTGGCTGGCGGCCATCTCGCCAAGATGCGCGAGCAGCTTGCGCAGGCCCAGACCCAGATGATCATCGCGATGCTGCTCGGCGTCGGCGCACTCGCCGCAGGCGCCGGCGGCCGCAGCGGCGGCAACGGCCTCTCCAGCGCAGGCGCAGCCGCGATCTCGGCACCGCAATCGGTGATCCAGCGCACGCTGTTGTCCTATCAGCGCCAGCAGGAGGAGAACGCCGACCGCGCCGGCGTCAAATTCCTCACCGCCACCGGACAGTCCGCCAAGGGGATGTACGAGACCTTCAAGCGCTTCACCGACGAGAGCCTGTTCGCCTCGCGCGGCGCCGATCCGTATCTCCAGTCGCACCCGATGCCGGTCGACCGCGTCTCCGCGCTGCAAGACCTGGCGCGCTCCAGCCCCTATTGGGACAAGAAGGACGATCCGGCGCTGCAACTGCGTCACGACATGATGCGCGCCAAGATCTCGGGCTTCATGGAGCGGCAGGACACGGTCTATCGCCGCTATCCACTGTCCAACACCAGCCTGCCGGCGCGCTATGCCCGCGCGATCACGACCTATCTGCACGGCGATCTGCGTTCGGCGATCGCGCAGATCGACGGCTTGATCCAGGTGCAGCCCAACAATCCCTATTTCTACGAACTGCGCGGCCAGGCGCTGCTCGAGGGCGGCCGGCCGGCGGAGGCCATCGCACCGCTGCGCCGCGCCGTGCAGCTCTCCAGCAACGCGCCGCTGATCGAGATGCTGCTCGGCCAGGCGATGGTCGCCTCCGACAACAAGGCCTTCACCGACGAGGCGATCAACATGCTGCGCGCCGCGGTGGCGCGCGAGCCCGAGGCGCCGCTCGGCTACACCCAGCTCGCGATGGCCTATGGCCGCAAGGGTGACTATGCCCAGGCCGATCTCGCCTCGGCGCAGGCGGCCTATCTGCGCGGCGACACCAAGACCGCCCGCGAACTCGCGTCGCGCGCCAAGACACGATTCGCGATCGGCACGCCCGGCTGGGTCAAAGCTGACGACATTGTGAGCGCCAAGCCCATGCCGGGTCAGAAAAACAACTAGAAATAAACCGTAGTTCCATACAACGATCACCGAAACCGGCCGACGGCGTCGCCGTATTTTGGGCCACCTCGAACAAGGATTTTGCCATGCCAGCGCTTCGCTTTCTTGCCCCTGCCCTGCTCGCGCTCGGCGTTTGCGCCGCGCCGCTCACCGCGTCCGCGCAGAGCTTCACCGACACCCAGCGCGGCGACATCGAGACCATCGTGCGCAGTTACCTGATCGCGCATCCGGAGGTGCTCGAGGAGGCGATGAACGAACTGAGCAAGCGGCAGGCCGCGGCCGAAGCCGAGAAGCATGAGCAGAGCGTTGCCAAGAACGCCGACACCATCTTCAACTCGCCGCGCGGCGTCGTGCTCGGCAACAAGGACGGCGACGTCACCTTCGTCGAGTTCTTCGATTACAATTGCGGCTACTGCAAGCGCGCGATGTCCGACATGATGGACCTGATGAAGTCGGATCCGAAGCTGAAGGTGGTGCTGAAGGAATTCCCGGTGCTGAGCCAGGGCTCGGTCGAGGCCGCGCAGGTCGCGGTCGCCGTACGCATGCAGGATCCGACCGGCAAGAAGTATCTCGAGTTTCACCAGAAGCTGCTGGGCGGCCGTGGCGCCGCCGACAAGGCGCGCGCGCTGGCGGTCGCCAAGGACGTTGGTCTCGACATGACGAGGCTCGAGAAGGACATGGCGAGTCCCGAGGTGAAGGCGACCATCGAGGAGAACTTCCGCCTCGCCGAATCCATGGGCATGAACGGCACGCCGAGCTACGTGATCGGCAAGCAGGTCGTGATCGGCGCGGTCGGTGTCGACAACCTCAAGGAAAAGATCGGCATCGCCCGCTGCGGCAAGGCGACCTGCTGATCGCTTCCAGGCACATCTCTTCACTCAGCGAAATCCGGCTGCCATGCAGCCGGATTTTTTGTTGCGATCGCCGCACCGACTCCGCGCCGGCCGCATGGTGAGCTCGATCTCGCGCGCTTGGAGTTCGATTGGGCCTGTGGTTGAAGCACTTTCGCGTTCATCCCGCATTCACGAAACAAACTGCGAGGAACCGGAAATCGACAGGAACATCGCACATGATCCCTCGTTGTCGGCGCGGGCAATGCTGACACATGAGGAGGACTACGATGTCTAACCGATTTCTGATTTCGGTCGCCGCGGCGGCCCTGATCGCCGGCACCGGCCTTGCCAATGCGCAGGGCGCGGGCGGCGCAAGCAAGGAATCGCCGGCGGCCGGCGGTGGCGCGGCCATGCAGCACTCCGCGCCGTCGGGTGGCGCGTCGTCGGGCACGATGCAGCACGATACGGGCGGCATGAAGGGCGCCCAATCCGAGAAGTCCGGCCCTGCCACCAAGGGTGCGCAGGACGATACGCAGAAGTCGAAGAGCATGAGCTCGGAGAACGATGCGACCAAGGGCGCCAAGGACAGCGCGAAGGACATGAAAGCCGAGAGTCACGACAAGAACGGCAGCATGAAAGCCGAGGGTCGTGACAAGAGCGGCGCCCCGACCAACCAGAACGCCCAGACCAAGAACCCGACCGACACCAACCGCGCGCAGACCAACGACACGAGCCGCACGCAGACCACGACCGGTAACGCCGCAACCTCGGCCACCGCGGCTCCGCCGGCCGAGAAGCGCACCGAGATCACGACCGCGATCAAGTCGGAGCACGTCACCGAAGTCACCAATGTGAACTTCAACGTGGCGGTCGGCACCCGCGTCCCGACCGAGGTGCACTTCTACCCGGTGCCGGAGCGGGTCGTGACGATCTATCCGCAGTGGCGTGGCTACGAGTTGATCCTGGTCCACGGCCGCTACATCATCGTGCAGCCGGAAACCCACGAGATCGTCTACATCATCGAGGGCTAGCATGGCCTCTACGCGAGGGCGCCAATGCGTGCCCTCACCCACTCTCGACCCCGCCCCCGAGGGCGGGGTCTTGCGTTCGCCACATCCGCAAACGCCGGTGGATGGCGGCCCGGGGGCGCAACCCGAAGCGGCTTCCGTGAGACTTGGTTAATCAAGCAATTTCTGCGGGTTACGCCAGCCACCTGATGGGGTGGAGGAAGCCGTTGAAGACGTTCCGATTTCACCTAAAGGCTTCCCCTGCGGCCGGTTGTTACCTATAACCCGGCCCACTCCACCCCTTGTCGGAACCCCTATCGGAACCTTTGGCCGGAACTCTGGAATGGCTGCTGCCGGAACGATCTATGTGCTGAACGGCCCGAACCTCAACCTGCTGGGGACGCGCGAGCCGGAGACCTACGGCCATGCCACCCTCGCCGACGTCGAGAAGCTGTGCGCGGACACTGCGCGCCAGTTCGGACTGACCGCCGACTGCCGGCAGTCCAACCGCGAGGGCGAGCTGATCGATTTCATCCACGAGGCTCACGCCAAGAAAGCGGCCGGCATCATCATCAACGCCGGCGGCTACTCTCATACCTCGATCGCACTGCATGACGCACTGGTCGCGGTGAAAATCCCCGCCGTCGAAGTTCACGTCAGCAACATCCACGCCCGCGAGAGCTTCCGGGACCACTCGTTCATTGCTAAAGCCGCCTTCGCGTCACTTTGCGGTTTCGGCATCGACGGCTACCGGCTCGCGATGATCGGCCTTGCCACCAAAATCGGTGCCAAGATCGATGCAAAGGCAAAGACTTAATCGTCAATCCTGACGTTCCCCGTCACCAGACAGAGATTTCGGATCAAACAACATGGCGCGCCAGCCAGACGACAAACCAGCCGCAAAATCCAAGAGCGACTCCAAGAGCGACGACAGCGTCCTCATCCGCGAGCTCGCCCTTCTGCTTGCTGAGACCAACCTTACCGAGATCGAGATCGAACGCGCCGGCCTTCGCGTCCGGGTCGCCCGCAACATCAGCATCGCGGCCTCGGTGCCGACGGCCGTGCATGCCGTCGCCGCGCCGGCCGCAGTGGCGGTGCCTGCCGCCGCCGCAACCGACCTCGCAAAGCACCCGGGCGCCGTGCCCTCGCCGATGGTCGGTACCGCCTATTGGGCACCCGAGCCGGGCGCCAAGCCGTTCGTCGAAGTCGGCACCAAGGTCACGGCCGGGCAGACGCTTCTGATCATCGAGGCGATGAAGACGATGAACCAGATCCCGTCGCCGCGCGCTGGCACCGTGACGCAGATTCTCGTCGAGGACGGCCAGCCGGTCGAATTCGGCGAGCCGCTCGTCATCATTGAATAGCTTCCGGCAACACCAGGCGCTGCGATGTTCGACAAGATCCTCATAGCCAATCGCGGCGAGATCGCGCTGCGGGTGCTGCGCGCCTGCAAGGAGCTCGGCATCTCGACGGTCGCGGTGCATTCCACCGCCGACGCCGACGCCATGCATGTGCGGCTCGCCGACGAGAGCGTCTGCATCGGCCCGCCGCCGTCGAAGGATTCCTATCTCAACGTGCCGGCCCTGCTGGCGGCCTGCGAGATCACCGGCGCCGACGCCGTGCATCCCGGCTACGGCTTCCTGTCCGAGAATGCGCGCTTCGCCGAGATCCTCGCCGACCACAATCTGGGTTTCATCGGACCGAAGGCCGAGCATATCCGCCTGATGGGCGACAAGATCGAGGCCAAGAAGACCGCCAAGCGCCTCGGCATTCCCGTGGTCCCCGGCTCCGACGGCGCGGTGACCTCGGAGGCGGACGCGCTCGCCATCGGCAAGGAGATCGGCTTCCCGGTGCTGGTGAAGGCGGCGGCCGGCGGCGGTGGCCGCGGCATGAAGGTCGCGCACACCGAGGCCGATCTCGCGCTCGCGCTCTCGACCGCGGCCAACGAGGCGCGGTCGGCATTCGGCGATGCTTCGGTCTATCTGGAAAAGTACCTCCAGAAGCCGCGCCACATCGAGATCCAGATTCTCGGCGACGGCCGCGGCGGCGCCATCCATCTCGGCGAGCGCGACTGCTCGCTGCAGCGGCGGCACCAGAAGGTCTGGGAAGAAGGCCCCTCGCCCGTGCTCGCGGCCGCCGCCCGCGCCAGGATCGGCGAGACCTGCGCCAAGGCGATGCGGGACATGAAATATCTCGGCGTCGGCACCATCGAATTCCTCTACGAGGAAGGCGAGTTCTATTTCATCGAGATGAACACCCGCATCCAGGTCGAGCATCCCGTTACCGAAAGCATCACCGATATCGATCTGGTGCTGGAGCAGATCCGGATCGCCGCCGGCGGCGAATTGCCGGCCAAGCAGAGCGACATCGCAATCATCGGCCACGCCATCGAGTGCCGCATCAATGCGGAGAACCCGCAGACCTTCCGCCCCTCGCCCGGACGGATCACCCAATTCCATCCGCCGGGCGGTCTCGGCGTGCGGATCGATTCCGCCGTCTATCAGGGCTATGTGATCCCGCCCTATTACGACTCGCTGGTCGGCAAGCTGATCGTGCACGGCAAGACCCGCGGCGAATGCCTGATGCGGCTGCGCCGGGCACTCGACGAGATGGTGGTCGACGGCATCGAGACCACGCTGCCGCTGTTCCGCGCCCTGGTGCGCGAGCCCGACATCATCGAGGGCGACTACCACATCCATTGGCTGGAGCAGTATCTCGCCGGCCAGCCCTCCGACACCGCAAAATAGTTCGGAACCTGGTGGAACCCGGCGCCCTTTTCGAACGTATTGTAGGGTTATTGGCTTTCCACGGGGACGCGTTGAATCCCGCTTCCGTAACGAGACCGTCGTGACCCAGGTTTCACGACGCCGCTCCACGTTGCAGATCCTGCTGCTCTCGGCGGGATTTTTCGTGCTGGTCGCGATCAGCGTGGCATCGGTCCTGCTGGTCAACAAGGCGCGCGAGGACAATGCCTGGGTGGTCCACACGGTCGAGGTCGAGAGCCAGGTTGCCAACCTGCTGCTTGACGTCCGGCGCGCCGAAAGCGCGACCCGGGCCTACCTGCTGACGTCAGCACCACAATACCTGTCCGAGTACCAGTCGGCAGCGGCAGGGCTCCCGGCCGCGCTCAGCCATCTCCAGACGATGACCGTCGACAATCCGGCCCAGATCGCCAATGCCGCGAAGCTCAAGTCCGCCGTCGAGCAACGGCTGGCCGAATTCGCGCTCAGCATCGAGCGGGTCAAGAACAACGACGCCGCGACCAGCATCGACATCCTGCGCAAGGGCACGTCGTCGGACGCTCTGGAGGCGATCGCCCGGATCGGCCGCGACATGCGCAGCGAAGAGGATCGCCTGCTGGCGACGCGCACCGCGACCGCGGACAGGACCCAGGTGCTGGCCTCCTCGGTCACCATCGCCGGCTCCTGCCTGGTGCTGGCGCTCGCCGCGCTCTCGGTCGTGCTGCTCCGGCAATCCTCCCGGGCGCGCGACGAGGCCGAGGCCAACCTGCGCGACAACAACGCCAATCTCGAAACCATCGTCGACGAACGCACGGCCGACCTGCGCGAGGCCAACGAGGAGATCCAGCGCTTCGCCTACATCGTCAGCCACGACCTGCGCTCGCCACTGGTCAACATCATGGGCTTCACCAGCGAACTGGAGGAATTGCGCGGCGACATCTTCAAGCGCATCGCCACCCTGAATCGCACCGCGTCGCTCGCGCCGGCGATGCCCGAAGACGCGACCGACGTGGCCGAGCCCGAGCTCGAAGGCTCCGACAAGCGGTTATCCGACGATTTCAACGAATCGCTCGGCTTCATCAAATCGTCGATCGCCAAGATGGACCGCCTGATCACCGCGATCCTCAATCTCACGCGTGAGGGCCGCCGCGAATTCAAGCCGGAGCGGATCGACCTTCGCGAGCTGATCGACGGCATCGTCAAGACGGTGGCCCACCAGGCGTCCGAGGCCGACGCGACCATCCAGATCGGCGCGTTGCCGAATGTCGTCAGCGACCGCCTGGCGCTGGAGCAGATCTTTTCCAACCTGATCGACAACGCGCTCAAATACCTCAAGGACGGAGTGCCCGGCGAGATCTCGGTCGAGGGCCGCACCAAGCTCGGCTTCGCGATCTTCGAGATCACCGACAATGGCCGTGGCATCGATCCAAAGGACCACCAGCGCATTTTCGATCTGTTCCGCCGCGCCGGAACCCAGGACAAGCCCGGTCAGGGCATCGGGCTAGCCCACGTCCGCGCACTTGTGCGCAGACTGGGAGGCACCATGTCGGTAGCATCGGAACTTCATAACGGCAGCACATTCACGATCACGCTGCCCATCAAATGGTCAGGCAAGAACCGGGACAAAGAGTCATGAGCGATCCAGTCACCATCATCATGATCGAGGACGATGAGGGCCATGCCCGCCTGATTGAGCGGAATATCCGGCGCTCGGGTGTCAACAATGAGATCATCCCGTTCACCAACGGTACAGAGGCCGTGAACTATCTGTTCGGCAAGGATGGCACCGCGGTCGAGCGCAAGGGCCACGCTCTGCTCATCCTGCTTGATCTCAATCTGCCTGACATGACCGGCATCGATATCCTGAAGCGGGTCAAGGAGAACAAGTATCTCAAGTCGACGCCGGTGGTCGTGCTGACCACCACCGACGACAGTCAGGAGATCAAGCGTTGCTACGAACTCGGTTGCAACGTCTACATCACCAAGCCGGTGAACTACGAAAGCTTCGCCAACGCCATCCGCCAGCTTGGCCTGTTCTTTTCCGTGATTCAGGTGCCGCCAGCCTCGATATGACCAGCGCAACGCCGACACTGCTCTATATCGACGACGACGCGGCGCTGGCGCGCCTGGTCGACCGCGGGCTGACGCGCGCGGGCTACAAGGTCGTGCATGCCGCGAGCGGTCAGGAAGGCCTCGACCGGCTCGCCCAGGGCGGCATCGACGTCGTCGCGCTCGACCAGTACATGCCCGGCCTCGACGGGCTGGAGACGCTGGAGCAGATCCTCAAGATCCCGGATACGCCGCCGGTGGTGTTCGTCACCGCCTCGCAGGATTCGGCGATCGCCGTCACCGCGCTGAAGGCCGGCGCGGCGGACTATCTGGTCAAGGATGTCCGCGGCGAATTCATCCCCCTGCTCCAGGTCGCGGTCAACGGCGCGATCAAGCGCGCCGCGATCCAGAGGGCGCGCGACGAGGCCGAGGCCGAGGTGCACGCCTCGCGCGACCGCTACGCCGCGCTCGCCGCCGAGCGCGAGGTGCTGCTCCGCGAGGTCAACCATCGCGTCGGCAATTCGTTGCAGATCATCGCATCGCTGCTGCATCTGCAGGCCAATTCCGCCAACCAGAAGGACGTCAAGGCGGCGCTCACCAACGCCATGGGCCGCGTCGCCGCCGTCGCGCAGGTGCACCGCCGCCTCTATACGTCGCACGACTTCAAGACCGTGATGCTCAACCAGTATCTCGAGGCGCTGCTCGAGGATCTCAGGCGATCGGCCGAAGGCAACAAGATGTCGCGGCTGACGCTGAAGGCCGCCGCGGTCGAGATCGATCCCGACCGCGCGGTCGCGATCGGCATCATCGTCAACGAGCTGGTGATGAATGCCGTGAAGTACGCCTATCCCGACGGCGCCGGTCCGATCCATGTCGAGCTGAAGCCGGAGGCCGACGATCTGCTGCTTGCGATCAGCGACGAAGGCGTCGGTTTCTCCGACAAGACCGACCCGCGCGGCACCGGCATGGGCCAGCGCATCGTCGCGGCGATGGCCGCCAAGCTCGACGCCAGCGTCGAGCGCGACCCGGCCCACAAGGGCACCCGCTTCGTGGTACGGTTCGCCCGCGTCAGCCCGGTGCCGGCGAAATCGACCAGCGCCGCAGCAAATTAGCCCATTGCCGACCGTCGATTGATCGATTTTTCGCGTTCGGCTTAACCAGGGCGTTACCCTGTTGTTTGATCGCGGCCGGCTGGCCCGACCAGTTAAGACAAGTCTGGGCATTGTTTGCCATGCTTTTCCCCCAGCTTGGCAGGAACGGCACGCGATGTTCGGGCGCAGGGTGGTTTTCGGAAAGAAGCGGGAGACCTTGGGCGAGCCCAAGGACACCTCACGTCCGGCGCCGGACGCCGATCGCACCGCGCCGGCCTTTCACAAGATGCAGTGGGACCACCCGCAGATCGGCTCGCTGCTGCGCGATGCGGGCTTCGTGCCCGACAATGAGCACGACGCAGCGCCCACGGCCGACAATTCGCTCGCGGTGTTCGCGGCCGCCAGTCGACGCTTGCAACAGCGTACCGAGGCCTTCAACCGCGACATGGCGGCCCAATACGGCTACTGCCACGCGTTGCCTTTCCTCATCATCGACCAGAAGATCTGGGACGGGCCGCATGGCGCGTTTCTCTACGGCCAGATGGATCTGATCGGTTACGACGAGTGGAACGTGATCATGCTGGCCGGCGATCCGCAGACCACGGCGTCATGCGGCCTGGCAGCGCATCCCGGCTTCCTGCCGGCGGTGACCCAAACCATGACCGAGCATGTCATCGAGTGGAAGGCGCGGCACAGCGGCCTGCTCGAGACGTTCCGAAATGCCGGCGGCGGCGACATCCCTCGCGAGCAACATGAGATCGACAAGGACGCGCTACGCAGGGAGATCATCGACAAGGCCGGCTGGATGAAGCCGCGCATCATCGATGAGCTCCAGCGCAGGGGCTAGAGCATC
Organism: Bradyrhizobium sp. SK17; assembly: GCF_002831585.1. Lineage (GTDB taxonomy): Bacteria > Pseudomonadota > Alphaproteobacteria > Rhizobiales > Xanthobacteraceae > Bradyrhizobium. Next base: position 5,018,375 of record NZ_CP025113.1, on the reverse strand, counting down.
ATCCGAACGGCGCGAATCCGCTTTGCCAGCAGCTCAAGCTGCGCATTCAATCGGGCCGGTCGCGGTGCCGCCGCGTGCGGTACGGCCGGCAATCCGGGCACGGCTGACCGAAGATCACCTGCGACGGATACGGCCGCGCCGAGTGCTGCGGCGTCGCGCCGAACAGTCCCGCGGCCCCGAACCCGGCGCTGAAGGGATCGCTGGCAAAGCTGCCCGGGAAGTAGCCGTTGCTCCGGAAATCGCGGTGGTCATCCCTGCCGTCGAAATACGCACCGCCGGTGCTGCCGTAGCGCAGCGGCCGGTCCTGCGCCGATGCGGCGGCCGCGCTGAGCGCGACGGCGGCGCAGGCGATCAGTCCCCTCAAGGCGATCATGGTCGAGGCCCTCATTGCCGAACGGTCCCCCAATCGCCCTTCCAGCCGATCAGGCGTCCCTTGCCGAATTGCAGGTAGAGCCCGTCGCTACGCCGCGACAGCACGCTGCCCCTGACATTGGGCAGCGCGACGAACATTTCATTGCCGGGCGTGCCGCGCACGTAACTCAGCGGAACACCGAGCGACTGGCTGGCCTGGTCGGCGCTCATGCCGAAGCTGAGCGGAACGCCGTTGGGAGCGCCCTGCTGTGCCCGCGCCGGGCCGGCCGGCGCGCCCAACGCGACGATCAGGGCAATGACGAGAACTGTTGCGAACCGCTGCATCACCGACCTCACTGCGCCGTCGCCGCAAGCATGCCGGACGGCGTCCAGCCGCCGCCGAGCGCCTGGAACAGGCTGCTCGCGGCAAGCAGCTTGTTGAGCCGGACCGTAACCAGATTGTTCTCGGCCGTGAACAGCGTCTGCTGCGCCTGTAGCACCGTGATGAGATTGACCGTGCCGCCGCGCAACTGCGTCTCGGCGACCTCGAACGCCTTGCGCGACGCCGCCACGACATCGGCTTGCAGGCGTTCCTGCAACGTGTACTTTTGCAGCGCGATCAGCGCCTTCTCGACGTCGGCGAAGGCCGACAGCACCGCCTTGCGATAGGCCTGCAAGTATTGCAATTGCTGGCCCTTGGCGAGCTTGAGCTGGCTCTCCAGCAGGAAGCCGTCGAACAGCGGCTGGGTCAGCCCGGCGGCGAGCGTGTAGTACCAGCCGCCCGGCGCGAACAGCGAGGCGAGCGCGGCGCTCTGGAAGCCGGTCGTGCCGGTGAGCTGGATCTGCGGGAAGAACGCCGCGCGCGCCGCATCGACGCTGAAATTGGAGGACGCCAGTTGCGCCTCGGCCTGGCGCACGTCAGGCCGCTGGTAGAGCAGTTCGGACGGCATCCCGGGCGTCACCCGCGGCACCGCGATCTGCGTCGTGGAGCCGCCGCGCACGCTGAAATCGGCCGGCGCGCGCGCCACCAGCACGGCGAGCGCGGCGATGTTCTGCCCGACCGTCACCTCGAGCGGCGGGATCGCCGCGCGCTGGGTCGCGACCAGCGCCTCCTGCTGCGACAGATCGAGCTGCGAGGCGGTGCCGCCGGCGAATTGCGACTTGATCAGAGCGAGGATGCGCTCGGCCGCCGCCAGGTTGCGGCGGGTGACCTTGATCTGGTCCTGGGCCGCCAGCACCTGGAAATAGGTGTTGGCGACCGTCGCCATCGTGCTCAGCGCGACCACTTCGCGATTGTAGCGGGCACTGGTCGCGCTCTCCTCCGACGCCGACAGCGTCGCGCGATTCTTGCCCCAGAAATCCACGATATAGCTCGCGCTCAGGCCGAGACTGTATTGCGAGAAGGTGCCGCTGCCGCCGAGCGACGAGCTCGATCCCGCCGCGACGCGCTGGCGTTCGGCATTGGCCGATCCGGACAGCGACGGCAGCAGCGCGGCGCCGGAGACGCCGGCCTGCGCATCGGCCTGCACGATCTGGGCGATCGCCACGGCAATATCGAGATTGTAGAGCTGCGCGGATTCCATCAAGCCGGTCAGCTCGGGCGAGCGAAAGCCGCGCCACCAGGCGAGCGCCGGCACGGCCGCGTCCGCATCGCCCTTGGCAGCGGCGCGATAGCTCGCCGGCACTTCGAGATTGAGCTCGGGCCGCTCCGCGCCGGGAATGCAGCCGGACAGGCCGAGACCGATCCCGACAAGCGTCAGCAACGCGGGACGCCGGCGCTTCTCGCCAACCGCAGCGGCGCGCGGAAACCGGACCGATTTCCGCAACATTTGAAGACTTCGCGATGCTGCAACTGTCGGCATTTACTCGCCCGGTTGAAGTGAGGAGCCCGGCCGCCGCAATGCGCCGCCCTGGCGGACGCGTTGGGCCCACAGGCGGAACCGATCCAGATAGAGATAGATGACCGGCGTCGTGTAGAGCGTCAGGACCTGGCTCAGGATCAGGCCGCCGACAATGGCGATGCCGAGCGGCTGCCGCAGCTCGCCGCCATCGCCCATCCCGATCGCCAGCGGCACGGCACCGAGCAGTGCGGCCATCGTCGTCATCATGATCGGACGGAAGCGCAACAGGCATGCTTCCCTGATCGCCTCGAGCGGCTCCAGCCCGCGCCTGCGTTCCGCATCCAGCGCAAAGTCGATCATCATGATGGCGTTCTTCTTCACAATACCGATCAGCAGGATGACGCCGATCAGCGCCATGATACTGAACTCGGTCTTGAATGCCATCAGCGCCAGCAAGGCACCCACACCTGCGGAGGGCAGTGTGGACAAGATGGTCAGGGGGTGGACGTAGCTCTCATAGAGCACGCCCAGCACGATATAGATCGTGATCACGGCCGCCAGGATCAGGAACGGCTGGTTGCTCAGGGAATCCTGGAACGCCTTGGCGGAGCCCTGGAAGGTGCCACGGATCGTGGCCGGAACGCCGATCCGGTTCATGGTCGCCTCGATGCTGGCGACCGCGGTGCTGAGCGACACGTTCGGCGGCAGGTTGAACGAGATGGTGTTGGCGACCAAAAGCCCTTGATGATTGACCGCGAGCGGCGTCGCGCCTTGCTTGAAGGCAGCGACCGCCGAGAGCGGGATCATGGTCTCGCTGCTGGTCGAGACCGCCGACCCGGTCGAGGCCGCCCCTTTCCCGGTCGAGCCGATCGAATTGGTGGCCTGGTTGCGCGCGGCCTGCGCATTGGCCGAGCTGGCCGCGCTCGAGGTCCCCGACGCCACCACGGTGCCCGCGACCGCATTGGTCGATTGCGACCCGCCGACCGATGCGCCCGAGGTGCTGATATAGACGTCCTTCAGCGTCTCCGGGTTCTGCCAGTAGCGCGGCGCCACCTCCATGATGACGTGGTACTGGTTGCGTGCGACATAGATCGTCGACACCTGACGCTGGCCGAAGGCATCGTAGAGCGTGTTGTCGATCTGGCTGACCGTGATGCCGAGCCGGGCCGCGGCGTCACGGTCGATCACGAGGTCGGACTCCAGGCCCTTGTTCTGCTGGTCGCTGTTGACGTCGGCAAGGTTCGGATCGCGCTGCAAGGCCGCCGCGATCTTCGGCGTCCAGTCATTGAGCTCCTCCAGCGTCGAGCCCTGCAATGTGTATTGATACTGCGCGTTCGAGGCCCTGCCCCCGACCCGGATGTCCTGCACCGCCTGTAGGAACAGGCTCGCGCCGGGCACCACCGCCATCTCCCGACGCAGCCGCGCGATCACGCCGTCGGCGCCGAGCTTGCGCTGGTCGAGCGGCCGCAGCGACACGAACACGAATCCGGAATTGGTCTGCCCGCCGCCGGTGAAGCCGACCACGGTCTCCACCGCCGGATCGCGCTTGATGATACCGACGAACTGCGCGAGCTTCTGCTGCATCAGCTGGAATGACACGCTCTGGTCGGCCTGGATCGAACCGACCAGCCGTCCGGTGTCCTGCTGCGGGAAGAAGCCCTTCGGGATCACGTTGTAGAGATAGAAATTGAGGCCGAACACCGCCGCCAGCACCAGCATCACCGACAGCGGATGTTGCAGCGCCGCGGTCAATGTCCGGCGGTAGAAATTCAGCATCGCCTCGAAGAAGCGCTCACTCGCCCAATAGAGCCGCCCGTGGCCGCCGTGGTCCGGCTTGAGCAATACGGCGCACATCATCGGCGTGGTCGCCAGCGAGACCGCGAGCGAGATCAGGATCGAGATCGAGATCGTCATCGCGAATTCGCGGAACAGCCGTCCGACGATGCCGGCCATCAGCAGAATGGGAATGAACACCGCGATCAGCGAGATGCTCATCGACAGCACGGTGAAGCCGACCTCGTTGGCGCCCTTCAGTGCCGCCTCGAGCGGGCTCAGGCCTTCCTCGATGTAGCGGGTGACGTTCTCCAGCACCACGATAGCGTCGTCGACCACGAATCCGGTCGCCACCGTCAGCGCCATCAGCGACAGATTGTCGAGGCTGTAGCCGAACAGGTACATCGCGCCGAAGGTCGCAACCAGCGACACCGAGACCGCCACCACCGGAATGAACGTGGCGCGCCCGCTGCGCAGGAACGCGAACACCACGACGACAACCAGAAAGACCGCCAAGATAAGCGTTCGCTCGACATCCTTGAGCGAGGTGCGGATGGTCGTCGAGCGGTCCACCGCCATGCCGATGTCGATCGCCGGCGACACCGAGGCCTTCAGCTGCGGCATCAGCGCCTTCACCAGGTCGACGGTCGAGATGATATTGGCGTTGGGCTGGCGGTAGAGGATGACCAGCACCGCCGGCTTGCCGTCGGCTAGCCCTGCGTTGCGCAAATTCTCGACGCCGTCGGTCACCTCGCCGACGTCGGAGAGATGGACCGGCGCGCCATTGCGGTAGGCTACGATCAGCGACTGATAGTCGGCGGCCTTGTTGGCCTGGTCGTTGGCATAGACCTGGTAGCGCTGGTCGCCGACATCGATACCGCCCTTCGGGCTGTGCGCGTTGGCGTTCGACAGCGCGGCACGGACGTCCTCGAGACCGATGCCGTATTTGTAGAGCGCCTGCGGGATCAGGTCGACGCGGACGGCCGGCAGCGAGCTGCCGCCGACCACGACCTGGCCGATGCCGTCGACCTGCGACAGCTTCTGCGCCAGCACCGTGGACGCAGCGTCGTACAGATCGCCGCGCGTCATCGTATCCGAGGTCAGTGTCAGGATCAGGATCGGCGCGTCGGCCGGATTGACCTTGCGGTACGTCGGATTGCTGCGCAGGCTGGTCGGCAGATCGGCCCGCGCCGCGTTGATCGCGGCCTGCACGTCACGCGCCGCGCCGTCGATGTCGCGATTGAGGTTGAATTGCAGCGTGATCCGGGTCGAACCGACCGAGCTCGACGACGTCATCTCGCTGACGTCGGCGATCTGGCCGAGATGCCGCTCCAGCGGACTTGCGACCGTGGTCGCGACATCCTGGGGGCTCGCGCCCGGCAGTGTCGCCTGCACCGAGATGGTCGGGAAATCGACCGCCGGCAGCGGCGACACCGGCAGCTTGAAGAATGCGACAATGCCCGCCGCCGCGAGCCCGAACGTCAGCAACGTCGTTGCGACCGGCCGGCGGATGAATGGCGTTGACGGCTCCATGGCTCAACGCGACCCGCTCGCCTCGCCGACCTCGCTCCCGCGCCCGGCGAACCGCAGCGCGAGCCGATCGAACCAGAGATAGATCACCGGCGTCGTGAACAGGGTCAGCAACTGGCTCACCAGGAGGCCGCCGACGATGGAGATGCCGAGCGGGTGGCGGAGCTCGGAGCCGGCGCCGCTGCCGATCATCAGCGGCAGCGCACCGAGGACGGCAGCCATCGTCGTCATGATGATCGGCCGGAACCGCAACAGGCAGGCCTGGTAGATCGCCTCCCGCGGCGGCTTGCCCTCGTTGCGCTCGGCATCGAGCGCGAAGTCGATCATCATGATCGCGTTCTTCTTCACGATGCCGATCAAAAGGATGATGCCGATGATCGCGATGATGGTGAGATCCTGCCCCGCCATCATCAGCGCCAGCAACGCACCGATGCCGGCCGAGGGCAGCGTCGAGAGGATGGTCAACGGATGGATGAAGCTCTCATAGAGCACGCCAAGCACGATATAGACCGTGATGATCGCGGCCAGGATCAGGAAGAGCTGGTTGGAGAGCGACGATTGGAACGCCAACGCCGCGCCCTGGAAGCTCGTGATCATGCCGAGCGGCTGGTTGATGTCGAGCTGCGCCTGCTTGATCGCGGTCACCGCGCCGCCGAGCGAGGCGCCCGGCGCGAGATTGAACGACACGGTCGCCGACGGGAATTGGCCGAGATGCGAGACCTGCAACGGCGCGGTCTCGACCCGCATCTTGGCCATGACGGATAGCGGCACCGGCGTCGAGCCCACCGATGACGGCAGATAGATCGACGACAGCGAATCCAGCGAATTCTGCAACGACGGATCGGCCTCCAGGATCACCCGGTACTGGTTCGAATTTGTGAACACCGTGGAGACGATGCGCTGGCCGTAGGAATCATACAGCGCATTGTCGATGGTCGCCGGCGTGATGCCGAAGCGGGCGGCCTGGTCGCGGTCGATGTCCACGAACACCGAAAGGCCTTGCGCTGCGATATCGCTGCTGACATCGGCGAGCTCGGGCAGTTCCCGCAGCTTGTCGACCAGCTTCGGCGTCCATTCCGCGAGTTCGTTCGGATCGGCGTCCTGCAAGATGAACTGATACTGCGTCCGGCTCACGGTGCCTTCGATGGTCAGGTCCTGGACCGGCTGCATGTAGAGCGTGATCCCGGTCAGGTCAGCCGTGCTGGCCTTGATCCGGTCCATCACGGTCGCGACGCCGGCCTTGCGCTGCTCATGCGGCTTCAGATTGATCAGGATGCGGCCGCTGTTGAGCGTGGTGTTGGTGCCGTCGACGCCGATGAACGACGACAGGCTCTCGACGTCGGGGTCCTTCAGGATCGCGCTGGCGAGCCGCTGCTGCCGCTCGGCCATCGCCGCGTAGGAGACCGATTGCGGCGCCTCGGAGATCGCCTGGATCACGCCGGTGTCCTGCACCGGAAAGAAGCCCTTGGGGATGACGACGTAGAGCAGCGCGGTGAGACCGAAGGTGGCGAGCGCCACCAGCAGCACCAGCGGCTGTCGGTCCAGCACCCAGTTGAGCATCCGGCCGTAGACCGCGATGATGGCGTCGAACCCTTCCCGGCTGAGCCGCTGGAAGGTGTTCTCGCGCGCCATGCTCTCCGGCTTCAGCAGCTTGGCGCAGGCCATCGGCACCAGCGTCAGCGACACCACGGCGGAGATCAGGATCGTGACCGACAGCGTGATCGCGAATTCGCGGAACAGGCGGCCGACGACGTCGCCCATGAACAACAGCGGGATCAGCACCGCGATCAGCGACACCGTCAGCGAGATGATGGTGAAGCCGATCTGCTCGGAGCCCTTCAGGGCCGCCTCGAGCGGGCTTTCGCCCTCCTCGATGTAGCGCGAGATGTTCTCGATCACGACGATGGCGTCGTCGACCACGAAGCCGGTCGCGATCGTCAGCGCCATCAGCGACAGATTGTTCAGGCTGAAGCCGAACAGATACATCGCTCCCAGCGTGCCGACCAGCGAGAGCGGCACCGACAGGCTCGGGATCAGCGTGGCGCGGGTCGAGCGCAGGAACACGAAGATCACCAGCACGACCAGGACCACCGCCAGCGACAGCTCGTATTCGACGTCGCGGACCGAGGCCCGGATCGTCACGGTACGGTCGGTCAGGATGTTGAGGTCGATCGCGGCCGGCAGCGTCGCCTGCAATTGCGGCAGCAGGTCCTTGATGCCTTGCACGACCGAGATGACGTTGGCGCCGGGCTGGCGCTGGATGTTGAGGATGATCGCCGGCGTCTCATTCATCCAGGCGCCGAGCTTGTCGTTCTGGGCGCCGTCGACGACGTTGCCGACGTCGGACAGGCGGACCGGCGAGCCGTTCTTGTAGGCGATGATCAGCGACTGGTAGTCGCTGGCATTGCGGATCTGGTCGTTGGCGTTGATCGTGTAGGCGCGCATCGGGCCATCGAAATTGCCCTTCGGCGTGTTGACGTTGGCATTGCCGAGCGTGGTGCGGAGATCGTCGATGTTGAGGCCGTAGGCCGCGAGCTTGCGGATGTCGGCCTGGATGCGCACCGCGGGCCGCTGGCCGCCGCTGATGCTGACGAGGCCGACGCCGGGCAGTTGCGAGATCTTCTGCGCCAGCCTTGTGTCGACGAAGTCCTGCACCTGCGTCAGCGGCATGGTCTTCGACGTCAGACCGAGGGTGAGGATCGGCGCGTCAGCCGGATTGACCTTGGCGTAGATCGGCGGCGCCGGCAGGTCCGTCGGCAGCAGATTGCCGGCGGCGTTGATCGCGGCCTGCACCTCCTGCTCGGCGACGTCGAGCGAGATCGACAGGCCGAATTGCAGGGTGATCACCGACGAGCCCGCGGAGCTCACCGAGCTCATCTGGTTCAAATTCGGCATCTGACCGAACTGGACCTCGAGCGGCGCCGTCACCGACGACGTCATCACGTCCGGGCTTGCGCCCGGATAGAAGGTCTGAACCTGGATGGTCGGATAGTCGACCTCCGGCAACGCCGCGACCGGCAGAAATCTGAACGCCAGCATGCCCGACAGCATGATGGCGATCATCATCAGGGTCGTCGCCACCGGCCGCAGGATGAATGGCCGAGACGGGTTCATTTGGTCTGCCCGTCCTCGGACCGTTTGTGCTTGCCGCCTCCCGCCTTGTCGGGAGCGGCGCCGGCCTTGCTGTCTCCGGTGCCGCCTGCCTTGTCGCCCCCGCTGGCCGGCCCCTTCGCCGCGCCGGCCGGGCTGGCGGTATCGGCCGCGGAGCGCACCACCACCTTGGCGCCCTCGCGCAGCTTGTCGGCGCCGTCGATCACGACGCGGTCGCCGGGCACCAGCCCGGACAGCACCTCGACCCGGTCACCATCGGTGACGCCGAGCTTCACCGGCCGCACCGAGACCGTGCTGTCGGCATTGACGAGGTAGACGAAGGTGCCCGGGACGCCGCGCTGGATTCCCGCCGTCGACATCGTCGTGGCGTCCTTGTGGGTGTCGAGCAGCAGGCGGATGTTGACGAACTGGTTCGGATACAGCGAGCGATCCTGGTTCTCGAACTGGGCGCGCAGCTTGATCGTGCCGGTGGTCGGATCGATCTGGCTGTCGAAAGTCTGGAGCGAGCCGTCGGCGAGCTTGGTGGCGCCGCTGCGGTCATAGGCCGCCGTCGGCAGCACGGCGCCCTCCTTCAGCCGCTTCTTGACCGCTTGCAGATTGTCTTCCGGCAGCGTGAACAGCACGCTGATCGGCTCGAGCTGCGTGATCACGACCAGACCATTGGTGTCGCCCGGCGTCACGTAGTTGCCGAGATCGACCTGACGCAGTCCGACCCGCCCGTTGATCGGCGACACGATGTGACAATACGCCAGGTTCACCTCGGCCGACTTCACGGCGGCGCGGTCGGCTTCGACCGTGCCTTGATACTGCGCGACCAGCGCGACCTGGGTATCGAGCGTTTGATGCGGCACCGCGTTCTGGGTGGCGAGGTTCTGGTAGCGCGTGAGATCGACCTGGGCGCCCTTCAGCTGCGCCTCGTCGCGCGCCAGATTGCCCTTGGCCTGCGCCAGCGTCGCCTCATAGGGCCGCGAATCGATCTCGGCGATCAAGTCACCCTTCTTGACCTCGTCGCCTTCCTTGAAATCGATCTTCATCAGGTAGCCGCTGATCTGGCTCCTGATCGTCACGGTGGCGAGCGAGGTCACGGTGCCGAGCGCATTGAGGCTGACGCCGATATCGCCCTTGCCGATCGTCTCCGGCACGATCGACATCGGCCCGGCATTGCGGCCGCCCCCGGCCTGTTGCGGCGCGGCCTGCTGGCGCGTCCACCAGACGATGCCGGCGAGCACCGCCAGTACGAGCAATCCCGTTAGTATCCCCGGCCAGCGCGACGCTCGCCTGACGGGTCCAGGTGCGACGATCGACGGGTCTTTGATCTGCTGGTCCATAACCTGCCCACGAAGAAACACGAATGAGCTCGCGCAGCTCTATGTGTCCCCTAGAGCCGGCGCGCGCCGCACGCGAGGAAGCATTTTGAACGCTTCCGTCTGACAAAGCGCGTTAAGATTCGGAAAGGATGGCCCCTCCTTCCCGGTCGAGCGCTGTTTCACGCCGGATTGTGGCTATTTTACCCGATCGACTGTAGCCAGGGCAACACGATCAGCAACAATCCGGCAAAGTAGATCACGCTGAAGATCAGCCCGAACTTCCAGAAGTCGCCTTTGCCGATATAGCCGCTGCCGTAATACATCGGCGCCGGTCCGGTGGCATAGGGCGAGATCACGCCCATCAGCCCCAGCGAATAGACGCACAGCAGCATCAAGGTCTGCACCGGCAGGCCCGGAATGCTGGAGCCGACCGCCAGCACCACCGGCAGTACGGCTGCCGTATGCGAGGTGATGCTCGAGAAGAAATAATGGATCCAGAAGAAGAACGACACCAGCAGGATGATTCCGGCGAGCGGCGACGTGCCGGAGAGCGGCTTGGCGTACGCCTCGGCCACCCATTTGATGAAGCCGATCTCGTTGAGCCCCGACGACAGCGTGAGCAGCGAGGTGAAATAGAAGAAGACCTCCCAGGCACTCTTCTCCGCGACGATGTCCTCGAACGCGATCACGCCGGTCAGCAGCATCAGCGAGATCACCACGAACACGACGGTGGTCGCATTGATGAAGTTCGAACCGAGCAGCGGCACGCTGATGTTGGGATTGGAGCCGCAGATCCACAGGAACATCGCCAGCAGCACCAGCACCGCCATGATCCATTCCTGCCGCGACGGCGGCCCCATCTTGGCGATCTCGCCTTGGCTCCAGGTGACGATCTCCGGGCTCTCCTTGATCTCCGGCCGGCAGACCACATAGCTGAGCAGCGGCACCAGCAGCAGCAACAGGATTCCGAGCGGCGCGAAGCCGATGAACCATTGCGACCAGCCGACCTCGATATTGACGAGCTTCTTGGCGATCGAGAGCGCCGCAGCATTCGGCGCCAGCGCGGTCAGGAACAGCGAACTGGTGACGGCGGTGGTCGCGAACGCCGTCCACATCACGAAGGTGCCGATCTTGCCTGCGGTCGGGCCGGGCTCGGAGCCATAGATGCGCGGAATGTTGCTGACGATCGGATAGATCGTGCCGCCCGAGCGCGCGGTGTTGGACGGCGTCGCCGGCGCCAGCACCAGATCGGAGAACGCCACCGCATAGCCGAGCCCGATGGTGCGCCGGCCGAGCCCGCGCACCAGCAGCAGCGCCAGCCTGCGGCCGAGCCCACTCTTGCGATAGCCGATCGAGAACACGAAGGCGCCGACGATCAGCCACACCGTGCTCTCGGAAAAGCCGCTCAGCATCCAGCGCAGCGACTTGTTCGGGTCGGGCTCGACATAGCCGCCGACGCCGGCAACGGTGAGGCCGATCAATCCGACCGCGCCGACCGGCATCGATTCGAGGATCAGCCCGGTGATGACGGCGGCGAACACCGCGAAATAGTGCCACTGATTGGCGTTCAGCCCGGCCGGCACCGGGACCAGATAGATCACCAGCCAGACCAGCAATGGCGCAAACGTCCGCCATGACGATTTCATGCAGCGTCCCCTCACGTGTTTTGATTTGTCGGGCGTGCGAGCCGCCTGTCCCGGGCGGTGCCGCCATCTTTTTGTTGCAATCTAGCACGGCCGCGCCGCCCGTCGCGGGCAAGTGCAGCCGAATGGCGCGGCTTGTGGAGGAACCGATCGGTTTCGTCAACACGTCAGGACCCCGTAGCAGCCCCCATCGCAAGACCGGTCGCGCTTTGCTATTCTCGCGGTCATGACGTCACGCGACTCCGCCGCCTCCGAGATCACGCCCGAGGTGCTGCTGCGCGCCTATGCCTGCGGTATCTTCCCGATGGCGGAGAGCGCCGACGATCCGACGCTGTTCTGGGTCGAGCCGGAATTGCGCGGCGTGATTCCGTTCGACGGCTTCCGCGTCGCCTCCCGCCTGGCGCGCACCGTGCGCTCGGATGCCTTCACCGTCACCGTCGATACCGCATTCAAGGCCGTGATCGCCGGCTGCGCGGCGCCGCAGCCGGGCCGCGACGACACCTGGATCAACAAGCGGATCCGCGATCTCTATCTCGGGCTATACACGTCGGGCCACTGCCACAGCGTCGAGGTCTGGCAGGACGACAATCTGGTCGGCGGGCTCTATGGCGTCAGCCTCGGCCGCGCCTTCTTCGGCGAGAGCATGTTCCACACCGCGCGCGACGCCTCGAAGGTCGCGCTGGTGCATCTGGTGGCACGGCTGATCGCGGGCGGCTTCGAACTGCTCGACACGCAATATGTCACCGAGCATCTCAAGACGTTCGGCGCGGTCGAAATCTCGCGCCGCCGCTATCGCACGCTGCTCGACAAGGCGATATCGGGCGCGCCGGCGGATTTCCGCAAGCTCGACACCACGCAGCCGGTCACGGGCGAGCAGGCGCTGGCGATCATCGCTGAGCGCAATTGAATTCGTAACCCGGATGCAAGAGGCGTAGCCCGCATGAGCGAAGCGACATGCGGGGCCAGCCGTCCCGGATATCGCTTCGCTCATCCGGGCTACGGCCCCCAATCAATTCCCGAACAGACCGCCGAACAAGCCGCCTGGCCGCTGCTGTTGCTGGGGCGGCGGAGGTGGCGGCTGCTGCTGGTATTGCGGCAGCGGCTGCGGCGGCGGGCGCGGCGCGGCCTGCTTCGGCGGCGCACGCTTCTGGGCCGGCGGCGGTGGCGGCGTCGGCGCCTTCGGCGGATCGGGCGCGGCGGTCACGATGGTCTGGTCCGGCCCTTTGCAGTCGGTCAGCCAGATGTCGTAGATCGGATGCTCGACGCCGTGCAGGCCGGGGCTTGCCGCGAACATCCAGCCCGAGAAGATCCGCTTCACCTCGCCCTGCAAGGTGATCTCGTCGACCTCGACAAAGGCGTCGGTGTTGGCAGCTTCCGTCGACGGCCTGGTGTAGCAGGCATCGGTCTTCACGCGCAGCGCGCCGAACTGCACGGTCTCGCCGATATCCTCGTCGAAATTGATGATGCGTCCGGTGATCTTGTCGAGGCCGGAGAAGCTCGCCTTCTTGTTGGTGATCTTGGTCGAGGGCGGCTCCTGCACCACCTCGTCGCCCGGCTGCAACGTCGCCGGCGCCTGCGGCGGCACGGCGCCCTGCTGCGTGCCCTGCGGGGTCCCCCTCGGCTGCCGCTGCCCCGGCGGCAGGCCGGGCAACGGGTTGGCAACGGCCGGCCCGCCGGGTTGCGGCGGCTGCACCGCAACGCCGGGCTGGGTGCCGGGCGGCGCGACGGTCGAGCCGGGCGGCGGCGCCAAGGGCTGCGACTGCACGCTGCCGGGCGGCGGCACGCCCTGCGCCGGTGGCAACGGCCGGTTCGGCGGCGGCAACAGGCGGCCGCGCGGCAGTTCCGGCACTTCCTCGTCGTCGTCGTTGGGCGGCGCCACCTGACCACGCGGGATCGAGCCGGGCGGACGCGGCGCGGGATCGGAGAAAATCGTTCCGATCTGCGCGCGCGCAGGCGGCGCAAGCGCGACGATTGAGGCGGCGATCAAGGCCGCAAAGCCAGTCAGGGCAATGGTTCGAAGCATCTCGCGCGGCTTTAGAGGGCGAATCGGGCTCGCGACAGTCTACCTTGATATCGGCCGCTCGCAGGGCATCGGTTAACACGCCGAATACGGCGGGGAAAGGGCGCGAGGATACCCTCCCCGACGCCCTCGCCGCCCTCTGGTCACTCCCGGGAACACGTGTGATAGTCCTCACGCTGAAGGCGCGCCGCACCGCGCGAAAACCAGGAAAATCCGGATCGAACCGGACCAGCCAGAGGAAACCCAACATGCCAGATCGCATCAGGCTCGACGGCCGGGTTGCCGTCGTCACCGGCGCTGCCGGCGTCATCGGAACCGCCACGCTCCAGTTGCTCGCCGAACGCGGTGCGCGGATCGTCGCGGTCGACCGCAGGGAAGCCGACCTTGCCGCCGCCATAAAGGACCTGCCCGCCTCGGCCGAGGCGCTGGCGATCACAGCCGACGTCACCGACGAGGCCGAGGTCAAGGACTATGTCCGTGCCGCGGTGGACCGCTTCGGCACCATCGACGCCTTCTACAACAACGCCGGCATCGAAGGTGACATCAAGCCGATCCCGGAATATTCGCTGGAGAGCTTTCGCCGCGTGCTCGACGTCAACGTCGTCGGCGTCTTCCTCGGCATGAAGCATGTGCTGCCGGTGATGCTGAAGCAGAACAAGGGCAGCATCGTCAACACCGCCTCGATCGCGGGCCTGGTGGGATCGCCGATGATCGCGGTCTACAGCGCGAGCAAGCACGCGGTGATCGGGCTGACCAAGAGCGCGGCCTGGGAATGCAGCGGCACCGGGGTGCGCGTCAATTGCGTCTGTCCCGGCATGATCGAGAGCCGGATGCTGAGCACCATCCTCCAGGGCCGCTCCGGCGGCAACGCGCCGCCGCCGGTCGAGAAGATCGTCGATCGCATCCCGGCGCGCCGCCTCGGGCTGGCGCGCGAGGTCGCCTCGATCGTCGCGTTCCTCGCTTCCGACGAGGCCAGCTACGTCTCCGGCTCGGCCTACACCGTCGACGGCGGCCGCACCGCCGCCTGAGATTTCAGTCCAGCACCACAACGAGGTTTGTCGCCCATGCCCGTCGTTCTCGATCCCGATGCCGCCGCCGTCTTCAAGGCCTTCCAGGAGGCCGGCCGCCCCGCCTATGAAACGCTGACCGCGCCGGAAGCCCGCGAATATTATCGCGCCGCGCGAATCGTCTCCAATCCCGAGGCGCCCGCGCTCGACTCGAGCAAGGCGCTGGCGATCCCAGCCCCGCACGGCACGATCCCGGCCCGCATCTACACCCCGAAGACGCTGCGCAAGATCAACGGGCTCGCGCCGTGCCTGGTGTTCTTCCATGGCGGCGGCTGGGTGATCGGCGATCTCGATACCCATGAGGTGGTCTGCCAGAAGCTCGCCCATGAAGGCGAGTTGATCGTGATCTCGGTCGACTATCGCCTCGCGCCCGAGCACCGTTTTCCCGCTGCGGTGGACGACGCCGTCACCGCGACCCGTTGGGTCGCCGCCAACGCAAAGGAGCTCGGCATCGACGCCGCGCGCCTGATCGTCGGCGGTGACAGCGCCGGCGGCAACCTCGCGGCCGTGGTGGCGCTGACCGCCCGCGACGGCGGACCGAAGCTCGCCGCCCAGCTATTGGTCTACCCCGGCACCGATTTCGCGCGGAAGCATGCCTCGCACCGGGAGCCGGAGACCAGCGTCCTGCTGACCCACTCAGTGATCGGCTGGTTCGCCAACCACTATCTCGGCGACGCCGACAGCACCGACTGGCGTGCCTCGCCCGCCCGCGCGAAGAGCTTTGCGGGACTGCCGCCGGCCTATGTGCTGACCGCCGGCGCCGATCCGCTGCGCGATGAAGGCGACGAGTACGCGAAATTCCTCAAGGACGCCGGCGTGCCGGTGACCTACCGGCATTTCCCCGGCCAATTCCACGGCTTCTTCACCATGGGCAAGCTGCTCAACCAGGCCAACATCGCGGTGACCGAGATCAGCGCCTGGCTGAAGACGCTGGGTTGAACGACCAGATCGGGAGCGACGTCGTTGCCGTTCGCTCCCGATCACCCCTGGTGGGCCGCGCCGCGCGTTGCGGCGATCGTGCGCCTTGAACTTCCGGTCGCCGCGCGATAGTGCGGCCGGACGCGCCGCACGCCGCCGCCCGCTCCAGCCATCGAGACCGCCTTGTTCGCGCCCATCCTCGTCTACGGAATCCCGCTCGATTTCATCCTGTTCGCGCTGACCCTGCTCGGCGTCGCGATCTTCCATCACCACACGCTGGCCGTGGCGTTGACGGGTCTTGCCGCGATCGTCGCCTACAAGCTGCTGTTCGCAGGCTTTGCCAAATTCGGCGCCGGCTTGCCCGGCCTCGTGCATCACATGGAGCATGAGTGGGTCACGCTCGCGAACCTGTTCCTGCTGCTGATGGGGTTTGCGCTGCTGTCCCGCCATTTCGAGGACAGCCGCATCCCCGACGAGATGCCGGCACTGCTGCCCGATGACTGGAAGGGCGGCCTGATCCTGCTGGTGATCGTGTTCGTGCTGTCGGCCTTCCTCGACAATATCGCGGCCGCGCTGATCGGCGGCACCGTGGCGCGGCATGTGTTCCGCGGCCGCGTCCATATCGGCTATCTCGCGGCGATCGTCGCCGCCTCGAATGCCGGCGGCGCCGGCAGCGTGGTCGGCGACACCACGACGACGATGATGTGGATCGCCGGCATCAGTCCGCTCAGCGTCGTCGATGCCTATGTCGCCGCCATTGTCGCGATGCTGGTGTTCGCCGTGCCGGCCTCGCTGCAACAGCACCGTTTCTCGCCGATCGTGAAGAAGGCGCCGTCCGGCCTCAGGATCGACTGGGCACGGGTTGCGATCGTCGCGGTGATCCTGCTCGCCGCGCTGACCGCCAATGTCACGGCCAACCTGAAATTCCCGGCGCTGCTCGATGTGCTGCCGGTGCTGGGCCTCGCGGTCTGGGCCGCGATCCTGGTCACCGCGCTGCTGCGGCGGCCGGACTGGTCGGTCATGCCGGAGACCTTGAAGGGCACCGTGTTCCTGCTCGCGCTGGTGACGGCGGCCTCGATGATGCCGGTCGAGAAGCTGCCCGCCGCGTCATGGCAGACCGCGCTCGGGCTCGGCTTCGTCTCGTCGGTGTTCGACAACATTCCCCTCACCGCGCTGGCGCTGAAGCAAGGCGGCTACGACTGGGGCTTTCT
Source organism: Bradyrhizobium sp. SK17 (assembly GCF_002831585.1). Lineage (GTDB taxonomy): Bacteria > Pseudomonadota > Alphaproteobacteria > Rhizobiales > Xanthobacteraceae > Bradyrhizobium. The sequence continues at coordinate 5,001,603 of NZ_CP025113.1, read as the reverse complement.
CGCCTACGCAGTCGGATTTGGCGGGTCGATGGTCTGGTTCGGCTCGTCGGCGGGGGTTGCGGTGTCCAACATGTATCCGGAAGCCAAATCGGTGGTGCGCTGGATCACCCAGGGCTGGCCGATCATGGTGGCCTATGTGGTCGGCTTCTTCGTGATGCTCGCCCTGCTCGGCTGGCACCCCGACGCCCCGCACTAAAGCGGGATGAGTTTTGGATAAATCGGCTTGGCGCTGTCTCGGTTCACCTCTCTCCGTCGGGGAGAGGTGAAGTTTCGACGCTGCTCGATCTCGACCCAGTCTCATCACGCTTTGGGTTGCCTACCCCACCCGCGCGGCCCGACGCAGCGATTGCGGCGGCTGGCCGAAGGCGCGGATGAAGGCGCGGCGCATCCGCTCGGGATCGCGGAAGCCAGTAATCTCCGCGACGCGCTCGATCGCCTCGCCCGACGACTGCACGCGCTGCCGCGCCACCTCAATTCTCAGCCGCTCGACCGCTTTCGACGGCGTGATGCCGGTCTCGGCGATGAAGGCGCGGGTGAAATGCCGCGAACTCATGCCGGCCTTGTCGGCGAGGTCCTCGACCGTCAGCGGCGCATTGAGATTCTCGCGCGCCCAGGCCAGCAGCGGCCCGAACCGTCCGTTCGGCGTCTTCAACTCCAGCAGCGAGGAAAACTGCGACTGCCCGCCGCTGCGCCGGTGGTACAGCACGAGCTGCCGCGCGGTGTGCTGCGCGATCTCGTCGCCGTAGTCCTCGGTGATCATCGCCAGCGCGAGATCGATGCCGGCGGTGATGCCGGCCGAACTCCAGATATTGCCGTCACGGACGAAGATCTGGTCCGGCTCGAGCTTGACCTTCGGATAGCTCTTCACGAAATGCGGCGTGCGCTGCCAATGCGTGGTGGCGCGGCGGCCGTCGAGCAGGCCCGCCTCGGCCAGCACATAGGCGCCCGAACAGACGCTGGCGACCCGGATGCCGCGGTCCGCCATTCGCCGCACGAATGACAGCGTGGTCGGACAGGTCGCCGGCGTACGCACGCCATTGCCGCCGGCAACGATCAGCGTCGTGATCGCCGCCGACGGCCTGAACCCGCGCGCCAGCATCTCGACGCCGGATGAACTGCGCACCGGCCCGGCCTTCACCGCGATGGTCTTTATGTCAGGCGGGTTGTTGGCGAAGCGCGCCGCGATCTCGAAGGCTGAGATCGGCCCGGCCGCGTCGAGCAGTTGGAAGTCGGGAAAGATCAGCATGCCGATCATCGCCAAATCCTCGCAAGGGACGCTGCGCTTCGCGCGACGCTACGTCCGAAAATGAGGGAAATACGCCATTTTGGACGGGAGGCCATCATGCCATCCTGGTTCCGTCAAGCGCTATTTTGGAGGCTCCCATGACCGAACCGTTGCAGATAGGACTGCTCGTCTTCCCGAAGGTGACCCAGCTCGACCTGACCGGTCCCTTGCAGGTGTTCTCCTCGGTGCCCGGCGCCAAGGTGCACTTGATCTGGAAGCGCATCGAGCCGGTGCAGACGGATTCGGTCATGGTGCTGACGCCGACCACGACCTTTGCCGACTGCCCGCAGCTCGACGTGATCTGCGTGCCCGGCGGTTTCGGCACCGACGACATGGTCGGCGACGAGGAGATGCTCGGCTTCCTGCGCAAGCAGGCCGAGGGGGCGAAGTACGTCACGTCGGTGTGTACGGGATCGCTGGTGCTCGGCGCGGCCGGGCTGCTCAAGGGCTATCGCGCCACCACGCACTGGAGCGCGATCGATTTCCTGGCAGGGTTCGGCGCCATCCCGACCAAGACGCGGGTCTGCGTCGACCGCAACCGCTTCACCGGCGGCGGCGTCACCGCGGGCATCGACTTCGCGCTGACGCTGGTATCGGAGCTTGTCGACCGCAGCACCGCGGAAGCGATCCAGCTCCGACTCGAATACAACCCGGCCCCGCCGTTCAATGCCGGCTCGCCGGATACCGCACCGGCCGAAATCCTTGCCCTGATGAAAGAGCGGATGGGACCGGCGCATGCGCGCCGCGGCGAATTGATGGGCCGCGCCGCAGCGCGCCTCGGCTGATCCGAACGCCGCAAAGAAAAAGGCCGCCTGGTTTCCCGGGCGGCCTTTCCTGTCTCACGGTAGCCTCAACATTCACGGGCGATTTCAGGACATCTGTACCGGGGGCCTATCTCCCGGCCGCATCCAACTCGGAGGCCGCTGCTCATCGGGACAGTCGCGATCTGGAGCCCGATCCGACGCGATGGTCTCCCATCTCCGTAAGATGACTTGATTGAGCCGCGAACCCGCGCGCGATGCAAGCGGGCAGCATCGAGCGCGCCGCGCCTGTCCCCGCTGTTACCATTGTCCACAGGCACGCGTGCGGTGCACGCGCCGCATCACGCGGCGGCGTGTCCGAAACAGCTATGTGCGGAGATCAGCTTCCGGGCGTCCAGGCGTGGTAGTCGCCGGTTGCCTTGGGACGGCGGCCGCTCGCCAGCGTCGAGCCGGACGGACGGTAGGCCTGCGCGGTGCCGGTCATGTTCGGCAGATGCGGCTTCTCCCACTCCCGGGCCGCGTAGTTCTGCTCGGTCGGGGGCTCATCCGTAGTATGGTGAATCCAGCCGTGCCAGCCTGCCGGAATGCGGGAGGCTTCGGCATAGCCGTTGTAGACCACCCAGCGGCGCTCGAAATGCAGCGTCGGGTCGATCGCGCCGCCCTTGGTGCGGTAGTAGCGGTTGCCCTGCTCGTCCTCGCCGACCAGCTCGCCGTAGCGCGAGGTCCACAATTGCGTGCCAAAGGTCTGGCCATTCCACCAGGTGAAGAATTTCAGCAGGAATTGTTTCATGCGCGGCCGGTCGTCGGTTCGAGGCTGTCCGGGCTCTGATTGCCACCTGAATCCCCAAATGTCCAGCGGCCGCCAAGGTAGCCCGGCACTCCCCGTATGCACGCCGTCATGGACCGGTTTGGCGACCAAATGCCGCGCTCACGGAGAGTTTTGTTCAGCCGCCATACATGCGCCCCCGGCTACGCAAAGATGACGGACAATCAATGTCGCGCGCTGGAACGTCCACCCGCAGAAATGGTTAGACATTGTCCGTTTTGATGGAGTCCAAAATGATCAATATGAAAGTTCTGAGCACTGCCGCGGCACTGGCGCTTGCGCTGCCGCTGGCTGTGGCGCCGACTGTTTCGTTCGCCCAGACCGCCGCGCAGATGGGCGCGATGGGTGGCGGCGGCGGTGGTGGTGGTGGAGGTGGACGCGGCGGTGGCGGCGGCGGCGGCTGGCACGGTGGCGGCGGCGGAGGCGGCGGTTGGCACGGCGGAGGTGGCGGTGGCCACTGGGCCGGTGGCGGCGGCGGTTGGCACGGTGGTGGCGGCTGGCGCGGCGGCGGCGGCCGTTGGCATGGCGGTGGCGGCGGATTCTGGCCGGGCGCGGTTGCCGGTGCAGTGGTCGGCGGCGCCCTCGCCTCGGGTGCGTATGGCTATTATGGCCCCGGATACTATGACGACAGCTACGGCTATTACGACGACAGCGCGCCTGTCGCCGTGGAAGTCGCACCGGGCGGCGGCGATGCGACCTACTGCGCGCAGCGCTACAAGTCCTATGATGTGCGCTCCGGAACCTATCTCGGCTATGACGGCCTGCGGCACCCCTGCCCGTAAGGCCTGACGACCGGCTCATGGTCCGAAGGGATCGTGCGTATTGGAGCATGAAAAGGGCGGCGGCAACGCCGCCCTTTTTCATGTCCGCAAGGCGACTGCAACGGCGGCGAACGTCACCAGCAGCGCCGCGATGTCGCTCGCACTGAGCGGTTCGCGCAGCATTGCCGCCGCCGCGATCACACCAACGACGGGGACCAGCAGCGTGCCGATCGACGCGGTTGCCGCCGGCAGCCGCTCGAGCGCCGCAAACCAGCAGACATAGCAAAGACAGAACTGGATCAGCGTCATGTAGATCATCGACGCCCAGCCGAGCTGCGACAGCGCGGACAATTGCGGCTGCTCGATCAGCACGCCGGCAATCGCGATCGGCAAGCAGCCAATCGCGAGCTGCCAGGCCGCAAGCGACAGCGGCGGCATTGCGAGCTTGAAGTACTTGGTCAGCACCGTTCCCAGTCCGACGCAGACCGCGCCCGCGAGCGCGAACAGAATGCCCGGCAGCTTGCCGACACTGGCGTCCATGCCGCCGCCGCCGATCAGCGCTGCGATCCCGGCGAGCGCGACCGCCAGCGCGAGCGCGCGCAGCATCGACACCCGCTCGCCAAGCACCGGCCAGGCCACCAGCGCGACCCACACCGGAATCGAGATCCCGAGCACCGCCGCCTCGCTGGCGCGAAGCCAGATCAGCGCCAGGCCCATCGAGGCGACCCAGCCGCCGATCGACAGCGTCGACACCAGGGCCAGCCGCAACCACATGCCCTCAGGGACGCGCAGGGTCTGTCGCCGCGCCACCGCCACGACGCCGAGCGCGATCGCGCCGGCCACGCCACACAGCCCGCGCGACGACAGCGGCGGCCACTCCGTCAGCAGGAATTTCATGATCGGGAAATTGAGACCCCAGCCGGTCGATGCGACCACCAGGAATGCGAGGCCGAGCGGTGACTGCGGGGTGCGGCCGGCGACTGGAACTGCGGTCATGGACCTGTCGTAAGGGAAATGGACAAATACAAGTGATGTGGCAGGGCTAGCCGGAAATCCGCTTGTCAGCAAACGGCATATGCATTCTATGATACAGACTTTCCGTCCAGGTTCCGCCTTAAGTGGCGAGCGGTCCAAGCGAGGCGGCGGCACGCGAGACCGTAGAAAGAGGATGCATCGTGCCGAGCGTTCTCGTGGTCGACGACGACCCGATGGTGTGTGTTGCCATCGAGGTGTGCTTGCAGCGCCAGGGTTTCGAGGTCACCGTCGCCGACGGCGGTGAATCGGGCATGCGTGCGCTGGAGAAGGCGACCTTCGACGTGATGCTGGTCGACGTCTTCATGCCGCATATGCGCGGGTTCGAAGCGATTCGCATCTTCCACGAGCGCGCCCCGAATATTCCCGTCATCGCGATGTCCGGCTACGCCTTTGCCAACGCCGACCGCGGCCCGGATTTCCTGCGCATGACGATCGAGCTCGGCGCGTCGGCCTGCCTGCGCAAGCCGTTTACCCCGCAGGCGCTGATCGCGGCCGTTAACGAATGTATTGCGAAGTCGGCGCCTTCCGCTCGTCTTTCGAAATGATTGCACGTACTAATCGTCGATGGCTTCCCAGCGTCTCATCCTCGGCAGCGGCCTTGCGATCCTCCTGGTCATCAGCGCGGCGTCGATCGGGCTGGACGTCAAGTCGCGCAGCGAGATTGATTCGGTCGATCGCACGCTGAGCATCCTCAAGCGCATCTCGGACGCCCGCTCGCTGCCGCGCACCGTCGAGAGCGCGGCGCGCGGATTCGCACTGACCGGCGATGCGTCCTTTGCCGACGAATTCCGCGAGCAGAGCACCACCCTCACCTCCGCCTTCGACGGCCTGACGACCGCGGTGAAGTCGGCTCCCGAGGAGGCGCAGCTGCTGGCCGGCACCAGGGGCGACGTCGAGCGCGCCATTGCACTCGGCGCCGAACTGATCCGGTTGCGCACCGCGGGCGACTCGGCCGGTGCCGCGGCGCTGATCTCCGCAGGCGAGAGCCGCGCGCTGATGGACAAGCTCGGGGCTGCGCTCGACCGCCTGGTCACCGAAGAACGCCGCCTGCTCGGCCTTCGCACCGAACGGTCGAAGAGCAACGGGCGGCTGCTGCTGTTGATCGACCTGGCCGGCGTGGTGCTGATCCTGCTGCTTGCGATCGCGTTGACGCTGACCGCGCGGCGCGCCAGCCGCGAACTACAGGGCGCGCTCAGCGCGACCAAGGCGACAAACCTGTCGCTCGAGGGCAAGGTCGCCGAGCGCACCAAGGACCTCGGCGCCGCGCTCGAGGGGCTGCGCCGTTCCACCGCGGTCATGGAGACCACCTTCCGCAGCATGGCCGAGGCAGTGCTGGTGATCGATGGCACCGGCACCGTGCTGCTGTCGAACCCGGCCGCCGAGAAGATGCTGCGCTACAAGCCCGGCATGACGGTCCGGCAATTGCGCGCGCAGAGCAACGTGTTCCAGGCCGACGGCCTCACGCCGATGCAGGTCGACGACATGCCCTCGGCCAGGGCGCTGCGCGGCGAGGAATTCGACGGGCTGGAATTCGTCGCCAAGCCGGTCCGCGGCGCTCCCCCGATTCACCTCGTGGTGTCGGGCCGGCCGCTGCGTGACGACAACGACGCCATCACCGGCGCGGCGCTGATCTATCACGACATCACCGCCTCCCGCGAAACCGAGCACAAGCTACAGCAGGCGCAGAAGCTCGACGCCATCGGCAAGCTGACCGGCGGGGTGGCGCACGACTTCAACAACATGCTGACGGTGATCACCGGCACCACCGAGACGCTGGTCGACAGCCTGCGCGCCGAGCCGCAGCTCGCCAAGACCGCCGAACTGATCGACCGCGCCGCCGAGCGTTGCCGCGAGCTGATCCAGCATCTGCTGGCCTTCGCCCGCCGCCAGCCGCTGGAGCCGCGCACCGTCGACATCAACGGCACCGTGGTCGATATCGCCAAGCTGCTGCGGCCGACCCTCGGCGAGCAGATCGAGATCAATTCGGTGCTCGCGCCCGACGTCGCCAGCGTCCACATCGATCCCTCGCAGCTTGCCAACTCGCTGCTCAACATGGCGATCAATGCCCGCGACGCGATGCCGAACGGCGGCAAGCTGTTGTTCGAGACCAGCAACGTCGTGCTGGACGACGCCTATGCCGCGGCCAATCCCGACATCGCGCCGGGCCGCTACGTGCTGCTCGCGGTCAGCGACACCGGCACCGGCATGTCGCAGGCGGTGCAGGACAAGGTGTTCGAGCCGTTCTTCACCACCAAGGAGGTCGGCAAGGGCTCGGGTCTCGGCATGAGCATGGTGTACGGCTTCGTCAAGCAGTCCGGCGGCCACATCAAGATCTACAGCGAGCAGGGCCACGGCACCACGATCAAGCTCTATCTGCCCCCTGCCCGCGGCCAGGTCGAGGTGGAAGCGCCGCCGCCGGAGCCGGTGCGGCGCGGCAGCGAGGTCATCCTGGTGGTCGAGGACGACCAGTTGGTGCGCAACTACGTCGTCACCCAGCTCGCCAATCTCGGCTACAAGACCATCGCCGTCCCCGACGCCCGCGCGGCGCTGGCCCTCGTCGACAAGGGCGAGAAATTCGACCTGCTGTTCACCGACGTGATCATGCCCGGCGGCATGAACGGCCGCCAACTCGCCGACGAGGTCAGGAAGCGGCGGCCCGGCATCAAGGTGCTCTACACCTCGGGCTATACCGAGAACGCGATCGTGCATCACGGCCGTCTCGACGAGGGCGTGCTGCTGCTGGCAAAACCCTATCGCAAGGCCCAGCTCGCCAGCATGCTGCAACAGGCACTCGGCGAGTGATCCGCAGCTACCGCGTCGCCAGCGCGACGCCGATCAGGGTGAACGCCAGCGCGATGATCTGGGTCGGTCCGAGCGGCTCGTGCAGCGCGATCGCCGAGGCGATCACGCCGATCACCGGCACCGCCATGGTGCCGATCGCCGCAACCGAGGCCGGCAGCCGGGCCAGTGCGGCGAACCAGGCGACATAGGCGACGCAGAACTGGATCAGCGTCGAATAGACCAGCAGCCACCAGCCGACCGTCGTGACGCGATCGAGATGCGTGGTCTCGATCAGGAGCCCGACGATTGCGATCGGCACGCAGCCGATGCCGATCTGCCAGGCCGCGGCCGGGATCGGCGGCATCACCAGCGGATATTTCTTCGCCAGCACGGTGCCGAGCGCAAATCCGATGGCGCCGCCGAGCGCCATGAGGATGCCCGGCAGCTTCTCCTTGCTCGCCGATATCCCGTTGCCGCCCATGATCGCGGCAAGCCCGGCGAACGCCATCACGAGCGCGATGGTCCGCAGCAATGTCGGCCGCTCGCCGAGCACCGGCCAGGCCAACAACGAGGCCCACACCGGCATGGTGTAGGCGATCAGCGCGGTCTCGCTCGCCGGCAGCCACAGCAGCGCGAGCCCCATCAGCACCATCCAGCCGGTGACGTTGAGAACCGCATACAGCACGAGGCGCGGCCACAGCCTGGGCTCGACATGCAGGCTCTGGGCGCGGAGCAGCGCGAGGGCCGCCAGCAGCACCGCGCCGATCACCCCGGTGATGCCGCGCAGGGTCAGCGGCGGCAGCTCGCTGAGCAGGAATTTGGTGGACGGCCAGTTGAACCCCCAGCCCACCGAGGTGATGGCGAGGAACATCAGGCCGGCGGGCGCAAGGCGCGTCCGCGCGTGAGGCGTCTGGTTTGTCATGGAACCCGGCAAGGGCGAGAATGTGAGTCGGGCACAGCTTGCCCGCGATTTTGTCGCCCGACCATCACGGCTCTGACATGCCTGATCCGTAGTTTGCCCGTAGGCTTACGTGAGTCCCAAAAATTCAATCCCGGGCGCGCGAATAAATCCTTCGCCTGTGAACAGCGGGGCGAAGCTCTGATCCACAGGCGAGACGAATTTTTTTGGCTTGGGAATCCCTGAGGACTCACCGATAGTTGGCTCGATCACAGGCGCGGCACCGACCCCTGTTATCCCAACCTTTCCACCATATTTAGTGTTTGATTCAGAAACTCGTACTAGTCCTTGACGGGCGTGACGGACATGGCCTAGCTTCCAACCTGTTCGGCGCGAGTGTGTTTGGGTCCCGCCGGTCGCTCCCACAAGGGTTCCAAAATTGACCACTCCGCCAGGCCTTCGGGCCGCGGGTGAAGGGCTGTTCTGCCCTGATTTTGGGCCGCGTCGGGACGACGGAACGGGCCGCCAAGGACCCGGAAACAGAGGCCGCAACCGGCCCGCAAAGAAGCGTACGCGTGACGTGTCGCGTGAAGCGTTTTGGGGCGTTGAATGCATGACCCGGAGGACCCGACCCAGTCGGGTAACCCGCCAGGGATCGTGCCGCCGCAGGGCCGGGTCGCACCGGCGCCGCGCGGTGCAGAGAAAACAGGCCGGATCCACCGGCTGAGCTGCGGACGACGGGAGGCGTGCTCGCGCGCTCCTGATGTCCGCGAACAGATAACATTCCGGCACCTGCGAGAAACGTGGGGCCGGGCAGAAGAAGAGACGGGGCTCGACCATGCGAATTGAACGACGCAACACCACCAGCGGACAATCTCCCTATGCCGGGATCAATTTCCGCTTGACCACCTCGGAGATCCGCAACCCGGACGGCTCGGTCGTGTTCCGTGCCGAGAACGTCGAGGTTCCGGAGTTCTGGTCGCAGGTCGCCTCCGACGTGCTGGCGCAGAAGTATTTCCGCAAGGCCGGCGTCGCCGCGCGCCTGAAGAAGGTCGAGGAAGAGACCGTGCCGTCGTGGCTGTGGCGTTCGGTACCCGACACTGACGCCTTGGCGTCGCTGCCCGAGAACGAGCGCATCGTCGGCGAGACCTCTGCCAAGCAGGTATTCGATCGCCTCGCCGGCTGCTGGACCTATTGGGGCTGGAAGGGCGGCTACTTCTCGTCGGAGGAAGACGCGCTGGCGTTCTTCGACGAACTGCGCTGGCAGCTCGCCAAGCAGATGGTCGCGCCGAACTCGCCGCAATGGTTCAACACCGGCCTGCATTGGGCCTACGGCGTCGATGGCCCCGGCCAGGGCCACTACTATGTCGACTGGAAGACCGGCAAGCTGACGAAATCGAAGTCGGCCTATGAGCATCCGCAGCCGCATGCCTGCTTCATCCAGGGCGTCGGCGACGACCTCGTCAACGAGGGCGGCATCATGGACCTCTGGGTGCGCGAGGCGCGCCTGTTCAAATACGGCTCCGGCACCGGCTCGAACTTCTCCAGCCTGCGCGGCGAAGGCGAAAAGCTGTCCGGCGGCGGCCGCTCGTCGGGCCTGATGAGCTTCCTCAAGATCGGCGACCGCGCCGCCGGTGCGATCAAGTCGGGCGGCACCACGCGTCGTGCGGCCAAGATGGTCGTGGTCGATGCCGACCATCCCGACATCGAGACCTATATCGACTGGAAGGTGAAGGAGGAGCAGAAGGTCGCGGCGCTGGTCACCGGCTCCAAGATCAACCAGAAGCACCTCAAGGCCGTGATGAAGGCCTGCGTGAACTGCGAAGGCAGCGGCGACGACTGCTTCGATCCCGAGAAGAACCCTGCCCTCCGCCGCGAGATCAAGCTCGCGCGCCGCAGCCTGGTGCCCGACAACTACATCAAGCGCGTGATCCAGTTCGCCAGGCAAGGCTACAAGGAGATCACGTTCGACATCTACGACACCGACTGGGATTCGGAAGCCTACCTCACCGTCTCCGGCCAAAACTCCAACAATTCGGTGTCGCTGAAGGACGACTTCCTGCGCGCGGTGGAAACCGACGGCGACTGGAATCTGGTCGGCCGCACCACCAAGAAGGTCACCAAGACTCTCAAGGCCCGCGACCTCTGGGAGAAGATCGGCTACGCCGCCTGGGCGTCGGCCGATCCCGGCCTGCACTTCAACACCACGATGAACGACTGGCACACCTGCAAGGCGTCCGGCGACATCCGCGCCTCCAATCCGTGCTCGGAATACATGTTCCTGGACGACACGGCGTGCAACCTCGCCTCGGCCAATCTGCTGACGTTCTACAGCAGCACCACCAAGCGGTTCGACGTCGAATCCTACGAGCATCTCTGCCGGCTCTGGACCATCGTGCTGGAGATCTCGGTCATGATGGCCCAGTTCCCGTCGAAGGCAATCGCGGAGCTGTCCTACGAATTCCGCACCCTCGGCCTCGGTTTTGCAAATATCGGCGGCCTCTTGATGACCATGGGCTTGCCTTATGACAGCAAGGAAGGCCGCGCGCTGTGCGGCGCGCTGACCGCTGTCATGACCGGCATCTCCTACAAGACTTCGGCGGAGATGGCGGCCGAGCTCGGCACCTTCCCGGGCTACAAGAAAAACGCGGCCCACATGCTGCGCGTGATCCGCAACCACCGCCGCGCCGCCCACGGCAATGCCGGTGGCTACGAGGCGCTCGCGGTCAACCCGGTGCCGCTCGATCATGCCTCCTGCCCGCAAGCCGACATCGTCGCGCATGCCAAGCTGGCTTGGGACGACGCGCTGGCGCTCGGCGAAGTGAACGGCTATCGCAACGCCCAGACCACGGTCGTGGCGCCGACCGGCACCATCGGCCTGGTGATGGATTGCGACACCACCGGCATCGAGCCCGATTTCGCGCTGGTCAAGTTCAAGAAGCTCGCCGGCGGCGGCTACTTCAAGATCATCAACCAGGCGGTGCCGTCGGCGCTGCGCGCGCTCGGCTATCGCGAGAGCGAGATCGCCGAGATCGAGGCCTACGCCGTCGGCCACGGCTCGCTGTCCAATGCGCCAGGGATCAACGCCTCGACCCTGAAGGCCAAGGGCTTCACCGATGAAGCCATCGCCAAGGTGGAAAAGGCGCTGCCGACCGCGTTCGACATCAAGTTCGCCTTCAACAAGTGGACTTTCGGCGAGGACTTGATTCGCAACACGCTCGGCATCGACGCCGAGGCGATCGCGGCCCCCGGCTTCGACCTGCTCCAGGCCGTCGGCTTCACCAAGCGCGAGATCGAGGCCGCCAACGTCCACATCTGCGGCGCGATGACCGTCGAAGGTGCCCCGCACCTGAAGGCCGAGCACTATCCGGTGTTCGACTGCGCCAACCCCTGCGGCAAAATTGGAAAACGCTACCTGTCGGTCGAGAGCCACATCCGGATGATGGCGGCCTCGCAGCCGTTCATCTCGGGCGCGATCTCCAAGACCATCAACATGCCGAACGACGCCACGGTGGAGGACTGCAAGTCCGCCTACCTGTTGTCGTGGAAGCTGGCGCTGAAGGCCAACGCGCTGTACCGCGACGGCTCGAAGCTGTCGCAGCCGCTCAACTCGCAGCTCATCTCCGACGATGAGGACGAGGACGATGCGGTGGAGGCGCTCTACGAGAAGCCGATGGCCGCGCGCGCCGCCCAGGTCTCGGAGAAGATCGTCGAGAAGCTGGTCGAGCGCATCGTCGTGATGCGCGAGCGCGAGAAGATGCCGGATCGCCGCAAGGGCTACACCCAGAAGGCTGTGGTCGGCGGTCACAAGGTCTATCTCCGCACCGGCGAATATGACGACGGCCGGCTCGGCGAGATCTTCATCGACATGCACAAGGAAGGCGCGGCGCTGCGCTCCTTCATCAACAACTTCGCCATCGCGGTGTCGCTCGGCCTGCAATACGGCGTGCCGCTGGAGGAGTATGTCGACGCCTTCACCTTCACCCGCTTCGAGCCCGCGGGTCCGGTGCAGGGCAACGACTCGATCAAGTATGCGACCTCGATCCTCGACTACGTCTTCCGCGAGCTCGCGGTGAGCTACATGTCGCGCTTCGATCTCGCCCATGTCGATCCGAACGAGTCGGGCTTCGACGCGCTCGGCAAGGGCGTCGAGGAAGGCAAGGAGCAGCCGGAAGAGGCGCCGCACCACCAGGCGACGAAGTATCTGTCGAAGGGCCTCACCCGCTCGCGCACCGACAACCTCGTCATCATGCGCGGCGGCTCCGCCGCGGTGAGCGCCAACGCCGACAACGCCCCCGCCGGCGGCAACCGCGTCACCTCGCTGGCCTCGCACGGCGCCACCGCGCGCGGCGCCTCCGACACCATCGAAGGCGCGGTCGCCCTGAAGCAGGAAGTCAGCCACGACCTCTCGCCCACCGAGAAGCTCGAGGCCCTGCAACAGTGGAGCAAGCCCGGCACCGCCGCAGCCGCCGCCCCGTCCAAGGCCGAGCGTCGCGCCGAAGCGAAAGCAAAAGGCTACGAAGGCGAGATGTGCTCGGAGTGCGGCAACTTCACGCTCGTGCGGAACGGGACGTGCATGAAGTGCGATACTTGCGGCAGCACGACGGGGTGTTCGTGAGATAGCAACGCCCGGGGTTCGCGCCCCGGGCGTTTCGCCTATCTCGAGGGGGCAGGGGAACAATGAACACGACGGAAATGTCGACCTCTGACGCTGATGCCGATAGCCTTCTGTCCAGATTTCCTGGCCCGGTTACTTTGTATCCCTCCTACGGGAAGTTGCTGAAACCCGTCGTAATTTGCTTGGTATTTGCCGCCGTGGGTTGGCTTCAAATCCGCGATGGCACCCACCCAATCTGGGGTTGGCTTACTGCTATATTTTTTGGCGTTGGCACGGTCGTAATTGCGCTTCAGCTGCTACCGGGAGCAAATTCGCTGACCCTGGATGCGAAAGGTTTCGAGACACGCGTGTTCTTCTTGCGCCGCATTCGATCGCAATGGCAAAACGTGACAAACTTCATTGCCAAGCCAGCCTTGCCTCCAGCGCCTCAGGACATGAAGCTGGTCTGGTACAATGACTCACAGTGGAATGGTTGGTGGCTTGCCCGAAAAGAGACGGCAATGCTCGGCTACAATGCGTCGCTAGGTGGCAGCTACGGACAACTATCGGCAGACACGCTCGCTGATCTGATGATTCGTTGGCAAAGGAGAGCGCAGGCCCATAGCTCCCCAACGTAGCAAGCGTAGGGCGCCTGAGGCGTAATCCGCCGACAAATTGTTACCGGTAGGAGGCTGGTCGGCGGGCTACGCCTCAGCAGGCGTAGCCCGGATGAGCGAAGCAAGCGTAGGGCGGATTAGCCGAAGGCGTAATCCGCCGACCTTCCGATCTGATCGGCGGGTTACGCTGTGCTAACCCGCCCTACTTGCTTCCGCGTTCGCTCAACGAGGTGCCGCGGACAAGTCGCCAGCCCACATTCCTCGCTCACGATCAAGCCGGCACCGTCTACCGCACCGCCTTGGCGCGCTTTTCAAGAAGCAGCGTGCGGTCGGCGATGTCCTTCAATTCGAACGCCTGGGAGTCGAGGAACGCGACGGAGCCGTTGTTGGGGTCATTGGCGAGGCGACGGGTTTCGCTGAGGTGATGCTTCAGCCAGTCCCGCTGCTCGCCGAGCAATTGCGCGTGCGCCTCGCCCTTTGATCTCGCGAGAAGGGCTTGATAGGCGGTGTTGAGCCGCGCATCCCACTTGGCGATTTCGGTCTTGCCGCAATCGAGCATCTTGGTCGACATCCCTTCGGCCTTGTCCATGCACGCATCGAACTCGGCGCTTTGCTGCGCGCGGGCCGGTAATGTCCCGAGCACGAGCATCGTCGCGACAATGACAGGCCCTCGCGAAAGCATCACCATGTCCCAATCATCCTGCCCAGCGTCTTTCGCCAACCATCGCCGCACAAAAGCGTCCGAAATGAGATCAAGGGAATGATGCACCGGAGATCTGCCGCTTCGCCTGCCGCAGACTTCAGCTCAAAGTAAGGCTGTCGCAGGCGACACCAAAGGCTCTGAAACTGGCGTTTCCGCGTCGTCATGCCCGGGCTTGGCCCGGGCATCCACGTCTTGTTTCCAGCGAAGAAAGGCGTGGATGGCCGGGACAAGCCCGGCCATGACGGCGCTCACATGGGCTGCTCACACCATATGCGATTGCGCCCGGCTCAAAGCACCCCGGCCATTGCGCCCACGAGGATGACGAGGCCGAGGACGAAGCGATAGATCACGAACGGCCAACTGGAGAAGCGTTCGAGCACGCGCATCAGGCTCCAGATCGCCACGAATGCCGAAATCGAAGCAACCACGAGGCCGACGATCAACACCGACCAGGCGTGATGATCGAGATCGAGATGGTACAGTTCCCACAGTTCCTTGAGCCCGGCCAGGGTGATCGCGGGCAAACCCAGCAGGAACGAGAAGCGCGCCGCTTCATCCCGCTTGAAGCCGAGCGCAAGCGCCGCGGTCAGGGTTGAACCCGAACGCGAGACGCCAGGGATCAGGGCGCCCACCTGGGCCAGTCCCACCAGCATCGCATCGAGCAGGCGGGCTTCGCCGATCGTCCGCCGGTGCCTGGCATAGATCTCCGCCGCACCGAGCAGGACCGCCATCGCAACGCAAGCCCATCCGATCACCACGACGCCGCGAAGCGGCGAATTGCAGGTGTTCAGAAGTTTGGACGCCGACAATCCCGCGACGGCGATGGGGATCGTTGCCAGCACAATCCACAACGCGAGACGAAACCACGGGTCCTGCAATTGCCCGCGCGCCATTGCGACAATGGAGTTCGTCGCCAGCGCACGCACGTCCCGCCAGAAATAGCTGACGACGGCTGCAACCGCGGCAAGCTGCATGGCCGCGGAGAACGCCGATCCCGGATCCTGCCAACCCAGCACGGCCGGCACCAGGCGCATGTGTGCCGTGGACGAGATCGGCAACAACTCGGTTATTCCTTGCAGGACCCCGAGCGCCGCAACCTTTCCGTAGCCGAGCGCGACGAAGCCGGTGTCGATTCCCTGCGTGCATGTGCTTGCCATTGGTACCTGTTCATTGCGCCGATCACTCGGCTTCCCGATGCTGTCCGCGCGTCACGTGCGCGTTCGTGGACATCTCAGCCGGAGTTCGAAAGCCGCAAGGCACCGTCATTCGCAAAGACGCGCGCCGGGACGCCATTTGACATCGACCGCGGTGATCTGCGTTTGTCGATTGAAAGCGATGGCGTGGTCGCGCATCGCCAGGATGCTGCGCTCATCGCTGCCCCTCGGGCACTGCACGGTGTCGACCGAAACGCCTGCACGGGTCAGCGACTCCCGGAGCACGCGCTCCAGCTTCGGAAAATCGTCGGTGGCGCACTGGAACGGGTACGACATGTAGACTCTCTGCTCGGCTTGCGACACCGCAAGGCAATAGCGCCATTCCACCGCCTGCGCGGAGGCGCCGGATGCCGACCAGACCAAGACCGTGATGCACGCCAATTGCACGCCACTTCGCATTTCACCTTCGCCGGATGGGCTCCCGACCATTGCGCGCGATGGCAGAGAGATCGCTCGTCCGTGCCTTGCAGCGCGGCTTCGCACGCTTCGCGTCGTCGACTGCGGCCGCCGACATCGTCATACGATCGGCGACTTACACCGTCCTTACATCCAGCAGACATTTTCGCGGCCCGATCCGAAACACGCCATCGTGCGCGCAAATGCCGCAATGTTGGCGAGGGCGAGCAAGCTATGGTCCGACGACGCCTCATGTCCTCACCCATCCGAGCATTGCGCGCAACGGCTGCAAGCGAAGTCGGCGAATTCGCGCGCGACTTCACCGCAAGCGCGATTGAACATAAGGTGGACCAGCCTGGTTCGATGGCTCGCCCGGTCTGCCCGTTACGCGTCGGTCAATGATGATGTTTCTCTTCTCGACAAGCCGTGACGTCTGGCGGCGCCGCGCTGAAGCGTTCTCGGATAGCCGATGGGGCCCTGCCCTGCTCGCGCTGATCGCATTTGCAGATAGCTCCATCCTGCCGGTCTTGCCCGATCTGCTGCTGGTGCCGATGCTGCTGATACGGCCCGAGCGGAGCCTCTTCCTGTGCACCGTCTGCGTCCTGGCTTCGTCGGCCGGCGCCCTGGTCGGGTACGGCATCGGCCATCTCGGTTGGGCCGCAGTCGGACAAACGCTTGTCGAGGTGTACGGGCAGTCGGACAATTTCCGACGCTACCAGAACCTCGTCGAGGAGTGGGGACTCTGGATCATCATCGCCAAGAGCTTCACACCGATCCCGTTCAAGTTCATCGCGATCGCAGCGGGCGTTGCATCGATGAACCTTCTCACCTTCACGGTCGCAGCCGTGGTCGGCCGTCTCCTGCATTTCGCGATGGTGGCCGCCCTCGTCCTGATCCTGGGACCGCAATTCGTGCGGTGGATCGAGAAGTATCATCGATGGCTGGTCGGATTCGGACTTCTCACCGCAATCGGCGTTGGCATCGCCTGGTCGTTCCGCTGAATGTGCGAGCGTAGCAAGCGTAGGATGGGTAGAGCGCAGCGAAACCCATCGATCTCTGCGCGCGGCGCGAATGATGGGTTTCGCTTCGCTCTACCCATCCTACGGAACAGATAGCACCACTCAGGCGTCCCCCGCCACCCGCAGCGTGATCCGCGTCAATTCCGACGGCCGGCCGAGCCGCAGCGCAAAGCCCGGCCACAGCGCGGTGCCGTTGTTGACGTAGAGCGTCATCCCGTCGACGTCGTAGCGGCCCGAGACGAAGCCGGCATTGGCGGGCGCGGCCAGGCGGTCGATCCCGACGATCAATCCGCCATGGGTGTGGCCGGAGAGTTGCAGGGCGACGCCGTGTGCCGCGGAGTTGCGCGCCTCGCTCGGTTGGTGGTCGAGCAGGATGATCGGCGCGCCCTCAGGGACGCCGGCGAGCACCGCGGCAAGGTCGCGGACCGGATGCTTCCTGCGGCGCGAGGCGCGGTCGGTGATCCCCGCGATCACCAGCCGGCCATCTCCGCGTTCGAGCACGATGTGCCGGTTCTCCAGCGAGCGCAGGCCGAGCGACGCATAATGCGCCATCCAGACATCGTAGCCGAAGATATATTCGTGATTGCCCGAGACCACGTAGACGCCGTCGGCGGCCACGAGGTCCTGCAACGGTGCGATGTCGTTGCGCCGCGCCTCGACGGTGCCGTCGATCAAATCGCCCGTGATCAGGATCAGGTCGACGCCGAGCTTGTTCGCTCGCGACACGACTTCGCGCGCCCACGACACGGGAAACAGCCGGCTGATGTGCAGGTCGGTCAGTTGCAGGATGGTGTAGCCGTCGAACGCTCGCGGCAGTCCGCGGATCGCAACCTCGACATCCTTCAGCGGCGGAATCCGCATCGCCTGATGGACGCCGATCGCAGCCGCGATCGCCGCCACGCCGGCAAGCGCGTAGCGTACACCGTCAGGCGCACCGACGAAGCCGCCATGGATCGCTGCTGCGACGATCAGCCCGGCATCGAGCGCCAGTTGCAGCAGCGCCAGCAGCACGACCGCACCGAACGCCCAGTTGAACAGCGCGACCACCGGACGCGGAAACTCCGGCGAGAACTCCGATCCCGACGACCATCTGTTCCAGCGATGAAACTGCAAGGCGCCCAGCACGAACAGCGCGGCGACGAGCTTTGCCGGCAGCGGCCAGTCGAGCGGCCAGATGAAACGGGCCAGGATCAGGAGGCTGATCAGGCCGAAGATGAGTTGGGGAATGGGTCTCGCTCCGGATCGGATCGGTTGGGGCTGCGCGGTCGGCGCTCGGCGAAGGTAGGTTGGATCGGCCGCTTGCGTAAGCTGCCGACATCAGCACATTTTCGGCAAGTTGCACGATGCTGAAGCCGCTGCGCGCGGCAAGCCGCGGCGTGTAGCCATAAAAGCGCGATGAGATTGAGTTGAATCGGCTTGGCGCGGTCCCGGGTCACCTCTCCCTCCGTTGGTAGGGCGATCGCATCTGACATCCAATGGCTTTGAAACTGATGTTTCCACATCGTCTTGCCCGGGCTTGTCCCGGGCATCCACGTCTTGTTTCGCAGTGAAGGAAGACGTGGATGGCCGGGACAAGCCCGGCCGGCACCTCCCCAGCAGCCGCTCGCTCGAAAAATAAAACTTGAACGTCGCTCAATCTTCTGCTCAGTTATTGAACAATGTTCATTTTCGTTGGAGCGGACGATGCAAGCGACCTTCCGGATGGACGAACTGACCGGCTCCGATCGGCCGGTGAAACCGTGGATGAAAGCGGCCCCAGCGATCATCACGATCGGCATCATCGCGGCCTTCGCGGCCCACGGACGCATCGCGCAGCCGGCCCATTATAATGATTTTGCCGACCACTCGGCCCTGCCCGGAATCCCCCACGCCGGCGACGTGCTCTCCAACGCAGGCTTCGCGCTGGTCGCGATCTGGGGCTGGCTCGCGCTCTGGCCTCACCGCAACAGCGATCGGCTGCGCGACGGATGGCCGGGCTATCGGCTGTTCCTGATCGGGCTGTTGCTGACCGCGTTCGGCTCCGCCTTCTTTCACCTCGCCCCCGGCAACGGCCGGCTGACCTGGGACATGCTGCCGATCGCGCTCGTCGGCGCGGGCCTGCTTGTAGGCGTGCGCGGCGACACGCAACGGCACGCGAAGACCAACATCGAGGCGATCGCTCTCGGGCTTTACGCCGTAGCCAGCGTCGCGTGGTGGGTGGTGACGGACCGGCATGGCGCGGGCGACCTGCGGCCGTATCTGGTGTTGCAGGTGCTGCCGCTGATCCTGATTCCGCTGTGGCAGGCGATCCATCGCGCGCCGCGCATCGAGCGCATCGCGTTCGCGGCGGCGATGGGGCTGTACGTTCTGGCCAAGATCGCCGAGGTGCTCGACCATCCAATCGCCGACGCGCTTGGCTTCGTCAGCGGACACACCTTGAAGCACCTGATCGCCACCGCGGCCACGGCTGCGATCGTCTGGGGCCTGACGCGACGCTTCGCCACACCAGGCCGGCGCACGTAACTGGCGCTTGCCAGCGCGCACAGTTCTTGGTCTACCGGCAGCGGGGATGCTCGCTGGGGTTGGGCTGGGAATGAAGCTGTTGAAGTCTGTGGCGCTGGCCATTTGTCTTGCCGCGCCGGCGATCGAATTGGGTGGCTGCGCCGGGCCGTCGGCACTCGAATCTCAAACCAGGCAACGCGACACGCGCATGGCGCGGATGTACTTCCTGCGCGAGAGCCGCCTGGTCGCGATGTACGGATCGGTGGCGGGCGTCGACATCAAGGTCGATGGCAGGCCGGTCGGCCGGGTGATCGGCGGGACCTATTTCTTCATCGACCGGCCGCCGGGCACCTACAAGCTGTCGGCCGGCACGTCGATGTCGATCGACTATGAGGCCGAGACCAAGGTCGAGGCCGGTCAGAGCTATTATTTCGGGATCGGCACGCCGCAGGGCGGGCCCCCGGGCAGAACGCGTTGAACCAGCTCGTCGGCGGCAGCCGCGGCCAGCAGATGCGCGGAACGTCGCCGATCATGTCGGGTTTCGCCGGAGCCGCGCTCTATCAGCTCGACGCTGCGACGGGTGCCGCCACGATCGGCGAATTGAAGGCGCAATAGGCCGCCGCGGTCATTTTCGGAATAATGGAAAAATATCGCTGATTTGCCCGACGCGTCAAGCCGCGTGTTCGGGCGGCGGCGGCTGCCTGCTTTGCATGGGGTTGTTTTCGATAATTTAGGACGCGGTGCCTTGCTTCGCCGTTTCGATGGCGAATACCGCTGCCCCCGGGCGGATTGACCGACACGCGGACCGTATCCATATGCATCTGCATGAATCGGTCGCCCGCGCCGTTTCGCCCCCACCTGGACACAGCCTGATACCACCGGCTCCCGTCCGCAACGCTCCGGAGCCGCCGTGGCCGCCCTCTCCATCCTTGATCTCGTCCGCGTCACCGAGGACACCGATGCGCGCGGCGCGCTGTACAATGCGCGCGATGTCGCCCGCCACGCCGAGGCGTTGGGCTATCGCCGGATCTGGGTGGCGGAGCACCACAACATGGCCGGGATTGCCAGCGCCGCGACGTCGGTCGTGATCGGGCATATCGCGGCGGGAACCAGCACCATCCGGGTCGGCGCCGGCGGCATCATGCTGCCGAACCATGCGCCCTATGTCATCGCCGAGCAGTTCGGCACGCTGGCGCGGCTGTTTCCCGGCCGCATCGACCTCGGCCTCGGCCGCGCGCCGGGCACCGACCAGCTCACCCTGCGCGCGCTCCGCCGCACGCCTGAATCGGCCGAGAACTTTCCGCAGGACGTGCTCGAGGTGCAGGCCTTCCTGGCGCCCGCCGGCCCCAACCAGCGCATCCAGGCGGTGCCGGCCGCCGGCACCGACGTGCCGCTGTGGATCCTCGGCTCAAGCAATTTCGGCGCGATGCTGGCCGGCGAGCTCGGCCTGCCCTACGCCTTCGCCTCGCACTTCGCCCCCGAGCTGCTGCTCCAGGCGCTCCAGATCTACCGCGCCCGCTTCAAGCCGTCGGAACAGCTCGAGCGACCCTACGCCATGGTCGGCGTCAACATCGTCGCAGCCGACACCGATGCCGAAGCACGGCATCTCGCGACCACGCAGCAGATGTCGTTCACCAACATCTTCCGCGGCGCGCGCGGCCTGAGCCAGCCGCCGATCGACGACATCGAGAGCTACTGGTCGCCACAGGAAAAGGTTCAGGCGATGCGGATGCTGGAGCGCTCCATCGTCGGCTCGCCCGAGACGGTGCGCGCCGGCATCGACGCGCTGGTCGCCGAGACCGGCGCCGACGAGCTGATGATCGTGTCCGACGTCTACGATCACCAGAAGCGGCTGCGCTCGTTCGAGCTGATCGCCAGGGCCGGCGGGATCACGCCGCGGTAAGCGTCCCTTTGCTCACGCCTTGCTCAACGCCTGCGCGATGTCGGCGACGAGATCGGACGGATGCTCGATCCCGATCGACAGCCGGATCGTGGTGTCGAGCACGCCGATCTTCTGCCTGATCTCGGCAGGCACGCCGGAATGCGTCATCGTCGCCGGCAGGCTCGCCAGCGACTCGGTGCCGCCGAGGCTCACCGCGAGCTTGAAGATCTGGAGATTGTTGAGGAACGCCTCCGCCGCCTCCTGTCCGCCGACGATGTCGAACGAGAAGGTCGAGCCGGCGCCGGAGCTCTGGCTCGCGAACACCCGCCCCGCGGCCGAGGCCGGGTCGTGGTGGCCGAGATAATGCACCGTCGCCACCTTGGGGTGATCGCGCAGATAGTCGGCAACGATCCGCGCGTTGCGGTCGGCCTTTTCCATCCGCAGGCTGAGCGTTTCCAGCGAGCGGCTGATCATCCAGCAGGAATGCGGATCGAGCTGGGTGCCGATCGCGCCGCGCAGCGCCTTGACGTCCTTCATCAGCTTCTTCGAGCCGAGCGCCGCGCCCGCAATCAGGTCGGAATGGCCGCCGACATATTTGGTCAGCGAGTACAGCGACAGATCGGCGCCATGCTCGATCGGGCGTTGAAACACCGGCCCAAGCAACGTGTTGTCGCAGGCGATGATCGGGGTGAAGCCCTGCGCCTTGCCGATCATGTCGGCGACCCGCCGGGTCAATGCGATGTCGACAAGGCCGTTGGTCGGATTGGCCGGCGTCTCGATGAAGATCATCGCAACGCGGCCTCGCTTCATCGCCGCATCGGCGGCGGCACGAACGGCGTTCTCGTCGAGGCCATCGGCGAACCCCACCGCGTGAATCGAAAAGCTCGCGAGCGTCCTGGTGAACAGCGTCTCGGTGCCGCCATAGAGCGGCTGCGAGTGCAGGATCACGTCGCCGGGCCGCGCGAACGCCAGCACCGTGGTTGAGATCGCCGACATGCCCGACGAGAACAGCGCGCAGCTCTCGGTGCGCTCGTAGATCGCAAGCCGATCCTCGACGATCTCGCTGTTCGGATGATTGAAGCGCGAATAGACCAGCCCCGCCCCCATGCCTTCCGGCGGCTCGCGGCGGCCGGCGACGAAATCGAAGAAGTCCTTGCCGTCCTCGGCGGTGCGGAACACGAAGGTCGAGGTCAGGAACACCGGCGGCTTGACGGCGCCCTCCGACAGCTGCGGATCGTAGCCGTAGTTCAGCATCTGGGTTTCCGGATGCAGCAGATGGTTGCCGATATGGGTTTTCGACGGAAACGGTTTCGTCATGGCCGGTCTCCTGTTCGCGAGGTCCGCCGCGGCGGCGGCGATTCCCGGAATGATGAGACCGAGCATACCCCAGCTTTGTGCCATTCCGCCAAAGCACGGCATCGGGCAGTTCTGGATAAAGAACGGCCGGCATGCGCCCTGCGCCGCCGGCCGTTCAGAAAACTCACGCGCGGGTGAGGATGCGGTTACCAGCTGCGGTCCACGTTGCGCACCTCGCCGGTGCGCGCATCGACGTCGACCTGCATCCAGCGGCCGCGATAATCCCGCCCCTCGATCTCCCACTCGTCGCCGAGAAACTCGGTGTTGGACACCGTCACCACGCCGATGCTGGTCGCGACGTCGAGCGCGGCCTGCATCGAGAGCTGGCTGGCGGAATCATAGGCCAGCGCCGGTGTCGCCGCACCAATCGCCAGGGCCGCGACGGCAGGGATCATGAATTTTCGCATGCGTTACTCCTCGTGGAACAGATGTTGTGCCGCATAGAACGAGCGGCGCACCCAATCGGTTCCGACAACAAGAGATCACAGAGCCGCGCGAAACTTCGGCAGTTGCGGCGATTTGGTGGCAATTCCGTTTCGTCAACGCGCGGCGCGCGGCTTGCGCGCATTCGTCTCCCAGAGTCGAAATCCACCCTCGAACGCGTTGGCATTGTCGCCGAACCTCACCTTGGGCGGCGGATGGTCCACCTTGTCGGCGTTGCCGCCGCCGAGCACGATGTAATCGGGCTCCAGCGCAGCCGACAGCCGCGCGATCACGTCTTCGACACTCTTGCGCCATTTCTTCTTGCCGCGACGCTCCAGGCCAGCGGCACCGACATAGTCCTCGAACGTCTCGTCCTTGCGATATGGCAAATGCCCGAGCTCCATCGGCTCGAACACGCCGTCGACGATCATCGCGGAGCCGAGCCCGGTGCCAAGGCCGAGAAACAGCATCCGCCCGCCCTGATAGCTGCCGATCGCCTGCATCAGCGCATCGTTGACGACCTTGGTCGGCCGATCGAACGCCGCTTGAAAATCGAACCCGGCCCAGCCGCGGCCGAGATTGTGCGGCTCGGCAAGCGGACGGTCGTGCACCACCGGTCCGGGATAGCCGACCGAGATCACATCGTAAGACCAGTCGCGGGTCAGCGCCCTGACCTGCCGCACCATCTCGGTCGCGGACAGGTTTGGTCCAGACTCGAACTCGCGCTTGATGCGCTCTTTGTCGGTCATCACCTTCACATGCGTGCCGCCGACGTCGATCGCCAGCACCGTTCGCCGCGACGCGGCCCGCTTGCCTGTCTTCTTCGTTCTCTTGCTCGCTTTCTTGCTCGGCTTCCCGGGTGTCTTCCTGGCCATCGATCCATTCTCTGTTGTGTGCTCGGAGTGGAGCAGAGAAACGCTTTGCGCGCCACAACCACGTTCTGCATCCGACTCCAATTTGTTCGCGAGGAACGAATCGGAATCGAGAAAATCGGCGCGGTTCAGGCGTTAACAACGTGTATGTACGGACCACATCTGCGCAGTCGATGTTGTGCCATGGTGGGATTATTGCGCTCATCGCGCAAGATCGCCGAGCCCCTCGGCCATTTCGCATGAGCTGGATTGCGGAATCGAGCGACAGGCGGCGCCATCATCGCGTTCCCCGTTCGACTCCATTTCGTTCACGAAGAACGAATCGGAATCGAAAAATCAGCGCGATGCGATTCTTAACAACACGTTCGCGCGACGCGCCCGAAGCGCCCAAGTGTCGTTTTCAGTCACGCGCATAACATGCTCCACTCATCGCGATCCGTTCCGGATACGACTCCATTTTGTTCGCAAAGAACGAATCGGAATCGGCCAAGTCAGCGCGGATCGATTCTTAACAACATGTTTGCGATTGCTACTCGGAGCCTGTTATCGGCCCCGCTCTGTGCGCGCCCGTTGCGCCAATGACGATCTCCTCATCGTAGGCAAGCTCCGGCCGCAGCGCACGCATCTTCTCCGCAAGCCGGTGGCTTGCCGTCTCCTCGGCGCGCGCCAGGCGGTTGACGAGCGCGATGTAGTCAGCATCGCTCTTGTGCTGGTTGAGTTTCGACTGCCCCTCGATCTCGTCGACGACGAGATCGATCACCCTGATCCCGGCCAGCATCGCCTCGCGCTTGCCGGGCTCCATTTGCGCGAGGTCCCAGGGCTGCTTCGGCAGCCGCGCTTCGGAGACCGCGAGCAGCGCGTCGCCATGGCCGCGATTGTCTTCGCACCCGCGCAGATGCGCGACGCCGGACAGATGCACCGCCTCGTAGAGCCAGGTCGAGACGTTGTCGCGCGAGACGTACCAGTCGTTCGAGATGTAGGCGTCGTCACCCGAGACGATCAGCAGGAATCGCCTGCTGCCATCAGCAAGCTCCACGAGCGGATTTCTCGCGGTGAGATGGATCTGCACGATGACGCGGTCGTCGCGCCGCTCGATCACGAACGGGACGTGCGACGCCCGCGGGCCGCGCGCATCGGCGGCGACGATGGCACCGAAGCCACGCGCCGCCGCGAAGGCCAGCGCGCGATCGTCCTCGATGCGGAATTGGGGGCGCAGGATGTGCATGGCGGCGGCGCTCGCGGCTGGAGGGAGACGATCCAGCAAGGCTAGCGCAAGTTTCGCCGGAGATCACCGCCATGCACCGTCCGGCTCAGCAGATCATGGCGTTGTCGCCGTGATCGCAGACGCCGCCGGGCTGGTCGCGGGGCCGCGTCTCGGTGTCGCCGACATGCGGGGCGGTCATCCGCGGCAGTCCGCCGCTCCAGCCCCTGCCGGCAACGGTGCCGGTATGGCCCTTCGCAGGCGGATAGAACCCCGCCGCCGGGGACGCGCCGGCCGCCGACCCCGTCAGCATGGCGAGCGCGACCAGGCCCGCCGCGACATACTTCGCCACCATCATCGTCCTTCTCCCGCTTGGCTTAGCGGCCGCGACGGCGGTTTCGCCGGGCGGCTGAAGCATTCACACCGACACCATGACTGTTGGCGCTGTCCGGTTATTCCGCCTACGTTTGACCGAAGCGTGAATGTGATGAGCGCGCACGGCGTGCCCTGAGCAGGACGGGGGCTCGGCGGCATCTCGCTTCAAGCATTGCTGCTCTGGAATACTGGATCACCTGCATGCGCGGGTGATGACACTGCCTGGTTGGCGTCTTGAGACCAGAACAATCCCCATGTCGTCCTGGCGAAAGCCAGGACCCATTACCCCAAATGCAAGTTGTCGCGCGACGCTGTGGCTTCCAATCCCTTTCACAGCCAAGCCGGTGGTTATGGGTCCTGGCTTTCGCCAGGACGACGATGGGGGAGATCGCTGGCTCGAGCCAATAAAGCCACGACGGTCCCGCATATGCATCCGCCGAGACCGTTCCACCGTTGAACTGGCGGCAGCGGACGGGTTACGCTGGGAGCAATCTCCTGCCCTCCCGCTGGAAGGACACCATGAACGGCAATCGATATTACGGCGTCCGTGTCGAGGGCGCGAAATACGGCGTGGGGTTCGGCTCGGCGCTGGCGATCGCGATCTCCTACACCAAGAACCATTCGATCCTGTGGGCGATCATCCACGGTATCCTGGGCTGGCTTTACGTGATCTACGCCGCGCTGTTCGGGTGATGCGGGCAGCATGACCGTCATCTCGATCCAGTCGCAGGTCGCCTGGGGCCATGTCGGCAACAGCGCCGCCAGCTTTCCGATTCAGCTCCATGGCATCGATGTCGTCGCCGTGCCGACCACGCTGCTCAGCAACCGGCCGGGCTATCCGACCATCCGCGGCCGCGTGCTCGATGTGCAGCTGGTCGCCGACCTCCTGCGCGGCGTCGAGGAACGCGGCGCGGTCGAGCACGCGCAGATGATCCTGTCAGGCTACCTCGGCTCGGCCGACATCGGCAGCGACGTCGCCGATTTCGTCGCCCGCGCCAAGGCGGCCAACCCGACTTTGCTGTACTGCTGCGATCCGGTGCTTGGCGATCGCGACCGCGGCATGTTCGTGCGAGCCGACATCCCGCCGCTGGTGCGCGACCAGCTCTGCCCGCTCGCTGACATCATCACCCCCAACCATTTCGAATTCGAATTCCTTTGCGGCGCGCGGGTGACGACGATCGGCGACGTCATCGTGCAGGCCGGCGCGCTGATGGCGCGGGGGCCGACCACCATCATCATCACCAGCGCCGAGTTCGCCGGCACGCCCGACAGCGAGATCGAGACTTTGGCGATCGAGCGCGCGGACGCCGGTCGCATATCCGCCTGGCGGGTGCGGACGCCGCGCGTGCCGATCAGCCCGTCCGGCACCGGTGACCTGTTCGCGGCGCTGTTCGTCGCTGGCCGCGTGCGCGGTCTGGCGACGCCGGACGCGCTCGGTCATGCCGCGTCAGCCATTCACGGCGTGCTGGAACGCACGGCGCAGCGCGGGACCGAGGAAATGCGCATCGTCGAGAGCGCCGACGTGATGCTTGATCCAAAACCCCGCTTCACGGCCGTCGCGATCCATCCGTCCGAACATCCGGGACATTCTTCATGATCGACACCACGACCCTCCTCACCTACGCCGCCGTCGTGCTCGGCCTGTTCCTGATCCCCGGGCCTGCCGTGCTGCTGGTGCTCGCGCGTTCGGTGACCGGCGGACCGCGGGTCGGCGTCGCCACCGGGTTCGGCATCGCGCTCGGCGATCTCGTCCACACCGCGATGGCGACGTTCGGCCTGTCGGCGGTGCTGATGACCTCGGCGCTGGCGTTCTCGATCGTCAAATATGCCGGCGTAATCTACCTGATCGTGCTCGGCGTGCGCGCCGTGTTCGAGAAGAATGACGACCTGCATCTGCCGGCGGCGCAGCCGGTCGATCCGCGGCGCGCATTCCGGCAGGCGATCTGGGCGGAAATGCTCAATCCGAAGACCGCGCTGTTCTTCCTCGCCTTCCTGCCGCAGTTCGTCCACCCCGGTCACGGCTCGGCGGTCGCCCAATTCGCGACGCTCGGCCTGATCTTCGTCGCAATGAGCGCGGCCTACACCTCGCTGCTCGCGCTCGCCGCGGGCCAGATCAGCCCGTGGATCAGGCGGCACCGGCGCATCGGGCAGTGGCAGGGCCGCGTGGTCGGCACGATCTACATCGCGCTCGGCATCCGCCTGGCGTTTCAGGAGCGCTGATGTCCCCTCTCAAGCCCCAAGCCAGCTACGACGACTTCGCCCGGCTCGATATCAGGATCGGTAAGGTCGTCGAGGTGCAGCCGTTTCCGCGCGCCCGGAACCCGTCCTACAAGGTCGGGGTCGACGTCGGCGCCGAGCGGATCATGTGGTCGAGTGCCCAGATCACAAATTACGAGCCCGAGGCGCTGCTCGGCTCGCTGGTGGTATGCATCTGCAATCTGGGCCCGAAGAATATCGCGGGCTTCACCTCGGAACTGCTGATCCTCGGCGCCAAGGATGCCGGCGGCAAGGTGATCGTGCTCGGCCCGCGCAGCGAGGTTGAGATCGGCGAGTCGATCTTCTGAGATCACGCGCCGATCACGGCCGCTTGATTCAAATCGTCAGGAATCACCGTAGTTTCCCGATGGGGGATCACCCGGATTCTCCGCGCCCGCGCGCGCTGCTATTTCAGCGCGCGAGAATCGCTTCGGAATGGGAATCGGAAGATGTCTGCAGTTTTCTTTCACTGCTCTGACGAGAAGCACGTGATCCTGGATCGCACCGGTGCAGCGATGGATCTGGCGGAAGCACGGGTGCATGCGGAGCAGCTGGCACGCAGCTATGTCATGACACCGAGCGCGGAAGACTGGCGCAACTGGGCAGTCCACGTCACCGACGATATCGGAACCGAGATGTTCGAATTGCCGTTCAGCGCCGTGCTCGGCGAGCTGCACTGAGGGCGCGTCATGTACGCAATCGAGCTTGTCCTGAAGCCGCTGCGCCGCCACCTCGCCCGCCTTGTCGCGCGTGGCCTCGCGCTGATCGAGCACGTCGCCAACCCATATCGCCCCGAGCTGTATTACATGCGCGGGCCCGGCCCGAAGTGCCGCGCCAGGCGGCAGGCTGCACTGCGCGATTAGGTCGCGAGCAGCGGCGATGAGAAAAGGCCGGCGGGCGTTACGCCACCGACCTTCTCCTGCAACTGCCGGTTCCCGGAGCCCGGTTCCGCTGCGATTCCAATTGGGTCCAAGCTTGCGACGACTGTTTTAATCAAATCTTAACGGCATGGCAGTGTGCTGGATCACAGGACTCCTTTGACCGTGCAGCGTGACGCTCATTGGTTGATCGTGCGACGCGCTGCACATCGTTTTTGCGCTGATCGCTCGACGATTGTGCGCGACGCATCTTAGGGAACGCTCGACTCAGTGTTACCCTGTGATGCAAACCGAAACGGAGAACTTCGGGATGCCGTACTACACCTTCGATCTCGTGGTGGGTGACGAGTTCCGCAATCAGGGAACCATCATCCTCGAAAACATCAGCGTCGCCACCGATCGCGCCGATCAGCTCGCCAACGAGCTGTCGCAGGTCAAGCCGGAGCTGAAGGCCCGCGGCTGCGCCGTCCGCGTCACCGACATCGACCGGCGCGAACTCTACCGGACGCCGCTCGATCCCGTGCCGCGATGGCGCCGGGCAGGCTAGCGTCCCTAGACTTCTGATTCTGGTGACCGTGCCGATCAGCGCACGGTCCGGGTGTTGTTGCGGGCGGTGACGGGCGTTGCCGCATCCGCAAGAGCAGGTCGGCGCGCGACCGGCTACTTCTTCAGATTCAATCGGCCGATGAAATCGCGCTTGCCCAGCGGCGCGCCCTTGTGACGGAGGATGTCGTAGGCCGTGGTCGAATGGAAGAAGAAGTTCGGCAGCGAGAACGACATCAAGAATCCCTCGGCCGTGAACGGCATCGACCGATCCCCGATCTTGAACATCACCTCGCGCCCGAGCAGCGCATTGACCGCATCCGGCGTCAGGCTGGACAATTCGCTGTGCGCGTCCTTCACTAGCGCCTGTAGGCCGGCGTAATCCAGATCGGGCTTGCCGGACGGCGGGATGAACACGCCGTTCTTCGCGGCCTCCATCGCGCCGCGCGAATGATGCGCGAGCGAGACCACCTGGAAGCGGAACGGCAGCATATCCGGGAACAGCCGGGTCTCGACGATCTCCGCCGGATCGACGCCATTATCCTTGAAATGCGCGAGGCTCTTGTCGAGAAAGCCCGAAGTGGCGCCGAGGATTTGCAGATAGTTGGCAACGGTGGCGTCGTAGAGTGAAAAAGTCATGGCGAATTCCCCCAGATAGAATTTTTCTACGGCTTGCTTGCCGGAACACAGTTCCCGGAATTTCCGGCGAAAGCAAGCGGCACGGGGGATCGCATGATCGAACGATCCGGCGCGTGCGCCGGACACATTCGATCAGGCATCGTGATTGACGCCGTCAGCTCTGATGCGGCCCGCGCATGATCTTCATGGCGTCCTCGACCTGACGCCAGCCGCGCGCCTCTTCGGTATCGCCCTTGCTCTCGCAAGCCACCGCGTTCTGCGCCGCCTGGGCGATCGCCTCCGGGCCGTGCTTCTGTAGCATCTGCCGCGCGATGCTATGGATCTCTGTCGCTGCTATCATGGGCGCTCTCCTCGGCTGTCAGGTGCCGCAGGGACAGGCGTTGCCGCGCGTCCCGCGGGGCTGACATCAAAACCGCCGAATGCTGCGTCTGGTTCCAACGTCACCACCGTCGCGCAGCACACTCAGCGGTTCCCACGCGCAGCGGCGGCAGCTACAGAAAGACGGATTCCGCTCATTCCGGGTTGGCGTGACCATGGCACAGAACATCTATGACAATCCCGGCTTCTTCGCCGGTTACAGCCAGTTGCCGCGGCAGGTCCACGGATTGCCAGGTGCGCCCGAATGGCCCGCGATCCGCGCCATGCTGCCCGATCTCGCCGGCAAGCACGTGGTCGATCTCGGCTGCGGATTCGGCTGGGTATCGCGCTGGATGCGCGCGCAAGGCGCATCCGCGGTGCGCGGCATCGATCTGTCGCAGAACATGATCGCGCGCGCCGAGGCCATGACGCAGGATCCGGAGATCGTCTACGAGATCGCCGACCTCGAAACGCTTGAACTACCGAAGAGCACGTTCGATCTGGCCTATAGCGCCCTCACGTTCCACTACATCAGGGACTTCGATCGGCTGGCGCGCATGCTGTATCGCGCGCTCGTCCCGGACGGGCATCTGGTCTTCACCATCGAACATCCGATCTACATGGCGGCCACCCATCCGCGCTGGGGACAGGACGAGGATGGCCGCAAGAGCTGGCCGGTCAACCGCTACTTCATCGAAGGCGAGCGGCGGACCGACTGGTATGTGAAGGGCGTGCTGAAATATCACCGCACCATCGGCACCACGCTCAACGCGCTGATCGGCGCCGGCTTCGCGCTGCGTCACGTCGAGGAATTCTGCCCGACCCGGGAGCAGATCAAGGCGATGCCCGAACTCGCCGACGAGCTTGAACGACCGATGATGATGCTGGTGTCAGCGCAGCGCTAAGGCGCGAGATTGGATTGAAGCGTCGTTGCGCTTTGATTTGGGCATGATCCGTTCGGAAAACCGCTTCACATTTTTCCGGATCATGCTCACGCCGCGAGCAGCTTGTCGAACTCCTCGGGCGGATATGATTTGCCGTCCTTGTCGGTGATCACCACCTGCCATCCTTCGCTGGCCCAGACCTTGGCCTTGGCGATGATGATGAAGGTGCTTTCCCGTTCGATCCTGACCGTTTCGTTCTCGCGTTCTGCGATCATCTTGTAGGCCAACGCTTGTCCCTCGCCGACGTCTTCCGTTCGGCGGTTTGTTGGCAGCGGCTTTGGGCGGCAATTCGCTGGGAGTGTGACAATTTGGTGGAAGCGCCGCCGCAAGATGCGGCAACGCGCAACGTGTGGTCGCGCCTACGCCAACTTTCCCATCAAGGTCGGCATGTCGAGCGCCGCCGAGTTGACGTTGACGCTGCGTGCGTAGCGCATCTGCGGCCCCTCGAAGGTGCAAGTGACCGTGTCGCGGAACGCCGATTCGACGAACGTCCAGGTCATCTCGAAGGTGCGCAGGTCGCGCCAGGTCCCGCTCGCGACCACGCGCATGACGTCAGGCTGATACTCATGATGCAGCTTGTTGCCGGTCATCGTCGTGGTGCCCTCGCGCGGCGCATCGAGACCGACTTCGATCGTGTGCGTGCCCCTGGCGTCCTCGAGCGCGAAGGTGCAGGTGTTGCCGGCGAAGGCGAGATTGACCGATTTGATCGCATCGGCATTCTCCGGCATCTGCCAGGTCTTGCCGGAAATCACCGCTGCGACCGGCGACGATGCCGGCGCCAGTGGCGGCAACAATTGCAAGGCCGCGGTCCGTCCCTTCAGCCTGTCGGCGTCGGCATCGCTCTTCGCCGCCGTGGCAGAGAACATCGCAGGGAAATGGCGGAACACCAGCTTGTTGAAACCACTGCGTTGCGGAATGCCGGCGGTGATCGCCAGCACCGCATTGTGCTTGGGGAAGACGAAGCTGAGCTGGTCGAACAGGCCGTCGGCGTAGAACGTCTCGGGCCCGATCCACCATTGATAGCCATAGGTGTCCTTGACGTGCGGTTGCTGCACCGCCGCCACCCAATCGGCTGGCAGCACCTGCTTGCCGTTCCACATGCCGTTTTGCGCATGCAGGATGCCGAGCTTGAGGCAATCGACCGTCTTCCAGCTCAGGCCATTGGCGCCGGGCGAGATGCCCTCCGGCCCGACCGGCCATTCATAGCCCGAGATTCCGAGAGGATCGAAAAATCGGGGCTTCAGATAATCCGCCACCGCCTCTCCCGTCGTCTTGGTGACGATGGCCGACAGCAGATAGGTCGCGGCCGAAGTGTAGACCCATTTGGTGCCCGGCTGGTAGACCACAGGGATCTTGAAGAACTCGGCGACCCAGCTGGTCTTGATCGGTCGCCACGCCGACCCGGATGTCATCGAAGCGTGACCGGTACGCATGGTCAGGAGATCCTCGACCGTCATCGCGGCGAGCTTGTCGTCGACGACCGGCGGCAGCTTGTCCTTGAAGAACGACACCACCTTGTCTTGCAGGCCAAAGCGCTTGTCGGCCATGGCGAGCCCGACCGCGCACACGGTGACGCTCTTGGTCAGCGAGTGCATCATGTGGTTGCGATCGGCGCGGTACGGCGACCACCAGCCCTCCGCGACCACCTTGCCGTTGCGCCAGAGCATGAAGCTGTGCAGCTCGTAACCCTGGCGATCGACCTCGTCGAGAAAATCCAGGATCGCGGATGGCGCGATGCCCTGCTCATCCGGCCGGCCGCGTGACAATCCATCGGCGAAGGCTGGCTCGGCCTGCGCCGTTGCCGCCATGGCGGAGCGTCCCTCGGGGGACAACAGGACGGCGGCGCCGCCCAGGAACAGTTGCAACGCCCCGCGCCGCGACGGGCGACCTGATGCGAGACTGTCGGTTTCTTGATTGTTGCTGGGCATAGGCCGTCCTCTGGAGGAGAACGGAGGTTATGGCGCCGGCCCGCGCTGTCAACGTATCCGGCGCGCATGGCCCCTCAATGAAAAACCCCGCCTTGGGCGGGACGCCAAGGCGGGGAAAGGTTCATTGGGTAGAAATCCACGCGCTTGGAAAAAGCGGCGCGAGGAAGTAGCGGCGTCAGTCTTAGTGGGACCGGCCATTCAGACAACAGGATTAAAGCGCGCACCCCGCCGGGACTTTTTCCCGAGCTGGTCGGAAAAAATCCCCAAACCCGGCCCGCCGGCGCGGCTCACTGCACCACGTCGAGCCTGACATTCGCGACACCCTTGCCAATCATGCCGAGCGACTGCGCGGCGGAATACGAGACGTCGACGATACGCCCGGGAACATAGGGTCCGCGATCGTTGACGCGGACGGTGACGGAACGGCCGGTCTTGACGTCGGTGACCCGCAGCCTGGTGCCGAACGGCAATGTCGGATGCGCGGCGGTCAGTTCGTGCCCGTCGAACTTCTCGCCGCTCGCGGTCTCCTGCTGATCGCTGTAGAAGCTCGCGACGCCCTGCGACGCAATCTTGGTATCGACGGTCTTGTGCGAGGCGTATGGCCTGTGGATGCGCGCGGCCGCGACGCGTGTCCGTGTCGGCGACGATGCAGCGTGCGTCGGTTGGTCCGGGGCGGACCGGCTCGCGAGTGCCTGCGAGCGCTGGCTGACGACCGACGACTGGGCGCAGGCTGCAAGCGACGCTGCGCCGATCATCAGGGCGAACAGCCGGAGCGGCTTTCGCGTTTGAGCAAACAGGATCGCGGGGCGAACTCGCCGCGCGTTGCGTTCAACGTCGACGTACCGAATCACTGCATCGTCGCGTAACATGTTGCATCCCCAACTCGCGCCCCAGCCCAAGCCGAAAATCCAACACTCGCCTTATGAGCCGAATCCAATCAGGGCAGAACGGAGGCGGAGCGCGGCGAGAGGTGCCTGGCGCGACGCGATTTCCCATCAGCTGTGATGGATACGCCACACAACCCAGGGGATTGATCCAAAAATCACGGCGTGGGCGTCCCGCTCAGGTGGCCGATGCCCGCGCCCGTTACCGCCAGTTTCGGTTCCCGAAACTCCCCAACCTCTCCACCCTCTCGCCTTGCTTTGGTCAAACCGGACTGGAGTTGTGGGGTCAGGGCCAGGGGTCGATACAGAGCGTAAATTTGCCGGCCGCCCATTTGCGGTTGACCTTGGACTGATACGGGGACCGCCATGCAATCCACACTGAAAGACGCAGATCCGCACGATATTTTCGCGATCGAGCCGAGCTTCGCCGCGACCCGCGCCGACCCCGCTGCAACGCTAGCGCCGGCCGGCGCTGGATCGGCAGGCCAACGCGAACCGTATTTCGGCCCGACCCTCGCCCCCTCACCCGTGCCGCAGGCGGCGCCGACGACCCCGGCGCCTTCCGCCGCAGCCGTTCCGCCGGTCGTACCGGCCTATGGCGCCGCGAGCCATGAGGGCAAGCTGGACGACATCAGGCTCGAGCGTGGCCCGCGCCCCACCAACAAATGGGCGATCCGCGCCTTCTGGTTCGTGTTCGCGATCGTGAGCGCGATGGGCGCTGCGGCGTGGCAACATTACGGACATCGCGTCAAGCAGATCGTGGTGGAGTACGTGCCCCAGGTCGAAGCGCTCGCGTCGCTGCTGCCGGGCAAGGCGGCACCTGCTCCGGTTCAGGCGCCCGCAGCGCAACCGGCGGCCGATCAGCCCGCCGACGCAGCGCCCGCCGCTGCCCCGCAGGAGGTCGCCGCGGCGACGCCGGCTGCCGCCGCGGTTCCGGCGCCAGCAGCGTCGGCCGCGCCTGACCAGACGCAATTGTTGCAGTCGATGGCACGCGACCTCGCCGCCATGGGACAGCAGATCGAACAGCTCAAGACCAGCATCGACCAGCTCAAGGCGAGCCAGGATCAGCGTGTCGCGCGAACCACCGAGACCAGGGCCGCCGAACCGCGGCCGGTCGCGCCACGCCCGCGCGCCGCAATCGCATCGCCGACGGCGTCGCACACCGCCGTTGCGCCGCCGCCGGTGCGCCGGCCGGCGCAGGCCTACGTCCCGCCACCGCCGACAGCAGCGGCGCCGCTGCCGCCGCCCGTTGCCACCTCGCCGCAGTCCGTCGTGGCACCGCGACCGCTGCAATCGCAGCAACAGCAGTCCAGTGTCGTTGATGCCGACGACAACGGCCCCGTGGTTCGTCCGCCGATGCCGCTGCGCTGACGATCCAACCGTCCGTCAAAAGAACAGCGGCCGATCGCAATCAAGCGATCGGCCGCTTTGTTTTCTCGGATACGAAATCAGGCGCTCTGTCCCGGCGGCAGCACGACCACAGTCGCGCCCGGCTTGACGTGCTGGTAGAGATCGATCACGTCCGCGTTGTTCATCCGGATGCAGCCCGACGAGATCGCCTGCCCAATATATTCGGGCTGGTTGGTGCCATGGATGCGATACAGCGTGTCCTTGTTGCCCTGGTACAAATAGATGCCGCGGGCGCCGAGCGGATTGGCCGGTCCACCGGCGACACGCTTCGGGTACGGACCAAGCCGCTGCTGGATATCCGCGGTCGGAACCCAGTCCGGCCACTCTGCCATGCGGCCAACCGTGGCCACGCCCGAGAAGGCCATCGCCTCCTCGCCGACCGCGACGCCGTAACGGATCGCCTTGCCGCCGGGCAGCACGTAATACAGGTAGCGCGCGTCGGTATCGACCAGGATCGAACCCGGCTGCTCCCGGCGCGTATACTCGACGATGTGACGCTGGAACTGATCCGGGATCTTGGCATCGGCATAGGGCGGATGCGCCAGCAATTGCCGATCGCGCGGCGTCATCGCGGCATCCGTCACCGGCGACAACGTCGCCTGCATGCAGCCGCCAAGCGCGAGTGTCCCCACCAGCACGGCAGCAAGCCCCAA
Source organism: Bradyrhizobium sp. SK17 (assembly GCF_002831585.1). GTDB lineage: Bacteria > Pseudomonadota > Alphaproteobacteria > Rhizobiales > Xanthobacteraceae > Bradyrhizobium. The sequence continues at coordinate 4,965,628 of NZ_CP025113.1, read as the reverse complement.
CTTCGACACGATCATTCTCCCTGCGTTAACTTTCGCCAGATGCTGCCGAAATCGTGCTGAAATCGTGGCAACGCAATATGGAACACATCGGTTTGATCGGTTCCCTCAGCGAGTGTGTCCTTCCGGTTGCAGTCGGTTCCCTTGGACGCTAGCTTGGTAAAAAACGTCAAAGACATTGGGAGGAATTCCATGCGTTACGCACTGCTGCTGGGCGGACTGATTGTCGCAGCGTCTCCGGCTCACGCCGCCGATCCACGCGCGGCCTATGTCACGATGGTGCTGCAAGCCTTCGCCGCGAAGGTCGAGTGCCCCGGCACCGATCTCGTCTATCAGGACCTCGTGCAGCGCGCACAGGACATGCACCTGCCCGACGGCACCACCGAACAGGTGCGCAAGGCGATCGCCTACATGCACACCGGCGGCAAGATGGGCGAGAAGCAGTCGGACGACCTGATGACGGAAGTCGCGATCGCAACCCAGACCACCGACCTCGATCAACGCCGCATCGGCATGACGACCTGGTGTCACGACCAGAAGGCACGGCTCGCGGGCTACATCAGGACGAAGGAATAGCCGAGTGGCGTGAGGAATCCGGCGCTCAGTATGGCGGCGCCTTGCGCGCCCGCTGCGCCTTGGCGGCCTCGATCCACCAGGTGAAGTCGTCGGCGAAGCGCGGAAAGGCGCGTTCGAGCGACTTGCCGCCCTCGCCGATCGGTTTACCTTCGGCCGACAGGGTCTGCGCAATAGGCCCCGCGCTGATCGTGCTAGACACCACCACCATGCCCATCTCCGACAGCGTGCCGTGCCAGGCGGTGGCGGCACGCGCACCGGCGAACCGCCCGGCAGAGTAGCTCGCGATCGCCGCGGGGCGCCAGAACCATTCCTCGAGGAAATGATCGGTCAGGTTCTTCAGCCCGGGCTGGATACCCCAATTGTACTCGCCGGTGACGAACAGGAAGCCGTCGGCGTCGCGGATCTTTCCGGCGAGCGTTTCGAGCACGGCCGGCGCCTGCCCCTTGGGATGTTCCTTGTACATCCGGTCGAGCATCGGCAGGCCGACCTCCTTGGCATCGATCAGCTCGACATCGTCGCCACGGGCGCGCAGGCCCTCGACGACGAAATGCGCCAGGCGGATGCCCATGCGATCCGAACGGTAGGAGCCGTAGAACACGAGAATGCGGTGGGTCATGGTGCGACCATGGTAGCACGCCGTCGTGACACCGTCGCGCTGCCCGCCCCAATCGACCGCGCTCCGCAGCGCGTCGTGAGGCAGAAGTTAACGGCGATCCGGCCGATTTTCCCGGGCATTAAGCAATTCGTCGCAGAGCGCACGCCGCGGCCCAAAATCGCCCGATTCATTTCCTGGATAGACGTCTGCTTCGAGAAGGAGAACCCGACATGCGGATCGCAAAGCTGGTTTTCGCAGGCACGCTCGCAGCCATCGCTGCCACGGCCACGCCTGCGCTGGCGAAGAGCGCCGAGCGACAGAAAGCCGACGAGAAATCCAACGCCACCACATCGGCCGGCTGCCAGGCCTACCAGCAGGCCGCCGACGGCACCTGGAACCAGCTCCCGTGCGGCGAAGCCGGCGCCAACGGCGCGACCCAGCACCGCACCGCGACCAAGGGCGCGGACGACGAGGAGCACTGAGCGTCACGCGCTGCTGTCCGCGCGCGGCCGGCAACGCCAGACCTTCAACTTTCGGATGATGATGATGGCCGCGACCACCGCGGCTCCGGCATCGTAAACCCAAGCTTAATGCGCCCCCGGTACGGTCGAGGCCTCTCCTTCCTCGTCAAGAAATGGCGCGCATCCCATGAAAATCGGTACTCTCCTGACGGCCGCGATCGTCTCGTTGTCCGCGGTCGGCGGCGGACTGGCGGCCTATGTCGCGGTCACCAAGTACCAGACCATGGACAAGGTCTCGACCGCGCAGAGCCGGCTCGAGATCGTTCGCGCCGTCGGCGATATCCCGCGCTACATGAACTCCGAGCGCGGCATGTCCACCAACCTGCTGTTTGGCACCGGCGCGATCGACCAGAAGCAGGTCGCTGATCTCGACAAGCTGCGCAAACTGACCGACGGCGCGCTCGCCAAGGTCAATCAGGTCCGCGCCACGCTGCCCGGCGCGCTCGACGATGGCGACGCGGTTGCCAGCGCGATCGATGCGCTGAAAGCCAAGTTCGCGGCACTCCGTGACGCCATCGAGAAGGCGATCGCAGGTCCGGTCGACGCACGCAAACCGGCGGCAGCCAAGATCGTCGCCGACAATTCCGTGTTCAATGCCGGCGTCACCACGCTGCTCGACGAACAGGTGCGCCGCCTCGCCGGCCTCGACGGCAACGCCTACCGCCAGGCCAGCTACGCCAACGTCGCCTGGACGCTGCGCGACATCGGCGGGCTCGATGCCAGCCTGCACAAGGCGGTGGTCGGCGCCAAGCGCGTCGCCACCGAGCCCGAGAAGATGGAGCTCTATCGCTCGACCGGCCGGACCCAGCAGATACTCTCGACGCTGCAGGAGCTGCGCAACAATCCGGCGACGCCGGCAAACGTTTTGGCGGCGCTCGGCAAGATGCAGGCCGACTATGTCGAACGCTTCGGCAAGGCGCTGAAGCTCGCCAAGGACGGCGCAACCTCGGGCAAATACGAGCAGGACGTCGAGACCTACTATGCCGAGTCCCAGGTCGGCCTCGCCTCCATCGTCACCGTGCGTGACGCATTCTACGACAATGCCGAACAGGGTCTTGCCGCCGCCTATTCATCGGCGCGCTTCAGCTTCGTGGTGGCGCTGATCGGACTGCTCGCGGTGATCGCCGGCAGCGCCGGGCTCATCGTGATGGTCCGCCGCCGCATCCTCAACCCGATCGCCGCCCTCACCGGCCGCATGTCGCGTCTCGCTGCGGGCGAAGTCGCCGAAGCCATCCCCGGCGCCGCACGCAACGACGAGATCGGCGCGATGGCCGCCGCGGTTCAGGTGTTCAAGGACAACAAGATCGATGCCGATCGTCTCACCACCGAGAAGGAAGCCGAGAACGACGTCAAGATGCGGCGCGCCCGCGTGCTCGACGATCTGACCCGCGCCTTCGAGGCCAAGGTCACCGAACTGGTCGGCGGGTTGTCCGCGGCGTCATCTGTCATGGAGGACACGGCACAATCGATGTCGGCCACCGCCTCGGCCACCAATCGCCAGGCTGCCGTGGTGGCCGCCGCCTCGGATCAGACCTCGACCAATGTGCAGACGGTCGCCAGCGCGACCGAGGAACTGACCTCCTCGATCTCGGAGATCGCCCGCCAGGTCGCGACCTCGACCGAGATCGCCGCGCGCGCCGTCGACCACGCCCGGCGCACCGGCGACACCGCGCGTTCGCTGGCCGAGGGCGCCCAGAAGATCGGTGACGTCGTGACCCTGATCCAGAGCATCGCGGCACAGACCAACCTGCTCGCGCTCAACGCCACCATCGAGGCAGCGCGCGCCGGCGAAGCCGGCCGCGGCTTTGCCGTCGTCGCCTCGGAGGTGAAATCGCTGGCCGGCCAGACCGCGAAGGCCACCACGGAGATTTCCGAGCAGATCACCGCGATCCAGACCGCGAGCGACGAGACCGTGACCGCGATCAGGAACGTGGTCGACGTCATCACCGAAATCGACCAGATCGGCACCGCGATCGCCGCTGCGATCGAGGAACAGGGCTCGGCGACCAAGGAGATCTCGCGCAGCGTTCAGGAAGCCGCCCGCGGCACCCAGGAGGTCAACGCCAACATCTCCGGCGTACAGCGCGCCGCCGACGACACCGGCGCGGCAGCAACCCAGGTGCTGGGTGCTGCCGAACAGCTCTCGACCCAGTCGAAGGACCTCGCCGGCCAGGTCAACCGCTTCCTCTCCGACGTGCGGGCGGCGTAGCCGCGAATCCGTAGGATGGGTAGAGCGAAGCGAAACCCATCATCTCTCCGCGCCAATGCAATTGATGGGTTTCGCTTCGCTCTACCCATCCTACAATGACAGCGCGCGCATGAGGGCCGCTAGTCCCCTAACCGCCGCGCAGGCCGAGCACGCGGCGCGCGATCGCCTGGCGATGAACCTCGCTCGGGCCTTCATACACCCGCATCAGGCGGGCCTTCTGCCAAAGCGCGTTGAGCGGCAGTTCCAGCGTCACGCCAAGCGCGCCGAGCGTCTGCATGGCGTGGTCGCAGGCTTCATAGGCCATCTCGGTCGCGAACACCTTGATCATCGAGGCTTCGTGCCGGATGTCCTCGCCGCGATCGGTCTTGTCGGCGGCATCCCGCACCATCAGCCGGCAGGCATGCATCCGCGTCGAGATGTCGGCGATCCACCACTGGATCGCCTGGCGCTCGGCGAGCCTGACGCCGAAGGTCTCGCGCTGCTTGGCGTGCTCGCACATCATGTCGAGCGCGCGCTTGGTGATGCCGACGCAGGTCGATCCCATCTCGAGCCGCCGCGTGCGCAGGCGCAGCTGCATCGGCGCGTAGCCCTTGCCGACCTCGCCGAGCACCGAGGCCTTCGGGATGCGGCAATCCTCGAACACGATCTCATAGGTCGAGCCGCCGCCGACCATCGGGATCTCGCGCTCGATGATGAAGCCCGGCGTGCCCTTCTCGACGATGAAGGAGGTGATGCCGCCCTGGCGCTGATCGCTGCCGACCCGCGCCATCACGATGATGAAGTCGGCGGCGCGCGCATTGCTGATCCAGATCTTGCGGCCGTTCAGTACCCACTCTTCGCCTTCGAGCACCGCGCGCGTCTTCATCCCGGCGGGATCGCCACCGGCGCCAGGCTCGGAGATCGCGATCGCCGATGCCATGCGGCCCTCGATATAGGGCTGCAGATATTTCTTCTTCTGCGCGTCGGTGCCGACCGCCTGCAACATGCGCAAATTCGGCGAGTCCGGCGGCAGCACGAACGGCACGCAGCTGCGGCCAAGCTCTTCATGCACCGCCGCCATGGTGCGCGTCGGCAAATCGTGGCCGCCGAGATCCTCCGGCGCATCGAGGCCCCAGAGCCCGAGTTCCTTCGAGACGTCGCGCAGCCGCTTGCGGTGTTCGGAGGTCAGCTCCGGATGATCGCTGCCGGGCAATTTCGATTTCAGATATTGCGGCTCCAGCGGGATCAGTTCGCGATCGACGAACTTCGCGACGGTCTCACGGATCATGGCTGTCTGTTCGTCATCGCTCATCTGGGATTCCTCGCCTGTGCTGTTTCGTTTCACAAAACCAGTAGCGTATTTTTCGTCGGCAAGAATAGCGGAAACGCCCGCTCGCGCTCACTGTCGCGCGATGGTTTCATGAGGCGGAATTCAATATCCCGCCACGCGGTGAGTGGCAGCGAATTCGCGCGAGCAGTTCGCGCTTAGTCGGCAAAGCCGACGTAGCGGACGAAGTCGCTGTTGGCCTCGCGATCCGAGCGCACCGCATTGGCGGCAAAGCCGTCGTCGGGATAGCCCATCGCGACGCAGGTCATGATCACCTGGTCTTCAGGGATGTCGGCGACCTCGCGCACGATGTCGGAGCGCATGATGCCCTGGCCGTTGATCACGCTGCCGAGGCCGCGATCCCAGGCCGCCAGCACGATGCCGTAGCAGAGCGCGCCGAGATCGAAATGGCAGACCGCGCCGGGATCGAGGATCCGGTCGTAGGCCAGGACCAGCGAGACCGGGGCGTCGAACTGGCGGAAGCCGCGCAGCACCCAATCCTGTCGCATCGGCTTGTCGTCGCGGGCAATCCCCATCGCCCCGAACAGCTTCTTGGCGATATCGACCTGACGGCCGCGGTGCACGCCTTGATACTCGCCATGGCTGACGATGTCGCGCTTGGCTTTGGCGCCGGCAATCATCTCCTCCATGTTGCGGCGGCGCACCTCTTCCAGCGGCGCCCCGGTCAGGACGTGGACATGCCAGGGCTGGGTGTTCATCGAGGACGGCGCGCGCTTGGCCACCTCGATGATCTCCTCGACGGTCGCCCGGGACACCGGTTGCTTCTTGAACCCGCGCACGCTTTTGCGTGTCTGTACCAGCGTCTCGAATTCCATCCCGCGCTTCCTCCATTTTGTTCCGCGCCGCACACGGAAATTTCTGGCGGCTATCCGGGTATTTTATAGACAAAATCAGCTGTGGGAACTTGATCGGACCAAGAATCCGATATCCAATCCGGCCACTGGTTTGGTTTAGGGAGAACCCAGATGAAGCGGATTTTCTTGGCGGCCGTGATCGCGACCTTTGCCGCCGGTTCGGCATTTGCGCAGGATGCCTCCTGCGAGACGAAGGCGGTCGGCAAGGACGGCAAACCGCTGGCCGGCGCGGCCAAGACCTCGTTCATGAAGAAGTGCACCACCGACACCTGCGAGACCAAGGCGGTCGGCTCGGACGGCAAGAAGCTCGCCGGCGCGGCCAAGACCTCGTTCATGAAGAAGTGCCAGAGCGGCGCCTGATTCCCGTCGGGGTTTCCGGGTCCACTTATCGGCTCAGACCATTCGGGTCGCGCGAGGCGCGGCCCGAATGACGATTGATCAGGACTGAACGGACCCGGTCGGCCCGTCCGCCAGCGCTCAGAACGAGACGCCGACCCGCACGCCGCGGCTCCAGACCCGCCGGCAACGTTTCCTGGTATTGCCGTGAAACATTTCGAAGCGCTCCGGCAGTTGCACGGGCTTCTGAAATTCCAGGCAGGCCCCGCCGGCGGAATAGTCCACCAGCCGGCATTCGACCATGGGCGATTTCGGTTCAAGCTGGAGCTTGACCACGCTGGACACGCAACCTGTCGGTCGAACACGCGCAAATCGCCGGGGATGCATCACCGCTGCCCTTGGTGGAACCAGAGCAACAGGCTCGTCGGCCGCCGTTAAGATTCCGTTCAGGCCAATTGTTACGAAGTGTGTCCACTGGCGAGCGGATCGGTGCGCGCCGCACCGGGGCGGCGCGCGGTGGCCAGCGTCTCGGACGGCGCCTCACCGAACTGCGACCGGTAGCTCCGCGAGAAATCGCTGAGGTGCCAGAACCCGTAGGCCAGCGCGCAGGCCTTGACGCTGGGCGCGCCGGCCAGGAGTTGCTGGCGCACCAGCCAGAGCCGACGCAGCCGCAAATAGCGATGCAGGCTGACGCCCCGGTAGCGCTGGATGGCGTCGTGCAGCGTGCGCACGGACACGCCGATCCGCCGTGCAAGTTCGCCGCTGTAGATCGGGTGGGCCACGTCGCCGGCGAGAATGGCGCGCGCATCGTTGAAGACCTTGAACTGACGCGTCGCGTTGGCGCGCGCCGTCCACTTCGCCGGCACGATCTCGGCGAAGGCATTGTCGATCGCGCCGAGCAGCGATTCCCTCATCGACATTCCCGTCGCGAATTCGCTGTCGGCAAGCTGCTGCGACGTGACGCGCAGAATCTCCCGGACCACCTCGCGCAACCGATCCTGCGCGCGTTGGGAGATCTCGTGAATGGTGAAGTTGAGATCCGTCTTCGGCCAGCCGCGGTCGACCACCGCGGGCGTGAAGACGACCGAGGCATATTTGCGGGGCGTCTCCTCCACCGAGGTATAGAACGCGCCGCCGCTGCCGAGCACGATCACGGCACGATCGCGCTCAACGCCGTTGAATCGCATCGGAGTGCCGTCGTCCATCGTGAAGCCGACCGCGGTGACGTGCGGCGCAAGCTGCGCGTCGACGATCCGCGGAAACGACTGGGTATAGTTGAGCTCGCACCCCGGCAAACTCAGGATGATCTGCTCGGCCGAAATCTTCCGCGCAAGTGGCGTGAAATCTACATCCAGGTCTCGGATCGAACTCCGGAATGCATCTACATCGTCAAAACGAAAGACTCTCGGCACCGGCAATGGCGCCGTCAAATGATTGCTCCCCTGAAATACTCTTTGAAATCTCTCTTCAGCGCGCTGAAAATATCCATGCACTAATTGCGAATCGTCCGATGAACGCGATTATCGAAACTGCGTTTCGCACGGTGGTCCGGGCAATCTGGCAAAGCGTCCCCGCTGCCGATTTTCGATAGTGATAGTAAGAATATCCACCACAACGAGTGGCACTCCCCATCAATATCTATACCCCTATTAAAGATTCTGGGAGCAGATTGATTACGGGGACAGCGAGGTTCTCCGTCGCGGAACATTTTAGGTACCGCAATGACCACTATTGCTTTGTCCGATCTTATTGCCGAACTCGACGATGTCTTGAAAGCAGGCTCGCCTGACCGCCGCACGCGCATGCTGCGGGAGGTGGCGGGGCTGTTTCTCGAAGACGCTCACCGCCTCAACGAGCATCATGTCGGGTTGTTCGACGACGTCCTGGTCCGCCTGACCGAGAGCGTCGAGCTGCGGACGCTCACCACGCTGAGCCGCTCGCTTGCCGACTTGCGCCTGGTTCCGCGGCAGCTGGCGCGTCGCCTCGCCAACCACGACGACGCCGATGTCGCAGCTCCGATCCTGCGGAAATGCGACTGCATCCCCGACAGCGACCTGATCGACATCGCCTGGATGCGCGCCGAGGAACATCTTTGCGCGATCGCCGGGCGAAAGACCGTCAATCCGGAACTCAGCGATATTCTGCTGATGCGCGGCGACAGCAGTGTCGTGCGCGTTCTCGCGAGCAATCCCGGCGCCGAAATGACCAGCGCCGGCCTTGCCATGATGGTCGACGCCGCGGAACGCGACGACAACATCGCAAGCGCGCTGATGACGCGCAGCGACCTGCCCCACCGCGTCGCTGCCGACCTCGTCATGCGGTCCACGCCGCGTCAGCAGGCCCGGCTGCTCAAGCTCGCACGCCCCGACATTCAGGACGCGATCCGCGCCGCCATCGATGCCAGCACCGCCCGCGCCGCCGTGAAGCCTCCAGCCACGATCGACTACACGGAGGCGCGGGCCACGGTCACGGCCCTGAATAAGTCCGGACAATTGAACGACTCGAGCGTCAACCGGTTCGCGATCAGGCGAGAGGTCCACAACGTCGCGGCGGCGCTGGCCCATCTCGCCACCGTTCCGATCGAGACCATCGCCCCATTGATGGAAGCCGCCGACATCAACGGGCTCGTCATCGCCTGCCGCGCCTCGCGGCTGAACTGGAACACGACGGCCGCCGTCGTCAGCTACCGGAAGGCCGGGCTGACGGTCGTTCCGGAGGAACTCGAGCGCGCGCGGGAGATGTTTGAACGACTGCCGCTGTCGAACGCGCAGCGCACGATCCGGTTCGGCTCGCTGAGCGACCTCATCGCCAAGCCTGCCCAGGCGGCGCGAGGGGCGTGATGACGTATGGAGGCCGCAAGGCGGAGCGCGTCCGGCTCGAGACCCGTTATCCCGTCAATCTCATGGGGGTCGACGGCACGTGGCGACGCAGTTGCATCCTGCTCGACGTCTCCCAGAGCGGCGCCCGGCTCGAGGTCGACGGGACGCTGGAGGTGCTGAAGGCCCAGGAGTTCTTCCTGATCCTGTCCTCGCGGGGCCTGGCGTTCCGCCGCTGCGAGCTGGTCCGTGTCGACGGCATCGAGATCGGAGTGAGATTCATCGAAGAGAAGAAGCGCAAGGGACGCGCCGTGGTCCCGAAATGAGGATTGGCAACGGTTGAGAGATCGACGACATGACCAGGCAGAGAGCAACGAATATCTCGGTATCGACAATTTCCACGGCGCCGCTGCGCGCGACCGTCGAGATCGACTGCCACGACTCCGTGGCGACGTTCGAGATCGACGAGGAACTCGCGCACCGCCTCTGCGCCGACCTTGAACGGTTTCTCACCCAGGTTCCGCGCCGAACCCGGATGACGCTGGTCAGGTAACCTCTCCGCCAAACAGATCGTCCGCCTCGATGCCGATCCATCTCGTTGCCGATACGCCGTCCAGGCTGTCCGATCTTCGCGGCCTGCTGGGACAGACGTTCGAGGTCACCTCAGAACTGCTTGCTGCCGCGCGGCTACGGGACGGCGATGTCGAGGCATTGGTGGTCAGCGCCGACCTCCGCCTGGTCGACAATATCGCCGCCTTGAAGGGGATCTCGACCAGGCTGAAGCGGATCCCGCGGCGCATCTTCATCATCGACCAGCGTACGCGCCTCGCGACGGTGCAGGCCTATGCGCTCGGCGCGACCGATGCGTTCTTCAGTCCGGTCAAGCCGTCGCAGATTCTGGCCAGGCTTGTCGATATCGAAGCGCCGTCGATCGTTCCGGAGGAGTTGCCGTCGTCCGCCACGGAGGCGGCATCGGCGGGCGCGGCCAGCATCGCCGCGATGTTCTCGGCCGTCATCAACGGCTCGGCGATCGACGTCGCCGATGCCCGGCGCGCCGGCGCGGGGATCGCCGACAGCATCGCGGAGAATGGCCTCTCCGACTGGTTGACGACGGTCCGCCGCCACCATGAGGGCACCTACCAGCACTGCCTGCTGGTCACCGGCCTCGCGGTCGATTTCGGCATGAGCCTCGGCATGGGCAAACCTGACATCGAGCGGCTGCATTCGGCGGCGATGTTCCACGACATCGGCAAGGCGACGATTCCCCTCGCGGTGCTCGACAAGCCGGGGCGGCTCGACGACGCCGAGCGCACGCTGATCGAGACCCATCCTGGCGCAGGCCATGACGCGCTGAAAGGCACGCCGGGCATCTCCGCGGAGGTGCTCGACGCGGTGCGGCACCATCACGAATATCTCGACGGCAGCGGCTATCCGGACGGGCTGTGCGCCGAAAGCATCCCGGATATCGTCCGCATCCTGACCATCTCGGACATCTTCGCCGCACTGATCGAGCACCGCACCTACAAGCCGACGATGTCGCGGGACAAGGCCTACGAGATTCTGCTCGACATGAAAGGCAAGCTCGAGCGACCGCTGGTCATGGCCTTCAGGGACGTCGCCTTGAACCGCTGAACCTGCTGCTTGACGCGCCACGCATTGCGGGGCGCTACTCCCGCTTGAAGCGATAGTCGAAGCGATCGACGTCGGCCGTGATCAGGCCAACCGTCGGGGTCGGAAAATGGATCGGCAGGATCAGCGTGTCGGTCCCGGCAACCGAGGTAAAGAATTTCCGGCGCGAGACCGCCGATTGCTTCGGATCCCAATCGGGCTTGGCCGACCATTCCGGTTCGCGGCACTGGATCGCGTGGTGCATCAGGTCGCCCGCGACCACCGCGCGCTGCCCCTTCGAGAAGATGTTGATGCAGCAGTGGCAGGGCGAATGGCCCGGCGTCGGCGTCAGCGTCACGGTATCGTCGAGCGCATAGTCGTCGTCGACCAGGAGCGCCTGCCCGGCCTCGACGATCGGCAGGCAATTGTCGCGAAACACCGTGCCGGGCGGATTGGCGCCCTTGGCGTTCTCGACCTCCCAGGCCGCATACTCGCCCTTGTGGAAGACGTACTTCGCGTTCGGGAAGGTCGGCACCCAGCGCCCGTCGCGCAGCGTCGTATTCCAGCCGGTGTGGTCGATATGCAGATGGGTGCAGAACACATAATCGATCTGCTCGAAGGATATGCCGAGCGCGAACAGCTCGTTGCGCCAGCGCTCCTTGCCCGGGAAATCGAACGGCGGCGGGTGCCCCTTGTCCTCGCCGGTGCAGGTGTCGACCAGGATGGTGTAGCGCGGCGTCCGCACCACGAAGGTCTGGTAGGTGATCACCATCATGCCGCGCGCGGCATCGAAGACCTCGGGCTCCATCGTCTTCAGATGATGCTTGAACACCGCGTCGTCATAGGTCGGGAAGAAATCCTGCGGCCGCCGCCACGGCCCTTCGCGCTCGATCACCGCGTCGATCGTGATGTCGCCGATCCTGATCTGTCTCATGCCGCTTCGCTCCCGATTTTTTCGAAGCGTAGCGGGCCATACCGGGCCTCACAAGCGGAGCACCACGCAGCACGCCATGCGGCTTTGCATTGCTGACGCGGCCCTCGTGCCGCAATTCATCCGGAATGTTGGCGATGCTGTCAGAATGACCAACCGCCTGATTCAGATCGCGCTGCTGACGATGCTGACAACCTTGCCGACTGTGGCAATGGCCGCCCCCGACACCGCTTTCTTTCCGAGCGCCGACGGCAAGACCGAGATCGTCGGCTATCTGTTCAAGCCGCAAACGCCGGGTCGGCATCCGGCGATCGTGCTGCTGCACGGCCGCGGCGGGCCCTATTCGACCAACGTCAACAGGGACTGCACGCTGGTGTCGCGGACCGATCCGTCCACGGACTGCAACGCGAATGGTCTGTCCAAGCGGCACATGATGTGGGGACAGTTTTGGGCGGATCACGGCTATGTCGCGCTGCTGCCGGACAGTTTCGGGCCGCGCGGCAAGGCTCACGGCTTCGGCCGCTTCACGCATGGCGATCCCGATCGCGTCGATGTGAACGAAAAAACCGTGCGACCGCTCGACGCCGAGGGCGCGCTGACCTGGCTGCGCAGCCAGAAGGACGTGATCGGAGATCGCATCTTCCTGCAAGGATGGTCGAACGGCGGCAGCACCGCGCTGAACGTGATGCAGCGGCAGGGTGCGGCGACGTCGGGCTATCGCGCCGCGCTGGTGTTCTATCCGGGCTGCGGACCGGCGGCGCTGCTGGCACAGACGCTGGAATCGGCGGCGCCGATCACCATGCTGCTCGGTGCGGACGACGAGGAAGTATCGCCCGCGCGATGCCAGGACGTCGCCCATCGCTCGATCGCGACCGGCAGCAAGATCGATGTCGTGGTCTATCCGGGCGCGACCCACGACTTCGACGATCCCGGCCGCAGCCGCCAGTCGAACCCGGCCAACAGCGCCGCGCTCAAGGATGCGATGGTGCGGGCGATTGCCGCAGTCGACGGCGCGAAGGATTAGCCGCCGCAAAGCGACCATAAACATTGCTGCGGCCTCGTGCTGTCATCTCGCCGTGATAGATACGGCCCGACTCAATCAGCTCGCAGTAACGAGGATCCAATCCGTGACCGAATCCAACCCGCCCCGCCCCAAGATTGCCGAAACCGTCATCGAGCCGACGGTTAAACTGCGGGAGGTCAAGGTCGGACGTTGCTGCGAGATCCTCGGCGACACTGCGATCGAATATACCGAACTCGGCGATTACTCGTATCTCGGCAGCGGCTGCATCGTCGCCGACGCCGTGATCGGCCGATTCTGTGCGATCGCGGCGCAGGTCCGGATCGGCGCGCCCAATCACCCGCTCGAGCGCCCGTCGCAGCATCGTTTCACCTACTGCCCGGAATACTACACCGACACTGCCGAGCGGGATCGCGACTTCTTCAGAAATCGGCGCGCCGATCGCGTGGTGATCGGGAACGACGTCTGGATCGGCCACGGCGTGATCGTGTTGCCCGGCGTCACCGTCGGCGACGGCGCGGTGCTGGCGGCCGGTGCGGTGGTCTCGCGCGACGTTGCGCCGTACACGATCGTCGGCGGCGTGCCGGCCCGGCCGATCAAGGAGCGCTTCAGCCGCAAGATCGCAGCCGAGCTGTCGCAGATCGCCTGGTGGAACTGGCCGCCGGAGACGATCTGGGAACGCCTTCCCGAATTCCAGTCCGGCGACGTCGAGGCGTTTTGCGCGCGCTGGCGGGCTTGAGCTAGCTCCGCAACCCCGGCGCTTCCTGACCGGTGCGGGCGACGTATTCGGTGTAGCCGCCGCCATATTGATGGACGCCGTCGGGCGTCAGCTCCAGCACGCGGTTGGAGAGCGCTGCGAGGAAATGCCGATCGTGCGACACGAACAGCATGGTGCCCTCGAACTCGGAGAGCGCATTGATCAGCATCTCCTTGGTGGCGAGATCGAGATGGTTGGTCGGCTCGTCCAGCACCAGGAAGTTCGGCGGATCGAACAGCATCTTGGCCATCACCAGCCGCGCCTTCTCGCCGCCCGACAGCACCCGGCACTTCTTCTCGACGTCGTCGCCCGAGAAGCCGAAGCAGCCGGCGAGCGCGCGCAGCGAGCCTTGCCCGGCCTGCGGAAACGCATCCTCCAGTGACTGGAACACGGTGCGTTCGCCGTCGAGCAGATCCATCGCATGCTGGGCGAAATAGCCCATCTTGACACTGCCGCCGACCGTCACCGCGCCGTTATCAGGCTCGGTCGAGCCGGCCACCAGCTTCAACAGCGTCGACTTGCCGGCGCCATTGATGCCCATCACGCACCAGCGCTCCTTACGACGGATCATGAAGTCGAGCCCGTCATAGATGCGCTTGCTGCCATAGGCCTTGTGCACGTTCTTCAGGCTGGCGACGTCCTCGCCCGAGCGCGGCGCCGGCTGGAATTCGAATGCCACGGTCTGACGCCGCCGCGGCGGCTCGACCCGCTCGATCTTGTCGAGCTTCTTGACCCGGCTCTGCACCTGGGCGGCGTGCGAGGCGCGCGCCTTGAAGCGCTCGATGAACTTGATCTCCTTGGCGAGCATCGCCTGCTGCCGCTCGAACTGCGCCTGCTGCTGCTTGTCGGACAGCGCGCGCTGCTGCTCGTAGAATTCGTAATTGCCGGCATAAGTCGTGAGCTGGCCGCCGTCGATCTCGACCACCTTGTTGATGATGCGGTTGATGAACTCGCGGTCGTGCGAGGTCATCAGCAGCGCGCCCTCATAGCCCTTCAGGAATTGCTCGAGCCAGATCAGGCTTTCCAGATCGAGATGGTTGCTCGGCTCGTCGAGCAACATCACGTCGGGCCGCATCAACAGGATGCGCGCCAGTGCCACCCGCATCTTCCAGCCGCCGGAGAGCTTGCCGACGTCGCCGTCCATCATCTCCTGGCTGAAGCCGAGGCCGGACAGCGCCTCGCGCGCGCGGCCGTCGAGCGCATAGCCATCCAGCTCCTCGAAGCGGTGCTGCACCTCGCCGTAGCGCGCGATGATGTCGTCCATCTCGTCGGCCTTGTCAGGGTCGGCCATCGCGGCCTCCAGTTCCCTGAGCTCGGCTGCGACCTCGCTGACGGGCCCTGCCCCGTCCATCACCTCGGCGACCGCGCTGCGGCCACTCATCTCGCCGACATCCTGGCTGAAGTAGCCGATCGAGATGCCGCGATCGAGCGAGACCTGGCCCTCGTCGGGGATTTCCCGGCCGGAGATCATACGGAACAGCGTGGTTTTGCCGGCGCCGTTCGGGCCGACAAGGCCGATCTTTTCGCCCTTCTGGAGCGCCGCGGAGGCTTCGATGAAGAGAATCTGGTGGCCGACTTGCTTGGAAACGTTATCGAGGCGGATCATTCGAATTCTGGGGGATTGAGGGTTTGCGGCCTCTTATTCGATCTCGGACCCGGGTGGAAGCCCATTCCCATGGGTTTGGTGCCGTGCGCCATGCATGCCACGATTGCTGCCGGTGGAATATGACAGGAAACCCTTCGGCGATCGATTTGAGGCATCACATGCAAGTCTGGCTTCTCTATCTCCTCGCGCTCGGCGCCGGCATCAGCGTTGCCACGCAGCAGGTCCTCAACGGCAATCTCAGGTCCGCACTCAACTCGCCGGCTTGGGCTGGCCTCGTCAGCTATCTCGGCGGGTTGCTGACGATGGCGGTCGTGCTGGTCGCAACGCGCGAGCCGATGCCCTCCTGGAAACTCGTGACCGCCGTGCCCTGGTGGGCGTGGAGCGGCGGCGTGCTCGGTGGCGTGTTCATCCTGCTGATGATCCTGCTATTGCCCTCGCTCGGCGCCGCGACCTTGCTGGCGCTGGTGGTCGCGGGCCAGATGACCGCGGGCATCGCGATGGATCATTTTGGCCTGTTCGGGCTGACGCAGCATCCGGTGTCGATCTCACGACTGGCGGGCATCGCGCTGATCATCGGAGGCGTGCTTCTGATCAAGGACTGAGGCCATCGAGAGGCCCATCAACGCGAATGATTCCCTGAATGAGAAGGCGTCGCGGAATGCGGCGCCGTATGACGAGATGACGCAACCACCTCGGTCATCTCGAAGTGTGGACAGCGGCCGATTCGTCACTTAGCTGTAGGCGCCCGCTCGCGTTGTGCTGCGTCGCGCGAGATCTACACTCCCTGTTCACCACTCTCCAGTTCATTGCGTCCAAGCATTTGCGCATTCCGCTAATGTTCGCGCGGTCGCATTCGACCGCGACCTGGCGCGAGGCCTCGAGGAGCATCACATGATCAATCGCTTTCGCCTGGCCGCCGCGCTGACATTGCTGCTCGCTGGCAGCAGCGCATCGCTGGCCCAGTCGCTGCCCGACTACATGGCGCCGATCGCAGGCAAGACCACATCGACGCCGGGCGATGTCGCGACCAAGGACGTGCTCGCGCTCAACACCGGCATGTTCGAGCTCTATGGCAATGCCGCGCGGATCTTCCAGAAGAACATCCTCGACAAGCATCCGGTGATCCTCGGCCTGTTCTCCGGCGCCGGCGGCCGGCTGATCCTGTACCGGCCGGGCAAGCAGCCGACCGAAGCGCCGCCTGTGCCGGTCGTCTATCAGCTGCTGAAGTCGGTCGGCCACAGCACGATGGCGCTGGCCGAGGTGGTCGGACCCTATGTCA
This sequence comes from Bradyrhizobium sp. SK17, assembly GCF_002831585.1. Classification (GTDB taxonomy): domain Bacteria; phylum Pseudomonadota; class Alphaproteobacteria; order Rhizobiales; family Xanthobacteraceae; genus Bradyrhizobium. Next base: position 4,949,195 of record NZ_CP025113.1, on the reverse strand, counting down.
ACAATCCCGACGACAAATCGTGGCGCGGATCGATGCTCGCCTATCGCAGCCGGATGCAATCGGCGCTCGATGGGCTCGATCAGGCGCCGATGCAGGCGGACTGGCGCGACAATAACCGCGAGATCCTCACCAACAACGTCGCCTTCATGGATGAATGCCTGTCGGCCGGCGTCATCCCATTCGCCAAGCTTGAGGCGTTCGGCAAGAAGCAGGCGCCGCTGCTGGCCAAGAACGTCGCCTGGGCCGCGCAGACCCAGGTGGCGCACTGGATGACGGTCGTGGCCGACTGGAAGACCCAGCTCGGCGACGACTGGGACAAGACCTATGCCGCCAGCAACACGATCTACGTGGCGCGGCAGAACAACGTGATCTTCAGCGTGCTGGCGCAATTCTTCGGACCCGACGCCATCAACAGCCGCCTGATGCTGATCGAAACGATCTCCTTCACCACGACGCCGTCCGACATGCTGGAGTCGCTGACCCGGATCATCGCCGACCGCTCGGTGGGCGCGCTGTTCTTCGGCAGCTATCACTTGATGGACTATGAACTGATGGGGGGCGACGCGCGCCAGGCGATCATCGCCGAGACCAAGAAGCGCGGCATGACGGCCTTCTTGCCGCCGCTGGTGCCGTTCGGCTCCAAGCAATGGCCGACCCTGATCACCCCGGGCCCGGGACCAGCAACGATCGCCGACCTCAAGTGAGGCCACGGCTTATTGCGGTGTTGCGGTTGCGTTCGCTCTGCCGCAATACTTCCACGAGTATTGTACCAGATGTTAAACCCCGGCGCGATATGCCGTCGAGGTGTCGATGAAAGATCAGACCATGCGGCCTTCGCGACGCGAATTCGTGAAGTGGTTGTCGGCGGGCGGCATCTCGGTCAGCCTGTCGCATCTGGCGCTTGCGAAGGAGCCGGCCTTCGCGAGCCGTGAGACGCTGCCTGGGCGCGGCCATTTCAATCCGGCGGCAAAAGGCGTTGGCCGCGTCGACGGCGTGGCCAAGGTCACCGGCGCGAAACTCTACGCCTCCGACTTCCGCGCCGCCGACATGCCGGGCTGGCCCGCGACCACCTCGCACGCCATCCTGGTCCGCGCCAATGACGCCACGCATGTCTATGCCGGCATCGACCTCGCCCGCCTCGATGGTCCGGCAAAGCCCTCGGTCGTCGTGACCGCTGCCGATCTCGACCGGGTCGGCACCCGGGTGCCCGAGTTCTACACCGGCGATCTGTTCTGCCCGGTCGGCAAGACGCCGCTCTATCTCGGGCAGCCGGTCGCGCTATTGATCTTCGCGCAGTTCGACGCCTTCGACCGCGCCCGCCTCGCGCTGCGCGACGGCACGTTCGTCAAATTCGGCGACGAGACCGGCCCCGTGATCCTGCCGAACTACGGCGCATATCGCTTCACGCGCGTCGCTGGCGCATCACCCGATGCGCCCGACGTGTACTCGCCGATCCAGGCCGGCTGGGTCTCGCCGAGCCGGATCCAGAACGCGGCACTGCCGGTCTGGTTGCCGCTCGCCAAGGAGACCAAGGCGGACTACGCCAAGGCCGCAACCCATGGCGAAGCGATCCGCGCCCAGCTCGCCAAGGACGATCCGTCACAGCTCGTGCTCGATCGCGAGTTCGAGACCCAGTCGGTCGATCCGATGTTCCTCGAACCGGAGAGCGGGCTCGCCTGGTACAGCGACGACAGCGGCCAGCTCGAATTGGTGCTCGGCGTGCAGTCGCCCTATGAGGCGACCGAGTCGATCGCCTTCATGCTCGGCAAGGCCCGCGCGCCGTTCCGGCCCTCGCACATCAACGCCCAGTTCGCCCATGTCGGCGGCGGCTTCGGCGGCCGCGACCACACCCCGTTCGTGCTCTACGTGGCATTGGCGGCGATGTTCTTTCCGGGACGGCCGGTGCGGCTGGCGCATGACCGCTACCAGCAGTTCCAGGGCGGCATCAAACGCCACCCGATCAAGATGCGCTCGCGGATCGGCATCGACCGCGCCAGCGGCAGGATCACGGCATTCGCCGCCGATCATGTGCTCGACGGCGGCGGGCTCGCCAATTTCTCCGCCAATGTCGCGGTCGTTGCCGCGACCGCCGCAATCGGCATCTACGACATCCCGAAGGTCGACGTCACCACGGTGGCGTTGCATTCACGCGGCGTCACCGCGGGCTCGATGCGCGGCTACGGCACGCTGCAGACCATGACCGCGCTGGAAGTGCTGATCGACGAGGCCGCAAGCGAGCTCAAGCTCGATCCAATCGCGTTCCGCCGCAACAATGCGCTGAAGCAGAACGGCCGGACCATGACCGGCAATCCCTACATCGTGTCGGTGCGCACGCCCGACATCCTCGACAAGCTCGAGAAGCATCCGATCTGGCAGCAGCGCGCCGACTTCAAGCGGCAAGCCCCCGAAGGACGGTTGGTCGGCACCGGCGTCGCCTGCGTCACGAAGGATTACGGCTCGGGCGCGGATTGCTCGCTCGGCCGGGTCGAGATCGATCCCGAGGGACGGATCGCGATCCACTGCGATCATGTCGAGATGGGCAATGGCATCGGCACCGCGCTCGCCAACCGGGTCGCGAACCATCTTGGCGCCGTCGCCGACGAGGTCGCAGTCTCCCGGGTCGACAGCTACGACGCGCTCGGGCTCGTCACCTCGGGCGATCCCTACACGATGGATCAGAAGACCCAGGACCTCGCCGAGAAGAACCCGCGCTGGGTGCCCGCGATCAGCTCGGCGACCAGCGCCTCGATCGGCGCCCATGTCGGCACGCATTCGGCGGCCGAGGCCGCCCGCATCGTCTTCCGTTTCGGCCTGTGGCCGGCGGCGCTGGAGCTCTGGCGCATTGCGAAGACCGATCCGCGTGCCCGGCAATCGGACAGAGCGCACTGGCAGGATGGCCAGCTCGCGCTCGACGATCTCGCGCCGCTGCCACTGCCGAAGCTTGCGGCGACCGCCCATGCGCGCGGCTTCGTCACCGGCGCCATCGCGCACAGCTTCTCGCGCTGGGCCTGGTCGCGCGGCCGCTTCCCGCTGTTCGGCGAGCAGGTTCGCGCCGAGATCGATGCGCTGGCGATCCGCCGTGGCCGCGGCAGGTTCGCGCGGATCGACCGAACCAGCGTGAAATTCCCGCCGACCGACAACAACCGGATCGGCACCGCCTACACCTCGATGTGCGGCACGCTGGTCCGCATCGAGATCGAGCGCGCGACCGGCATCTTGCGGATCGCCAAGGCCTACAGCGTGTTCGAATGCGGCCAGGCGCTGGTGCCCGAAGTGGTGCTCGGCCAGTCGCATGGCGGCTTCGCCATGGGTGTCGGCTACGCGCTGCTGGAAACCCTGCCGCCGTTCGAAGGCGGCCCCGGCAACGGGCAATGGAATCTCGGCCAGTATTTGATCGCGCGCGGCTCCGACCTGCCGCTGCACGATCTCGAGATCGAGATGCTGCCGCCGCTGACGCCGGACGAACCGCCGAAGGGCATGGCGGAGGTTGTCATGATCCCGATCGTGCCGGCGCTGCTCAACGCCATCAACGATGCCACGGGCCACCGCTTCCGCTCGTTGCCGGTGACATCGAGCCTGCTCAAGGGAGCGCTTGCGTGACGACGCTCAACCTCACCATCAACGGCCACAAGCACGGCCCGATCGAGGTCCGCGACGACCTCTCGATGAACGATCTGCTGCGCGAGATGCTCGGCATGACCGGCACCAAGTTCGGTTGTGGCGCCGCGCAGTGCCTGAGTTGTGCAATCATCGTCGATAATCCCGACGGCAGCAGCTACACCACGCCGACCTGCGTGGTGCCGGCGGCGAATTTCGATGGCATGGCGATCCGCACCGTCGAGGGCCACGCCAAGGACGGCGAGCTCTCCGCCTTGCAGCGCGCCTTCATCGACCACTTCGCGTTCCAGTGCGGCTACTGCACGGCCGGCTTCCTCAACGAAGGCCAGGTGCTGCTCGAACGGCTGGCGAAGACGCCGGTGGCGCGGGACCAGCTCGAGACCGTCATCGCCGATGCGCTCGACGGCCATCTGTGCCGCTGCACCGGCTACATCAAATATCACCAGGCGGTGCGTGACGTGATCCTCGCCGATTCCCAACGCTATCTCACCGCCAACAAGTGAGCCCGCGCGATGACATCGGAAACTCGGTTTCGGATCATGGCGGCGCTGACGGCGCTCGCGACCAGCCTGGGTGCCGGCTACGCGGCGTCGGAGAGCGCAAGCCACGCCCTCGCCTCGCCGGAAAGCTTTGCCGGGATCGAGAATGTCGAGCAGCGCTCCGCGGCGATCTTCACCGAACTCGGCAAGGTCCTGACCCATCCGCGCTGCACCAACTGCCACCCCGCCGGCGACAGCCCCCGGCAAGGCGATATCAGCCGCCTGCACCAGCCACCGGTCACGCGCGGTGCCGATGGCCACGGCAAGGACGCCATGCGCTGTTCGATCTGCCACCAGCACGCCAATTTCGATCCCGGTCGTGTGCCCGGACATCCGGAATGGCACCTCGCGCCGCGCGAGATGGCATGGGCTGGCAAGACCGTCGGCGAGATTTGCGCGCAGCTCCGGGACCCCGCACGCAATGGCGGCCGCAAGGTCGAGGACCTGATCGACCATATCGGCAAGGACACGCTGGTCGGCTGGGCCTGGCATCCCGGCTTCGGCCGCTCGCCGGCGCCGGGCACGCAGGCGCAGGCCGGCGCGCTGGTCGAGGCCTGGGTGAAGACCGGCGCGGCCTGTCCCGCGCCGTAACGCATGATCGGGAGAAGTGCACTGCGCTCTTCCGATAAGATCATGCGCAAACAAAGAGCGCGAAAATTCAGTGGCGCTTGAAGTACTGCACGTCGCGCTCGTGCTTCTCGGCCGCGGCGCGTGACTTGAAGGTGCCTAGATTGCGGCGCTTGCCGGTCTTCGGATTGACCTTGCGGGAATACAGCCGATACTCGCCGGAACGCAGCTTGCGGATCATGACGTCGCCTCGCCAATGCCTTTCGCTATTCAACGAGACGCTAGCGTGAGCGTTCCTGCTTGATCAGAAGCAAAGATTGGTCACGGCATTGCCGCGCTTGTCCTTGATGACATAGGGACAGCGGGCCCGCTCCAGCGCCTTCTTGGCATCCTCGTCGCCGAGCGCGGCCGCCCGCTCGTAATAGGCCTTGGCGGCATCGGTATCCTTCGGCCCGCCGCGACCGGCCTGCGCGAACGCCCCCATCCGCTCCAGCGCGCCCGGGTGGTTCTGCGCCGCCGCCTTCTCGAACAACGCCCGCGCACCGGCATCGTCCTGCGCGCCGCCCTTGCCTTCGGCGAGCATCATGCCGAGCTGGTACTGCGCCTCGGCATTGGTCTCGGCGGACCTGGCGAGCAATTCGCGTGCACGTGCCGGATCCGCAGCCGCGCTGCCGCCGAGCGCCGCCAGATTGCTGACGCCGCGCGCATTGCCGGCCTGCGCCGCGCGCTCGAACAATTTGCGCGCCTGCGCCTCGTCCTTGGCGACGCTAGTGCCATTGCCATAGAGCACACCAAGTTCGACCATCGCCGAGGTCGAACCCTTGTCGGCGGCCTTGCGCCAGGCACTTGCCGCTTCCAGCGTCTGCTTGTTGGCGGCATAGGCGCGGCCGAGTTCGTACATCGCCCGACGTGAGGCCTTTGCCGCCACCGCGCAATATTTGATCGCGGTCGCAATATCCGCCGGCGCGATCTCGGGCACCCCCTTCACGTCGGCCGGCTTGTCAGGATCGGTGGGATCGGCAGCGAGCCGGTCGCACAGCACGAGGTCGGCCGATTGCGCGTGAGCGAGTGCGGGCACGGCCAGCGCCGCGGCAAAGGCAATTGCATGGAGGGATCTGAACATGACCGGCAGGTTGCGTCGCGGTGCAGGCAAATTCAAGGCTCGAGCCCGGTCTCGCGCAGCACCGGCGCGATGTCAGCCGACGACAGATAGCGTAGCAGATGATCGGCCGCCGCAGCGCGTTGCGATGCGACCATACGGCCGGCGGAGAACACAGCGGGTGTCTGCAATTCCAGGGGAAGCGGCCCGACGACCTCGATGCCGTCGATCTGCTTCAACTCGCTGATCTGCTGGATCGCGAGATCGGCTTCACCGCTGATGAGCTTTTCGGCGGTGAACCCGACGGGAATGATCACCGCGCGCGCGTTGAT